>NZ_CP094468.1:704046-1408093 GCF_023347275.1 Faecalibacterium sp. I3-3-89 | reverse complement strand
CGAAGAGCTGGGTCTGCTGAAGATGGACTTCCTTGGCCTGCGCACCCTGACGGTCATCCGGGACGCCGAGCTGGCCGTCCAGAAAAAAGACCCCTCCTTCTCCATCCGGAAGCTGGATTACGACGATGCGGCGACGTATAAGATGCTGGGACAGGGTGAGACGGAGGGCGTGTTCCAGCTTGAATCCTCGGGCATGAAGCAGGTGCTGGTGGGTCTGCAGCCGCAGAACCTTGAAGATGTCATCGCTCTCATCAGTCTTTACCGCCCCGGCCCGATGGACTCCATCCCCACCTATCTGCGCAACCGCCACGAGCCGGACAAGATCAGCTATAAGACACCCCAGCTGGCGCACATCCTCGACGTGACCAATGGATGTATCGTCTATCAGGAGCAGGTCATGCAGATCTTCCGCGAACTGGCGGGCTTCTCCTTCGGACAGGCTGACAATGTCCGCCGCGCCATGAGCAAAAAGAAGCACGCCGTGATGGAGGCAGAGCGGGAGCATTTTGTCCATGGCTGTACCGAGCCGGGCCACGAGTGCCCGGGCTGCGTCGCCAACGGCATCTCCGAAAAAGTCGCCAATGAGATCTACGATGAGATGTCGAGCTTTGCTTCCTACGCATTCAACAAGAGCCATGCGGCCTGTTATGCCTACGTCGCATTCCAGACGGCCTACCTCAAGTGTCATTACCCCAGCGAGTTTATGGCCGCATTGCTCACCAGCGTGCTGGACAATACCGACAAAGTCATTGAGTATTCGGGTGAGTGCGCCCGCCTTGGCATCAAGGTGCTTCCGCCGGACGTGAACATCTCGAACGGCGGATTCACGGCGGATGACGGCAAGATCCGCTTCGGCCTGAACGCCGTCAAGAATGTGGGTCGCAACCTCATCGAGCGGGTCGTGGAGGAGCGGAAGGAAAAGCCCTACGCAAGCCTCTACGATTTCTGCAAGCGGATGCACGGCACCGAGCTGAACCGCCGGGCCGTGGAGTGCCTCATCAAGGCGGGTGCGTTCGACGGCATGGGCATCAACCGCCACAGCCTTGTGGAGGCCGTGGACGGCATCATCAAGAGCGTGGAGAGCGACTCCCGCCGCAACCTCGAAGGGCAGCTCGACCTGTTCTCGGTGATGAGCGGCGAAGCGGAAGCTGCTGATGACAGCTACGAGATCAAGCCGTTCCCGGAGTACAGCCACACCGAGCTGCTTCAGCAGGAAAAAGAGGTCAGCGGACTCTATCTGTCTGGTCATCCGCTGGATGCCTACCGGGAGCAGTCGGCCCGCTTTGCCTCCAACAGCATCAAGGAGCTTACCGGCGAGGATGCCCATAGGCTGGACGGCGATCACGTCCGTATCGTGTGTACCATCGTCAAAAACCGGATGATGACCACCAAATCCAACACCATGATGGCCTTTACCAGCGTGGAAGATCTGACCGGCACGATGGAGATCATCGTCTTCCCGCGGGTTCTGGATACCTTCCGTGACGCGCTCAAAGAGAACGCCGTCGTGGTCATCGAAGGCCGTCTCTCGGTGCGGGAGGATGAGCCGTCCAAGCTGATGGCGGAGAGCATCCTGCCCATCGAGGGCTATGACCCCAAGCGTCCGCAGGCCAACCGCCCGAACCTCATGCGGGATGCTGCCCAAAGGCTCTATATCCGTCTGCCGTCCCGCAGCTGCCCGGAGTACGCGAAGGTCATCAATCTTCTTGAGATATTCGATGGCGATATGCCAGTCATTTTCTATCTCGAGGACGTCAGGCAGAAGCTTGCCGCACCCCGGAGGCTGTATGCTTCGGGCCACCCGCTGCTGTTTCAGGAGCTGAAGCGCCTGCTTGGCGAGCACAATGTTGCAACAAAATGACATTTCTGTGCACCAATCTTTACAAGCACGCTGTTTCCAAATGGCTGACTTTGTGATATAATTGTCTAAGGCAAGCCATAGCAAATATGTTGCATCGAACCGGGCCGCATCTGTGGAAGAAGGGGATGCGCACGCCCCGAGTGGTATGTGAAGAAACAAATTGGAGGGAATCTCTCTATGGAAAAGCAAATCAAGACGATCGGTGTTCTGACCAGCGGCGGCGACGCCCCCGGTATGAACGCAGCTGTCCGTGCCGTGGTCCGTACCGGCCTGCACAAGGGCTTCCGCATGATCGGCATCCAGCGCGGCTACAACGGCCTGCTGAACGGTGAGTGCTTCGAAATGAACCTGCGCAGCGTCTCGAACATCATCTCTGCCGGCGGCACCATCCTTTACACCGCACGCTGCCTTGAGTTCAAGACCAAAGAGGGTCAGGATAAGGGTGCAGCCAAGTGCCGCGAGCTGGGCATCGATGCGCTGGTGGTCATCGGCGGCGACGGCTCCTACCGCGGCGCCCGTGAGCTGGCACACCGCGGCATCCCGATGATCGGCCTGCCCGGCACCATCGACAACGATATTGCCTGCACCGACTACACCATCGGCTATGATACGGCGATGAACACCGCGCTCGAGATGATCGATAAGCTGCGCGACACCACCCAGAGCCACGACCGTTGCAGCGTCGTCGAGGTCATGGGCCGCAACGCAGGCTACATCGCCTTGAACGTCGCCATCGCCTCCGGTGCTATGGCTGTGCTGCTGCCGGAGAAGGAATTTGATATGCAGCGCGACATCCTCGACAAGATCGTCGAGACCCAGCGCACCGGCAAGCGCCACTTTATCGTCATCGTCGCCGAGGGCATCGGCCACTCGCAGGAGATCGCCAACGAGATCCAGGCCCGCACCGGCATCGACACTCGCGCCACCATTCTGGGCCATGTCCAGCGCGGCGGCTCTCCCACGCTCCGCGACCGCGTGAATGCTTCTGCAATGGGCTACCACGCTGTCTGCCTGCTCGAGCAGGGCAAGTACAACCGCATCGTCGGCATGAAGGGTGAACAGCTGGTGGACTACCCCGTGGACGAGGCGCTCGAGATGACCAAGAGCATCGACCCGGTCCTCGTGGACGTCTGCAATACCATCTCCATCTAAAAAGCAAGAATACTGCAGGGCTGCATTTCCCCGCAAAAGGGGAGGGCAGCTCTGTTTTTTCGTTTACGAAATGCCCCGTTTTGTGGTATACTATCGCATGAGAAATAAGACGCGGGCGTGATGCCGTGTCAGGCAGGAGAGTGGAACTGTGGAACTGGAACAAGCCAGAAAGCGCGTCGAGGAACTGCGCGCTGTTATCGAGAAGAATAACCGCCTTTATTACGATCAGGATGCCCCCGAGCTGGAGGACTTCGAATACGACGCCCTGACCCGGGAGCTGAAGGAGCTGGAAGCGCAGTACCCCGAGCTGGTCACGGCCGCTTCGCCCACCCAGCACGTCGGCGGAACGCCCAGCGGTCGCTTCCAGAAAGTGACCCATGCGGTCAAGATGGAGAGCCTGCTGGATGCATTTTCCTACGATGAACTGCGTGATTTTGACCGCAGAGTGCGGGATGCAGGCATTGAACCGGAGTATGTGGTCGAGATCAAGATCGACGGTCTTTCGTGCAGCCTCGAGTACGAGAACGGGGAGCTGGTGCGTGCTTCCACCCGAGGCGACGGCGTGGTGGGCGAGGATGTCACTGCCAATGTCCGGGCCATCAAAAAAATCCCGAAGAAGCTGAAGAATGCCCCCGAGTTTCTCGAGGTGCGCGGCGAGGTCTATATGCCCCACGAGGCGTTCCGGCATCTCTGTGCCGAGCAGGAATTGCAGGGCGCCGCTCCCTTCAAGAACCCCCGCAACGCCGCTGCCGGTTCGCTACGCCAGAAGGACGCGAAGATCACCGGGAGCCGGGGCCTCTCGATCTTTGTATTCAATGTCCAGCAGGTGCGGGGCAAGGAGCTGTCCACCCACGCAGAGAGCCTCGATTACCTCAAGAGTCTCGGCCTTCCGGTCTCGCCCCGCTACCATGTCGTCCACGACATCGAGGATGCCATCCGGGAGATCGAGCAGATCGGACAGAATCGCTCAAAGCTCGATTTCGACATGGACGGTGCGGTCATCAAGGTCAATGATTTCGCCCAGCGCGCGCAGATGGGTTCTACCAACAAATTCCCCCGGTGGGCCATCGCCTTCAAGTACCCGCCCGAGGTCAAGGAGACGACCCTGCGCAGCATCGAGGTGGCTGTGGGCCGCACCGGCGTGCTGACCCCGACGGCCTGCTTCGACCCCGTCTTTCTTGCCGGTACGACGGTGGCCCGTGCGACCCTCCACAACGAGGACTTCATCCGCCAGTTCGGGCTTTGCATCGGTGACACCATTCAGGTGCGGAAGGCCGGCGACATCATCCCGGAGGTCATCGGCGTCGTCCACCACCCGGAGGATGCCGCGCCCTACCAGATGCCGGAAGTCTGCCCGTCCTGCGGGGCACCGGTCGTCCATCTTGAGGACGAAGCCGCCCTGCGCTGCGTCAACCCCGAGTGCCCGGCCCAATCTCTGCGCAACATCATCCATTTTGCCTCCCGCGACGCCATGGACATCGACGGTCTGGGCACGGCGGTGGCGACCCAGCTGGTGGACAAGGGCCTTGTCCACTCGGCGGCAGACCTCTATGACCTGACCCTCGAGCAGCTGCTGACGCTGGAAAAGTTCAAGGAGAAGAGCGCAACGAACCTTCTCCACGCCATCGAAAATTCCAAGCAGAACAATCTGGACAAGCTGCTGTTCGGTTTTGGCATCCGCAACATCGGAGACAAGGCCGCCGCCCTGCTGGCCGAGCACTTCGGCACGCTGGAAGCCATCCGGGAGGCTGACATCGAAACGATCAGCGAGATCGACGGCTTCGGCGGCGTGATGGGGCAGAGCGTGGTGGAGTTCTTCGCCAAGGACGGCACTACCGACCTTGTCCACCGTCTGGCCGACGTTGGCGTGAACATGACGTGGAAGGGCGAGCCGAAAGGGGATAAGCTGGCGGGCAAAACGCTGGTCGTCACCGGCACCCTTGAGAGCCTCTCTCGCAATGAGGCAGAGGCCCTCATCGTCAAGAACGGTGGCAAGGCCAGCGGTTCGGTCTCCAAGAAAACGGCCTATGTCGTAGCCGGTGCGGCGGCAGGCTCCAAGCTGACCAAGGCGCAGACCCTCGGCGTGCCCGTGCTGACGGAAGCGGAATTCCTCGCTATGCTGCGGGACGAACCGGAAGCTTAACATAAACACAGAACAGGCCCAGAGGCCCACGCAGTGGAGAACCGCTGCGTGGGCCTTTTTGCGTTCTAAAAGCGCCGCCGCCGCATACAGTAGGAGCAAGAAGCCAAAGCGACGAGACGGAAGGAGAAACGAGATGGACGAGTATTACCGGGCCGTTCAGGCCCTGCCTGCATGGCTGGCGCGGCCTCTGAGCGCCCTGCCGCCGGACATTGCAGAACAGGTACATGAGATACGCCTTCGGGTAGGCTGCGGGGTGCAGCTGACCATCGGGGGCAGGCCCTGCTGCCCGGCGGGACTGCCCGCTCTGCAAAAGCTCCGGCTGACGCCGTTGCAGATGGAGGAGATCTTCCTCACCCTTTGCAGTGGGTCGGTGCACAGCTACGAGACAGAGATCGCGGCAGGCTATGTCACCCTCGGGTGCGGATGCCGCGCCGGGCTGGCCGGGCGGTTCTACTGCCCGCCGGGGCAGAGCGCCGTTTTGCAGGAGCTGCGCTCGGTCAACATCCGTGTGGCCCGCAGCCGGGAGTTCCCTCTGCCGCAGAAGCTCCGGGCTATTTTGCAGCAGCGCTTTGTGGGGATGCTCCTGATGGGGGAGCCGGACAGCGGCAAGACGACCCTCCTGCGGGGCATCGCGCGAGAATTGGCAAGCCGGGAAAGAGCGGTGGCCGTCATCGACGAGCGGCGGGAGATATTCCCCTCGGAGGAAACAGCGGCCCTGCCTCTCGACATCCTCAGCGGCGTGCCGAAGGGGCAGGCAGTGCAGATGGCTCTGCGCACTCTCTCGCCGCAGGTGATATTACTGGACGAGCTGGGCGGGATGGACGAGCTTTATGCCCTCGAACAGGGGCTGTTCAGCGGGGTGGAGTTCATCGCCACTCTCCATGCCGCCAGCTGGGAAGAAGCCGCCCGCCGCCCGCAGGTGCAGTATCTCCAAAAATGCGGTGCGCTCCATGCAGCGGTACTGCTGAAGGGCCGCACCGCGCCGGGCCAGCTGAAAGAGGTGCGGTTCTCATGAAGACGCTGCGGATCGTCGGGGCACTGTTCTGGCTGGGCTGCGGCTGGTGCGCAGGAGATGCGGCCTGCCGGAACGCCCGGCGGCATCTGGAGGCGCTGGAAGAGACGCTCCTGCTCTTGCAGCGGGTCCGGCAGGAGATCGATTACCGCCGCACCGACCTCACCCTGCTGTTCCGCAGGCTGGAACGGGAGGGGGCTGTCCGGGGCGAGAGCTTTCAGGCTCTTTGCCCGCCGCCCGGGCTGACCCGCCCGGAGCGGGACTGCTATATCGAGTGCTTTTCGGACATTGGACGGGCGGAGGCCGGGCAGGAATGCCAGCGGCTGACGTTTTATCAGGAGCGGTTCAGGGTATTTTTGCGTCAGGCAGAGGAACGCACCCGCCCTCAGCTGGAGCTTTGCCATAAACTGGGCGTTGCCGCCGGGCTGGCAGCGGCCATCCTCTGCCTCTGAAAGGGGAATGTGTATGGAAATCGACCTGATCTTTAAGATCGCGGCCATCGGCATCATCGTCGCGGTGCTCAACCAGCTTCTTATCCGCTCGGGCCGGGAGGATCAGGCGATGATGACCACGCTGGCAGGGCTTGTGGTAGTGCTGTCCATTTTAGTCAAGCAGATCAGTGTGCTCTTCGTCACCATCAAGTCCCTCTTTGCGCTATGAGCGCCCTCACGATGCTGGGGCTTGCGGTGGTGGGAGCCGTCCTGTACACCCTGTTCCAGAAGAGCGCCCCGGCTTTCGGGCTGTTCGTCTCGATGGGGGCGGCAGTCCTCGTGCTGTGGAAGATCAGCACAGCGGCCGAGATCGTGCTTGCCGGCCTTGAGAGACTGGAACAGCGGGCAGGCGGCGACGCCTTTTCCTGCCTGCTGCGGTGTACAGGCGTTATCCTGCTGGCCGACTACGCCCGCGCACTCTGCGAGGAAGCCGGGGCCGAATCGCTGGCGTGGTGCACGGCACTGGCAGGCCGGGTGCTGGTGCTGGCGGCGGCGTGGCCCCTGCTGGAAGAGATCGGCCAGAAGATCGGGAGCATTGCGGGATGAAATGGGACAAGTTTTTTCGCTTCGGGCTGGCCATACTGTTTTTGTGGACGAGCCTTGCGCTCGCGGCCCCGGCGGCGCGGGCCGCTTCGGATACGATGCTGCCCGGGAGCGCCCTCTGGGAGCCGTATTTACAGCAGAGCCGCATTGATCTGGAGGACGCCGTATCCTCGCCGTGGGAGCCGCTGAAAAGCTTTCTGCCCCAGTCCTTGGGGGCAATGGTGCAACAGACGGCCCGGAACTATACCTCGGTCCTCCTGTTCCTGACACTGACCGCGGTGCTGGGGCTTCTGGCAGGAGAGTGTGCCGACAGCGATCTGCTGGATCTGGCTGCGGCGGGCGGCTGTGGTGTCCTGCTCTGGGGGAATCTGGTGGAAGAGGCACAGACGCTCTGCGCGCAGATGGAGAGCTGGCGCAGCTTCTTGCTGGGCTTTCTGCCCGTCTATGCAGGCGTCCTCACGCTGGGCGGCGAAGCGGCGGCAGGCAGCGCAGCCAGCGGAACGCTGCTGACGGCGCTCTGTTTTCTGGCACAGCTGGCCGCAGCCTTCGTGCAGCCTCTGCTCCACTGTTATCTGATGCTCAGCATGGCCTGCTGCATCAGCGCAGAACCGGCGCTGGGCGTCTTCTGCAAGGGTGTCGGCAGTGCCCTCCGCCAAGCGCTGGGCTGGGCCGGGAAACTGCTGGTCGCTCTGCTGGGCTTGCAGCGGGCTGCGGCGTTCCAGCTGGACCGCTTTTCGCTCCGCACCGGCCAGCTTCTGGCCGGGAGCGTGCCCATCATCGGGCAGACTCTCAGCAGTGCGTCGGAGTCCATCCTTGCAGGGGTGCAGATGCTCAAGAGCGGGCTGGGGCTGGCAGCGCTGTCGGTGCTGGGGGCAGAATTCGTGCCGCTCTATCTGGGGCTGATGATCCAGCTGGCCCTGCTTATGGGGTGCAGTCTGCTTTGCAGCCTGACGGGCATCTCGCGCTGCCGCGCCCTGTTCGACTGCTTCGCCGAGGCGGTGCGCTGTATGGCAGCAGCTGTGGCCCTCTTCTTCGGGCTGGCAGCGGCAGGGGTGGCTCTGCTTTTTATGGTAGGAGGTGGTTCGTGATGCAGGCGCTGGAGCGTGCGGCGGCGGTCTTCTGTACAGCCTGTATCTGTGCCGAGCTGGCGGCCCGCTTTGTGGGGCCGGGCTGGGGGCAGAAGTGCATAAAAGCGGTGGCGGGGCTATATATTCTAGTAGCCTTTGCAGATGCCCTCCCCGGCGCAAAAGCCCAGCTCACCGCGCCGAAGCTGCCGCAGGCGGAGACTGCTTCGGTGGGCAGTCTGGAGGATGCCATCCTTGCGCAGACGGAAGAAGAGCTTTCCCGACGATTGGAGGATGCCTGTCTCCGCGAGGCAGGCATCCGGGTGAAACTGCGCATCACCCTATGCCGGACCGCGGAGGGCGTGACGGCATCCGCCGTGCAGGTCGTCCCGCAGGGCGCCCTCACCGATGCCCGGAAGCAGGCGGTGGAGAAACTGCTGACAGCACAGCTTCAGCTTGAACCGGAAAGCATATGCTGGGGGGAGGCTGTGCCATGAAAAACAAGCTCTTTTTGCGGCTGAAGGACCTTGTGCAGAAGGAGAACCGCGCCCGGCTGGCGGTCCTGCTGGGGGCTGCGGCGATGCTGCTCCTCCTGCTGTCGGAGCTGTTCACCCCTTCGGAGAAGCCTGCAGCGGCCAGCGCTGCCCCGGCGGATGAGAGCGCCTACCGTCAGCAGCTCGAGCAGCAGCTTTCCGACCTCATCGCGCAGGTGGAAGGTGCAGGGAGGACCACCGTGATGATCACGCTGGAAAGCGGGGAGGAGACCATCTATGCTCTGGACACGCTCTCGGGACAGACCCAGCAACAGCAGACCCATGTGCTGCTGGACGATGGGACGGCGCTGGCGCAGACGGTCTGCACGCCCAGAGTGTGCGGAGTGGCTGTGGTATGCGAGGGCGGGGGAGATGTCCGGGTCGCCGTCCGCATCACCGAGCTGGTGGGGGCGCTGCTGGATGTTCCGTCCAACCGCATCTGCGTAGAGCAGCGCCGGGAATGATTTTTTGCAGCTATGAGAACCATGAAATATGCAAGGAGGAGACACGGATGAGAGCTATCACCAAAAATACACGCAGGGTCACTGCGCTGACCCTTGCGGCGGCGCTGGTCGTGGCAGTATACCTCAACTGGCAGTACGCCCGCACCGGCATCGGGGTGGATGAGGAGGCCGTCAACGTCTCGGCGGTGGCCGTGGAGGGAGAGCCGGTGGCTTCGCCTGTCACCGACGGGCTGATGACGGAGGCCGAGGCCGTATCCAGCGCCAACAAGAATTACGGCGAGGCCCAGCTTGTCAGCGTAGCCAACGATGCAGGGGCAAAATTCTTCGAAGAAGCCCGTCTCAAGCGCCAGAAAGCCCACGATGAAGCGATGGACACCATCCAGAAGACTCTCAAGACCTCGGGCCTCTCCGCCGAGGAGAAAAAGGACTGCACCCGGCAGATGACCGCAAACCTCGAGGACCTCAACGCCGAGAACGAGATCGAAACGCTGGTCAAGGCGAAGGGCTTTGCCGACTGCCTCTGCTTTTTGCAGTCCGGCCGGGCAGACCTGACCGTCATGACCTCCGGCGACGCCCTGACCGCGGCACAGGTGGCTCAGATAAGAGACATCGTCCTCAGCAAGAGCGAGGTGACTGCGCAGAATATTACTGTGGTGGAAGTGAAGTAAGGTGTTGTATAAAACCGGAGAAAATGGTATAATGACATCAAAGGTTTTGCAAAGGGCTTTGCCTTTTGCATGGATCGCACAAAATAAAATGGGCGTTCGCTCATTTTGGATGGAGGGCCATAGAATGGATTTACAGAATATGGATCTGAAGGGCGGCAGTCTGCAGATCTCCACGGAGGTCATCGGCAAGATCGCTCGTTGTGCAGCGCTGGAGATCGAGGGCGTGGCAGAAGTGTCCTGCGGCAAGCAGAACCGGAAGGTGAAAGACCTTCTGGAGCGTGCCAACGTCCAGTCGCCCGTCACCGTAGAGATGCGGGATGGCACGGCAGAGATCACTCTGGAAATTGTGGCGGCCTTTGGCGCACGCATCCCGGCTGTGGCCGAGAAGGTGCAGGAGAACGTCAAGTCTGCCGTCCAGAACATGACCAATGTTACGGTCAGCCGTGTTGACCTTGTCATTGCCGGTCTGGCCCCGGCGGCTGAGCCGCAGGCCTGAGCCGAGAACGAAAACGAAAACAAAGATGCGGTCAGCCTTCCCGCAAAAGGGAAGGCTTTGCCGCTGTGAGAGGAACATTATGGAAAATATTCTGCCCCGCCGTGAAGCACGCGAAAATGCATTTCTGCTGGCATTTTCTCAGACCTTTGGTGACATCCCCCTGCAGGAGGCTCTGGACAACCACCACGAGTGCGACGAAGAGCACCCCGTGGATGTGTTCGGACAGCGTCTGCTGCGGGCCTACTACGAGCACTCCGCCGAGGTGGACGACCTCATCAGCGCCCATCTGCGCAACTGGACGATGGAGCGCCTGCCCCGCGTGAGCCTGACTGTGCTTCGTCTGGGTCTGGCCGAGATGCTGTACGGCGATGAGAAGAAGCCCGGCGTTGTCATCAACGAGGCCGTCGAGCTGACCAAAAAGTATGGCGCAGACGAGGATTATCAGTTCGTCAACGGTCTGCTGGGCACTGTGGCACGGGAACAGGGTCTGGACGCAGAGTCCGAGCAGCTGTGAGCAGTTATACGCTGGGCATCGACACCAGCAACTATGCAACCTCTCTGGCCGTCTTTGATACAGCCGGAGAGGTTGTTTGCGCAAAAAAGCGTTTTCTTCCGGTCAAGGAGGGCCAGCTTGGCCTGCGCCAGAGCGATGCGCTGTTTCATCACACGGCGGCTCTGCCTGCGATGATGGCAGAGCTGGGCGGCGAATTTGACCTGACCCAGATCTGTGCCGTGGGCGTGTCGGAAAAGCCCCGTCCGGTGGAGGGCAGCTATATGCCCTGCTTTCTGGCAGGCGTCAGCGCCGCTGAGGCATTCGCTTTGGCCCGGGGGATCCCTCTTGTCCGCACGACCCATCAGCAGGGCCACGCAGCGGCGGCACTGTTTGCCGCCAAAGGGGAGACGCTCTTCCGCGAGAAAACGCTGCTCTTCCACATCTCCGGCGGCACCACCGACCTTCTCCTCTGCGATGAGGTGAAGCATATCGAGACGCTGGGCACAAGCTCCGACCTCTACGCCGGACAGGCAGTGGACCGTGTGGGCGTCAAGCTGGGCTTTGGGTTCCCGGCTGGCGCGGAGGTCTCCCGTCTGGCCGCTGAATGTGAGGAGACCATCAAACCGAAATCCAGCGTCCGAGGGATGGAATGCAGCCTTTCCGGGCTGGAGAACCAGTGCAACGCCCTGCTGGCGGCGGGCAAAAGCCCCGCCTATGTCTGCAAATACTGTCTGCTCTGCGTGGCGGATACGGTGGTCAGGATGACCAAGGCTGCCCAGAAGGAATATCCCGGGCTGACGGTGGTCTGCGCAGGCGGCGTCATGAGCAGCGACATCATCCGCAGCTGGGTGCAGCAGCGCCTTCCGCAGGTGTATTTTGTGCCCGGACAGTATTCCAGCGACAACGCCATCGGCGTGTCCATTCTTGCGGCACGGGAGGCCGGTCTATGGCTGAAGTGATCTCTGTCTCTGCCCTGAACCAGTACGTCAAGACCCTGCTGGATGCAAACGACATCCTGTTTGATCTGGCGCTGCGGGGCGAGATCGCAAACTTTGTACAGAATGCCCGCAGCGGCCACTGCTATTTTTCCCTTCGGGACGCAGCTGCCAGCGTCAAGGCGGTGATGTTCCGCTCGGATGCAAGGCGGCTCGGCTTCCGGCCTGAGGAAGGCATGAAGGTGGTCGTGCGCTGCCGTGCTACTCTTTACGAGCGGGACGGCGCGTTTCAGGTCTACGTCAACGAGATGTTCCCGGACGGCATCGGCGCGGCGCAGCTGGCCTTTGAGCAGCTGAAAGCCAAGCTCGAGCAGGAGGGACTTTTCGCGGCAGAGCATAAAAAGCCTCTGCCCGCTTACCCCAAATGCATCGGCATCGTCACCAGCAAGACCGGTGCGGCACTGCAGGACATCCGCAATGTCATCAGCCGACGCTGGCCGGCAGCAAAGCTATTGCTCTGCCCGGTCAGCGTGCAGGGCTTTGAGGCCGCGCAGCAGGTCGCCGACGCCATCGGGCGGCTGGACCGGAGCGGGAAAGTGGATGAGATCATTGTGGCCCGGGGCGGCGGCAGCCGGGAAGACCTCTGGGTCTTCAACGCCGAGGTCATCGCCCGGGCGGCGTACCGCTGCAAAGTGCCGCTCATCAGCGCCATCGGACACGAGATCGACTTTACCATTCTGGATTTCGTGGCGGACCGCCGTGCACCGACGCCGTCGGCAGCGGCAGAGCTAGCGGTTCCCGACCGTGCAGAGCTTCTGCGGGTACTGCTTCAGCTGGAACAGCGCTGCCAGAGCACCTTGCAGAGCCGTTTTGCTGCGGCATCGGGGCGTCTGGAAAGGGCCGGGCAGCAGCTTTCCCGCGACATGACCCGCCGGACGCTGACCGCCGGGCAGACAAAGCTCGAGGCATACCAAAAAGAACTTGAGGATGCAGCCCGGAGCGGCATCCAGAAGCGAACAAATCAGCTTCGTCATGCTGCCGCGCTGGCCGACTCCCTCAGCCCCTACCGGGTGCTGGGGCGCGGCTACGCGATGGTATACGACAGCAAAAACAGGCTGTGCAGCGCGGACGCCCTTTCTACGGGCGACCGGATCACCCTGCGCGGCGCAGCGCATACGGCAGAATGTACGGTCTTGTCCGTGGAGGAACTGAATGAGAGCACCCAAAAGCTTTGAGGACGGCATGGCCCGTCTGGAAACCATCCTGAGCCAGATGCAGAGCGAGGAGACGACCCTTACGGAGTCGGTCAAGCTTTATGCAGAAGCGGCTTCGCTGATGGAATACTGCCATGCTGCGCTGGAAAAGGCGTCGCTCCAGATGGAGGAGATCGACGCTGCCCGCAGCGAAAAGGCAGAGGCAGAACCCAAAGAATCATAACAGCCCGCAGGGAGGAATCATAATGGAGAGCACCGAGTATAAAAAGCAGTACGGCGAATATCTGGCCCGTGCAGAAGAAGCCCTGAACCGGGCGTGCGAGCGCTATCTGCCCGAGGAGTCTGAGGTCTGCCGTGCGGCACGCTACAGCCTGATGGGCGGCGGCAAACGCATCCGGGCCGTGCTGGTGCTGGCCGTGTGCGATATGCTCCACGGCAGCGCCGAGGCGGCGGAACAGTTTGCAGCGGCCGTTGAAATGCTGCACTGCTATTCGCTCATCCACGACGACCTGCCCTGCATGGACAATGACGATATGCGCCGGGGCAAGCCCTCCTGCCACAAGGCATTCGGAGAGTCTACTGCCATGCTGGCGGGCGATGTGCTGCTGACGGAGGCCTTCGAGGCTGTGGCCGGTGCGCCCGCTCCGGCATCGGTCTGCGTCTGCGCAGCACAGGCGCTCGGCGCAGGGGCCGGGAGCCGGGGCATGGTGTACGGACAGGAGCTTGACCTGAAATACGAGGCGCTCGCCGCTACGGAAGAACAGCTCCGCCTCATCCACCGCCACAAGACGGGGGCGCTCATCAATGCGGCCATCCAGATGGGCGGCGCGGCGGCACAGGCCGACGAGGCCCAGCGCAAAGCGCTGGAAGCCTACGCCTACGGCATCGGCCTAGTGTTCCAGATCGTGGACGATGTGCTGGATGTGACCAGCACCGCCGAGCAGCTGGGCAAGCCCATCGGCAGCGACAGCGAGAACGGTAAGACGACCTTCGTCACCCTGTTCGGCGCGGACGGAGCGATGCAGCTGGCGGAGAAACTGAACGATGAGACCTGTGTGGCGCTGCATAACGCATTCGGCGAAAAGAGCGCTTTTCTGGAGCAGCTGGCCCGCACGCTGCTGGCCCGCCGCAGCTGAGCATCGTATCTGGGACGATAGGGCAGATGCGGCGCTTATGACGTCGGCTGCGGGAATGCGATAAAATTCAAGAAGGAGAACAAACAATGCAACTGATCAAGGAATTGTTCTCGGTCAACGAGATACTGACGGTCTCCATCGTAAGCTGGTTCGTCGCGCAGGTGCTGAAGACGATCATCAACTTCATCCTGCTGGGCAAATTCCAGCTCGAACGGATGTGGGGCGATGGTGGCATGCCCAGCGCCCACAGCGCCACGGTCTGTGCGATGGTCATTGCCGCCGCCCGCAGCGAGGGCATCAGCTCGGCTATCTTTGCAGTGGCCAGCGTAGTCGCCATCATCACCATGCACGATGCAATGGGCGTGCGCCACGAGACCGGCGAACAGGCAAAGGTGCTCAACCAGATGATCGAGGAGTGGATCGACATCAGCGAAAAAAACGCTCCCTTCCTTCAGAATATGCATCTGAAGGAGATGGTCGGACACACGCCGCTGCAGGTCATGGCAGGCATGGTCGTCGGCGTCGTCGTCGGCTTTTTGTATCCGATGCACCTCTAATAAGAAGTTGTTTTCATAAGCAGTGCCCCATCCGGGCGGTTTTTCAGAAGACCACCCTGCCTGCAAAAATGACTTCTGTGTTGAAATCATCCGGAATTTGAAATGTGAGGAGGACGGTCACTTTATGCATCCTTCACTGCTTCAGAATATTTCACAGCCAAGTGACCTGAAGCGCTTGAACAGTGCACAGATCCAGCAGCTCTGCGGGGAAATTCGTCAATTTCTGCTGGACAGCGTATCCAAAACGGGCGGACATCTTGCTTCCAACCTCGGCGCAGTCGAGCTGACGGTCGCGCTCCATCGCATCTTTGAGACCCCCCGGGATGCGTTCGTTTTCGATGTGGGCCATCAGTGCTACACCCACAAACTGCTGACCGGACGGTACAAGCGCTTCGGCACCCTGCGGCAGCTGGACGGCCTTTCGGGTTTCCCAAACCCGAATGAGAGCGTTCACGATGCTTTTATCGCCGGGCACGGCAACACCGCCCTATCGGTCGCCATCGGCATCGCATGGGCCAAAAAGCTCAAGGGCGAGCCGGGCCATGTGGTGGCCATCATCGGCGATGGTGCCTTTACCGGCGGCATGGTCTACGAGGGAATGAACAACATCGGCAAGCTGGACAATCTGATGGTCATTCTCAATGACAACAAGATGTCCATCTCCCACAATGTCGGCGCACTGGCAGGGTATCTGGGCCATCTGCGCACCACGACCCGTTATTTCACGGCAAAGGAGAACGTCAACAGCTTTCTGAGCGGGGTGCCGCTCGTCGGTGCGCCCATCAAGACTGCCCTGCAAAACAGCAAAAAAGTGGTGCGCCGGGCCATGTATCACTCCACGATCTTCGAGGATATGGGATTCCATTATTTCGGCCTCATCGACGGCCACAACGAGCCGGAGCTGGAGCGCATCCTGCAGACGGTCTGTGCCCAGCCCGGGCCGACGCTGCTCCATGTTGTGACAAAGAAGGGCAAGGGCTATGCCCCGGCGGAGTCGAATCCCGGCAACTATCATGGCGTCTCGAAGTTCGATCTGGCAGGCATCCCCGACCCGGAGATCGCCCCGGCGGAGTCGTTCTCGAATGCCTTTGGCCGTGCGCTCAGTGAGGCCGGAGATGCGGACGATACCCTCTGTGCCATCACGGCGGCGATGAAATATGGCACTGGTCTGCAATTTTTCAGCCACGCCCACCCGGAGCGCTTCTTTGACGTCGGGATGGCTGAGCAACACGCCGTGACCTTCGCCGCCGGCCTTGCCAGCAAGGGGATGCTGCCGGTGGTCTGCATCTATTCGACCTTCCTGCAGCGCAGCTATGACCAGATCATCCACGATGTCAGCCTGCTGCGGGAGAATGTTGTCTTTGCCGTTGACCGCGCAGGTTTTGTGCCCGGCGATGGGGAGACCCATCAGGGCATCTACGACCCGACCTTCCTCAGTCAGGTCGGAATGCCCATCTACTCGCCCTCGAACTATGAGGAGCTGCGGTACTGGCTGGCCATCCTGCTGCGGCATGAGATGCAGGGGCCTCGGGCCATCCGCTACCCCCGCGGCGGCGAGAGCAAGGTCTTGGCCGGATACGGCTGCACGGGCAGGGAGTACGACAAGCTCGTCTCTCTGCCGGGTGCAAAGACTGCGCTGGTGAGCTATGCGGATGAGGTGGAGGATGCCCTTGCCGCCGCAGAGCTGCTGGCAAAAGAGGGTGTCCCCTGCGATGTGTATAAGCTGGTCCGCATCTTTCCGTTCGGGAAAGAGCTGGTGCAGGAGCTTTCAGCCTACTCCATCGTCCTGATGGCAGAAGAGTGCGCAGCCTGCGGTGGCATCGGCGAACATCTGGCCCGCGCTCTGCAGGATGCAGGCTGGTGCGGCCGGTACATCCACCGCGCGGTGAGGGAGCTGAGCCTGCCCCACGCGACGGTGCCCCAGATCAAGCAGGCGACCGGGCTGGATGCGGTGCATCTGGCCGAGGCCGTGCAGGCGGCAGACCCGAAAGGAGAGAAAACACTTTGAAAATTCGTTTGGACCAATATCTGGTGCAGCACGGTATGATCCAGAGCCGTGAGCGCGCCAAGGCTCTCATCATGGCCGGTGTCGTCTTCGTCAACGAGCAGAAGGTGGACAAGGCTGGTGAGATGATAAAGGAAGATGCCAAGGTCGAGGTGCGCGGCCACGACATCGGATACGTCAGCCGGGGCGGACTCAAGCTGGAAAAGGCGATGCAGTGTTTCCCGCTGACCCCCCGCGGCAAGGTCTGTATGGACATTGGTGCGTCCACGGGCGGCTTTACCGACTGTATGCTGCAGAACGGTGCCGTCAAGGTCTATGCTGTGGATGTGGGATACGGCCAGCTGGCATGGAGCCTGCGCACCGACGAGCGTGTCGTGAATATGGAGCGGACCAACATCCGCAATGTCACGCCGGATATGCTGGCCGAGCCAGTGGAGTTCTTCAGCGTAGACGTGTCTTTTATCTCGCTGCATCACATCTTTCCGGTGGCGCAGGCCATCACGACGCCGGACGCGATGGGCGTCTGTCTGGTCAAGCCCCAGTTCGAGGCAGGCCGTGAGAAGGTGGGCAAAAACGGTGTCGTCCGTGACCCTGCCACCCACCGCGAGGTGCTGCACAACGCCATGGGCTATGCCGCCGCAAACGGCTTCGTTGTGCGGGGGTTGGATTTCAGCCCAGTCAAAGGCCCGGAGGGGAACATCGAGTATCTGATGTTCGTCCAGAAGAGTGAGCAGCCCGGCGTGCTGGATGATTCCGTCGCCGAGCAGGTCGTGGCCGCAAGCCATAGCTCGCTGGACAAATAAATCGGCTGGGAGACGTCATATGACCGTTTACATTTCGCCAAACCCCGGCAAAGAGCAGGCGGTGGCCACCGCCCAGCGGGCAGCACAGCTCCTGCTGATGCAGGGGGCCACCGTCCTGATGCGGGATGACCTGAACGAGACCTGCTGCGCCGATGGGGTGCAGTACCTTCCGCTGGAAGAGTGCCTCCCGCGTACCGATGTTATCCTGACCATCGGCGGCGACGGCACCATCCTGCATGAGGCGAACCTTACGCTTCAATACCAGAAGCCCATCCTCGGCATCAACATCGGCCGCTGCGGCTTCCTTGCCACCTGCGAGGTGGATGAAATGGAGGAAAAGCTTGCGGCGCTGGTGCGGGGCGAATATCTGCTGGACAGCCGGATGCTGCTCTATGTGCGGGTGCTGGGCGAAGAGAACTGGGAGGGCCATGCCCTCAACGACGTGGTCGTGACCAAAGGCCGCCTGCAGCAGGCCATCGATTTCAGCATCTACTGCGACGACATCCTTGTAGAGCATTATCGCGGAGACGGCGTCATCGTAGCGACGCCCACCGGCTCTACGGCCTATTCACTGGCGGCAGGCGGGCCGATCCTTGACTCGCAGACCAAGGGCATTGTCGTCACGCCCATCTGCCCCCACAGCCTGACCAGCCCGGCAATGGTCTTTGCACAGGAGCGGAAGATCAACATCTGTGTCGGGCAGGTGGTGGACAACGAAGTGTTCCTGAGCTGCGATGGTGCGGCGGAATATCCGCTCAGCGCCGGTTCGACGGCAGAGATCCGCCTTTCGGACCAGATCGTGCAGCTCGTCACCTTCAGCAGGGCGGACCAGTTTCAGGCCATCGACCAGAAACTGCGCAGCCGGAGATAACAACAAGAGGAGGCAAGGAATATGGGCCGAAACAATCCAGCTGAGTCAAAAGGAAAGGCGGAACGTCAGCAGACGATCCTCCGACTGATCCAGGAGAACCCCATCAGCCGTCAGGAGGTGCTGCTTGAGCACCTGCGTCAGGAGGGCTTCGAGGTGACACAGGCGACTATTTCCCGGGACATCCGGGAAATGTGTCTCGTCAAAGCCGCCACCGCAGACGGCTACCGCTATGTTTCCAGCCACAACGAAAGCCTCAACCCCAAGATGCAGGGCCGGTTCGAGACGATCTTCCGCGAGTCGGTGCTGGGTGTGGATTTTGCCGGGCATGTCGTGCTGGTAAAATGCTATTCCGGCATGGCGAACGCCGCCTGTGAAGTGTTCGACGCCCTGAAGTGGAAAAATGTCGTCGGCACCCTTTCTGGCGATGATACGTTCCTGATCGTGGCCCGTTCGGAGCGGGACGCCAAGACCATCTGTTCGGAACTGACCCGTCACATCGGGCAGAAATAAACGCGGGAGTGAAACTATGCTGAGCAGCCTGCAGATCGAAAATGTTGCAGTTATCCAGAAAGCCAATGTCCATTTTGAAAAGGGCCTCAATGTCCTGACCGGTGAGACGGGCGCAGGCAAATCCATCCTCATCGACTCCATCAACGCTATTCTGGGCAACCGCGCCTCCAAGGATCTCGTGCGCACCGGTGCGGCCAAGGCTGTCATCCGGGCTGCATTTGAGGATGTGCCGCCTTCCGTCCTTGACAGTCTGGAAAAGGCAGGCTACGAGCGCTCCGAAGCGCTGCTGCTCAGCCGCGAGATCACCGCCGAGGGCAAGAGCACCTGCCGCATCAACGGGATGCCTGCCACCGCCGCTGTCCTGCGGGAGCTTTGCGGCGGACTTATCAACATCAATGGCCAGCACGACTCGGTGGGTCTGCTGAATCCAGCCCGGCATGAGGGCATTCTGGACGCTTACGCCCAGAACAGCGCGGAATATCAGGCATACTATGCCATCTATCGGGAGCTGGTGGGGGTCAAGAAAACGCTGGACGCCATGATCACCGACGAGGGCGAAAAGCAGCGCCGCATCGACCTGCTGAGCTATCAGGTGCAGGAGATCGACGATGCGGCGTTGACGGCAGGGGAGGAGCAGACGCTGGAAAGCCGCCGCAAGGTGCTGGCGAATGCTTCCACCATCCGGGACCGCATTGCCCAGTGTTACGCGCTGCTCTCGGGCGGCGACGAAGCCCCCGGTGCCGTTGACCTTCTGGGCGAAGCCTCCAACGCCGTGGATGCAGCGGCCCAGCTCGACGGAGAGCTGTCTGCCGGTGCGGGCCAGCTGCTCGACCTCTATTACACCGCAAAGGATGTCGCCGCCGACCTCATCGGCCGTCTGGACGCTTACGACACCAACGACGCAGAGCTGGACGAGATCGAGCAGCGCATCGATCTTATCTACAAGCTCCGGCGGAAATACGGCGATACAGTAGAGGACATCCTCGCGTTTGGCGAGCGGGCACGGCAGGAGCTGGAGATGATACAGTCCTCGCAGGAGAGGGTGGAGCATCTGCAGAAGGAGCAGCGCCGTCTCTATACCCTCGCGCGGGAAAAGGCGGAGCTTCTGACCCAGACCCGGCTGAGGGCGTTTGAAGAGCTGAACAAGCGCATCTCTGACACATTGGACTTTCTGAATATGCCGGGCGTGCGGATGACGCTCCGCCATACGCGGGGGCCGCTGGCCAGTCACGGACAGGACAGCATCGAGTTTTATATCTCTACGAACCCCGGCGAAGCCCCGAAGCCTCTGGCAAAGATCGCCTCAGGCGGCGAGCTGAGCCGTATCACCCTCGCCATCAAGAATGCGATGGCCGACAAGGACGCTGTGCCGACCGTCATCTACGACGAGATCGACAGCGGCGTTTCCGGCAAGGCGGCCAGCCGCATCGGTGAGGTGCTGCGCCAGAGTGCCGAGGGTCATCAGATCCTTTGCATCACCCACACGGCTCAGATCGCTGCGCTGGCAGACTGCCATCTGCTCATCCAGAAGAACATCACGAATGAGCGTACCTATACCGAGATCCACCCGCTGGACGAGAATGGACGGGTGGAGGCGCTGGCCCGCCTCATCTCCGGCGACCATGTCACAGAGCTTTCGCTGGCCAACGCCCGAGAAATGCTGGGCTGGAGCGCCGGGAAATAAGCAGGCGCTTTTGTGCTTGACATTCCCGAAGGGATGTGCTAAACTGAATCTCGTTGAAAGGCGAAGATGGGAACCGAGTACCCTGATGCGCTCTGCCCAGAGAGGCCCCGGCTGGTGAAAGGGGCTGCGGAGACGCAGGTGAAATACCTCCCGGAGCTGCAGGCTGAACGACGAGTAGGCTGTGCCGCGTGCGAGCGTTACAAACGCAGGAGTGTCACTCTACTCTGGGGTGTGCACTCGTGAGGCCGTTTCTGTGAAGAGGCGGCAAACAGAGGTGGTACCGCGAATTTTATCGCCCTCTGCCAATTTATTTTGGCGGAGGGCGTTTTGTTTTTCCCTCTGCCCCGACAAAACAGGAGGAAATTTCTTATGACTCTGTACGAAGAACTGAAAGCACGCGGTCTGGTGGCCCAGATCACCGATGAGGAGATCATCGACCTCATCAACAACGGCAAGGCTACCTTCTACATTGGCTTCGACTGTACCGCCGACAGCCTGACCGCCGGACATTTCATGGCCCTGACCCTGATGAAACGCCTGCAGATGGCAGGCAACAAGCCCATCGCCCTCATCGGCGGAGGCACCACCATGATCGGCGACCCCTCCGGCCGCACCGATATGCGCAAGATGCTGACCAAGGAGGACATTGCCCACAACGCTGCCTGCTTCAAGAAGCAGATGGAGAAGTTCATCGACTTCTCTGAGGGCAAGGCCCTGATGCTGAACAACGCCGACTGGCTGCTGAACCTGAACTATGTCGAGCTGCTGCGCGATGTGGGCGCCTGCTTCTCCGTCAACAATATGCTGCGTGCCAAGTGCTACGAGCAGCGCATGGAGAAGGGCCTGTCCTTCCTTGAGTTCAACTACATGATCATGCAGAGCTACGACTTCTACTATATGTTCCAGCACTACGGCTGCAATATGCAGTTCGGCGGCGATGACCAGTGGAGCAATATGCTGGGCGGCACTGAGCTGATCCGCCGCAAGCTGGGCAAGGATGCCTACGCTATGACCATCACTCTGCTGACCGATTCTCAGGGCAAGAAGATGGGTAAGACCGCCGGCAACGCCGTCTGGCTCGACCCCAACAAGACCAGCCCCTTCGAGTTCTATCAGTACTGGCGCAACGTCGGCGATGCAGATGTCATGAAGTGCATCCGGATGCTGACCTTCCTGCCGCTGGAGCAGATCGATGAGATGAGCACCTGGAAAGATCAGCGCCTCAACGAGGCCAAGGAGATCCTTGCCTTCGAGCTGACCAAGATGGTCCACGGCGAGGAGGAGGCCAACAAGGCGCAGAACGCAGCCCGCGCACTGTTCAGCGGCGCTGCCGGAGACACCGAGCATATGCCCGGCACCCAGCTGACCGAGGCCGACCTGACCGATGGTGCCATCGGCATCCTGACCCTGATGGTCAAGGCTGGTCTGGCTGCTTCCAACGGCGAGGCCCGCCGTCTGGTTGTGCAGGGCGGCGTTCTGGTGGATGGCGAAAAGGTCGCTGCCCCCACGGCAAGCTTCACCGCCGAGCAGCTGTCCAAGGGTATCGTCATCAAGAAGGGCAAGAAGGTCTACCACAAGGTGAGCCTGTAAGCTTCTGGTAAAACAATAGCCCCGGCTGTCTTCTCTCTGTGACAGGAGAGGGGACAGCCGGGGCTTTTTCATACAAAAATCTCCCCTGTCCCGCACAGGACAAGGGAGACTCGTTTTTATTCAGGTCACAGCTCGTAAGCCTTCTTCAGGACTTCATAGGCCGCATCCTCATTCTCGGAACGGACAAGCAGGGAAATGTCAAGGTCGCTGGTAGTGATGAGCAGCACCTCGATGCCTGCCATTGCCAGAGCATTCAGGGCACGCGCGGCAACACCGCAGCTGGTGACCATCTCTTCTCCGAAGAGGTTCAGCTTGGAGTAGCCCACGCTGATGAGGGGAGAGGCCTTGGCATCCTTGTCGAGATTCGCGGCAGAGATGGCCTTCATCACCAACGGCAGATCGCTGCTGGATGCCGTGAAGCTGAAGTCCATGCTGGTACCGTGGGGGGCGCTCTGGCTGATCATATCCACCACAACGCCGGTGTCGGCGAAGATCTGCAGATAACGGGCCATCGTGTTGCCCTTGAACTCGGCGTCCTGCACGCTGATCATCATCAGGCTCGGCTCGATATTGATTTTGGAAACACCGTACATAGTAAACACTCCATTCTGCCCATCGGGCGTTCTGATTCAAACTTTATGCAAGCTCCAAAAATTCGCTGTTGATGTAGGTCTGTGCCGTCTGGCGGATGTAATCGTATCCGAAGTTTGGGTAGGCAGCGCGGACGCCATGGGCCTTTGCAAGCTCCGGCGTATAATCCCGGAACAGATAGGTGCGGACGTTGGACTTTCCGGCGTCATAGTGGGTCACTGTCACATGGAGCTTCGGGCCGCGCACCGCGCAGCGGACGCTGCCGTCCGGCTCGACGGTCTGCTCCAGACCCAGCGTCAGGACCGCGCCGATGAGCTGGTCGGGCTTGCTCTGGGTGCTCAGGAAATTTCCCAGCGAATAGGCCACAAAGACGTTCCGCCCATCGGCTGCGGTGCGCCATTCGGCGTCCTGCAGAACGTGCGGGTGGGTGCCGATGATCACATCCGCGCCCCAGTCGGCCAGAGACTGAGCTAAGGTGCGCTGTGCCTGCGTGATGTTGTGGCTGTCCTCGACGCCCCAGTGTACGCCGACCACCACAAAATCGGCCTCCTGCCGGGCCGCCCGCACCTGCTGCTCCATGACATCCTGCTGGCTGGTGTAGATGATGTTTGCGGTCATCTTGCTGTTCCGGGGGATGCCGTTGGTGTGCTCGGTGTAGGAGAGGTACGCGATCTTTACGCCGTCCACGGTCTGGATGGGGATGCGGCCATAGTCCGCCTCGCCCTTCCACAGGCCGGTGGTGATCACATCTTCGGGCATCGTCTCCCAGAACCGGAGGGTGGCGGCAATGCCCGCAGCCCCCTTGTCGTAGGTGTGATTGTTCGAGAGGCTGAACACCCGGAAGCCTGCCCGGTAAAGCGCTTCGGCGCACTCGCCGGGAGTCGAGAAGCAGGGGTAGGTAGAGGGCGCAAGCTCTTTGCTGCAGAGCGTCTCCTGATTGATCCAGTTGATGTCCTGCTGTGCATAGAAATCAAGCAGATTCGCGTAGCAGTAATCGAAGCTGTATCCTTCGCCCTCTGCAGCCCGCCGGGCGGCCTGCGAATAGATGGGCGCATGGATGAGGTTGTCTCCTGTAGCCGAGAAGCACAATGTCGTGACGACAGGCTGCGGCTCAGGCACAACAAGCTCCTCCGAAACAGCAGGGGACTCCACCTCCGTTGCCGGAGGAACTGCATCCACGATGCGGCGGGGCCAGAGGCGCAGAGAGAGCAGCGCCGATACGGCCACCAGCAGGACCCCCAGTGTGTACAGGGTGACGCCCTTATGCAAGGTGTGCTTTTGGGCGGAACGCCGACGGCGGGGAGGGGCTGCGTGCTTTGCGTGCTTGGCCATAGGCTCGTCTCCTGACGCACGATACCGTGCCTTATGATGCCATGCGCAGAACAGCTTACATCTCTGCGATCATGTTACTCATATTGTACAGGCCCGGCTCCTTTTTTGCAAGGTAAACGGCAGCATTTATCGCGCCATTTGCAAAAATATTGCGGGAGTATGCCGTGTGGCGGAGGGTGATGACCTCGTCCGGGCCGCAGAACAGCACCTCGTGGTCACCCACGATGCTGCCGCCGCGCACGGCGCTGATGCCGATCTCCTTGGGGTCGCGCTTCTGACGGACGGCAGAACGGTCATAGACGTAGTGGTAAGCGCCGTTGTTCTCCTCATTGATGGCGTCGGCCAGCATCAGAGCCGTACCGCTGGGAGCGTCCAGCTTGTTGTGATGGTGCTGCTCGACGATCTCGATGTCATAGTTTGCACCCAGAATGGCCGAAGCGCGCTTGCACAGCTCGGACAGGACGTTGATGCCCATGGACATATTGGCACTCTTGAACACCGGGATGCTGCGGGAGAGCTGGACGATCTTCAGCTGCAGCTCCTCGGACAACCCGGTGGTGCAGACCACGATGGGCAGCTTGTGAGCCTCGCAGTAGGGCAGTGCCTTCTCGACTGCCGCCGGGGCGCTGAAGTCGATGACGACATCACCTTTGCCGTCCAGCTTGTCCAGACTGTCGTATACAGGGATGCCGTTCAGCTCGCCGTCCTTCATGTCGATACCGGCCACGACGCGGCAATCCTCCCGCTGGGCGATCATCTCGCACAGCACATGGCCCATCCGGCCGCCGATGCCCTGAATGATAATATCGGTCATTGTCAATATCCTCTTTTTTCTCATACGGCAAAATGCCCGGGACACACTGCGCCGGGCATTTTGCACATAAAATCGTTTATTCCTTGATGACTCCCGCAGCCTGCAAGGCCTGCTCGATCTGCTCCTTGTGAGCGTCGCTCGGCTCCACGAGGGGCAGGCGGCACTCACCGGCCTCCCAGCCCAGCACGTTCATGGCATACTTGACCGGGATGGGATTGACCTCACAGAAGAGAGCGTCGCACAGCGGCAGCATCTCCAGCTGCAGTGCGCGGGCTTTTGCCGTGTCGCCGTCGAACCATGCCTTGCAGCAGTTGTGCACCAGCTCCGGCTTGACGTTGGAGACGACGCTGATGACGCCCTTACCGCCCAGAGACAGCAGAGGCACCACCTGATCGTCGTTGCCGGAGTAGATGTTCAGTTCGTCGCCGCAGAGGGCTGCGATCTTCGCCACCTGACCGATGTTGCCGGAGGCCTCCTTGATGCCGTTGATGAGGGGGTGCTTGCTCAGCTCCTTGGCCGTCTCGGGGGCGATGTTCAGGCCGGTGCGGGAGGGCACATTGTACAGGATGACCGGGATACCGCCGGCCTCAGCCATTGCGGTAAAGTGGGCCACAAGACCAGCCTGAGAGGTCTTATTGTAGTAGGGAGTCACCAGCAGCAGGGCGTCTGCACCGCAGGCAGCAGACTTTGCGGCCAGAGCACAGCCGTGGTCGGTATCGTTAGAACCGGCACCGGCGATGACCGGCACACGGTGGTTTACGAGATCCACGGTGTACTTGATGGCGGCCAGCTGCTCTTCGTCGGTCATGGTAGAGCATTCACCGGTGGTGCCGCAGATGACGATGGCGTCGGTGCCGCGGGCGATCTGATCCTCAACGATGCGGCCCAGCTCGTCAAAATTGATACTGCCGTCCTCGTACATCGGGGTGATGATGGCAACACCTGCACCGGTAAAAACAGGATTCTTCATAGCAAAAACTCCTTTGCAGCGCGTTGGTTCTCAAAAACGCGCAGATCAATCGAAATAGCCCTTGGCTGCCAGCAGCTCGGCCAGCATCACAGCTCCGCCTGCCGCACCGCGCAGGGTGTTGTGGCTCATGCAGGCAAACTTGTAGTCAAACAGGGTATCTTCCCGCAGACAACCGATGCAGACCGCCATGCCGTGCTCAGTGTTGCGGTCCAGCTTGGGCTGGGGACGGTCGTTCTCCTCAAAGTAGTGGAGGAACTGTTTGGGTGCGCTGGGCAGCTCCAGCTCCTGTGCGGGACCGCGGAACTCCGCCCATGCCTTGAGGATTTCTTCCTTGCTGGGCTTCTTCTCGAAGCTCACGAAGACAGCGGCGGTGTGGCCGTCGGAGACCGGCACACGGAAGCACTGAGCGGTGATGACCGGCTTTTCAGCGTTGACGATCTGGTCGCCCTCGATGTGTCCCCACAGCTTGAGCGGCTCGCGCTCGCTCTTCTCTTCCTCGCCGCCGATGTAGGGGATGACGTTGTCAATGATCTCGGGCATCCGGTCAAAGGTCTTGCCTGCGCCGGAGATAGCCTGATAGGTGCAGACAAGCGCCTTGCTGACACCGAAATCCTTCATCAGGGGGTGCAGGGCGGGGACATAGCTCTGCAGGCTGCAGTTGGACTTGACCGCGATAAAGCCGCGCTTGGTGCCCAGACGCTTGCGCTGAGAGGGGATGATCTCGATGTGGTCGGCGTTGATCTCCGGCACGACCATCGGGACGTCCGGGGTGAAGCGGTTGGCGCTGTTGTTGGAGACGACGGGGCATTCTGCCTTAGCGTAAGCCTCCTCCAGAGCCTTGATCTCGGCCTTGGGCATATTGACGGCACAGAAGATGAAGTCCACCTGAGAGGCGACCTCCTCCACCTTGGAGGCATCCAGCACGACCATCTTCTTGACGCTCTCCGGCATCGGAGTGGTCATAGCCCAGCGGGAGCCGACGGCTTCCTCATAGGTCTTCCCGGCGCTCCGGCCGGAAGCTGCCAGAGTCGTCAGCTTGAACCAGGGGTGATTTTCGAGCAGAGTAACGAAACGCTGGCCCACCATACCGGTCGCACCGACAACACCCACTTTATACTGTTTATCCATTTCCAGCACCTTTCCTTTCAAAAAAAAGCAAATTCACATAAGACCCCGCTTGCAAAGCAGACGTCTATGCAATATAATAGATACCGTCTATACAGATTTTATGATAACATTGATACGGCATTCGTGTCAATCATCGGAAAGGCAAATGCTAAGTATGTTAAAAAGAGATTTTTGGTATGATTTACCCAAAGAGCTGATCGCACAGGAGCCTGCGTGCCCCCGCGACGCGGCCCGGCTGATGGTTTTGAACCAGAAGGATGATAGCATCCAGCACCACATCTTCCGCGATCTGCCCGAATATCTTGAGCCGGGCGACCTGCTGGTGGTCAACAACTCCAAAGTCCTGCCGGCCCGTATCGTGGGCGTCAAGCAGCCCACCGGCGCGGTCTGTGAGCTGCTGCTCCTGCGTCAGGTGAAGGGCGACCAGTGGGAGTGCCTTGCAAAGCCCGGCAAGCGGATGCAGCCCGGCACCAAGGTCAGCTTCGGCGACGGCAGCCTGACGGCCATCGTGGACGAGACGCTGGAGGACGGCAATAAGTTTGTCACCTTCTATTATGACACCGAAACGCTCTACGAAAAGCTGGACGAGTTCGGCAAGATGCCGCTGCCGCCCTATATCACCAAGCAGCTGGAAGACCAGAGCCAGTACCAGACCGTCTATGCCAAAGAACTTGGCAGTGCTGCCGCCCCCACGGCGGGCCTCCACTTCACACCGGAGTTGATGGACACCATCCGCGCCAAGGGCGTCAACATCACAGAGGTGACGCTGCACGTCGGTTTGGGCACCTTCCGCCCCGTGCAGGAAGACGAGATCGCCGACCACAAGATGCACAGCGAGTGGTACTCCGTCAGCGAGGAAACGGCAAAGCTCATCCATGACACCAAAGCTGCGGGCCACCAGGTCATCGCCGTGGGCACCACCAGCTGCCGCACGCTGGAAGCTGTCGCCGCAAAGTATGGTGAGATCCGAGCTTGCAGCGGCAACACCGACATCTTCCTCTATCCCGGTGTTAAATTCAACTGCATCGACGGTCTCATCACCAACTTCCATCTGCCCGAAAGCACCCTCATCATGCTCGTGTCGGCCCTCTATGGCTACGAAAAGACGATGGCCGCATATAAAGTGGCTGTTCAGGAGCGTTACAGATTCTTTTCTTTTGGCGATGCGATGTTTATACGAGGCGGGAACGACCCGGAAGATAAAAAGTGATGAAAAAGTCCAGAATCCATGCGGGTTTCTGGACTTTTTTCTTATTCAAATGTTTTGTACGAAAATCGCAGCTCTATTCCGTTTTTGAGCAAAATTGAGGTGGTAAGCCCGTCTTTTATGCAAAAGTTTGAAGCCGAACGCTTATCAAGAAGCTGCCGGGTCAGGAAGAACTTATTCACACTCGAACAAGTCGCGGGGCGTAAGGTCAAGAATATCACAAAGACCGAAGACCATCTCTGCTTTGGGGAAACTTGCACCGCTTTCATAATTGCAGACTGCACTGGTGGTAATGCCAAGCTTTTCTGCAAGTGCCTGCTGTGTAAGTCCCGCACGCTTTCGGGATTCACGGATAAGGATCGCTGCGCGTGTGGGTTCACGAGACATATCATTCACCTCGACCAAGAATTTTAAAAGCCTACTAACAAATTTATATCATTTTTGAGTATAAATAACAAGAAGTTTCCGTGCACCCGTTGCGATGACCACGAAATTTCTGAAAACGTCCTTATAAAACGCCTTTTGGTCCTGTCCAGCCGACGGCGGCTGGGCGCTCTGCCAAACCGCCAGAGACGGTTGAAAAATTTTGTGCAATTTTCATAGTTTTCTTCACGCTATTTTGGTGGTACAATAGAGGCAGAATCCAAGTAACTTTCAGGAGGAGCCGCATGGCAGAAAAGAGCATTGAATTAGACAGTGTGGAGATCGCAGCCGCCGTATTCGGGAACTGTGACCGAAACATCCGAATGCTGGAGAAGGAGTTCTCGGTAACAGCGGTATGCCGCGGCACGATGCTACGCATCTCGGGCGAACCGGCAAATGTCGCCGCCGCTGCCCGCGCGGTGGAGGGGATGCTTCTCCTTATTGAGAATCACACGCCTCTGGAAGATCAGACGGTGCGCTATTGCCTGAGCCTTGCACACGACGGCGAAGAAAAGCGCGTCCGGGAGCTGACCGAGGACTTTGTGACTGTGACGGTCAAGGGCCGCCCCATCCGTCCCAAGACGCTGGGCCAGAAGGAATATCTCAACGCCATCCGAAACAACGCCATCACATTCGGCGTCGGCCCGGCGGGTACCGGCAAGACCTATCTTGCCGTTGCAATGGCAGTCAAGGCTTTTAAGGCAAAGGACGTCTCCCGCATCGTGCTGACCCGCCCGGCGGTAGAGGCAGGCGAGAAGCTGGGCTTTCTGCCGGGAGACCTACAGCAGAAAGTAGACCCCTATCTGAGGCCTCTGTATGATGGCTTGTTCGATATGCTGGGTGCGGAGACCTACGAGCGTTTGGTAGAAAAGCAGATCATCGAAGTGGCTCCGCTGGCCTATATGCGCGGCCGGACACTGGATGATTCCTTCATCATTCTGGACGAAGCTCAGAATACCACCCCGGAACAGATGAAGATGTTCCTGACCCGTATGGGCGTCGGCTCCAAGGTCGTCGTCACCGGCGATGTCACCCAGATCGACCTGCCCGACCGCACCCGCAGCGGCCTTGTGGACGCATTGCAGGTGCTCAAGGGTGTGAACGGCATCGCACAGTGCTACTTTACCGAAAAAGACGTGGTGCGTCACCGTCTGGTGCAGGAGATCATCAAGGCCTACGAGGCAGCAGCGCACCCTTCCAAACACTGAGCCAATAAAAAACCGGCGGCACGGAACGAT
Organism: Faecalibacterium sp. I3-3-89; assembly: GCF_023347275.1. Taxonomy (NCBI): domain Bacteria; kingdom Bacillati; phylum Bacillota; class Clostridia; order Eubacteriales; family Oscillospiraceae; genus Faecalibacterium; species Faecalibacterium sp. I3-3-89. The sequence continues at coordinate 1,378,165 of NZ_CP094468.1, read as the reverse complement.
ACGCAAAAAGCCGGAGCATCCATGGAATAGAATGTAAAACGAAAGGAGCGGACGATTTATGTCCAATAAAGTTTTGATCACCAATTCCCAGAAAGCCATCAAGGTTCCCTCGGGCCTTCGCATCCTCATCCGCCGCGCCTGCAACGCCGTGCTGGAATACGAGCACTTTGATGACCCGGCAGAGATCAGCGTGACCTTCGTGGATAACGCTGCCATTGCCGAGCTGAACAATCAGTACCGCAACAAGCCAATGCCCACCGATGTGCTGAGCTTCCCGCTGGGTGAGAATGGCGTCTATGATGTAGACGAGAACAACGGCTGTAAGATGCTGGGCGACATCGTCATCAGCATGGAGCGCGCACAGGAGCAGGCAACGCTCTACGGTCATCCGCTGCAGAGAGAGGTCGCGTTCCTGACGGTTCACTCGATGCTCCATCTGCTGGGCTATGACCACGAGAACGGCGGTCTGGAAGCCATGCGGATGCGCGAGAAGGAAGAAGCCGTCCTCACGCAGCTGGGCCTGCCCCGCACGGTGAGCTACACGGAATAAAAGACAGGAGTTCTATTTTGAAAAACGAAACACCGATCCAGAGCCATTATGATACATCCTCTGTGTTCGTGGCGGTCATTGGCCGCCCGAACGTGGGCAAATCCAGCCTGACGAACCTGCTGGTGGGGGAAAAGGTGGCCATCGTCACCTCGAAGCCTCAGACCACCCGCACCCGCATCACCGGTGTCATCACTCGTGGGCCGCTGCAGTACGTTCTGCTGGACACTCCCGGTGTGCACAAGCCTCATAACAAACTTGGTAAGCGGATGGATAAGACAGCCAGCGACTCCATCGCTGATGTTGATGTGTCCATGATGCTGTTCGAGCCTTATGGTGCCCTGAACGAGTCAGAGATGGTTCTGATCGAGGCCCTGAAAAAAGGCGGTCCGGCGATCGCGGTCATCAACAAGACCGACCTCGTCAAAGACCCGGCGGACCTTGAGGCCCGCAAGGCGGAGCTGAAAGCGCTGGGCGTGTTCGACGACGTCTATACGGTCAGCGTCCGCGATAACGACCGCTGCGAAGAATTATTCGATGCTCTGAGCCGCTATGCAGTGGAAGGCCCTCACTATTTTGACGATGACGCTTACACCGATATGCCCGAAAAGGAGCTTGTGGCGGAAGTTATCCGGGAAAAGGCACTGCTTTATATGAGGGACGAGATCCCGCACGGCATCGCGGTCGTGGTCGAGCGCTTCAAAGAGCGCCCCGGTACAGACCTTGTGGACATCGACGTGAACATTTACTGCGAGCGGGAGAGCCACAAGGGAATGGTCATCGGAAAGGGCGGCGCGATGCTGAAAAAGATCGCCAGCGCAGCCCGCACCGACTGCGAAGAGTTCCTCGGCTGCCGTGTCAATCTGCAGTGCTGGGTAAAGGTCAAGGCAGACTGGCGTGATAACGAATTCATGCTCAACAACTTTGGCTTCAAGCAGCAGCCCAACCGCTGAGTTCCATAACAGGACAGATTTCCCGGGGATAGCGCAGTACCATAGAGGTGACACTATACCGTATGGAAGGAGCGTTGTCCGATGAAGGTGGAACTCAGCTGGCAGGCTTTTGCCTGCACCGGTGATATTCTGTGTTATCTGGACTACAGGCGGCAGCTTGCCCAACAGCGGCCCACCGCCCCGGCAGGAGAAAAAACAGATGGATACCATTGTGACGCCGGGCCTTGTCCTGAAGGAGACTCGGTATAAAGAATCAGACCGGATCATCACGCTCTTGACACCGAGGCTGGGCATCATCTCAGCCTCGGCGCAGAGCAGCCTGCGGCTGAAAAGTAAACTGTTCAGCGCCTGCGGGCTTTTTTGTTACTCAGAGTTCGTGCTTGTTCCCGGACGGAATATGTATACGGTACGGGAGGCAGACGTCAAAAATGTCTTTCACGGCATCTCGTCCTCCATCGAGGGGATGAGCCTTGCCATGTATATGGCAGAGATGGCCTCGGCCCTTTCGCCGACCGGAGAGGAGGCAGAAAAGGAACTGCGTCTTCTCCTCAACTGCTTTTACATGATAAGCGAGAAAAAAACAGACCTCAAGGTCATCAAAGCGGTATTCGAGCTGCGCACCATGAGCGAGTGCGGATTTCTGCCTCAGCTGGTCTACTGCCGCGACTGCGGCACCTACGACGGCCCGGCCTTTTACCTCGACCCGGCGGAAGGCTGCCTGCTCTGCGAGGCCTGTGCTCAGAAGGCAGGGAAGAAGTGCAATCTGGATGCTGGGGCGCTGTTTGCGCTGCGGCATATCTGTCTGGTCGAGGATAAGAAGATATTCGGCTTTCGCATCTCTGTGGGCAGTCTGGCAAAGCTTGCGGCCGTATCAGAACAGTATGCTCTGACGCATCTGGACAAGCCGTTGAAGAGCTACGACTTCCTGAGATCTGTTCTGTCGTGAAAAATCAAAAAATCGATTTAGTATAGGGAATTACTATGGAAACAAGTTATTTGAAAACGCTGGAGCTGGACAAGATCATTGCCCGGGCAGCGGAAGGGTGCGTGTGCAAGGAGTCGCGCGAAAAGCTCCTTGCGCTCGAGCCTCAGTGCGACCCCGATGAAGTGCGGTATGCGTTGGAACAGACCGACGCCATCAACTCGCTGCTCATCAAGAATGGTTCGCCCCGTTTCGGCGGGGTAGAGGGCGTCAGTCAGCTGGCAGCCCGCGCAGTCAAGGGTGGCGTCCTCTCGATGGGCGAGCTTCTGATGGTCGCAGGCGCACTCCGCAACTTCCAGAACCTCGTCAGCTGGTATGGTTCCTCGGAGCACGACGCCCTGCCGACCGATGATCTGTTCTACGCGCTGGCCCCTCAGCCCGGCTTGGAACAGCAGATCTCGAGCGCCATCCTTGCGCCGGATGCAATGGCAGATACGGCCTCGCATACCCTGAACGACCTGCGCAAGAAGATCCGTGCAACGGAAAACAGCATCCGCGACCGTCTGGAAAGCATGGTCCGCAACATGGACACCTCCAAGCATCTGCAGGAAAGCGTCGTCTCCATCCGGAATGGCCGTTATGTCGTGCCCGTCAAGAGCGAGTATCGCGGTGAAGTAAGCGGCATCATCCACGATGTCTCGTCCACTGGCGCGACCGTTTTCGTTGAGCCGCAGGCCGTCGTGGAGGCGAATGCGCGCATCCTGCAGTACCGCGCACAGGAAGCGCAGGAGATCGAGCGCATCCTTGTGGCATTCACCGGTCAGGTCGCAGCCATCGAGCCGCAGTTCCAGTATAGCTACAAGGCAATGCTGGAGATCGACGTCCTGCTGGCAAAGGCCCGCCTTGCGCTGGACATGAAGGCGTTCAAGCCCACTGTCCGTACAGACACCTCTTTTTCCCTCATTCGGGCGAGACATCCGCTCATCGATGCAAAAAAATGTGTGCCTGTCGATATTTCACTGGGCAGGGACTACGATTCGCTCATCATTACCGGCCCCAACACCGGCGGCAAGACTGTCACACTGAAAACGGCTGGTCTGCTTTGTGCAATGGCGCAGTGCGGCTTCCTCATCCCGGCGGATGAGCGCAGTGAGATCTGCGTCTTTGATGAATTTCTTGTGGACATCGGCGATGAGCAGAGCATCGAGCAGAGTCTGTCTACCTTCTCTGGTCATATGAAGAAGATCACCGGCATCCTCGAGCTTGCCATGCCCCGCACGCTGGTGCTTCTGGACGAGCTGGGTGCAGGTACCGACCCGGCGGAGGGCGCAGCGCTGGCGGTTGCGATCATCGAAGAACTGCGCCGCCGCGGCGTGCTTCTGATGGCGACCACTCACTACGCAGAGCTGAAGGTGTTCGCTCTCGAGACAAAGGGAGTCGTCAACGCCAGCTGCGAGTTTGATTTGGAGACGCTGCGCCCGACCTACAAGCTCAGCGTGGGCGTGCCGGGCAAATCCAACGCCTTCCTCATCAGCGAAAAGCTTGGCATCCCGGAGCGGGTCATTGAGGCGGCCCAGCAGCATCTTTCGGCAGAAGACAAGCGTCTGGACGCCGTTCTGGGCCAGCTGGACGATTTGAAGCTGCAGCTCAAGGCCAGTCAGGACGAGGTCGAGGGCCTGAAGAATGAGGCTGCACATCAGCTGGATGCTGCCCGTCAGAAGCGCGACGAACTGATCCAGCAGGGTGAAAACGAGCTGGAAGCTGCCCGTGCCAAGGCCCGTGCACTGGCGCAGGAGGTGGAGAGCAAAGCCTACGCTTTGACCGATGAGCTGCGCCAGCTCCAGAAAGACGAGCGGATGAACACCCAGCAGAAGGCACAGCGTGCCCGCGAAATCGCCAAGAAAGAGTCCGAGAAGCTCTTTATGGGCACGGAGGTGGTGCATAACCCCGTCAAGGAGTTCGTGCCGCTGAAGGAGGTCAAAGTAGGGCAGGAGGTCTGCATTGCAGAGCTGAATCAGCTGGCTACGGTGCTCTCGCTGCCGGATAAAAACGGTGATGTGCTGGTGCGTGCCGGCATCATCAAGACCAAAGTGCCGCTCAAGGGCCTCAAGCAGCCGGAAAAGCTGGTCAAGGAGGCGAAGCCTCAGACCAAGGCCCAGCAGCGCTACTCCCGCCTGACCGGCGATGTCAATCGTCCCAACGGCAGGGTAGAGAGGGTACAGCGCACCGCAAAAATGGAGTGCAACCTGCTGGGTCTCACGGTGGACGAGGCTCTGCCGGAGGTGGATTCCTTCATCGACCGCGCTATCCTGAACGGACAGACTGTGGTGTATCTCATCCACGGCAACGGCACCGGCGCACTGCGCACCGCCATCCACAAGCATCTGAGGGGCAACCGGATGGTCAAGAGCTTCCGTCTGGGCCGTTATGGCGAGGGTGAAAGCGGCGTCACCGTCGTTGAGCTGAAGTAAAGCAATGGCAGCCGGACGTTCAAATCCAAAACACACCCGTAGAAGGAAACAGCGCGGCCCATCTGCCGCGACGGTCATCAGCCTTCTGGTGTGTGTCGTCTGCTTTGGTGCAGCGTTTCTGCTCTGGAATGCTGCGCTGTCTGGTGCGGACAGGAATGAGACAGGGGAGTCTTTTCGGCCTGTCGTTGGTGACCCGCCTTATCGGGTCTGTATCGACGCCGGGCATGGCGGAAGTGACCCGGGCGCAAGGGGAGTCGTTGAAGAAAAAGAGATGACGGCTCAGACGTCTGAGGCACTGCTTACGCTGCTGGAGGCTGATCCCAATTACATCCCTCTGCGTTCCCGCGAACGCTATGACATTACTGCAAAGCCCAGCGAGAGGGCAGAGTCCATCAACGCCCAAAGCCCGCAGCTGCTTCTCTCCATCCACGGCAATTCAGCGCCGGAGGGTTCTGCCGCGTCGGGCTTTGAGTGTTATCCGTCTGTTCCGGGCCGTACATGGCATCAGGAAAGCTACTACTTTGCCCAGCAGCTGTCACAGGGGATGGGGGCCGCAGGCGCAAGGCTGCGCGGCCACGGCGGCATCCGATACATCTATTATCAGGGAGAGGTAAAGCAGCTTGTAGAGAGCACCTACACCGAGGTGAGAGGCGAGCGAAGCTTTACGCTGCTGGAAGATGTAAACTGTCCGGCCGTTCTGGCAGAACAGTGCTTTGTGACCAGCGAAGAAGATGTGGCACGGTTCGGCAGTGAGGACGGCTGTAAAGCCGTGGCGCGGATCTACTATGAGGCCATCTGTGCATACTTCGGGACACAGCCGTTGGATACGCCGCAGTCATAGGTCGGATGTTCTGAGCAGCCCGAATTACCGTGCCTATTCAAAAGGGGAATCATTTCCAGAAAAGTAAATCAGAGAAAAGGCTCAGAGGCCTCCGAAACCTGCGTCATCAGAAGAAGGCAGGAGAAGGAGGCCTCTGTTTTTGAAATTTATATAATTTCGTATAATGCAGGTTATACGAAACATAGGGGAGCGAAAAAGCCCTCTTTTCCGGATTTCGGGCCTTTCCAGCGGCTTCTGAGCCTTCTGGGCTGGCTGGAGCGTTTTTTCGCATTTGGCACAGTTATGTTATTTAACGCAACCGCAATGCAGTATTTTATATGTTTCTTGCAGTCTTTATAATCGTCCGGTCTCTCGCAGAATCTTTTCCAGCTCTAATGTCCAGCACTTCGCCGCTCGATTTGGATGCGGCATACTCACAACGAGCGTTTCTTTTTCCGAACGGACTGAACAGCTCGTATAATACCATAACGCTGTCTGTCCATTGGGCTTGACCCACTCGGCGTCATCCGCAAGTATCTCATCGTGCAGAATGTTCGATACCAGCCCCCAGCCGCCGGTCAGAATAATATCCGGTTCATACAGTTGTATCTGACGTTTCAGCCTGTTTGCATCCTGCCGGGCGGCCTGCCGTACCACCTTTGCGCTTGCATGGGCGCTGCCGGAACACTTTTTGAGGTTTATCACAGCGATATTCCTCACCATATCATCCAGAGCTGATTTTGGCACAAATTCCCAATATGAGCTATTCAAAATCATATTTGCCCAGCGTGCGACGTTATTCCACGTCCGGTAGTAAGTTTCGCTTCCACCATGAGAAAGGAACTCCACAAGGCTTCCTCTCAAAGCATTCGTTTCCTTCAATAGCACGACGATATGCTTTCCGTCCGGGAGTGCCGCCCAGCGCTCATAGTCTACGATGCCGTCGGTGTTAAAGCAGCACGGCTGCACAAAGGACGCCGACCATTCTGCCATCATCATAGCCTCGTCGCGCCGAAGCTGCTGTATCTGCTCAGATGTCATCATTTGTCGGTACTCTCCGTATTCGCAAGGCTCGACACATCTACCCGGAAGCCCTCCTGCGCGGCACCCTCAAAGGCCTCCATCGGGCCGCCCGGTTCATCATTTTCAGACTCATCCGATGAAGGATCGGCAAATTCCCCTCTGCTCTCCCCTGTCTCCTTTGATGTTGTATCCAAGTGCGCCTTTTTGACCTCGCCCAGCGGGTTCTGCTCAATGGCCGCACGCACCTGAAATTCTTGCAGGTGCGTATAGATCTGGGTCGTACCGACACTGCTGTGGCCCAGAAGCTGCTTGAGGGTCAGAATGTCCACATTGCCGGTCTGATACATCAAGGTCGCAGCCGTGTGACGGAGCTTATGCGTCGAAAAACCGCGCAGACCCGCCGCTTTCATTGCTCCTGTCACCAGCTGCTCTACCCTGCGGTTGGAAATGCGCTCTTTGCGCCGCCGGGTGATAAAGACCGCTCTTTCCTTGGGGTTCAGGCCTTCCATCGTGTTGCGTTTGTTCAGATAGATCTGCAAGGCCTCAATGCAGGCATCGTTCAGATAGACCATCCGCTCCTTGTGGCCCTTACCGAACAGACGAATCTGCCGCTGTTCCATGTCGATGTCACTGAGATCCATCCCCACAAGTTCCGAAAGACGCATTCCACAGTTCAAAAAGAGCACCACCATACAGTAATCCCTCTCGGGAAAATCGCTCTGGGTCTGGGTGCTTTCCAGTAAGTCCATCGACTGTTCTGCGGTCAGATATTTGGGCAGGACTTTATCCTGCTTGGGCGGCTTGATGGAGGCTGTGGGATTCTCTTTGAGCAGATCGACCTGATTGACCAGATAATCATAAAAGCCATGGAGACTGGCCAGCCGCCGGGCCGTCGAAGATTTTTTGTTGCCGCATTCCCGGTTCAGAAAATACAGGTATTCGTAGACGTCTTCCTTGGTCACGCTGCCCCAGAATGCCGTATCAAGGCCCTTGGGGTCAATGTCCTTGATCTCGGCGTTCTCTGCTGCAAGGCCGCGCCGACGCTTCATAAAGCGGCTGAAATTGCGCAGGTCGCAATAGTAGCTGAAGGCTGTATTCGGGCTTTTTCCTGCGATGACTTCCAGATAGCGTACATACGCGACGATGTCCGGCGAGGCATCATCAAAGGGTTTGTGTTTTTCGGGGTTTTTCTCATCCAGATAGATCGACATAGCTTCCTCTTCTTATCATTACAGACGATCGGATTTCAGGGCACGGATGGCGTCCGAGATATAGGCGGCTCCCACCAGCTTCATGCCGGGATAGTCGGCGGCATTGAGGTGCGACAGGCTGTGTTTGGGTACAACGGCGCGCTCAAAGCCGATGCGCTCAGCCTCCCGCAGACGCTGCTCCAGATTCGGCACACTGCGTACCTCACCGCCAAGGCCAACTTCGCCGATGGCGATGAGCTTATCACTCACCGGGCAGTCCAGAAGCGACGATACCATACTCAGGCAGACCGCAAGGTCGCAGGCAGTGTCCCGCAGCGTGATGCCGCTGACGATGTTGATATATACATCCAGATTGCCGAAGAAGTAGCCTGCACGTTTTTCCAGCACAGCGATGAGCAGGTTCATGCGGTTATAATCATAGCCGCTGCAGGCCCGCCGGGGAGCCGGGAAATTCGTTTTGGTCGCAAGGGCCTGTATCTCGCTGAGGATGGGGCGGCTGCCCTCCATCGTACAGGCCACACAGTTGCCGGAAACCCCCAGCGGACGGCCTTCCAGAAGCATCTGAGACGGATTCTCGATCTCCTCAAGGCCCTGCCCCGTCATATCGAACATTCCCAGCTCATTCGTCGAGCCATAGCGGTTCTTCGCGGCCCGCAGGATGCGGTATGGGAGCATCTTGTCTCCCTCAAAGTAAAGCACCGTATCCACAATGTGCTCCATGACCTTCGGGCCGGCAATGGCACCGTCCTTGTTGACATGGCCCACGATGAACATCGGGATCTCCTGCTTTTTGGCGACCGCTAGCAGACGGGCTGCACTCTCCTTTACCTGACTGACCGTGCCGGCAGAGGAGGAGATGTCCATGCACCGCATGGTCTGGATGGAGTCGATGACCACAAGCTCGGGCTTTTCCTTCTCGATAAGACCACAGATCTCGTCTACATCGTTTTCGGCGGCCAGATAGATATTGTCCTGCGGGACCTTCAACCGGGCCGCACGCAGCTTGACTTGGCGGACAGACTCTTCGCCCGTGATATACAGCACGGTGTGTTGGTTGGAGATGGCACCGCAGAGCTGCAGCAGCATGGTGGATTTGCCCACGCCCGGCTCACCACTCAGCAGCACGACGCCGCCCAGCACGATGCCGCCGCCCAGCACGCGGTCAAGCTCGGAGATGCCAGTCAGAATGCGGCTCTTCTCCTCGGTGGTGCTGATGTCAGCCAGTCGCTTTGCGGTCAGCGAAGTGACGCCCTCCTGACGGACAGGGGCAGCCGCCTTGCCGCTGGTAAGACCGGCTTTGGGTGCCTCAGCGACCACATCCTCGTTCATGGTATTCCAGCTGCCGCAGCTCGGACAGCGGCCCATCCAGCGGGGGCTTGTCTCTCCGCAATTGGAGCAGACATATACGGTTTTCAGTTTCGGTTCTTTCATTCTGGACTCTCCAATGTCGTGCTGTTTGCATTACTTTTATATACTTGTATTATCATACCACATCCGGCCCGGAGCCGCAAGAAAACCAGCCGCTTATCCGGCCTGCATCAAACGATTTGCGAGGCACACAAGCCCGGTGGCTGCGCCGCAGAGCGGGCAGAGGCAGACGGTCAGCAAGGCAAACTGTCCTACCAGAAGCTGTGCCCCTGCGGTATGGGGAATGCCGCCCCCCTTCCCGCCTCTCCCGAAGGAAAAGGCGTGGATGCGGCTGCTGACCTGTAGGGCGGATGCACCGAAGAGGCAGAGTGCCCCAGCCGCCAGAGCCGTCGGCAGGCTGGCAGTAAGCAGGAATAAAACGAGCTGCTTTCCGCCAAGGCCTGTCAGAAGCTGTGCCGAGAGCAGACCTGAGCCTGTCCCATATAGCATCGCAAATAAAAAGATGGGCAGAGGCCCTACGGCAGAAAGCCCCAGCAGAAGGAACACCGCCGCTGCGCCAAGGACGACAGCCAGTTCTGTCCCAAACAACCCCACGGCCTGCGGCGTGCTGGACGCCGCAAATGCACTGCGCCAGCAGCTCAGGTAATAGGCCAGCGTCTCCATCTCTTCGGCATCACACAGCGCCTGCAGGATGCCTGCCATCAGCGTGCCGAAGAGATAAGCCGCCGCCAGCAGGATGCAGTCCCGGCTGGCTCGAAAGCGCTTCCGCCGGGGTATCTCCTTTTGCGGCGGCTCCGGCGTATGGCTGGTCTGCTCTGCTTCTTTCATAGGGAGCGGCTCCCTCTCCGGCAATCGCGGCACAAGTGCATCCGCTTCCGTTTTCGTTTCCTGATAGACCCACATCGTGTCTTTACCCTCCTGATCTCGTCGTGTATGACCGCTGTAGCGTTTAGCCAGCATTCAGCGCCGCCTGTGCTCTGCACGCAGCATTCCGAAAATACCGCCCAGAACGCCCATCAACAGGACAAGCCCTGCCCGGACGAACTGCATCGTCCCCCACTCACTCTGGTACAGTGTGCCCAGAAGAAATAGCAGCCCCACAAAAAGTGCACCCTCTGCCGCTCCCCAGACAAGCCCTTTTCCTTTCTGCAAGAGCGCCATCAGCAGACCGCTGAGAAAACTGCCGAGGCAGACTGCCGCAGTGGCAAGCGGTGCCGCCGCGTCCTGCGTCAGACCTTGTTGGACCATCAGCCAGCCGGATCCCGCCAGACCTCCGGCTGCTGCCGCACTGCCCAGCCCGAAAACCGCCAGCAGCCCCACCGCCGGGAAATTCTTTGCATCAGACATAAAAACGCGCCTCCCTGCACCTACTGTATGCAGGAAAGCGCGTTTAAAGCACGGATCCGGGAAATTATTATTTCTTGGGGGCGTTGTCCATGTTCAGCTTCTCGACGGAGCTGATAGCGTTCTTCGTGAAGCGGATCTTCACGCGGTCAGCACCGGTCTCCAGCACGAAGGTGTCGTCCTTGATGGCGACCACACGGCCGATGATGCCGCCGATGGTGGTGACCTGATCGCCGATCTCCAGAGAAGAGCGCATTGCTGCATCCTTCTTCTCCTGCTTCTTCTGGGGACGATAGATCATGAAGTAGAGCATCACCAGCATCAGAGCCAGAGTAAAGAAGAGGCTGATGTAGCTTTCGGTCGTAGTCAGAAATTGCATGGGGCAAAATCTCCTCTCAAATTCATATGATCTTATTATACGCGCTTATCCGGCACGTTTCAAGGCCAAATCTCAAATTCGTGTGTCGAGCAGCTTGACATAGCGGTCGTGGAAGGCTGTAAAGGTGCCTGCATCCAGCTCATCGCGGATCCGCTCCATCAGATGATTGTAGAACCAGAGGTTGTGCATAACAGCCAGACGCATCCCCAGAAGCTCCTCTGCCTTGAACAGGTGGCGGATATAGGCACGGGAGTAGTTGCGGCAGGCCGGACATCCACAGGCGGGGTCGATGGGGCGCTCATCCCGCTCGTACTTGGCGTTCTTGATGTTGATGATGCCATCCCATGTGTTCAGGTGGCCGTGGCGGGCGTTGCGGCTGGGCATGACGCAGTCAAAGAGGTCCACGCCCCGGGAGACAGCCTCGATGATGTTGCCGGGGGTGCCCACGCCCATCAGATAACGGATCTTGTCCTTGGGCATATACGGCTCGACTTCGCTGATCATTTCGTACATCACATCGGTAGGCTCACCCACTGCGAGGCCGCCAATGGCGTAGCCATCGAGGTCAAGGTCAGCGATCTGCTTCATGTGCTCCACGCGCAGGTCGGCGAAGGTGCAGCCCTGATTGATGCCGAAGAGCAGCTGGTCGGGGTTGACCGAGATGCCCTCATGCTTCAGGCGGGCCATCTCGGCCTTGCAGCGCTTGAGCCAGCGGGTGGTGCGCTCACAGCTGGCCTTGGAGTAGTCGTGCTGGGCAGGGTTCTCCACACACTCATCAAAAGCCATTGCGATGGTAGAGCCGAGGTTTGCTTGAATCTGCATGCTCTCCTCTGGCCCCATGAAGATGCGGTGGCCATCAAGGTGGGATGCGAAGGTCACACCCTCCTCGGTGATCTTGCGCAGCTTGGCGAGGCTGAACACCTGAAATCCACCGCTGTCGGTGAGGATGGGTCCGTTCCAGCGGGTGAACTTGTGGAGGCCGCCCATCTCAGCCACCAGCTTGTCGCCGGGACGCAGATGCAGATGGTAGGTGTTGCAAAGCATGACCTGTGCACCGATGTCCTTCAGGTCGTGAGCGGACAGACCGCCCTTGATCGCGCCAGCAGTCGCAACATTCTGGAATGCGGGCGTCTGCACCGTGCCGTGCACAGTCTTGAACTCACCCCGCCGGGCGTTGTGCTCCTGCTTGAGCAGCTTGTAGGTCGTCAAAGAAGGCATAATGTTTTTCCTTTCTGCGCACGGAAAACAGCCGTGCATCCTGTGCCGCGTGGTCAGGCGGCAGTGTTCAGAAATTGTCAGAGTGTTTATATACAGCAAAAAAGCCCCATGTGGGGGCTTTTTATTCGGTGTAGCGCCGCGTATCTATTTTAACAGATGCTTACCGATAATGCAACTGCTTTTTGGCTGGAATCAGTGCCCGTGCGTAAAGATCACCCCGGCAAAGTCATCTGCGGTCAAGACGTAGGTTTTGTTGTCCTGCGCTCCATTGACAAGCAGCTTGGCCTCTTCCCAATTTTGGGTCCTTTTTGATTTGCATTTCAAAAAACTTCTCGGGAAATGGGGGTAATCAGCGCCCACATTCCCCTCGAAAGGCATTTTCGCAGACAAACAAAAATCCCCGAAAAGCTAGGCGCGAAGCCACTTTTCGGGGATTTTACTTTGGAGCTACTGATCCGATTCGAACGGACGACCTGCTCATTACGAGAGCGTCAATATTTCCGATTTTATAACATATCTACGCTAAAATAGAAACTACTTGCGCCACCTCTTGCGCCACCGCCCTTGCGCGGAAGGTGGCGCAGTTTCTGCATATTTACCGGTCGCTTGCCGCCCGTCCACCTCACTTCACGCTCTTCTTCAGCCGCTCAAACTCGGCGTCGGCCTGAATGGCCTCCTTGGTGAAGGAATTGTTGAACCACCAGGTGACCAGCGCAGACACGGTGGTGAAGCCGGTGGAGATGAGCTGCTCGAGCTGGGCGCTCTCGATGGGCAGCACGGGCTTGCCCAGAGCGCTCAGGATCTGGTTGATGAGGGCCAGAGCCAGCACAGCGGTGCGGGCGATGGTGGCAGCGGAGACGGTGCGGGGAGTGGTGATATGTGCGTTCATGGTGTCAAATCCTTTCTCTTTCGTGTTCGTTTGCTTCTAAATCCTTGATGCGGTGGTTTGCCACCTTCATCTGCTCTTCCAGCACAGGCACGCGCTGGGCAAAGTTGTTGTGTGCCCGCACTTCCCGGGTCAGCTCTTCGAGCTTTGTATCCGTGACTGCCTGACTGCGGCTGTTGGCGATAAGCACACCGATCAGAGTCACAGCCCCGGTGATAAGGGCGGCCAGAACGGTCTCCATCGGAATCACCCCCTCACATACTCCACCGGCTCTTATTCGCCCGGGTGTCGATGTGCACCCAGCCGGTCTTGCGGGTGGAGTGCTTTGCGTCCTTCGGGTAGCGCCCGATGCCGCCCCGCCCGGGCAGCAGGGTCTCGGCGTAGGCGGCCACAGTGGCCACGTCCACACCTTCGACGTAGAAGTCTGCTGCCCGACCCAGCAGGTGCTGGCTGGACTTGCTGCCGCCGACGGCGGCATTGTGGGCAGCGGTACGGTAGCCACTGGTGATATGTACCGGCTTGCCGAAGTGCTCCCGGATGCACTGGAGCAGCACCACAAGCTCCTCGTCGAGGAGCACGACGTCGCTGCCCTTGCAGCCGAACTCCCGCACCTTGAAGCTGGGCGAGAGCCGCCGGGTGGAGTCCCGGGACATGGAATATTCTTTGATAGCGATAGAGAACACGACCTTTCTTTTGAGCAGCCCCGGGGTGGGGCTGCTTTTCGTTTTGTCAGTAGTAGTGGTAGCCCTCGACGATGTAAGAGGCTCCATAAGGTTTATAGACGGAGTTGTAGCCCACAAATCTCAAAAGACCCTCGCTGCTGAAGCTTATCTCCGCGCTGCCAGGTCGGATGCTGGAGCCTCTTGCAAGCTTGGTTCCATTTGGCACTGCGTAACCAGGGGTGTTCGAGTCGCATGATTGGCAGGTCAATTTTACATAATCGACTTCATCTGGGAGCGTCAGTAAGCCGTCGCTTTTATAGGTGAAGGATGTCGCGCCGGTGTACACCAGCTTCCCATCCGGGTACGACTTCTGGTTTATCAGGCGCACGAGCTCTGCCCGGGTGAAGGGAGGGATACTTACAGAACCGAGTGCCATGGTCACACCTCCCATGCTGCCGGACAGGCAGCGCTGAAGGGGTGCGGCTTGTCAGGCCGACTCAAACAAATCGGGGGGGTAAGAATCAGAAAAACAGACGAATCAAAGTTGTATTTGCTCATTTTGTGCCTCCGCTCAGATATACTGATAGCCCTCGACGGTGAAGCTGCTGAAAGCATAGTAGCTAGGATAGCTATAGCTGATCTTTCCGTTCGAGGCAAAAGTCACCGTTGCGTAGGCATCCACAGCGCCAGAACCGTTAGAGGAGTCAGCTTGTCTGATAGTCGTGGTGCCCGTGCAGCCTCGTGCGATCCGGACGTCCTTGTAGGCCGTCTCCCTCTGCTTGACGATGATATAGTCCACCCCATCCGGCGCAGTAACGCTCGAACTTCCGGACTCGCCCATCGCCGCGCTCCAAATCAGCTTGCCATCCATTCTTCCGGTAAAAATATTGTCTCGCAGCTCGACGCCGCTCTGAAATCCTTTACCGGCACAATCAAGAAGGAACTGATTGTTGATGCATCTGCCCAGATGATAGGCGATGCGGTTGTTTTCGCCGCCCTTCAGTGTGATGCGGGAGTTCTGGATGCAGCATTTTTCGAAGGGGTCTGCGGAGGCCGTCCACTGGAGCAGAGGATGACCATGGGACGCCTTGCTGCTGTCGTTGTAGATGTCGCAGTTGTCCACAACCACACCCCCTTCGCCTTTCAGGCGGAATGTCGAACCGGCGCGACAGGTGCGGATAGAGCAGTTTTCAAATCGGATATTGTCGCCTTCGCTGGCATTCAGGCCGATAAGCCATGCGGGGTCTTTGCCACGCTCTGCATACTTTTTGTCATCCACCTCAATAAAGTTGCAGTTCGAGATGGTGACATCCCTCAGATGACCGGCCCAACCCCAGACAGCCAAAACTTCGTCGCCGCCTGCTTTATAGATGTCACAGTTTTCGATCCGGATATTCTGTCCGATGAATCCGGCCTTACCCTCGCGGATCCAGATGCCGCCTGCACGGGTGCCGGTCAGCTGCTTTAAAGTGCAGCCCCGGATGAGTACATCCCGGTTGCCGCGATATACGTCGAGGATGTTGTGCTCGGAATCGATGTTGTCGTGCAAGTCCCATTCCAGCGTGCAGTCCAGAAGCTTGAATCCGGTACACTCGAAGATTTTGATAAGCTCCATCGCGGCACTGGACGGGCTGGCGATAAAATGCAGCCCCTCGACCGTGGTGTTTGTCATCTGACGGAAGAGGAGCACGCGGTCTTTTGCAAATACTTTTGCGCCGTTGCCCTCGATATACAGACCGTTCAGCGCTGCAAAATCAGCCCCATTGCTCCACAGGTAGGTCTTACCAGCGGAGAAGCTCAGGTGCTTTCCCTGCTCGCAGGCAGCTTGTGCCGCCGCAAGGATAGCCTCCGTATCATTCGCCACGCCATCGCCCACCGCGCCGAACTGCTCGGGGGTGAGGGCCGAGGCGGCAGTGCCGCTGTCTCCCTTCTCGCCCCGTGGCAGGGTCAGGTTCAGCTTCCCGTCCTCGATGGATGCCGCCGCACGGTCGCCGGTGGTCACGGTGCCGATGGTCAGGTCCGTCCCCGCCTTCCCCGCCAGCTCCTCCGCCGCTGCAATGCCCTCTTCCATGTGGTTGAGCTGCGCGGCGGTCAGGACGGTGTTGTCCGTAAAATCCTGTTTTTCGTAACTCATAGTCTTAGCCTCCTGTGCCAAGTATCATCCTGCCAAGAACGCCACGTCCCAGCAGTGCAGTGTTGGATGCCTGCTGTTCGGTCGTGGGGCCCACCAGCATGACCTGCATCTGTATTTCTCCCTCGGGCACGTCCTCGACCCAGAAGGTGATCGTGCCGTCCTTCGTCTCGCATACGGTGGCCATGCCTGCCGCGATTGCCGTGCTGAGGCTGTCGAGGGCGGGCACGGCAGACGGTACAGTCACCTCCCGGGCAGCACGCAGTGCAGCAGTGTATTTGTGGGGGTAGTGCGGCAGGTCGGTGCAGTCCTTCCAGCCCTCCGGGGCCAGAGTGATCGTCCACAGTCCCAGATAGCCGCCGGCATAGCCTTCTAGCAGGATCATGCGGTCGCCCACAGCCTTGCTGTCTGCTGCTGCGCCGGAGACGGCCAGAGTCTTGTCCACCCGCACGCCGCTTCCCGCCACCGGACCGGCCACCACAGCGCCGCCCGCGTTGCCCAGCAGCGTTACCTGTACCCGGATGTCATCGGGCGGCTTTACTCTGGCGTAAAAGCGGACAAAGCTGTCCCGCGCTTCGCAGTAGGGCGGGCATCCCGCTTCCTGCGCCGCAGTGCCGTAACCGTCCGGGTAGGAGCCCAGCGCTACATAGCCGGTCTTTGCGTCCGGCAGCGGTACGTCCTGCATCAGGGGCCAGCGGCTCGTGCTACTCGCTTTCTCCCATCTCTCCGGCCACAGCGTCAGTAGCCAGCTGCCCCGGTATCCGCTGGCCCCGCCGCTCTCGCCGGGGTACAGCACCGCGCCGCTGCTGTTATAGATAGGCTCACTCATCTGCCGTCACCTCCGCTCGGGCCGTTATCACCACATTGCCGGTCACCTTCTCAATGCGCACCACGCCCGTTCCGGCGTCCCACGCAGTCCCGGTAATGTCCTCTCCGTCCATTTTTATCACGACCTCGGCCAGAGTGTATCCGCTTTCCGTGTGCAGGGTGGCTTTGTAGGCCCGGCCCTTCGCTACCACGACGGCGGTCTGGTCGGTGGTCACGTGGCTCAGTCGGTTCACGATGCTGCACCAGACGAGTGCCCGGCTCACCGTCACGATGCAGACAGCCGTTACGCCTCCGGCTGTCGCCGTGATCTCGGCGCGTCCCTCGGCCATGCCCCGCACGATGCCGCCCTCCACGGTGGCGGTCTCTTCGCTGCTGCTCTGCCATACCACGGTGCGTTCGTCGGCGTTCTCGGGCCGGACGGTGGCCGTCAGGCGGGCCGTGCTGTCCACGCTCAGCTCGAGCGTGCTGCGGTCGAGCGTCACGCTGCTCACCGGTACTCTTGCAGCGCTCACCGTCACGGTACAGCTGGCCGTCTTGCCGCCCACGCTGGCCCGGATGATGGCCACGCCTGCCGCCCGGGTCGTCACCACACCGCTGTCCACCACGGCAGCTTCTTCGTTGGAGCTGGTCCATACGATGCTGCTCTGGGGGATGCTGGTGGGCAGCACCGTGGCCGTCAGGGTGGCGGTTCTGCCCTCCGTCAGCTCCAGCGTCCCGGCGCTCAGCAGGATGCTGGCCGCTTTCAGGCCATCCTCCGACACTTCTACGTTGCAGGCCGCTTTCACACCGCCCGCAATGGCTGCTATTTCCGTCGTTCCGGTGCAGATGGCCGTCACCTCGCCGCCGGTCACACAGGCCGTCTCCGGCGCGGCGCTGTACCACACCACAGTCTGGTCGGCGTTCTCCGGGCTGACCGTAGCCGTCAGGGCCGCTTTTTCCCCGGGTCTCAGTTTTAAGGTGGTCCGGCTCAGGGTCACAGCCTCTACCTGTACCTCAGCGTCCTGCACCCGTACCATGCAAAATGCATATTTCCCGCCGCTGGCTGCGAGGATGGCCGCAGCGCCCGGCCCTCGGGCTGTCACGACGCCGTCTTTTACCTCAGCTACGTTCTCGTCGCTGCTGGCCCATTCCACCGGCCCTTCCGGGTCGGCGGCCGCGTCCAGAGCGGCGGTGCCGCCCACGGTCAGGGTCACGACGTCGTCACTCAGGCTCACGCTCTTCACGGCGGGCCGCACCAGTACGGCGCAGTCTGCGCTGCATCCGTCTGCCCGGGCTGTGATCCGCGTCCCGCCGGGTACCCTTGCCGTGATCACGCCGTCCGCCACTGTGGCCACTTCTTCGTTGCTGCTCTCCCACAGCACGGTCTGCTCCGTTGCATTCTCGGGGCTGATCCGGACTCCCAGCGCCGTCCGTTCTCCCGCATACAGGGTCAGGCTGTCCCGGGTCAGCGTCACCGCTCTCACTGGCACCTTCGACCATACCCTGCTCAGGGTGTCCAGCAGGGTGTCGGCGGTCTTGGTCTGATAGGCGGCTTCCCGCAGCAGACGCATCAGCAGGCGGCGCTCCTCCTTTTTGGGGGCAAGGTTCGCCGCCCGGTTCGCTGCCTGAGTGGCAGCGGTGCAGGCGTCCAGTGTCTCATTTGCCGCGCCCCGGGCGCTGGCAGCGCTCGCTGCCGCAGCCGTGATGTCCGCCTGCGTCCTTGCCGCCGCAAGGGCAGCGGCGTTTTCGGCGTCCTCGGCATCCATCCGCTCTTTCTGTGTGGCAGCTGCACCCTTCTGGGCGGCATCTGCCGCAGCCTTGGCCGTCTTGGCCGCTGCCTTGGCGTCCGCGCCTTCGTTCATGGCCGTGTTCACGGCCTGCTGTACCAGCGCCACGAACTGGGCGTATACGCTGGGGTCTACGTCCTCCACCGTGCCCGAAAGCTCAATGGTCTCGTAGCAGTCGTATTTCGCCGGGCAGCTCATGGCGGTGTAACCGTCTGCGCTCTGGGCCAGCAGCATCCATAACCCCTGCCGGGCAGCAGTGAACCGTCGGTCGATGGTCACTTCCCGGCTCTCGTTCAGCAGCACCGGCTGGGGCAGTGTGCCGCCCTCCTGCTCGATGTGCAGGGTCACAGCCATCCCGTCCCACTCCTCCGGCAGCGCGAAGCTCAGGCTCTCCACGCCCGCCGTTCCTACGCCGCCTAAGTGCAGCACGCCCGGCTCGGCCCGCCAGCCCATCCCGCCGAATCGGTCCTTGATGATCCTTACTTTCACTCTGAGGCTCCTTCCTTTGAGAAAGGCTCCCCTCGCTAGGGGAGCTGCTTTGCAGCGCCGCCGTCAGGCGGACTGCAAAGCTGAGAGGTTCCCTTCCGGTCTACTGCCGCTCTCAGTAGGGCAGGCACTCTACCAAAAGCCTATCACGTCTCTCACTTCAAAACTACTGCGGACTTATTCAAGCCCGCAGTAGTTTTGTAAGGTCTCGCCGCAGGCGAGCACGGGTTGCGGACATACAAAAAGAACGAGCACCCCGGCTCACAGCCAGAGTGCTCGTTCTTTTCTTAAAACTGATTCAGAATATCGTGGTGTCCGATGTCCAGCAGCAGTATGATGGTGTCTCCGTCGTATTGCCATATGACCCGAACATCCATATTGACACTGAACTCAAACAAATCTGTTGTTCCCTGTATCCGTTTTGTTCGCAGTGACGGGTATAGCGGATCTTGCATCAGCAGTTCCAGCTTCTTTTTCAGCTGTGTCCGTTCTGCTGCCGACAGCCGTTTCACGTTCTTGACGAACCGCTTGGTAAATGTGATCTTGTACGCCATCAGCTCACTCCATCCAACATCTCAAACAGCTCGTCAACGGTATCAAAGACCGGCTGTTCACCGGCTGCGATCTTCGCCTTTGTTTCATTGATCTCGCTGCGCAGCTCGTCCAGATACTTCTTGGGGTACACGGCCACCGGCATGATCTGGATGGTTCCGTCTTTTTCCACGATTTCCAGCTTGTCGCCCTCGTGCAGGCCCAGCCGTGCCACGATGTCCTTCGGGATAGTGATCTGAGACTTGGTCCTCAGCTCTGTCAGCATATCTGTCAGCTCCTTTGCATCGTTGGATTTTCCAACTTTCTTACCATCAGTATACGCCAACCGCGCCGGAATATCAAGTCATTTTTACTTCACCCCCTCCCACCAGTTCTTCTCGTCCTTCGCCTTCTCCGCCTTCTTGTCCGCATCCTTCACCCACTGCGCAAAGTTCTTTTCCTCGTACAGCGGGTTCCCGTCTGCGTCCTCGAGGGCCAGTAGCTTCTTTTCCAGCCTCTCCCGGTCGCTGTCGTTTCCGGCCAGATACTCCTCCTTTACGGCCTCGGTGATCTTGCTCTTGATGCTGCCCTTGTCCTTGCCTGCGGTCATCAGCCGGTTGATCTCGGCCTGCACGTCCTTCACCCGGCCATTTTCCACTTCGTCCAGCAGGTCAGCGTACACGCTGGCGTCCTTGTCCCGGCCCTTTTCGGCCAGCAGCAGCTCGTTGGCCTTCTCGTTCACAGCGCCGGTCACTACGTTGACCAGCTCCGTCCGCCGGGCAGAGTCTTTGTTCCTCACGTCCAGTCCGTCCAGCAGCTTCTTGAAGGCCGCTTGCCGCGCCGTCTCCGCCGCTTTCTCCTTGCCCGCGTTCTGGGCCTTGGCCGCCGCCAGCACGTCGGCGTCGTACTGCTTCAGCCGCCTTGCCAGCTCGCTGTCCACCTTGTCCGTCTTGTTCATCTGTTCCAGCTTCTTCATCGCCGCAGCAGCCTCCTCGCTGTCCCCGCTCTGGATGGCGTTGTACAGCCGGTTGTACTGCCCGGTGGCCGAAGAGGGCGTCGAGCTAAAGCTAAATCCTTCGCCTCGGCCGATGGCCTGTGCGTCCTCCCAGTATCCCTCGAAAGCCTGCATCACCTTCCGGATGTTGGCCGCCGGTACGCCGTAGAGTTCAAGGCCGCACTGAATGTCCTTCAGCACCGCCTTGTTCAGCTTCTGGTGGTGCGCTGCAAGCTCTTCCTCGCTCATCTCGCCAGTGTCCGTCCGCAGCAGCTTGACGGTCTTGGTAAAGGCAGCAAACAGGTCGTTCACCGCACTGATGTTGGTGGCGCTCACCACGTCATAGTCCTTGCCGTCCCGGGCGTTGGTCAGGGCGCTATAGATCTCCGAGCCGTACAAAAAGTTTCCGGCTGCACTCTCGGTGTACAGGTCGAAAAACCGCTTGCCCACGCTGGCCGCCGTGATGTCGCCGTTCTCGTCCTGCTCCTTGTCCCACCGGTGGAGCAAAAAGTCCGCGCCGATCTTCATCAGGGCAAATACCGCCGTCTGCACCACCTGGCTTGCCGCCGCCCGGCGCAGGCTCTGCCCGGCCCGCTGTACCTCGGCCTTGTTCTCGGCGCTCTGGTCGGCAGCGTACCGCGCCTTCTGGGCCTTGTAGTCGCCTACTGCGTCGGCCAGGATGCCGTAGTTCTGGAAGCGCTGGGTGGTAAACATGGTCAGCGTCTTCACAAACTCGTTGTCGCTGCGCTGGATGCCCGCCCGCTGCATGGTGGTGTAGTTGGGCTGGGTCTCCTCGATGACCCGCTGGTACATCTTGTTCACGGCTTCCCAGTAGGCTTCGCTGCCCTTCTCCGCGGCACCCTCGCTGAATTCTGCTGTATGGTGCTCCACATACCGCTTCGCGCCCTCCCACAGCGCGGCCACCGTGATCTCGTCCATGCCGGTGATCCAGCCGGTCACAGCAGGCATGGCTTCCGACGCTTTGGCCACAAGGTTTTTGTGCGCGCCGATGGAGCTCATCTCTCCCCGCTTGGTGCCGCGCAGGCGGTATTGCAGCAGGGCGTCGCCGTGCTGGCGTATCTCTGCTTCCAGCGCGGCCCGCTGTTTGCCCGAGAAATTCTTTGCGAAGGGCAGCACCGCCGCCATGGTGTCTGCTCCCAGCACAGCGCCCGCCGTGGGCAGACTGGCCGCCTGCGCGATGGCCACGCCCGGGTTCACGGTCAGGATGGCCCCGGCGTAGTTGCCCCGCATCCGGTCCAGCGCCCGGCTCATGGTGCTGCTGCGGTGCCGCTGCCTGGTCTGCAGGTCGGTCAGCAGGTCATTGATCCGTAATTGATTTCTCTTTACTTGATCTATCTTTATTTAATTGCGTTGGTTTTTCCTGCGTAGGCTTTTCCTGCGTTGGATTATCCAATGTTGGATTTTCCAATGTAGGTGAATCCGGCACAGGCTGGGGCTGTTCATAAATGATGTAATCCGCCCCGCGCAGGCGGCCTTGGCTGTCACGCTCACGGGAACGCACGATATAGCCCGCCTGTTCCAGCTCCCGGACAGCCGCCCGGATCGCGTCGATCTGCTCCCGGTTGATAAGGGATAAGCCTTTCAGCGTAAAGTCCCAGCTCTCCGGCAAGGACAGCATTTGCGACAGCAGCCCCTTGGCTTTCAGGGACAAGTCCTTGTTCCGCAGGTGGTGGTTGGACATCACCGTATAGCCCCGGTTTTTCTCCACTCGAAAAACTGCCATCTCGTCGTCCACTCCTTTCACTTGAAATTTCACCGCGCCGTCAAGGGCGGTGAGCTTGCCCGGCTGGTAGGGACATTCCTCATACACACAAAACTGGTACTTCCAGTGCGGGCGGTAGAAACGGCAGGTGCCGCAGTCCTCCGGCGCTCCGGCCTCGCCGTTGTCAAAATGATCTGCGCCCGGCCTCGTCTGCATGAGCTGTTCAAAGGCCCGGTCGCTGCCGGAAGTAAAGTACATAGGCGGTCGCCTCCTTTCTGTTTTTGGGCGCAAAAAAGCGGCGTCCTGATCTCCCCAAAGGGGAAAAGAGAACGCCGCTGTCTGCGGTGTCGTATTCAATTTTCGATGTGTCACTATTTGGGCGCTGGGCTTCACGGGAAGCAGAAGCGTGTCAAAGCTCAATCCGAAAGTAGTAAATCGGTAGTAAATTCAGTTCTTATATCCCGTGAAATGCCCGTATTTCCGGGCTTTTTGGAGATAATCAGAGTTGTTATGGCCAAAAATAAAAAAGGTTCTGACGGCCGCTACCGCTACCGTATCTATCTGGGCAAAGCGGACGATGGCAGCAAAAAGTTCAAGTCCTTCTATGGCTCCACGGAGCGCGAGGCCCGCGCTGCTGCCGAAGCTTACCGCACTGCCATCGGCAAGGGCATGGATCCTCAGCAGGCCGAAGCCACCTTAGGCACCCTGTACGATAATCTCATCGCGTCCAAAAAGGCCAAAGGCATCAGCCAGAAAAGCCTCGACCGGCTGGCCACCAATAAGGCCCACTGGGGCGAGCTGGTGGACGTTCCCGCCTCTGAGCTGCGCGCGTCCGACTTCCAGCAGGTGCTCAATACGCTGGCCGACTGGCACGACGGCAAGCCGCCCCTCTCCCACTTTACCCTCACCAACCTTCGCGGCAGCGCCAAGGCGGCGTATAACCTCGCCATCCCGGAGATCGTGATGTACAACCCTCTGATCAAGACCATCGCCCCCGCTGGGGCTGCGTCGGAGCCGCGCGACCCCATCACCGAGGCGCAGCAGCGCTGGATCCGTGAGACGCCCCACACTGCCCAGCGGGCCGCGATGCTCCTGCTCTACTCCGGCCTCCGCCGCAGCGAGGCCACCGCCCTCACCTGGGCCGACATCGACCTCGACGACGCCACCATCACGGTCAGCAAGGGCTACGACTTCCGCGCCAAAAAGGTCAAGATCCCCAAGACGCCTGCCGGCGTCCGCGTCGTCAGTATCCCCAAGGTCCTTGTCGATTATCTCCGCACCCAGCAGGACGGCTGCCTCTACGTGCTCCACAATCCCAAAGGCCGGCAGATGACTGAGCAGGGCTGGAAGCGCCTGTGGGAGAGCTACATGCGCGACCTTAACGTCAAGTACGGCTACGACGGCCAGCAAAACAAAAACCGCCCGGGCGGCCTGCCCATGCTCATCGACACCTTCACCCCGCACCAGCTCCGCCATACCTTCTGCACCCTGATGTACTTCGCCGGTGTGGACGTCATGACCGCCCGCGATCAGATGGGCCACAAGGACATCTCGGTCACGCTGGGCATCTACACCGCCCTCGATAAAAAATTCAAAAAGAAAAAGATCAATCGTCTGGATACCTACCTCAAAAAATCCTGTGCCAACTCGGGCTGACCGCCTTGTTTCTCCTCCTTTTTGACTTGCATTTTGACTTGCATTTCAAAAAAACTTTCCCGGAAATTAGGGTAATTAGCGCCCACATCCCCCTCGAAAGGCATTTTCGCAGACAAACAAAAATCCCCGAAAAGCTAGGCGTGAAGCCACTTTTCGGGGATTTTACTTTGGAGCTACTGATCCGATTCGAACGGACGACCTGCTCATTACGAGTGAGCTGCTCTACCGGCTGAGCCACAGTAGCACATTGCACTCATTGCAACGTGTAGTATTTTACCACAAAAGCCGGGAGCTGTCAATATTGATTCGCAACTTTATCGGACGATTTTTTCATATCTTCTCTGTCGCCTCCAACGGTACGGCTCAGCTCACAGACTGCAAAGCAGCATCCGGCAAAGATCAGCAGCGCACAGTCTGGCGGGAGGCGGCGCATCGTTATGACCTGCCCGCACAGGGTGCTGAAGGTCTCCTGCGCCCGTTGAGGAAGCAGAAGGTAAAACAGCAGCAGAGAAAGCGGCAGATGGAGCAGCCGGGCACGGTACAGTGGGCGGAGCGTCATTTCCGACGGGCAGATGGTACGCACCTGCATCAGAACAGAAAGTCCCTGTACGCTCAATGCCGCACAGCACAGCATACTTGCAAACCGACCGCTTTGGGCCGCCAGATCACAGCCGGAGCAGACTTCCAGCAGCATCGCACAGAAGACTCCCGCGCCGGAGGGCAGCACTTCCCCTGCTCCTGCGGCCAGCATCCGGAAGAACAGGACAAAGGCGCAGAGCTTTACATAAGTCTGTGCGGCCTGTGCAATGATGCTGTCCAGCCGGAGAACACGAGCCTCGGAAAGCTTGACCTCCGACCGCTTTGATGCGAGTGGAGGCTCCAGCCGTGCCAGAAGAGCGGCACACAGATAACCCGCCATCACCTGCGCAAGGAACAGCAGAACGCCCAGCTCTGCGCTGCCCAGCATCGATCGTCCTACCGTCAGTATCACAAAGGAAGGGCCGGAGCAGACACAGGCCGGAAGGATGGCGTCTGCCTCTTGGGCTGTGAGCTGCCCAGAATGGACGGCCTCAGCCGCTGCGCTGGCCGCCGGGGCAAAGCCTCCCAGAAACCCAACGAGGAGCACCCTCCCTGCTGCCGGAGCACGCACCCCGATAAGCCGTTCCACAGGATAAAACGGCAAGCCCAGTACACCCGCTGCCGGGCACTGGATCAGCAGCGTGGATACGATGAGGAACGGAAACAGCGAGAGCAGCAGAGAACCGCCGCAGAGCGTCAGCCCCTCCCGTAAAGCCTGCGCACAACGCTCTGGTGCGGCAAAGGGCAGAAGCCCCGCTGTCAATGCCGCCAGAAAATATCCTGCGTTCCGGATTTTCTCTTTCTGAATCATATGCGCACCCTCCATTTCCATATATATGTGGTAATTGGCAGCATTTTGCACGGCGGGAGGGAGCAGCGTGGGAAGAAAACGAAAGCAAAAATGCTCCCCGCGCGGCTGGTTCCGGCGGTTGTTCCGTCAGCCGCCCCAGAACTTCTACGGACGGGCCTCGTTTTACCTGTGCGGAGGACGGATGGAGATCGAACAGTTCCGGCGCATCCTCTCCTATGAGGAAGGAAAGCTCTGCCTCGAGCTGGGCAGGGGCATCCTGACCGTTTACGGCGACGATTTGAAGATCGAAACGCTCTCTGCCCGGCGGCTCACCCTTTGTGGGCAGATCCTTCGGACGGACTTCTCGAAAGAATAGGAGCTTTTATCATGGAACTGATCCAGCACTGGGCAGGCATCTCCTTTTCCGCACAGAATGGTGATCCCGAAGGGCTGCTGACGGCCGCCGCAGCCGGAAGTCTTCCCCTTTCAGATGTCGTCCCCCGGCCCGGCGGATTTTCGGCCCGGTGCGCTGCATGGCATTACCGAAAGCTGGCTGCTCTGGCCCGCAAGCGGCGGGTGCGGCTGCGCATCCAGAAGCGCTGCGGTCTTTTTTTCCGTCTCCGCCCTCTGTTCCAGCGCCGAGGGCTTTGGGCAGGATGTCTTGTCTTTCTCCCGCTCCTGCTTTGGCTCCAAGGGTTTGTCTGGTTCATCGAGCCGGTGGGGCTGACGCCCGGCCAGCAGGCGCGCGCCGCCGTCGTCCTATGGGAGACCGGGCTTTTCCCGGGAAATGTCGTCACGCAGGACAAACTCGCAGCCGGAGAATACGCTCTGCTCCAGAGCGGCGAGTTTTCTTGGGCAAGCCTCAACTTTACAAAAGGAAAGCTGGTGGCAGAAGCAGCGGTCGCAAAGCCTGTGCCCGACATTGCTGCCGGAACACTCCACGGTCTCCGTGCCAAAGTGTCTGGCACTGTGGTAAGCACGAACCTTGTCAGCGGCACGATGCTGGTCGTCCCCGGGCAGGCAGTAGAAGCCGGTCAGGGACTCATCGGGACTGCCCGCGCCGAACGGGACGGAACGCTCATTTTTCAGCCTGCCGCAGGCATCGTCCGGGCGCAGTTCGAGTGGGAAGACGAGCAGGAAGCGGCTCTTACACTGCCCACCGAGCAACTCACCGGCAGGCAGACCGTGCGCCGGACGCTGTTCTGGAATGGGCAGTCGATCGCTCTGTCCTCCCTTCATCCTGTTCCCACCACATCTGTGGCCAAGGCCGTCATCCGGCACGACCAGCCGGAAGCTTTTGGCATCCCTTTTCCATGTTTTATCGAAGAGACGAGCTATTATTATAAAGAAGTTGTCGATCTGGAGCGGACAGAGGAGCAGGCTCTGGCCATCGCAAGACTGCAAAGCAAACAAGCTTTACAGGCAAATTGGCCCGATTTTGAGCTTCTGGCCCGCAAAGAAGACGTTTCTGTCGAAGAAAGCACGCTCCACTACCGAGTCGTTTATACCATCGTGGCAAACATCTGCAAATAAAAATACCGCACTGCCCAGAGCACTTCCGCTCCGACAATGCGGTATGCCGTTCGCAGATCCTGCTTGTACATCAGAAATGCAAACTGCTCTATAATATGGATTTTTGAAGCATCTATTTCTCGTCCGGCGTCGTCTCTGCCAGAAGCTCGTTCAGGTCGAACTCATACTTGGTGTGGCAGAAATGACAGACCACCTCGCAGCAGGGGTCTTCGTCCCGGAGCTTTTCCAGCTCTTTGCGGCCAAGGCTGAGAAGCATATTCTTCGTGCGCTCCTCGCTGCAATCGCACTGATACTGCACCTCGCGGGTGTCAAGGACCTGCGGGTCGAAGCCTGCCATTGCAAGCTCCATCATATCCTGCGGGGTCTTCCCTGCGTGGAGCATCTCGGTGACAGAGGGCATGGCGGCGATATTCTGTTCCAGACGGGTGATCTCGGCATCGGTCGCACCCGGCAGGAGCTGCAGCAGATAGCCACCCGCGCAGACGATGGACAGATCCTTGTCCACCAGAACGCCCAGCGCACAGACCGTGGGGATCTGCTCGCTGTAAGCATAATAGCTGGTGATGTCCTCGGCGATCTCGCCGGACACCAGCGGTACCTGACCGACGGTTGGCTCCTTCTGGAGCTTGTTGTCCCGGATGACCGTCAATACACCGTCTTTTCCGACGGCGCCGCCGACATCCAGATGGCCGTTCTCCTTTGCGGGAAGCTCGACCAGCGGATGGTCGATGCAGCCCTTTACATTGCCGTGTGCGTCGGTGCAGGCGATGACGACACCCGCCGGGCCGCCGCCCGACACGCGCAGGGTGATGGAATCGCCGTCATCCTTGAGCATTGCGCCCATCAGAGACACTCCGGTGAGCAGACGCCCCAGAGCCGCGCTGCAGGTAGCGCTGGTGGTATGCAGCTTTTCCGCCTTGCGGACGATCTCGGTAGAGTCCACGCCACAGAACACGACACCGCCGTTCTCAGAAATGCCGCGGATCAGATTCGACATATTATTTATCCTCCAGTTGGGTATACTGTTTGACTGCACAGAAGAAGTAGCGCTCGCTCTCATCGGTCAGCGGGCCGAAGCTCTCGCCGTCGCAGACGCTCTCCAGCGCAAAGCCGTGCTTTTCCAGCGCAGTGCGAATGGTCTCGAGGTCGTAGGTGTACTCGTAGAACTGCTCGTGGAAGTGTTCCCCCGTCTCGCGGTAGTCGATGTCCACGCTGATCTCCACGCGGCGGTCGGCGGCGCTGTAGTGGTTGCGCCAGACGCAGGAAGCGTCCTCCTCCTCAAAGGTGAAGACGTTCTCCCCCAGCACGTTCTGATGCTTATAGGGCGTATTCATATCGAACAGGAGAACACCGCCCTTTTCCATAAAGAAACCGGCGTTGGCGATGGCCTTGTCCAGATCAGGGATATGATTGAAGGTGTCAAAGGTAGACACTGCCCCCCGGATGGTGCCGTAGAGGTCAAGCTTGAGCAGATCCTGCCGCAGCAGAAGCAGCCCGCCGGAAAGACCGAGCTGCTCGGCCTTGTCCCGGACGACGCAGAGCATTTCCTCTGACTGGTCGATGCCGATCATATCATAGCCCGCCTGTGTGAGCATCAGGGTCAGCTCCCCTGTCCCACAGCCGAGGTCGGCGAGGATGCCGTCACGGATCCCGTGAGCATCCAACTCCTTGTGGATATGGGCATAGAGCGCATCATAATCCGCTTCACCGTTGAACTCATCGTAGAAATAAGCAAATTCGTTGTAGGCCATTGGGTCACTCCGCGTCCTCTGCGTTTTCTTTGTACTCGGCTGCGATGGCGGCATCCAGCACTGCCTGCAGCTCCGGGATTCCATAGCCATTCTCGCCGCTGGTCAGCACGACCTTCTGGCAGCCATACGGCAGGCAGAGCGTTTCGAACTCCTCCTGCGTCTTGGCCAGCTGGCTCTTCTTGAGCTTGTCGGCCTTGGTCAGCGCCACGACGAAGGGGATGTTATGGTAGTGCAGGTAACGCAGCATCTGAAAATCGTCGGCGCTGGGGGCGTGGCGGCAGTCGATGAGCTGGACGAGCAGGGTATGATGGCGCTGCGCCTCGAAGTAGCTGTTGATGAGGTCATCCCAGCGCTCACGATCCGCATTGCTCACCTTGGCATAGCCGTAGCCGGGCAGATCGACGAAATAGCAGTCGTCCACGGCGTAGAAGTTGATGGTCGCTGTCTTGCCCGGCGTGCTGGACACGCGGGCGAGGTTCTTACGGCTGCAAAGCTTGTTGATAAGGCTGGACTTGCCCACGTTGGAGCGGCCGGAGAAACTCAGCTCCGGGCGATCGCTCTCGGGCAGCTGGCTGGAGATGCCGTAGCTTGCAATGAAATCCGCTTTATTATAGTTCATAGCTGCGTTCCTTTCGTCTCAGCAGACCGCGCCCGTCTGCGGCTTTTCGGTCGGCTGCGGCAGGGCCGCAGCCTCAGCGGGCTTTCCCTTCTTGGCACGGGGATGGCCCGCCGATACCGTCTTTGGCTTGAGGAGTGCGGCGGCGAGCACCTGCGACAGATTGGACATGGGCAGGAACTCGATGTTCTTCTTGACCTCGTCGTCCACCTCGTACAGGTCGGACAGATTATCCTTCGGGATGAGGACGGTCTTCATCCCCTCGCGGTACGCCGCCATGCTCTTCTCCCGCAGACCGCCAATGGGCAGCACATTGCCGTGAAGGGTGATCTCGCCGGTCATGGCCACATCACCCCGCACCGGGATGCCGGACAGGCAGGAGATGAGAGCAGTGGTCAGAGTGACACCGGCCGAGGGGCCGTCCTTAGGCACTGCGCCCTCGGGGGCATGGATGTGCAGGTCGCACTTCTTGAGGCGCTCCGGGTCGATGCCGTACTCAGCGGCATGGACCCGGGCGTAGGTGATGGCCAGCTGTGCGCTCTCCTTCATCACATCGCCCAGAGAGCCGGTAACGGTGATCTTACCGCTGCCGTTGTCGATGACCTGCACCTCGATGGGCAGAGTCTCGCCGCCGATGCTGGTCCATGCCAGACCATTGGCGATGCCGATGGCATTGGTACGGTTCAGGAACTCGGGCTTGACCATCCGGGGACCGAGCAGCTTTTCGAGGCTGGTGCCGGTGACGGAGACATTCTCCGCCTCGCCGGATGCGATCTTCCGGGCGCACTTGCGCAGGACGCTGGTGATGGTGCGCTCCAGATTGCGGACGCCGGCCTCGCGGGTATAGCCGTCGATGATGCCGTAGAGGGCGCTCTGGGAGAAGGCGACCTTGCCGGTCAGACCGCAGGCATCCAGCTGCTTGGGCACCAGATGCTTGCGGGCGATGTTGTACTTTTCTACCCGGGTGTAGCTGGGCAGCTCGATGACGTCCATGCGGTCGCGCAGCGGGCCGGGGATGGCGCTGAGGTCGTTGGCCGTGGTGATAAAGAGCACATGGCTCAAATCGAACGGCATATCAATGAAGTGGTCGTTGAAGGTGCTGTTCTGCTCGGGGTCGAGGGCTTCCAGCAGAGCGGCGGCCGGGTCGCCCCGGAAGTCACCGGCAAGCTTGTCGATCTCATCCAGCAGCATCAGCGGATTCGAGCTTTTTGCGGTGATCATCGCACTGATGATCTTGCCGGGCATCGCGCCGATGTAGGTGCGGCGGTGGCCGCGGATCTCAGCCTCATCCCGCACGCCGCCGAGGCTCAGGCGGACATACTTGCGGTTCAGGCTTTCGGCGATGGAGCGGGCGATGCTGGTCTTGCCGACGCCCGGAGGGCCGACGAGGCAGATGATCTGGCCTTTGACGTCCGGGGCCAGCTTACGGACAGCCAGCACCTCGAGAATGCGGTCCTTGACCTTCTTCAGGCCGTAGTGGTCACGATCCAGCACCCGCTGGGCCTTGGCGATGTCCAGATCATCCTCCGTGAAGGTGTTCCATGGCAGGTCGAGGCAGGTATCCAGATAGGTGCGGATGACCGTGCCCTCCTGATTGCTGCTCTGCATCTTGGAGAGGCGGTCCACCTCTTTGAGGAGCTTCTTCTCCCGTTCCTCGTCCAGATGGAGAGCGGTGATCTTCCGGCGGTACTCCTCGGCTTCGGCGGTGGTGTCGTCGTCCTCGCCCAGCTCCTCGCTGATCATGTGGAGCTGCTCGTGGAGGTAGTAGTCGCGCTGGTTTTTGTCCATCGCTTCGTCCACCTTCTGGGCGATCTCTTTGTCGATCTCAAGCATCCGGCGCTCCCGGTGCATCTTCTCGATGAGCAGGCGCAGACGGCCCATCAGGGTGCCTTCGTCCAGAATGGCCTGCTTGTCCTCGAAGCGGAACAAGAGGTTGGCCGGGATGTACTCCGACAGGAAGGCAGGGTCGGTGCTGGTGGTGATAGCAAATACCACATCCTTGCCGATATGGGGATTCAACGCCAGAAGCTCGTCGAAGCTCTTTTTGACGTTCCGGACGAGGACATCTGCCTCCGGCATTTCCTCGGGCTTTGCCATCTTTACCGGAGCCGGACGGACCGTGGCCAGCAGGAAGCTGCCGTCGTCCTCCATCTCGGAGAGCTTGGCCCGGTACTTGCCTTCGACCAGAATGCGGACGAGGTCGTCCGACACCCGCATCACCTGCTTGACCTCGGCCACGACGCCATAAGTATAGAGGTCGGCGGACTTAGGCTCTTCGACCTTCATCTCCTTCTGCGCCACAAGGAAGACGTCCGAGTTGTTGCTGACGGCCCACTCCACGGCGGCGATGCTCTTCTCGCGGCCCACCTCGAAGTGGAGCAGATTGTTGGGAAAGACCACCAGCCCGCGCAGGGCGATGGCCGGAAGATGGAGAACGCTCCGCTCCACCTTGACCGTAACTTTTTCAGACATAGTGCAAAACCTCCCAGCCGTCCCTCGGATGCGAGTCACCCATAAGGGCGGCTTTTTTGTAGGGTCAAATCAAATCTATCATTTTATTATAGCGAAAAACTTCTTTCGATGCAACTGTTCAGCGCTTTTCCCGGGTGTTGTAGCCCAGCCGCCCCAGTGCGGGGAGGATGGCTTTGAGGGTCAGGGATGTGAGCGCGCCCATGATAAGGCCCAGCACCAGCATCACCGGCGCATAATAGAGCGACATCGTCGAGGACAGGATGAGTCCTGCGCCGAGCAGCTGGCCGATGTTGTGGGCCAGTGCGCCGCAGACCGACAGGATGAACCATGTGGGCTGGAACGGGAGCTTATAGTAAAGCACCCACATCACCAGCAGGGACAGCAGCCCGCCGCAGAGGGAGAGAAAGCCTGCCGTTCCCCCGGAGACGAGGAAGACGAACAGCGCCTTGAGCAAGTCGAGATACAACGCCTGCCGCACTCCCATGAAAAACAGTGCATACATCACCACGATGTTCGCAAGGCCCAGCTTCATGCCTGGCGCAAGGCCCGGGATGACCAGCGTGCCCTCGAGAAAGGAAAGGGCCATCGCCAGCGCAAACAGCAGGCCAGAAAGTGCGATCTCGTGTGTTTTCTTCGGATCATGATCTCGGTTTGCCATTGGCTCTCCCCCTTTGTGCCGCAGCTTATTCTTCGCCTGCGGACTGCTCGTATTGCTCCTGCTCCTCGACAGCGGCTTCCCACGCGGCAAAAAGCTCGTCCTGATGGAAGCGCAGGTCGCTCAGCTCGTCGCTTTTTTCCCGCAGGAGCTGCGGGTCGTTGTAGACCTCCGGTGAGTTGATCTCGTTTTCCAGCTCCACTTCCCGGGCGCCGCAGGCCTCCATCTCGTCCTCGCAGGCTTTGATCTTGGCGCGCAGCTCTGCCCGGCGGCGGCGCTGTTCCTTGCCGTAGCCTGCCTTAGCAGGCTCGCCGCTCTTCTCTGCCGCGGGGGCAGGAGCGGCGCGGCCCATCAGGGCATCGTAGCTGGGATAAATAACCGCTTTGCCGTCCTCAAGATAGAGGATGGGGCAGGCCAGACTGTTCATCAGATGACGGTCATGGGTGACGAGGAGCAGCGTGCCGGTGTAGGCCATCAGCGCCTCGGTCAGATTTTCGCGGGTGTAGATGTCCAAGTGGTTGGTCGGCTCGTCGAGGAAAAGCAGATTCGGCCGTTCCAGCACGATCTCCGCGAAGCGCAGACGGGCCAGCTCGCCGCCGGACAGGGCTTCGCAGGGCTTGAAGACCGTCTCCCCCCGGAAGCCCAGCTTCGCCAGATGGCTGCGGACTTCCAATTCGGTCATTCGGGGGTATTTGTTCCAGATGACGTCGATGACGCGGCCTGCGCCGATGCGGTTCTGCTGCTGGGCAAAGATGCTGGGCCGTGCGCCCGTCCCCAGACGCACCATACCGCCGGAGGGACGGCGCTTGCCGTCCAGCACTTGCATCAGGGTGGACTTGCCCGCGCCATTGGGTCCGGCAATGATGAGCCGCTGGCCGCGGCAGACCGTATAGGTAAAGGGTTCCAGCAGAGTCCGGTCGCCGATCTTGATGGTCAGGTTCTTGAGCAGCACCAGCTCATTCCACGGTTCTACGTCGTATTCGAAGCGGAATTTGAGCTGATTCGTCTCGTCCTGCGGAGCCTCTGTGATCTCCAGCTTCTCCAGCTGTTTGCGGCGGCTCTGGGCCATCTTGGTGGTGGAGGCGCGGACGAGGTTGCGGTCGATGTAGTCCTGCAGTTTTTCAGCCAGCGCCACATCGGCGTCGTGCTGCTTCTGGCGCAGGGCGTCAGCGGCTTCCTTTTGGGGCAGATAGGCCGAAAAGTTGCCCTTATAGGTGGTCATGGTCTGGAAGGAGACCTCCCAGATCTTGGTACAGACATTGTCGAGGAAATAGCGGTCGTGGCTGACCACAAGGACCGCACCAGAGTAGCCCTTGAGATAGCTTTCCAGCCATTCCATCGTGGCAAAATCCAAGTGGTTGGTCGGCTCGTCCAGAATAAGGACATCCGGCTTTTCCAGCAGGAGCTTTGCCAGACGCAGACGGGTCAGCTCACCGCCGGACAGAACGCCCACGTTCTTGCCCCATGTATCCTGCGCAAAGCCCATGCCGGACAGCACCTTTTTGATGTTGACGTCCATGTTGTAGCCGTCGGCCGCGTCGATGACGTTTTGCAGCGCATCGTGCTTTTCCAGCAGCGAAGGGTCATTTGGAGCGGCCGCCATCTTCTTTTCCAAGATCTGCATCTGGGCCATCGCGTCCAGCACAGGGGCAAAGGAAGAGCGCATCTCCCCGTAAATATCAAGTGTCGTGTCAAGCTTTGCGTTCTGTTCCAGATAGCCCAGCGTCACGCCATGGGTCACACTGAATTCCCCGTCATAGTCGGTGTAAACGCCGGTCAGGATCTTGAGGAGCGTCGTCTTGCCCGCGCCGTTCTGACCCACGATGCCGATGCGGTCTTCCTTTTCTACACTGGCGCTCACGTCGTGCAGGACGACCTTTTCGCCAAAGCTCTTTCCGAGTTTTTCCAAATGAATCAGCATAATAATCTTCCGTGTTCTTTTCCAGTAGGGGTGGATACGGACGTCCCGCCGCCGTTACGGCTGATGGCGGCGGTGCTTGAGGCCGAGGTTCGCCAGCTCTTCCGGCTCCATCACCAGAGGATACAGCTCTTCCAGTGAGGCGATCTCGTAGGTGGGTGTCACCTTGCCCGGGTTCTCCGCATGGCCGGGATTGAACCAGCAGGTGTCAAGACCTGCATTCACGCCGCCCTGAATGTCGCTGGTGAGGCTGTCGCCCACCACCAGAACGTGCTCCCGGTTTTCCACGCCCAGTGCGCGAAGAGCGGCGTCAAAGATGCGGCGACTGGGCTTTTCGCTGTCCAGCTTCTCAGAGACAAAGACGTCCTCAAGGTAGTTCCGGATGCCCGACTCTGCCACCCGGCGGCTCTGTACCTTCTCGAAGCCGTTGGTCACGACCGCCAGCGTCGCCACCTCCGAAAGCTCGCCGAGGACATCCAGCACATTGGAGGTCATCAGGTCGGGGTGGGTGGACAGGCGCTCGAGGTAGCAGCGGTTCATCTCCACGCCATCGCCTGCTGCATTGATGGCCTTGAGGAAGCGGGTAAAACGCTCCCCCATCAGCTTATCGCGGCGGATCTGGCCTTTTTCCAGCTGACGCCACAGCTCTTCGTTGATGGTGCGGTAGGTCTGCACCGTCTCGGCGTCCGGCTCGATGCCATATTCCACCAGCGTTTCAGCCAGAGCCTTGCTTTCGGCAGCGTCGAAATTCAGAAGCGTATTGTCCGCATCGAAGAGGATGCAATAGTATTTTGCCATTTGTCTTTCCCTTCTCTATTATTTTTTCGTGCAGCCCGCCGCTCAAAAGCGGGCGCGGCAACGGCTGCGGTTTGAGAACAGCGAGAAGCCAGCCCCGCCCGGCAGAGCTGGCTTCTCGTAATTTTTATCCTTCCAGCGTCATTTCATAAGCTTCCTCGTCAGACTGCTCCGGTAGATTGCCGCCGCAGTCCGGCTCCGGCTTACAGGAGCACTCTTTTGCGATGCACTTCGCCATCTGCTCCTCCGTCACGCCGTTCTCGATATTCTCCCAGTCCATGTCGTAGTAATCCACGTTGCCGTCCGTCACATCTTCTGCACCGGGCAGCCCGGGAACTCGCATTTCTTCACAGACCATCGGCTCGCCTCCTCTCGGCCCAGCCTATGCAGCCGGACGCAGAAGGGTGAAACTTATTCTGCCTTGCTCTCGGTTTCCTTGCTGGCAGAGGCCTCGGACTTGGATTCCACCTTGGACTCCGAGCTGGACTCGGCTTTGGACTCCGGCTTCGATTCCGACTCTGCCTTGGAACTGCCCGACGTGCTGGACGATGCAGACGAGGAGCTGCTGGTGCTGTGAGAGGAGCTGCTGCCGGAACTGCCAGAAGAACTGCCGGAAGACGAGCTGCTGGAACTGCCCGAGCTTGCAGAGGAAGACGAAGCGGATGTACTGCCGGAAGAACCGGCATTGGACGAGGACGAGCTGCTGGCAGGAGCAGACTCGCTGGACACACCGCTGCCGATGGTGATGGTCAGGGTGTTGCTGCTCACCTTGCAGTCGTTATAGGTGACGACTGCGTGGATCTTGTAGGAGGCGTTGACCATCGAGCTGTCCACCACAACGGTGATGGTGGATTTGCCCGCCGCCTGCGTGACCTCCTGCCCATTGGCGTACCAGCGCAGATGTTCGGCCTTGGCATACTTGCCGCTGAGGTTGGCCTTGAAGGTATAGGAGCTGCCCACAGCCCCCTTGCCCTCGCTGGTGATGTGGACGGACGCAGCGCCAAACACCGCCGTGACATCCAGATTCTGCTTGAAATCGGTATCGGTGCGGGTCTTGCTGGTGAGACCGTCGCTCCACTTGACGAAGACATAGCCGTCCGCCGGGACAGCCGTCACCGTGATAGACTTGCTGGGGTCGGTGACGGTATAGGTCACAGAGTTGTTGCCGGTATCGCCGCCCACGCTCAGGGTGCCGCCGCCGTTCTTGTCCACATGGTAGTGGGCCTCGAACTTCTTGCCCTCGCTGGAGCTGGTGCTCTCACTGCTGCTCGAGCTTTCGGAGCCGCTGGCGCTTTCGCTCAGGCTCCCGCTGGAGCTTGCAGCCTCCGAACTGGGCGCGGCCACTGCGGAGCTGGGGTTGGAGACATATTCCATCGTGCGGGTGGGGATGTTGTTGGTGTCCGGGCGGCGGTCATCGGTCTGACAGGCGTGGGTGCGGATATAATTCAGCACAGCTTTGAGGCCGACGCTCTTGAGATGGATGTCGCCGCTGGTATAATAGTCCGCGATGCCGTAGCCGTCGCTGCCTTTGAGAGCCTCGGCAGAGTTGAGAAAACGGACTCCCAGCTGCTCGCACATATTCAGAAGAGCCATATTGAAGTCGTCGATCTTGGACTGGTCCATGTGGGGATAGTTGGAGTGATCGACCGGGACAGGCGGCACGGTGTTCACGATGATGTCGGTATAGGGGTAGCTCTGCTGGACGGCTTGAACCAGCGCCGTATAGTGGGCGATGAAGTCCGAGACTTCCATCCCGGTGTCGTTGGTGCCGAAGGTCATGACCACCCGGCGGGGTTTCATCATGGCCACAGCCTGCGGGATGGTGTAGTGGTTCGAATCTTTCTTAAAGGTAACGATGCCCTCGTTGAGCGCCGCCTGCGTACCAATGCCCTCCTTCGCGCAGAACTGCTGCAGCGAGATGAGGCCGTTATTGTAGAGGCGGACGGTATTGGAGTCGCCCAAGAAGAGGGTGTCGTTCAGGTAATCCGCACCGGCGTCGGCGGTCTCCGTCAGCAGGGCGGCAGAGGCGTTGTCGATCTGGTAATGGCCCGACAGGTCTTCGCCCGGAGCGGGGTCTGCCGCCGACTCAGAGACCGAGGGCGCGGGGGCGTCGCCGCCTTTTTTCAAGAGCGCGGTCGTGATGCCGAAGGTCAGCAGCACGGCCAGAACACAGAGAATGCAGACCAGAACGGCCCGCTTCTGCATGAGAGTCATATTTTCTTTTTCCGATTGCATTTTTCGACTCATAAACACGATTCCTCTCGTTCAGGAATGGGAAAGCTCGTCCACAGGGCGAAGGATCCATTCCGTCAACTCCTTGCAGTCTGTGGCCATAAAGACCGGTGCAAAGGGCGTGACCTCCTCCCTGCTGCCGTAACCGTACAGCACCGCGGCGGCGTCCAGCCCGCAGTTCCTTGCGCCCTGCATATCGTCGCAGCGGTCGCCGACCATCAGAACCCGCTTGCCCTGCATGACCGGCTGGTCGAGGACATGACGGATGACGTCCGTCTTGTTGTCACGGCTCTCGTCCATTGACGCGCCGCCCACGAACGAAAAGTAGGAGGAAAGCCCCTGCTCTTCCAGAATGGGCGTCACGACATGGGTAGGCTTGCAGGTGGCCGTGCAGAGGGTCAGCCCTGCGGTCTTGAGGCGGCCCAGCATCTCCACCACGCCGGGGTAAACATCCCCCTCATGGCTGCCCTTGACGGCATAACTCGTGCGGTAGCGCTCGGTGGCCTCCTCGATCTTGGCGGGGTCCGAAAAATGCTCGCCAAAGCTCTTGCGGAGGGGCGGGCCGATGTAGCGGTTCAGGTCGCTCCGGGCAACATCCACGCCCATCGCCTTAAAAACTTCTTCCAGTGTATTGAGAATGCCGGGGGCGGAATCGATGAGCGTACCGTCCACGTCAAACAGGATCGCATCGTAGTGCAGCAAGGTCAGGTTCCCCTTTCTCTTAGATAAACACTATATAGTATAGCACAGATTTCGATATTCAGCAATTCCAACAAAACACTTTTCAGACTTTTATACATATTTTTATGCAGGTCCCCGCTGCACGAGCGCTCTCGACGCCGGGCATTCGCTCTGTATTTCCCGGGAACAGCAAGGCCCCTCCGCGCAGTCCGTCCTGCACAGAAGGGCCTTTTGTCCGTTTTTACTTTCTTATCTCACCTGACATCAGCTCTCGGTGGTGGTGCAGGTGTTGTTCTCCGTCGAGGGATAGTAGAGGTTGTTGGCGATAAATTCCAGCTTCTCTTTCAGCACCAGCTCAAGATTCGCCACGGCGTGGACCATGTTGGTGGCAGAGTCGTTGACCTCCAGGAGCTTGCACAGGTCAAGCTCCTCCATGCTGAGGGCCGTCTTCATCTTCTGGGTCTCGGCACAGAGGATATGGCTCAGCGCCGACTCCTGCAGAGCGATGCTCTCCATCAGGTCGATGACTGCCTGATCGAAGGTAACGCGCGGTAAGGCGGGACAATCGCAGGCAACACAGTGGGTGCAGTTGGTGGTATCAGCCATAAGAAGGACCTTCCTTTCTCTCATAGGGATAGGGCACAGTCCATCCTATGTGCAGCCCCGCCCGGATGTCACTCCGGCTTTGCGGCTTTCTGCACCTTCTCAATGGTATCGCGGTAGCCGCCGGAGCCATACTGGATGCAGCGGTTGATGCGGCTGATGGTGGCGGTGCTGATCTCCACGGCCTTCACGATCTGGTCGTAGGTACTGCCGTTGAGCAGAAGCTTCGCCGCTTCCAGCCGCTGGGCCATATCGGAGATCTCCTTGACCGTGCAGAGATCCTCAAAGAAGTTATAGCACTCCTCCCGCGTCTCCAAGCTGAGGATCGCATCGAACAATGCATCGGTGGTGGGGTTTTTTCTGGGGTTTTTATCCGCCATAGCTGCCTCCTTTGCGGCACTTCATGGATAGCAATTCAACTTTTTCATGCGATGGCAGCAGCATGGAATCACCTATTTATGCTGTTTTCCTGCTGCACGATTTTTTGCCTTGCTCTTGTGATAGAGTAGAGGATCTTTCATGCTCTTGTTACGTTAGTACTTTAGCACTTGAAAGCGCAAAAGTCAAGCATTTTGATTTTCTTTGGCAAAGATTATCAGATTTCATCTGTCGTCGTGTTCAGTTTTATTCATCTCACGTTTGAACAAAAATCGTCTAAAATTTCTTATCTTCGCCACCGCAAAAATGGGAGAGTCTCCTAACTTGCCCAAAATATATTGACAAATTATGAAATCGGGACTAAAGTATACACAATCATTCGGCAAATGCAATGAACAGGACATGACTTTTCGCATTCCCTGCGCTCAGAGAGCCGCCATTCCGGTGCAAGGTGGCAGCACAGTGCGATCAGCCCTCACCTGCGAGCAGCCTGCGTGAACCCCATTTTGGGCAGTAGCGCGTGGCCGTTCAGCCCACGTTACAGGGCAGCGTATCGGTGGCCAAACGCCTGTACGCGCAAGCGGCTGCTCCTGAAAGCAGCAAACGAAGTGGTACCGCGGAGAACGACCGGTGTGCATACGCCGTTTGGCCTTCGTCTTCGAGGAAGATAGGATACATCCTTGTGTTCTATCCTTCCAGTGAGGACGGAGGCTTTTTTCACCCTCCGGGCCGTTTCGCCTGCTCTGCTTTTGGGCACAGCCGCCCTGCCTGACACGTTGCCGGTTGCCGGTGTGAAAGAAAGGAAAGAGGTATAGAGAAATGAATACGCTGGTCATCGTTTTGATCGCAGCCGTGTGTCTGTTCGGCGCTTATACGCTGTACGGCCGCTGGCTGGCCAACAAATGGGGCATCGACCCCAAAGCCAAGACTCCCGCAGTCGTCCACGAGGACGGCCGTGACTATGTCCCCACCAACGGCTGGACCGTCTTTGCACATCAGTTCAGCTCCATCGCCGGTGCTGGCCCTGTCACCGGTGCCATTCAGGCCGCAGCCTTTGGCTGGCTGCCCGTCCTGCTGTGGGTGCTCATCGGCGGCATCTTCTTCGGTGCTGTCACCGACTTCGGCGCTCTGTACGCTTCCGTCAAGAACGACGGTAAGAGCATGGGTATGCTGATCGAAAAGTACATCGGTAAGACCGGCCGTAAGCTGTTCCTGCTGTTCTGCTGGCTGTTCTGCGGCATCGTCATCGCTGCCTTCGCAGACATGGTCGCCGGCACTTTCAACGCCTTCGGCGCAGACGGTGCTCTGGTCGAGGCTGCTCAGACCAACGGTGCTGCCGGTATGGTCTCTATCATGTTCATGGTCTTTGCAGTCGTCTTTGGTCTCATCCAGAAGAAGTTCAACTTCTCCGGCTGGAAGGAGAGCGTCATCAGCATTGTCTTCATCGTGCTTTCCTTCGTCATCGGTGCAAACCTGCCGATCATTCTGGGCAAGGCTGCATGGAGCTATATCACCTTCGTCTACATCTTCTTTGCCGCTGTTCTGCCTATGTGGCTGCTGAAGCAGCCCCGTGACCACATGACCACCTTTATGTTCGTGGCCATGATCGCCGGTGCCGTTGTGGGCCTGCTGGTGGCTCATCCCACCATGAACCTGCCCGTCTTCACTGGTTTCACCAACGAGAAGCTGGGTACCATGTTCCCCATCCTGTTCGTCACCGTGGCCTGCGGTGCTGTCTCCGGCTTCCACAGCCTCGTCTCTTCCGGCACTTCCTCCAAGACCGTCGAAAACGAAAAGGATATGCTGAAGGTCGGCTACGGCGCAATGATCCTGGAGAGCCTGCTGGCTGTTCTGGCTCTGTGCGTCGCCGGTGCTGCAGCTGCTGCTGACGGCACTCCCGCTGCCGGTACTCCGTTCCAGATCTTCAGCCGTGGCGTTGCCGGTTTCTTTGAGATGTTCGGCGTCCCCGCTTA
Organism: Faecalibacterium sp. I3-3-89; assembly: GCF_023347275.1. NCBI lineage: Bacteria > Bacillati > Bacillota > Clostridia > Eubacteriales > Oscillospiraceae > Faecalibacterium > Faecalibacterium sp. I3-3-89. The sequence continues at coordinate 1,337,270 of NZ_CP094468.1, read as the reverse complement.
TGCTGCTACCGTCTTTATGACCATGTGCGTTTCCGCACTGGCCCTGACCAGCCTTGACGCCGTGGCCCGCATCGGCCGCATGAGCTTTCAGGAGCTGTTCAGCGTCGATGATATGGAGCACGCTGAGGGCTGGCGCAAGCTGCTGTGCAACGTCTACTTCTCTACCTTCATCACTCTGGTGTTCGGCTTCATCCTGACCAAGATCGGCTACGCCAACATCTGGCCCCTGTTTGGTTCTGCAAACCAGCTGCTGAGCGCTCTGGTCCTCGCCACCCTGTGCGTCTTCCTGAAGGTCACTGGCCGCAGCAACAAGATGCTCTTCCCCCCGCTGGTCATTATGCTCTGCGTCACCTTCACCGCTCTGGTGCAGCGCCTCATCGCTATGGTCAAGGCCATCAGCAATGCTGCTTCTGTCACCATCCCTGCCGGTGAGACCACTTGGGGCGCTGTGTTCATCGCCAACGGCCTGCAGCTCATCCTTGCTGTTCTGCTGATCGTTCTGGGCCTGAACATCGTGTTCCACTCCGCCTCCGCCTACAAGAAGGCGGAGCACAACAGCGAGGTCAACGTCTGATTTTACTGACCGCTGTTGACTGAATAAGCGCAAACCGCCGCTGACGGCTTCAGAACCGTCAGCGGCGTTTCATTATGTTCTTTTCCGGTTACAGCATCTTCACCATGATGATCTCATCCCGGTAGGTGCCATCCTTCAGCTTAAAGGCCCGGGGCTGGATGCCATAGCGCTCAAATTCTTTCAGATATGTGCTCGCTCCCATTCCAGCAGAACAGCCAATTGCAGCTCGGTATGGAACCAGTGCTCTCCCTCTTCCATCACGGTCAGTGTTGCGCTGCTCTTATCGCAAAACGCTTCGATGATTGGGCGGCTGGTCAAATTGTCCTTACCGCCATAAAGCACCTGTGTCGGCACCTTCCAGCAGATGGGACGCTCCTTCACCCAGCAAAGATAGGGCCATGAAAGCGTCTCGCCGAAGGTGGTCGGAATCTCTCCTTTCGCTTCCAGCTGTGCCCCTGTGACATCCGCCCACTGCATCATATGGGTGATGAGGTCTTCCATGTCCACCACAGGTGAGACAAGCAGAGCTTTTTCCAGCGGCATTCTCTGCAATGCCTGCATAGACAGCCATGCACCGATGCTGGTAGCGCGAAGCGAGACCTCCGGCCAGCGTGCGGCGGCATATCGGTAAACGGCCTGAAGCTCTGGCGCGGCGACCCATGGCAGGAGCTTTTCCGTTCTCCCCTTCCGCTGGCCGTGCTCGGGCAGGTCGATAGCCAGCACCTGATACCCTGCCGGGCAGGCACGCTCTGCAAAATCCAGCGCTTCCTCTTTACAGCCCATCTTTCCATGGACATACAGATAAAGCCTTTCGGACGGCTCACCGACGAGAAGTGCCGGGATGCCCGCAATTTCAAATTCGAGTTTCTTCATAGGAGTGCTCCTTTGTCAGGCCGCGCTCTCCTTCTGGAAAGACGCGGATTCATTCAAATTCATTTCGGTCGTCCTCCTTTCTTTCATAGTTTTTTTATCCATCCGAATGCAAACAAAAAGAGCCGCAACGCCCTGTTACAGGCACTGCGGCTCTCGTTTACTTCAGCAGTAGAAGCTGGCTTACTTCACCATGCTTGCGACTTCAGCAGCGAAGTCGTCAGAACGCTTCTCCAGGCCCTCGCCCTTGACGAAGTGGGTGAATTTGATGACCTTGATGTCGCCGCCCAGATCCTTCGCGACCTTGGCAGTGTACTGACCAACGGTCATGTCGCCGTCCTTGACGAACTCCTGATCGACCAGGCAGTTCTCCTTGAAGTACTTCTTGATCTTGCCCTCGATCATCTTCTGCTTGACAGCGTCGGGCTTGTTGGCGTTCTTGGGGTCGTTAGCCATCTGAGCGAGGAGGATCTCCTTCTCCTTGGCGACGACCTCAGCGGGGACAGCAGCCTCATCGACGTAGCTGGGGTTGGCAGCTGCGACCTGCATGGCAACATCCTTGCCGTATGCAGCGAACTCGTCCTTAGCCTCGATGCCGTTGGTGGTCTCGAAGTTGACCAGGATGCCGTGGGTGCCGCCGCCGTGGACGTATGCAGAGCAGACGCCCTCGTAACGGACGAAACGGCGGACCTTGATGTTCTCCTTGATGACGAGGATCAGGTTCTTCAGAGCCTCATCGACGGTCTCGCCGCTCTCGGTCTTGCATGCCATCAGAGCCTCGACATCAGCGGGGTTCTGCTTCATGATGACCTTGGTGGCCTCCTTGACGAAGGCAACGAACTTGTCGTTCTTGGCGACGAAGTCGGTCTCGGCGTTGACCTCGATGACGACGCCGACCTTGCACTCGGGGCAGTAATCAGCGTAGACCATGCCCTCGGCAGCCACGCGGCTTGCCTTCTTGGCGGCGGTAGCCAGACCACGCTCACGCAGGATCTCGACAGCCTTCTCGAAGTTGCCGTCAGCCTCGGTCAGAGCCTTCTTGCACTCCATCATGCCGCAGTCGGTCTGCTTGCGCAGTTCCATAACGTCCTTTGCAGTAATAGCCATTTTAGTATTCTCCCTTACACATTATTGATCGGTTTGTGAGAATCGGGAAAATCAGGCGTTTGCTGCGTCCTCAGCGGGAGCGGCCTCCTGATTGCCCTGCTTGCCTTCCAGCACAGCGTCAGCCATAGCGCCAGCGATCAGCTTGACAGCGCGGATAGCGTCGTCGTTGCCGGGGATGACGTAATCGATCTCGTCGGGGTTGCAGTTGGTATCAACGATAGCAACGATGGGGATGTTCAGCTTGCGGGCCTCAGCAACAGCGATGCGCTCCTTGTGAGGATCGACGATGAACATAGCCTTGGGCAGGGTCTTCATGTTCTTGACGCCGCCGAGGTACTTGTCCAGCTTCTCCATCTCCAGCTCCAGCTTAGCCACTTCCTTCTTGGGCAGCAGCTCGAAGGTGCCGTTGTCCTTCATGTTCTGCAGCTGAGCCATGCGGTCGATGCGCTTACGGATGGTGCGGAAGTTGGTCAGCATACCGCCCAGCCAGCGAGCGTTGACATAGTGCATGCCGCAGCGCAGAGCCTCGTCACGGATGGACTCCTGAGCCTGCTTCTTGGTGCCGACGAACAGGATGTCGCCGCCCTCAGCTGCAACTTCCTTCACGTAGTTGTAAGCCTCGTCCAGCTTCTTGACGGTCTTCTGCAGGTCGATGATATAGATGCCGTTGCGCTCGGTGAAGATATACTTCGCCATCTTGGGGTTCCAGCGGCGGGTCTGGTGACCAAAGTGAACGCCTGCCTCGAGAAGCTGCTTCATAGAAACGACTGCCATAGTAAAATTACCTCCAAAATTTGTTTTGCCTCCGCACACCGTGATCTGCCGCCGTATCGGACGGCGGCGGACTGCCCTCCACTCCTAAGAGCACAAAAGGGCATAGTGATGCGTGTGTAATGCTAAGTAATAATAGCACAAACGAAGCGCTGTTGCAAGGGGTTTTCGTGCTTTTTTCTAAAATGGAACGCACTTTTTCGTCACTCTGCGTCCTCGGCCAGCTCCTCAAGGCCCATCCGGCCGAGTGCATACCCCTTGCCGAACATGAGGTCATACTGAAGGAGCCAGTGCTCGTCGCTCCATTTCTGCTGCAAGGGCGTCAGCTCGTTCGAGGTCGTGCCGTCCTTTTCCATGATGGTGCCCCGGGTGTTGGCCCGGTAGGCGGCGCGGAGCTGGCGGCCAAGGAACTGGAAGTAGAGAGGCTGATGCAGGCCGAACAGCTCCATCATCACCGGCGAGATGTCGTAGGCTGCGATGGTGCCGAGATCGACCGCGCGGTCGGAGTAGTTCGACCACATCAGCAGCGTCGTCTGGTAGAGACGGGGATCGGCGCTGGAATCGCTGGCATAGCCGCTGCGAGTGTAGATATCGTAGTTAGAGTCGATGGGGTTGTAGTGGTCGCCCCAGAACACCAGAATGACTGGCTCGTCCACCTGCGAGAAGTACTCCGTCAGCTTTCCCAGCATGGCGTCGGCGTCCTGGATGCCGGTGGCAAAGTCTTCCAGCGCACCCACGGTGCTGGCCTTGAGGCCCGCCGGGGCTTCCGTGACCTTCACCCGCTGGTCGTCGGGATAGTTGTCCTTATTATAATTGGTATGGTTCTGCATGGTGACGGCGTGGAGGAAGACCGGCGCGTCAGACTTCGCCTTCATCGTCTCGTACTGGCCGATGATCTGGTCGGCCATCGAGTCGTCGGTGACGAGGCCCGTCGTCCAGTAGTGGCGGCGCACCTTCTCGACGCCGTGCATCTTCTCAAGGCTGATGAAATCGTCCAGCCCGAGGTTGGGATAGGCCGTATCACGGCTCCAATATCTGGCCCAGAAGCAGTGCACTGCCGCCGTCTGGTAGCCCTGCGTCTTAAGATAGCTGGGCAGGGCGAACATGGGCTTTGTCACATGCTGCTGGTAGGGCTTGCTGCCGTTTGGCAGATAGGACACCGAGTAGCCGGTCAGAGCCTCGAACTCCACGTCACAGGTGCCGCCGCCGAAGCTGGGACTGTAGACCCGGCCATAGGCACTGCTCTGCTGGAGCGCATGGAGGTTGGCCGAGACGTCGGTGTCGAACTGGAAACCGTACTGTTCCAGCTCCGAAACGTCCCAGTAGGATTCATCCATCACATAGAGGATGGTGGGCTGCTCCGCCCGCTCCTCTGCCGGGGTCTGGGCAGCGTAGGAGTCGGGGTAGGCCGGGCTGGTGGCATACTTCTCTCCTGCCTCCACGTCGTCGAGGATGGCGTCGATGGCTTCTTCTGAGTAGCTTTCGGGCTTGTCAATCTCCAGATTCGTCAGGTTGGTGAGGAAGCTGGTGACAACGCCATAGTAGCGATAGTAGCGGTCCTGCATCCATGCGTCGGGTAGGATGCCCAGAGCCTGCGTAACAGCAGGCTGCAAAAACACACCGAAGACGAGGGCGCAGGCCGCCGCCGTGCTGGCCGCAAAGCCCGCCAGCCGCCGCACCCACGGCAGCTTCTGCCGTCCCCAGTAGAGGAAGAAGGAGCCGACCGTCAGCGCCAGCACCAGAACAGCGGAGAAGATCATGCTGGTCTGGACATGGATGCCTGCAGCGGAGGCCACGCCTGCCGCCTCGGACACCTGCGCCAAGTCCCACGGAAGGAACGGCTCACCCCGCAGCTGAAGGGTGTAGAAATCCACCGTAGCGGGCAGACAGCCCAGCAGGGCCGACAGCAGCGTTGCCAGCGGAGCAAAGCGGGTAAGCCAGTCCAGCGCCAGCCAGACAAGGAAGAGCAGCCCCCACGCCAGAAGATAGGCCTCCGCATGGGGGAAGATGTACTGCAAAAAGGTGTCTGCATTCAGAGTGCCCCGGGCGATCCACTCGGTCAGCACCAGAAACAGGAGGGTGGCTGCGGGCGGAAAGAGAAGCCGCGCCCCGTGCAGCCAGACGGGCGCCGCCTTGGAATGGTGTTTCATAAAGAAGTTCCTTTCACTTCTGCGGTTTTTCTTGTCATTTATGGGCAGCAAGTTCTGTCCGGTTTTCTATTATAATCCTCCTTCCTTCAAAATCCAGTCCCGGCAGACAAAAAGCAGTTGAAAAACTTTCATCCGTTCAGCCATTGACGTAATTTGTCCAGCAGTCCTCCGCGGGAGGGTGGTGCCGCCGGGATGTCGGTCCGCACAAGGATGGCGTCCAGCCCGATGCGCTCGATGTCCGCCCATGGGATGGTCAGCGTCTCATCCCGTCCCAGAAGCCCGAACAGCCGGGGGCGTCCAAGCAAAAGCAGGCTCTCGATGCGGGCCGAAGCCTCGTCCAGTTCCAGATCGTCCACCCGGCCAAGGCAGGCCCCATCCTTCAGCTGGACGACCTCCTTGGTGCAAAGTTCCCGAAAGGTCATAGTTCCCCCGCCCCCTTTTCCCTTCATCCTATGCCGGAGCGGAGATCAGAATGCAAAAGGGCTGGAAAAAACTGCCCCGGATGTGCTATACTGGGCACAGTGAATTTCAACTTTTTAAGAGGGATAACGGATGTATAAAAATATCGTATTCGATTTCGGCGGCGTCATGGTGGATTTCGACCCTTACGAGTATCTGGTCGATCTGTTCGGGAACCACGAGGTGGAGGACGAAGTCTTTGCCCTGACCTTCGGCAGTGAGGAATGGCAGCTGCTGGATGCCGGCAGGATCACCCGCGGCGAAGCGAACCTCCGGATGCTCGACCGGGCCAAAAAGGCAGGCCGCGCCTTTGAGGTACGGGGCGTTCTGGACGACTGGATGCATATCCTCCGCCCCCGCCGCCGGATGCAGACCCTTGTCGAGCAGCTCAAGCAGCATGGCTACTGCGTCTACTACCTGAGCAATATCCCCGAGGATGTGCTTGCCCTGCTGATGGAGCGGGACTTCAAGGGTCTCTTCGACGGCGGCGTAGCCTCCTGTGAGGTGAAGATCAACAAGCCCGACCCCCGCATCTATCAGGCGCTGCTGGACAAATACCAGCTGAAAGCCGACGAGTGTATCTTCATCGATGACCGTGCCGATAACATCAAGGCTGCCAGCCTTCTGGGCCTCGGCACCTACCAGATGCACAGTGTAGGCAGCCTGCTGCGCAGCCTTCCCACCTTCGGCGTTACCATCCACTGACAGCAAAAGACCTCTGCCCGGCAAAGCCGTCGGGCAGAGGTCTTTTTATGCGCAGAGGTTACTTTTTCTCGTAGCTCTGGCAATAGTGCGGGATGTCCACCTGCTGCGAAGAGCAGGTGCAGCGCTCCGTCACCGTGATCTGCGGCAGATCACATTTGCAGCTTTCCACGTTGTGACGGCACTCGCAGACATCACAGCGAACACCTGTGTTTTCCATTTGTTCATCACCTCTTTGTCCCTAGGTTGCCCCAAGGACAAAGCGTTATGCAGGATGTATCGGTGTTATTTTTTACCAGTTGGCCAGATCAGCGCCCAGCTTGCGGCATGCAGCCTGCGTGTCGTCGTCAGGAGTCTCATTGCAGATGAGGCCCTCTTCGCTGAACAGCTGTGCGCCGTCCTCCTTGACGCGCTCACACCAATCGCGCATCCACTGGCCGTCGCCCCAGCCGTAGGAGCCGAACAGAGCCACCTTCTTGCCGTTCAGAGAGCCCTCGAGGCCTGCGAACATCGGCTCGAACTCGCTCTCCTCCAGCTGCTCCGCGCCCATTGCCGGGCAGCCGAATGCCACCACGTCATACTCGTTCAGCTTTGCTGCGTCCATCTCGGCACAGGGCACGATGGCAGCGGCAGCGCCTGCACCCTCAGCGATGCAGTTTGCCATAGTCTCGGTATTGCCCGTTGCGCTCCAGAATACGATTGCTACTTTGCTCATAATGTTCAGCCTCACTTTTGCTTTATTAGGTTAGCTATTTCTAACTTTCTGTCCTGTAAAAATGCGTCAGATACAGGCTCAGACGCATTTCACGGGTTAGGTTTATCTAACCATCCATAGAGTACCACAGCAGCCCCGCTTTGTCAAGCGGTCGAGCGTGCTAACTTTTTTGGTTTTTTACGCTGCCCTCATTAGCCGGAATGCCACCGTCAGCACGCCGAGGATGACCGGCTGGTGGAGCAGGTAAAGCACCAGCGAGTGACGCCCCATCCAGCCCAGCGGCGGGCAGACTGACCGGCGCAGAGGCTCCATCCCCGCACGGCCCGCCAGCTGATGGAGAAAGTACCCCACCCAGAACAAAAACAGCCACGGCAGCAGCGGGAAATAGTCGGTGGAGAAAAAGTCCTTCGGCATGAAGCCGAGATAGGCCGTCAGACCATTGGCATAGAGGGCCTGCGGCAGAGCCAGCCGCCCGCCGGGCAGGTTCCAGAAGCCTCTCATCGTGGGATATGTCACCCAGAAGAGCGCTGCGCTGACCACCACACCCGCAGCAGGCGGGATGCGGCGCAGCAGGCCGTCCAGCACTGCCGTGAGGAGCATCGCCGAACCCAGCAGCGTCAGCACACCGAACCACACCACATCCTCCGGCAGGAAGAGCAGCGTGACCGCCGTGACCATCGCACCAGCCCCGAATACGACAGCTCCCCGCTTAAAGGGGTGACGCCCCATCGGCAGGCAGAAGCCCGACAGCAGGAGGAACACCCAGCAGATGCTCTGCTGCCACAGAAAGCCCGGACGCCCGATGTACCACTTCTGCGTGATGCCAAAGAGAAAGACCACATCCCACATCCCGTGATAGAGCATCATGCTGATGAGGTCAAGCCCCCGCAGCTCGTCCAGCAGATGATAGCGGAGCGATTGTTGCTGTTCCATGTTTTTATCCTTTCCTCTTCCCCAAGTCGAGATAGAGAGAGTATAACACAGCCGGAAAATAAATGCAAAAAGCCGCCCCGGCGGCAGCTGCAAACTGCACGCCGGGGCGGCGTATCACAATGACTGGAGTACCCTTGCTCAGACTTCGGTGTTGAAGTAGCGCTTCAGCAGGCCCTCGAAGCCGCGGCCATGACGGGCCTCATCCTTTGCCATCTCGTGGACGGTGTCGTGGATGGCGTCGAGGTTCAGAGCCTTAGCCTTCTTGGCGAGGTCCATCTTGCCGGAGCAGGCACCGCACTCGGCCTCTGCACGCATCATCAGGTTCTTCTTGGTGCTGTCGGTGACGACCTCACCCAGCAGCTCAGCGAAACGGGAAGCGTGATCGGCCTCCTCGTAGGCGTAGCGCTTGTATGCCTCAGCGATCTCGGGATAGCCCTCACGCTCAGCCACACGGGCCATTGCCAGATACATGCCGACCTCGCTGCACTCGCCCTCGAAGTTGGCGCGCAGACCATCGACGATCTCCTGAGGAACGCCCTCAGCCTTGCCGATGCCCACGACGTGCTCGGTGACGTAGGTGTTGCCGGTCTTCTCGACGAAAGCGGAAGCGGGAGCCTTGCAGACAGGGCACTGCTCGGGGATGCTGCCCTCAGCGATGTAACCACAAACGGTGCAAACGTACTTCTTCATAAGATTTATCCTCCATTTTTGTTTGTTGTTATTGGGTGGCCTGCTCTGGTACAGCAGGCCTTGTTTCTGAGTCTATTATAGCGAATAATTCCTAGTTAGTCAAGGCTGATTCTAAGAATTATTCTTAGTTAATAAAAGTCTCACACTTTGTCCAAAAAACGAACACAAAAGATGTCACTTCTGCCGAAAAAGGGCTTTTTCTGCCTGCCTCAGACCTGCAGGTTGCCGCTGGAAGGAGCGTCGGCACCGTCGGCAGAATCGAACTCGTAGTCGTTGCCGGGGAGGATGGCGTTGAGCAGGATGCCCACGATGGCGGCGATAGCCAGACCGGACAGATTGATCGACACACCGGCGACCGCGAAGGTCAGGCCGCCCACCGAGTTGAAGCCCAGCGCAGACACCAGAATAACGGCGGCGATGATGAGGTTTCGGCTGTTGGTGAAGTCCACCCGGTTCTCGACCACGTTGCGGACACCGATGGCGGAGATCATGCCGTAGAGCACGAAGCTGATGCCGCCGATGATGCCGGTGGGGATGGTGTTGATGACGGCCTCAAACTTGGGGCTGAAGCTCAGGATGATGGCCAGCACAGCGGCGATGCGGATGACGAGGGGGTCGTAGATCTTGCTCAGAGCCAGAACGCCGGTGTTCTCACCGTAGGTGGTGTTGGCCGGGCCGCCCAGCAGGCCAGCCAGCGCGGTGGCGAGGCCGTCGCCCATCAGGGTACGGTTCAGGCCGGGGTCATTGATGTAGTTGTGGCCGACGGTAGCACTGATGGCTGCAATGTCGCCGACGTGCTCCATCATGGTCGCAAGGGCGATGGGGATGATGGTGAAGAGGGCGCTGATGAACTCGGGGCTGCCGTCGATGGCGAAGAGGCCCATTGCCTCCTTGTGGAGGGGGATGCCGAACCATGCAGCGGAGACGATGCGCTCAAAATCCACTGCACCGGTCACGAGGGCCACCGCGTAAGAGACCAGCACGCCGATGAGGATGGGCAGGATCTTGACCATGCCCTTGCCCCAGATGTTGCAGACGATGACCGTGCCCAGTGCCACGAAGGCCAGCAGCCAGTTTGCCTGACAGTTGTTGATGGCCGAGGGGGCCAGGATCAGGCCGATGGCGATGATGATGGGGCCAGTGACCACCGGCGGGAAGAAGCGCATGATGCGCCGGATGCCGAAGGTGGAGATGAGCAGGCTGACGACCAGATAGACCAGACCCGAGAACGCCACGCCTGCGCAGGCGTAGGGCAGCATCTGGGTGTTGGCAACGGTCAGGTTGCCGTCGGCGTCGGCCAGCATGGGGGCCACGATGGAGAAGCCGCCCAGATACGCGAAGGACGAGCCAAGGAAGGCCGGGACCTTGCGCTTGGTGATGAAGTGGAACAGCAGGGTGCCCAGACCTGCGCAGAGCAGGGTGGTGGAGACGCTCAGACCGGTGAGCAGGGGCACCAGAACGGTGGCGCCGAACATGGCGAACATATGCTGGATGCCAAGGACGAGCATCCGGCCCCCGCCCAGCTGGCGGGCATCATAAATGCCCTTGGAATAATCGATATTCTGACTCATGATTTCCTCCTTCTACTTGCAGGCCCAAAAAAAGAGGCACTACCGCAGGAAAGCGGCAATGCCTCAGATCTCGGGACGAAATCGGAAACGGAAGATACAGCCGACGCATTCAAAAGACAGACTCTTTTTCCGCATCCTACTCTCCCCCTTCCTCTCATTCTTCGGCATAGTATAGCATAAATGCCGGACACTGACAACCTTTTTCCTGTATTTTGCGGTGATTTTCTGTCAGCTGCGGGCTGACGGCCTTGAAATATGCCGCATTCCACACTATAATATAACCTATTGCCGCAGTTGGTCGCAGGGCCGGCGGCGGCAGCCGAAACAACAACAGCCATACTATTATAAAAGGACGCTTATGATATATCTCGACTACTCCGCCAACACCCCCGCCTCCCCCGGGGTGCTGGAGCGCTTTTGTGAGGTGGAGCGCAGCTGCCCCGGCAACGCGAATTCCCGCCATCAGGCCGGGCGGGAGGCCAAGCGGGTCATCGACCACGCCACCCAGAACATCGCGGGGCTTTTGGGCGCACAGCCCGCAGAGGTCATCTACACCTCCGGGGCCAGCGAGGCCAACAACTTCGCCCTCAAGGGTCTGGCGAAGCTCTCCCGCCATGCGGGCAGGCACATCATCTCTACCCCGCTGGAGCACTCGTCCGTCAGCGGCACCCTGACCGCATTGCAGGAGCAGGGCTATGAGATCGATCTGGTGGACATCCGGCGGGACGGGACCATCGACCTCGGGCATCTGAAAGAGCTTCTCCGTCCCGACACCATCGCGGTGGCGATGACACTGGTGGACAGTGAGCTGGGCGTCGTGCAGCCCGTAAAAGAAATTTCAGAACTCTTGCAGGTATGGCCCAACTGTCACTTACACGTAGATGCCACGCAGGCTGTGGGCAAGATTCCCGTCTCCTTTGAGGGAGTGGACACCATGAGCCTGACGGCCCATAAGTTCTACGGTCTGAACGGCATCGGCCTACTGCTCAAGCGGCGAAAGCTTGCCCTCGAGCCGCTCATCCACGGCGGCGAGAGCACTACTATCTACCGCAGCGGCACGCCTACCGTGGCCTTGGCGGCCTCGCTGGAAACGGCGCTGGAAGCCGCCGTTGGGGAGCTGCCCGCGCGTACCGCCCGGGTAAAGGAAGCGAATGCCTTCCTCCGCGACGCCCTCAGCAAGTACCCGAAGGTGCACATCAACAGCCCGGAGAACACGATCCCCCACATCCTGAATCTGAGCGTCGAGAACGTCAAGGGCACCGTGTTCCAGCGGGAGCTGGACGCCGAAGGCGTCTGCGTGTCGGTCAAATCGGCCTGCTCGTCGGACGGTCTGCCCTCCCGGGCTGTGTTCGCCGTCAGCCGCGACCGGCGGAACGCCCTCTCCTCGTGGCGCATCAGCCTGAGCCACTTGACCACGCAGGAGGAACTGGACGGCTTCCTCCGCGCCTTCGACGCCTGCTATACCCGGCTGACCCGGCCGCAATAACGGAAAGGACAGAGAACCATGAAACGCGAAATGGAACCCTACCAGCTCATCGAGCGAAGCATCATCAAAAAATACCGCAAGGAGCTGTGGACCCCCTTCATCGTGGCGGTCAAGCGCTACGAGCTCATCAAAGCCGGGGACAAGATCGCCGTCTGCATCTCAGGCGGCAAGGACTCGATGCTGATGGCAAAGCTCATGCAGGAGCTGCAGCGCCACAGCGATGTGCCCTTCGAGCTGGTCTTTCTCGTGATGGACCCCGGCTACAACGAGATCAACCGCCAGAAGATCGAATCCAACGCCGAGCTTCTCCACATCCCCGTGACCATCTTTGAGAGCAACATCTTCTCGGTGGCCAACAACACCGACAAGAACCCCTGCTATCTCTGCGCCCGGATGCGCCGCGGCCACCTCTACAGCAAGGCCAAGGAGCTGGGCTGCAACAAGATCGCACTGGGCCACCACTTCAACGATGTCATCGAGACCACCGTCATGAGTATGTTCTACGGCTCCCAGCTGCAGGCCATGCCCCCCATGCTCCACAGCACCAGTTTTCCCGGCATGACCCTCATCCGCCCGATGTATTGCATCCGGGAAGAGGATATTCTGGCATGGAAGCGATACAACGAGCTGGAATTCATCCAGTGCGCCTGCCGCTTCACTGAGAACTGCACCATGTGCGACAATGGCGGCGGCGGTTCCAAGCGGCAGGAGACGAAGATCCTGCTCCGCCGACTGAAACGCGACAACCCTAACATCGAGAACAGCATCTTCCGCAGCATCCACGCCGTGGCGCTGGACACCATGCCCGGCTATAAATCCGAGGGCGTGGAGCACAGCTTCCTTGAGCGGTTCCACGCGCAGGAGGAAGAGCTTAACAGGGAGTAATATAATACCCCCTCCAATAGGGCAAATACCCAAGTCCGGTATCTTTTCTCGAGACGCAAAAAGCCCCCGGAAGCGCAGCGTTACGCTTCCGGGGGCTTTTCCATGCCGCCGACGGGGGTCGAACCCGTACTCTGTCTCCAGAAAGGGATTTTAAGTCCCTCGTGTCTGCCAATTTCACCACAGCGGCTTCTGAATGAGCTGCCGCCCACATTCCTGCAAGCGGCAGCTCATATGATACAATAGAAATGCTGTTTTGTCAAGTTAAACCTTGCCGCCGTGCAGCTCTGCGTACATACGGGAGCGGCAGTCCGCCACAGCCGGGGTCATGTTGACGTAGTGCTTATGGGGCATCTCGATGCGCAGCTCACTCTCCCAAGTCTCCTCGGTGAGCTGCTTTGCGATATAGGCCTTCTTCTCCGCGATGGAGGGCAGCTCAATGGCCAGCTCACCGTGCAGGATGTGGGGCACCAGCAGCTGCTTGACCCGGGTGGGGACGAAGGTGACAGTGCGCTCGATGGCGTCGGAGTCGAGGTTGACCATCGTGACCGGCTTACCCGCCTCGATGACCTCGCCGTCCATTGCGATGAGGTCGCACTGGGCCTGACCATTTTCGTCATAGAGACGCCACGGCATCTTCTTGCCGGGGATGATGGCCTTGCTGGCAGAGTCAGAGCACTTCATCTTGGGCTGATAGGTGCCGTCCGGCCGCTTCACCGCCACCAGCTTGTACACGCCGCCAAAGACGGGGTCCGAGGCGGAGGTGATGAGGTTCTCGCCCACGCCGTAGGAGTCGAAGTGTGCGTGCTCGTACAGCTCCATGTTGGCGATCTTCTTCTCGTCCAGACCGTTGGAGGCCACCAGCTTGATGTAGGACTTCCCTGCTGCATCCAACGCCTTGCGCAGACGCTTGGAGCCGCGGGCGAGGTCGCCGGAGTCGATGCGGGCGCTCTTGACACGGCGGTTGGGGTCATTGGGATACTTCTCGATGAGGTAGTCGTCCAGCTTGATGAGGTTGGGCAGGCCGCTCTCCATGATGTTGTAGGTGTCCAGCAGCAGGCTCACCGAGTCCGGGTAGGTATCGGCAAAGGCCTTGAAGGCGTCGAACTCGGTCGGGAAGAACTCGATGAAGCTGTGGGCCACCGTGCCCACGGCCTTGACCTCAGAGCCGAACTTCATCTCAGCCAGACAGTTGGCCGTGCCGATGCAGCCGCCCAGAACGGCCGCATATGCGCCGTCGTTGCCTGCGCTCTCGCCCTGTGCGCGGCGGGTGCCGAACTCCATGACGCTGCGGGGGGTGTGGGTGTTCAGGCCGGTGATGCGGGTGGCCTTGGTAGCGATGAGGCTGTGGAAGTTCATGGTCTGGAGCAGGTAGGTCTCGATGAGGATCGCGCCCACGAGGTCGCACTCGATGCGCACCATCTGGACATGAGGATAGCAGACCGTGCCCTCCGGCAGGGCGTACATATCGCCCTTCCAGCGGTAGGTGCGCAGATACTCGCAGAACTCCTCGCTCATGCCCTTGGTACGCAGCCAGTGGACGTCCTGCTCGTTGAAGTGGTAGTTCAGCAGGAAACGGGTCAGCTTGCGCTGGCCTGCACTGATGGAATAGCCCTGATTGTCCGGGTTCTTGCGGAAGAACATATCAAAGACAAGGGTGGTGTTCTTAAAGCCGTTTAAAAACAGGCAGTTGGCCATCGTGAACTCATAAAAATCAACGACCATTGCCGGATTGTCGTAGTCCTCATCCGGGATGTACGGCACAACTTTGATCTCACTCATGAAAAGTTTCCTCTCTTTTTCTGCACACCCTCACAGCGGGTGCTGCCAAACCAGCTCTGCGCCACCGCGCATTTTCGGGCACAGCGCACGTTTCGTCCTGTCATGACAGGGCGTTTGTACCACTATAGCATCTTTGACGGGCCGACGCAAGAGGTTTTGGCAGAAAATGACGGCAGAAAAGAAAAATGTTTTTTGCAGGTTCTTTACCGGCATTTTATTCCGCCGTTTCGGGGAGGCCCTCCCCTGCTTCTGTGGATGCAAAAAGCACCCGCAGCGCCTCATCAGCGCCGCAGGTGCTCATTTTTTCAAACTCAGCCGTTCATGATGCTGGGGGTAGCGTTCTTCAGCACGACGTCATGGCTGCCGCCCTCGACGATGGAGGTGGAGGACACGACGGTCAGCTTGGCCTTCTGCTGCAGCTCGGGGATGGAGAGTGCACCGCAGTTGCACATGGTGCTCTTGACCTTGTACAGAGTGGTCTGGACGCCGTCCGCCAGCGGGCCGGCATACGGGACGTAGCTGTCCACGCCCTCCTCGAAGCTCAGCTTGGTGGAGCCGCCGAGGTCGTAGCGCTGCCAGTTGCGGGCACGGTTGGAGCCTTCGCCCCAGTACTCCTTCATATACTGGCCGTTGATGCGCACCTTGTTGGTGGGGCTTTCATCGAAGCGGGCAAAGTAGCGGCCCAGCATGACGAAGTCTGCGCCCATGGCCAGAGCGAGGGTGATGTGGTAATCGTGGACGATGCCGCCGTCAGAGCAGATGGGGACATAGATGCCGGTCTCCTTGAAGTACTCATCGCGGGCCTTGGCCACCTCGATGACAGCGGTAGCCTGACCGCGGCCGATGCCCTTGGTCTCACGGGTGATGCAGATGGAGCCGCCGCCGATGCCGATCTTCACGAAGTCTGCGCCAGCCTTGGCGAGGAAGCGGAAGCCCTCGGCGTCCACGACGTTGCCTGCGCCCACCTTGACGGTGTCACCGTAGTGCTCACGGATCCAGCCGATGGTGCGGCTCTGCCACTCAGAGTAGCCCTCGGAGGAGTCGATGCAGAGGACATCCACACCAGCCTCCACCAGTGCGGGCACGCGCTGGGCGTAGTCGCGGGTGTTGATGCCGGCGCCGACCACATAGCTCTTGTTCTTATCCAGCAGCTCGTTGGCATTCTGCTTGTGCGAATCGTAATCCTTACGGAAGACGATATACTTCAGGTTGCCCTCGGCGTCCACCAGAGGCAGGGTGTTGATCTTGTTGTCCCAGATGATGTTGTTGCAGTCGTGCAGAGAGGTGTTCTCCGGAGCAGTGACCAGCTTCTCGATGGGGGTCATGAAGGTGGTGACAGAGGCGTCGTCGGGGGTGTGGTTGACGCGGTAATCGCGGGAAGCCACGATGCCCAGCAGCTTGCCGTTGGGGGTGCCGTCGGCGGTGATGGCGATGGTGGAGTGGCCGGTGCGGGCCTTCAGTTCCAGCACATCATGCAGGGTGGCGGTGGGGGCCAGATTGGAGTCGGAGACGACATAGCCTGCCTTGAAGCTCTTGACGCGGCGGACCATAGCGGCCTCGTTCTCGATGCTCTGGGAGCCGTAGATGAAGGAGACGCCGCCCTGACGGGCCAGCGCGATGGCCAGCTTATCGCCGGAGACAGACTGCATGATGGCGCTGATCATGGGGATGTTCATTTCCAGCGGGCAGGCCTCCTCGCCCTTGCGGTACTTGACCAGCGGGGTCTTGAGGCTGACCGCCGTGGGGACGTTCTCGGCAGAAGAGTAGCCCGGCACCAGCAGGTACTCGCCAAAGGTACGGGAGGGTTCTTCGTAAAAATAAGCCATGTTCAAACTCCTTTTTCTTAACGCATCAACAACGGATCACATCAAAACAATTTCATGTTTTCGACTTAGGAATTGATTGTATATACTTTATCACAAATCCTTGCAGAATACAAACCCCTGCCCCGCCAAACTTTATAAATGTCCTTTGCAGAAAAACAGGCAAATTGACCACCAAATTGGTGCAAGGTCATACTTTCCCCCAGCATGAGCCGGGCTTCTCCGGTTTTGGGGATGCAAAAAAGCCCGTCCAGTCTCGGACGGGCCTTTTTGCACACGAAGCGGAATATCGCCTGTGCGGTGTCCGCCGACAGCTGTGAAGGAGAACAGCCGGAGGAGGATGGCAGACACCCGATATTCCAAAAACAAGAAGAAAAAGATTTCATGATCCAGAAGGGCGTCGCCCTTCCTGTAACCATATTGTAACTCTTTTGAAGGATTTTTGCAATAGTTTTTTGTAATTTCTTTGTAATTATTTTTGTAAAGATTCTGTGACAGGCTCCCCGAACTCCAGATAGCACTCAAAGGCCGCGTGTTCCTCCCTCCGGCCCAGCACATACCAGCCCTCCTTCGAGGGGGCGTAGAACACCTGCACGCTCTGGCCCATCGGCACCTCGCGGTGGTACTTGATGGAGGCGAAGGAGAGCGGCGCAGCCTCCACCACCTCCTGCGGCAGAGCGTCGCAGGCGATGTCCAGATAGAGGGAGTTGTTGATGTGGCCGTTGAGGTCGCACATGGAGTAGCTGGCCCGGCGCTCCCCTGCCGCCGTCAGTGGCTGGCTCTTGTGGACGATCTGGGGCAGCTCTTCGGGCAGGTCGTCGTTCTGGAAGTCCGGCGTGTTCCAGCCGGGGGTGCGCAGGATACGCCCTGCCTCTGTATCCACGGCCATCCAGCGGCAGTCCACGAGGGCCAGCTTTTCTCCCGTCTCGCTGGTGATGGTGGTCAGGCGCTTCATGGTGCCCTTCTTGAAGGTCTCGCAGGCCGTCGTGAGCGCTATCTTCTCGGCCCGGCCCGGCATCCGCCAGACCCGGAGGGCCTGTTTGCCCACGAGGAACGCGCTGTGGCGCTCCTTAAAAAAGGCGTGGTCCATGCCGTAGGCCCGGGCGTGGTCTGCCGACACCTGTTCCACATAGCGGAAGAGGGCGCTGGGCTTCAGGCAGCAGCGGAAATCGCTGTCGCCGTCCAGCACGGTCATATGCTCAGTATAACTTCTGTATTCACTCATCGTTTTCTCCCTTTCCTCGACAAAAAGGGGCTGTACGCCTCCGCACAGCCCCCGCAGGATCAATACATATTGCGCGTTTTCCTGCGCACCTTGCGCCAGATGTTGAAGCAGGCCAGAGCCAGCATCGCCAGCAGCAGCATCAGGAACAGATACCCGCTGCCGCCCTCGTCGTAGCTCTTCATCTCGCTCCACTTCACGTCCAGCTCGCTGTTGACCTCATCGCTCAGCGCGGTAAAGACCTTCTCCTTGGCCGCGATCTCCTCGGAGGGATAGGCGATCTCGCTGTACTTGAGATCTTCGTCCAGAATATCCCATACCGCCTGCATGGGGGTGGTGTAGCCGATATACTCCGCATTGGCCTTGCCGATGTCTGGCTCACACATGAAGTTGATGAACATCTCAGCGGCTTCCTGATGCTCGCTGGCGGCGGGGATGGCCATGCTATCCACCGACAGCACCGTCCCCTCCTCCGGGAACACCCAGGCCAGATCGGGGTTGTCGTCGATCATGGTGATGGCGTCGCCGGAGTAGTAGACGCCGACCGCCGCCTCGCCGCCGATCATCTTATCGAAGATCTCATCCATGACGTAGGCCTGTACCAGCGGCTTCTGAGCCTTCAGCTCCTCCACCACAGCGTCCACCTCTTCGGTGGTCTGGGGGTTGATGCTGTTTCCGCTCTTGAACGCACCGATGGCGTAGGCATCGCGGCTGTTGTTGAACATCAGGATATTGCCCGCGTACTGCTCATCCCACAGGTCGGCCCAGCTGGCCGGGGCCTCGTCCACCATCGTCGTGTTGTAGATGATGCCGGTGGTGCAGAGCATATAGGGCACCGTATAGGCGTTTTCGGGGTCGTAATCCGCGTTGCGGTAGGCCTCGTCGATGTTCGCAAAGTTCGGGATGTTGCTGTAGTCCAGCGGTTTCAGCATCCCTTCTGCGATCATCTTGGCGACCATGTAGTCCGACGGGATGATGACATCGTAGTTGGCCGCGCCGGATTTCAGCTTCGCGTAGAGGGACTCATTGGAGTCAAAGGTGGTGTAGTTGACCTTGATGCCGGTGAGCTTTTCGAAGGCGGCCACCACGTCCACGCTGTCGTCTGAGCCGTTGGAGATATACTCGCCCCAGTTGTAGACGTTCAGGGTGACGTTCTGGCCCTTGAAGCGGGTCCAGTCGTAGTCATCCGAGACCGACACATCCTCCGTGACCTCGATCTGGCCCGCAGCCAGAGCCGACAGCGGCATGGTCAACGCCAGCACAGCCGTCAGCAGAAGAATGACAAAGCGCTTCATTTCGCATCTCCTCCTCTCAGTGCACGCTGGTCGCGGCGGTAGCCGCGGCTCTCCATGGCGTTGGAGACGAGGATGATGGTCAGGATGACCACGAACATGATGGTGGACAGCGCGTAGATCTCCGGGCTGACCTTCTTGCGGGTCATGGAGTAGATGGCGATGGGCAGCGTCTCCACCGTGCCGCAGTTGAAATAGGAGATCATGAAATCGTCGATGGAATAGGTCAGGCAGATGAGGAAGGCCGACAAGATGGCCGGGCTGATCTCGGGCAGGATGACCTTGAAGAACGCCTGCTTGGGGTCGCAGCCGAGATCCAGTGCCGCCTCATACAGCTTGATGTCCAGCTGCTTGAGCTTGGGCGTGACGTTGAAGATGACATACGGCACATTGAACGCGATGTGGGCGATGAGCAGCGTGGGCAGGCCCATGATGTTATCCGGTAAGAAGTCCAGCCCGCCCGCGAAGCGCTGGTACGCCACAAAGAGCAGCATCAGCGAGATGCCGGTGATGATCTCGGGGTTGACCACCGGAATATAGGTGATGTTCGTCACCAGCAGACGGCTCTTGCGGCCCATGGACGCGATACCCAGAGAGGCCGCCGTGCCCAGCACCGTGGCGATGATGGCCGAGATGAGGGCCACTTCCAGCGACACCCACAGCGCGTGCAGGATCGACGCATTGTGGAAAAGGCTGGTGTACCACTTGAGGGTGAAGCCAGTGAAGAGCGAGTAGCCCTTGCTCTGGTTGAAGCTGAACACGATCATATACGCGATGGGCAGGTACATGAAGCAGAAGAACAGGATGACATAGGCGCGCTGCATCAGACGCAGATGTTTCGTTTTCATCAGGACACACCCTCCATCTCATCCTCGTCGAAGCTGGACGTGAAGCTCATGCAGAGCAGCACGATGATCATCAGCACGAGGCTCATGGCAGAGCCGACGTTGAGGTTGTAGCTGTTGCCGAGGAACTGCATCTCGATCAGGTCGCCGATGAGCAGGTTGGAGCCGCCGCCCAGCATACGGCTGATGACGAAGGTAGACACCGCCGGGACGAACACCATCGTGATGCCGGTGCTGATGCCGGGCACGCTCATGGGGATGAGCACCCGCAGCAGGGTCTTGGTGGTGGAAGCCCCCAGATCCTGCGCCGCCTCCACGATGCTCTGGTCGATCTTGGTCATGCTGGTGTAGAGGGGCAGGATCATATAGGGCACATAGTTGTACACCATGCCCAGCACCACAGCGCCGGAGGTGTTCAGCATGGTGTAGGGTCCGAGGCCGAACACGCCCAACACCGCATTCACGGGGCCGTTGACGCTCAGCAGGCCCATCCATGCGTAGGTGCGCAGCAGGAAGTTCATCCACATGGGCAGCATCACCAGCATCAGCATGATGTGCTGCTTGTTGACGCGCAGCCGGGAGAGGAAGTACCCCACCGGGAACGCGAGGACGAGGCAGACGACCGTGGCGATAAGGGCCAGCAGCAGGCTCCGGGCAAACACCGAACCATAGCCGCTGATGGCCACCAGATTATTCAGCGTAAAGCTGCCGCTGGCATCGGTCAAGGCGTAGTACACCACGATGAACAAGGGCACCACTGTGAACAGCACCATCCATACAAAGTACGGATAGGCCAGCTTCTTATCGTAAATCTTCATGCAGCCTCACCCCTCTGAACGCGCCATGATGTGGATCTCGTTGGGGCCGATGCGCATACCGATGGTCTCACCGGGCGTGCAGGCGCGGGTGGAGTGGATGAGCCACTCACGGCCCTCGCACTCGACGTGCATCTCGAAGTGGACGCCCTTGAAGATGACGTCATTGACGACGCCCACCAGCTGGCCCTCCACCGGGGAGACCACCTCGATGTCCTCGGGACGGACGACCACCTGCACGCTCTGCTCCCGGGAAAAGCCGCGGTCCACACAGGGGAAATCCACGCCCGAGAAGGAGACGAGGAAATCGCGGTGCATCACGCCGTCCACGATGTTGGAGTCGCCGATAAAGTCTGCCACGAAAGCGTTCTTCGGCTCATTGTAGATGTCCTCGGGGGTGCCGATCTGCTGCACCTTGCCGCCGTTCATGACGACGACGGTATCGGACATGGTCAGGGCCTCTTCCTGATCGTGGGTGACGTAGATGAAGGTGATGTTCATCTCGCGCTGCAGACGCTTCAGCTCCAGCTGCATCTCCTTGCGCAGCTTGAGGTCCAGTGCACCCAGAGGCTCGTCCAGAAGCAGGATCTCCGGCTCGTTGACCAGACTGCGTGCGATGGCCACGCGCTGCTGCTGGCCGCCGGACATCTGGCCGATGCTGCGGCGCTCGAAGCCTTTCAGGCCCACGACCTCCAGCATATCCCGCACCTTGCGGCGGATGGTCTCTTCGTCCATCTTCTTGAGGCGGAGGCCGAAGGCTACATTCTCGAAGACGTTCAGATGGGGGAACAGCGCGTACTTCTGAAACACGGTGTTCACCGGACGCTTGTAGGGCGGCACGCCCGTGATGTCCTCGCCCTTCAGAAGCACCTTGCCGGAGGTCGGCTCCAGAAAGCCTGCGATGAGGCGGAGGGTGGTGGTTTTGCCGCAGCCGGAGGGTCCCAGCAGCGTCACAAACTCTTTGTCATGGATGTCGAGGTTCAGCCCATCCAGAATGCGCTGACCATCAAAGTCCACTACGATGTCTCGCAGTGAAACGATCACCGAGTTGTTCATTTTTTCCTATATCCTCCTTGTAACTCAGATACGAAAAAAGAAGGGGTCTTTCGCCCCATCCCTCTTTCGCACTAGGGTGACTTTTCCCCGCACAACATCCATGACGACCGTAACATTGCGCAGTTATTCTGCCCTTTCTTGTCTATCTTAAACAATCTTTGTCAAAATGTCAATCGCTCTGCTGATGTTTGCCGAAACTTTGACCTGCATCCATCCATCTCTCGCTGCAACAAAAAAGCTCTCCCAAAAGGAGAGCCGGCGCGCGGGCGCCTGAGTGGGCAGGGATGCTGTCCGGGAAAAGCCTATTTTAACTGCTCTGCGGTCTGACAGAGTGCCGCCACGGTCTGGCCGTCCACGGTGTAGACCGAGTCGTCCCCCGACACCATCATGTAATAGCCGTCGGTGCCGATGGCGTAGGTCAGGACAGCCGTGCCGTCCGCTGTCGTCACCTCCGCCGTCACCAGCGGGTCATCGAAGCCGCAGGCGGAGGGGTCTGCGGCGGTGTCCTGCCCGGTGACATAGCTGGCCAGCGCGGCCAGCAGGGCATCCGTCTTGTCGGCATCCAGTGCAGCATCCGGCGCATCTGTAAGCCGCCAGACGGTCTGATAGGCTGTGCTGTCGGCCCCGGTGGGCTGAGAGACCGCCTGCAGACTGACCACCTCGCCGCTCTGGAGGGTATAGCGCAGGGCCTCGATGTCCGAGACGGTGATGCCCGCCGGGCTGAACTCCCCGAACAGCCCGGCTTTGGTCTGTTCCATGCAGCGGAACTTGGCCGCATCCACGGCGTAGACCGTGTCCTCCCCGTTCCGGCGGACGTAGACGTCGCCGGTGACAGGGTTCTCAGCCCCTACCGTGAGGGTGGTGCGCTCCCCCGCCGCCGTCACATTCACGACAAGCCGGGGCGCATCGAAGCCGTAGTCCTCACCGGGCTGTGCCTCGAGCTGGCGCTTTGCCCTCATGTCTGCCAGCGCGGTGCGGATGGTGTCGCAGGCAGAGTCGTCCAGATGGTAGTCCGGGTCTTCGGCCAGCGTCCACCCATCGCCGGGCAGAAGGGTCAGGGTTTCTCCTTCATACTGGACTGCCACCTGTTCCAGCGTGTCTCCGGTCACGTCCAGCAGGGGGATACTCCCGTCCTTAGCCTCACTGGCGGCCTGTTCGGCTTTCCGGTTCGCGTGGGTCAGCAGGGCCAGCGCCGCCCCGGCGGCGAGGACGAGCACCAGCAGGAACGCAAGGGTGCGCTGTTTTGCTTTCATCGCCCTGCCCCCTTATTTGCGGCGGCGCAGCAGTACGACCACTGCACCCACGGCCAGCACAGCCGCCGGAAGGATGAGGACGAACACCAGCCCCAGCGCGGCGGCGGTGTGGTTCGGGATGGTGATGGGCGCGGCCTCCAGCGCCTTGGACTCCACGAGGGTCGTCCCCTCCTGCCCGGCCAGAGCGGCCGCACAGCCCTGTAAGAAGGTCACGTTGCCGGGGACGGTCTGGTAGACGGCCTCGTTGTCCATATTGCCGCAGTTGACCCAGATGACCTCAGCGCCAGTGGCGTTGTTGGAGGCGTAAGCCGCCAGCGTGAAGGGACCGTCGGGGTCGCCCTCCTCCTGCCCGGCGGTGGTCATCTCGTAGCCTGCCGTCTTGCTGTAGGAGCTTTCCGAGCTGACCAGCAGAGGCTCGGAGGTGACGCCCTCCGTTTCGGTGAGGGTGATGCCCTGCGCCATCTGAAGCAGTACCCGGCGGCTGGTGTCGATGCCGTCCAGTATGCCGCTCCCGGTGTCTTCGGCGTAGTCGGGCAGCAGATAGTAGGGGTAGCCGCTCAGGGAGTGGCCGCTGTCCCCCTCCACCACAAGGCCCGGCGTCCGGCTCAGGCCGAACTCGGCCATCAGGGCGTCGAGGTTTGGGGTGGAGTAGTAGCTGTCGGTGGTGAGCATCAGGCGTCCGCCGTTTTTCAGATAGGCGCGGAGGGCCGACATCTCATCCACGAGACTGCCCGCCGCTGCAAAGTCCTGCTGCGGGGTGTTGACGATGAGCAGGTCGCAGTCGTCGGGGATGGCATCCGTCAGCAGGTCGAGGGGGCTGACCGCGAGGTTCTGGCCCTCCAAGGCGTCGATGAGGGTGTCCGTCAGGGCCTGCTCGCCGTGGTTGGTGGTGTAGTAGGTATGGAGCGTCTCGCCGCTGGTGACGCGGTAGATGGCAGCGGTGAGCTTGTTTTCGCCTCCGAAGGTCACGCTGTAGCTGCCGGTGGCGTAGTAGTCGGAGTAGTCGTAATCGTAGAGGTCCGATGCTTCCAGCACGACGCTCTTCTCCCCTGAGACGAGGATGAGGCTGCCGTTCTCCGCCGACTGAACGCCATACTGGGCTGCAAAGGTCGGGTAAACAGCAGGGTCTTTCCGCTCCCACCGGATGTGGCTGCTCTCGGAGGCGTAGCGATCCAGCAGCTTTGTGAGAATGGCGTCCTCGCTGCCCGTCTCGGCCAGATAATAGATGTTCACATCCTGCGTAAGGCCCCGGGCGATCTCCTTGGAGCTGTCGCTGAGGGAGTAAAGACCCGCCTCCGAAAGGTCGAACTCGGTGTACTTCGCCGGGACAGCCCGGACGATGAGGTTGAGCAGGACAGCCAGCAGGATGGCCAGCACGGTGAAAGAGGCGGCGTATATACCGCTTTTCAGGCGGAGGCGCTCCAGCGGGCCTGCGCTCTTTTTCTCGAATTTCTTCATGGTCAGTCCCCCTTTCAGTTCCAGCGGCGCTTCTCGATGCCCTGCGCCGTAAAGAAGAGGAAGAGCACCGCTGTCGTCAGATAATAGACCAGCGTGGGGATGGAGAAGCTGTTGTTGACGAACTCTTCAAAGGGCGCAAAGAGGCAGAGGGCGCTCAGCACGGCGCTGAAGGCCTCGGTGAGCCATGTGCTGCGCAGGAGGAACAGCGCGCTCAGACCGGCACAGAGGGCCGCGAACACAAAGCAGCCCAGCGTAAAGCTCCGGGTGCGCAGACCCAGTGCAAGGGATGCCCCCGCCGACAGGGCCGTAAAGACCACCAGTGCCACCGCGCTGCCCGCGTTGAACATACTGCGGAGGCTGGGCATCATATAGGCCAGCAGCAGGGCCGAAAAGCCCATGACCGCCGCGATGATCTGGTTCTCTGTGAGGCCGGAGCAGAACTCACAGACCGCGATGGCCGCACAGCCCAGCAGAAAATAGCACAGCAGCGCAGCAAAATTCGCACCGCAGGCCGAGGCCGTGCTGCCCAGCAGCCAGAGCACCACGATCATGACGCCGTCGGCCAGACAGGGCAGCGCGAATACGGTGCAGAGAGCCAGATACTTGCCCGCCACGATACCCCACACCGATACCGGGCTGGTGAGGAGCAGCTGGTCGGTGCGGGCGCGGCGCTCCTCGGCCAGCGAGCGCATGGCCAGCACCGGAAAATAGAGCAGAAGCATAAAAATGGTGCGGTAAAGCGTATAATAGCCGAAATCCGTCAGACCGTAGCCGAGGTTCAGCGCCAGAAAATAGATGCCGGAGGCCGCCAGCAGAAAGGCTGTGAGCACATAGCCCATCATGCCGTGGAAAAAGCTGTGCAGCTCCCGCTTGTAGATGGCAAACATCGTCAGTCCTCCTTTTTGTCCGAAGCCGCTTCCGGAGCCGTCAGCGCAAGGAAAAGCTCTTCCAGATCCCGCTGCTCTTCCGTAAGGTCCACCACAGCGGCCAGATGCCCCTGCGACAGGATGAGCGCCTTATCGCAGACGGCCTTTACTTCGCTGAGGATGTGGCTGGACAGGATGACCGTGTGGGTGCGGCCCAGCTCCCGGATGAGGCGGCGCAGCTCGATGACCTGCGCCGGGTCGAGGCCCACCGTCGGCTCGTCCAGAATGATGAGCTTCGGACTCCCCAGCAGCGCCTGTGCCACGCCTACCCGCTGGCGGTAGCCCTTCGACAGGCTGCGGATGAGTCGGGGCAGAACGTCTTCCAGCCCGGTGCGGCGGGCGGCAGACTGCACCTGTGCGGGGCGGTCTGCTTTCTTCACGCCCTTCAGCTCCGCGGCAAAGTCGAGATACTCGGCCACCGTCATCTCCGGGTAGAGGGGCGGCTGTTCCGGCAGGTAGCCCACGCAGGCTTTGGCGGCGTCGGCTTCCTCGGGCAGCGGGTGGCCCGCTACCGTCACCTGCCCCTCGGTGGCAGCGAGATACCCGGTGAGGATGTTCATGATGGTAGATTTGCCTGCGCCGTTCGGGCCAAGCAGGCCGTAGATGACGCCATCCTCCACCGTGAAGGATACATCGTCCACGGCGAGGCGGCTGCCGTAACGCTTCGTAAGGTGAGATACTTCTATCACAAAAAACGCTCCTTTTTTCAAGAAGTTATTGGGAATGTCTGCATCATTCTAGCCCGAAAATGTGTCAGAAATAAGATAAACCTGTGTGTGTTTCCAAATATTGCTTTTCTGGCGCTGTTTCGGCATTTTCTGCGCCCGGACGCAAAAAAGAGCGCCGCTCCCCGCAAGGGGAACGACGCTCTTGGATGACCAGTAATCGATGCAATTACTTACGGCCGAAGCGCTTGTTGAAGCGCTCAACACGTCCGCCGCTGTCAACCAGCTTCTGCTTACCAGTGTAGAAAGGATGGCACTTGGAGCAAACTTCGACGTGGATCTCGGGCTTGGTGGAACGAGTCTTGATGACGTTGCCGCAAGCGCAGGTGATGGTGCAGTCAACGTAGTTCGGATGGATACCCTGTTTCATTCTTTTCACCTCATTTCTGGTTCTGACTTATTGGGGCCATATTTAATGTATGTGCCCATCACAACCTTCAATATCGGCTACCCCCTCGAGCGGCCTTGGAAACGATTGCTTTAATATTATAGCACTCTCCGAAAAAAATGCAAGAGGTGATTTGAGATTTTCTTCCCTTTTTTCAGAAAAGTCCTTCTCTCCCCAGCTTTTTCGATAAGAAAACAGACCCGGCAGCATTTGCCGGGCCTGTCTCTGATTCCTCCAGCCTTGTCCGGGGTGGGCATCCCGGCTCCCGCAGGGCAAGCTGCCTTTCCGCTGAAAGCAGCCAACGAAGCCGGAAACCCGGACAAGGCTTATCTACATCGCATCCGAAAGACACGATGAAACAAATTTACTGGACAAAGTAAATGCCATCGGCACCCTCCACATCCGAGATGGCGACCATGAGCAGCTCGTCCTCGTCCGTCCAGGTAAAGATGCAGGCGTAGCGCAGCTCCTCGCCGTTGTAGTCGAAGATGACGCCCACGCTGCCGTCGTCGAGATACTGGTAAGTGCCGTTCAGCGTGCCGCCGCCCTGAATCATCTTTGCGCCGCCTGCGGCATCAAAGGTGAACTGCAGCGTACCGCCGTATGCCGCCAGAGACTCGTCCATCTCGGCCTGAGTCATCTCGCCGCCGTCGATGTAGCCGCCGGCAAACGACCAGACCGTGTTGCTCATGTCCGGCGTGTCTGCCTGCGGAAGCTCCCACAAAGAGTTTTCCTCTTCCAGCACAGCTGCCGTAGGGGCCGCATCCACAGAGATGGCCGGCGCGGCCAGCACCGGTGTCGAAAGCGAGGCCAGAAGTGCCGCGCTGAGCGCAAGAGAAGTGATACGTTTCATAAAACTTTTCCTCCTTGTGCGATATTCAGAGAGCACATTTTGTCTGGTTCCAGTATACTCTTTTCTGCCCCTGCGGCGGGCAGTTTGACACGATTCGCCCCAAAACTGCTCTCAATCGACCCGGTTCACAAAGAAACGCGGAGAATGAAGCGCCCCTCCTGCACCGAAAAGTCCGAAAGCCCCTTGTACTTTTCTACGATGGCGCAGATGCTGCGCACACCGATGCCGTGTCCTTCGGCGTTGGTCACCGGCAGGCCGTTTTCAAACTGTATCCCCTCCGGACAGGGATTGACGAACTGCAAAAAGAGATGCCCGTTCTTTTCCCGGGCAGTAACTTCAATGTATGCAGGGCCATTCTCCGCTTTCATCCTGCGGCAGGCCCGGAGCGCATTTTCCAGCGCATTGGAGAGCAGCACGCAGAGATCCGTTTCCGCCACGGAGATGAGCTGCGGGATATGAGCCTGAATGTTGAGCGGCACACCGCAGCTCTCCGACCGGCCTGCAAAGGACGAGAAGATGAGGTTCGCAGCCTCGTTCTCGCAGTAGATCGTCACCTTGCTGGCCTCTATCTCGGAGCAGATGCTCTGGATGTACTCCTGCGCCTGCTCTCCCCTGCCGTTCTCGATGCAGGCGGAGATGTATTGCAGATGGTGGCGCAGGTCGTGGCGGTAGGCGCGGGTCTGCTGCTGGGAGGTGCGCAAGGCCTCGATCTCCCGCACCGCCTGACCGACCTGCAGCTTGAGGTTGTTCCGGGTCTGCTCGAGCTGGCCGCGGGCGCTCTCCTCCGCCGAGAACCGGAAGATGAAAACGATATACATCACGCTGCTCACAAAGAACATGAACTCCACCGCTGCCTGATTGCCGTCGGCGAGGAGGCTCGTATAAATGCGGGTCACATAGTCGAAAAGGTAGCCTGCCAGCGGCACTACCCCGAACAGAAGCTGCATCGAGCGCGGATACCGGGCAAAGCTGCGGGCCGACGGCGCGACATAGCGCAGCAGGGCGGCCAGAAGCGGCAATGTGACCAGCATCTCAATGGCAGGCTGCAGCCAGTCGGCGGGGGTCGGCATCAGCGCGACCACCAGAAGCGCCGCCCAGCGCCGGAGCTGACAGCACAGGTATGCTGCAAAAACGGAGATGGTGGGCCAGAGCCAATCTCCGCTGAGGACGCTGAGGATGATGGCAAGCGGCAGATGGGTCGTAAAGGGATACAGCTCCTGCATCGCATCCCAGCTCGCCCCGAAGGTGATGGCCCCCTGCAGCAGGAGGATGGCTGCTGAGCCGACCGCCAATATAATGCAGTTCTTCTTCGTCCAGCTGATGTCACAGAACGCTGCCGAGAGTGCGATGCCAAAGAGCGCCACGGCAACGCCGTTTGGTACAGTAAGAGCGTTCACTACATGACCACCTGCTTTCGGTCAAAAATATAGCTCAGGTAGCGGTTTTTCAGCTCCGAATATTTTCCGTGGGGCACCGGCACCTCGGCCCCGTCCTGCATCGTGATGGAGCGGGCTGCGATGTTGGCGATGTACTCCATATTGATGAGGAAGGAGCGGTGGGGGCGGAGGAAGTTCGGGTAGGGCATGAGCTGATCGCAGAGGTCGTCCAGCCGGCCCATGCTCTCCAGCACGACCCCGCTGTTCAGGTGGAAGGTGAGCGTCCGGCCCATCACCTCGCAGTAGACCAGCTTTTCCAGCTCTACCCGGACGATGCCGTTTTTACTGCGGAGGATGAGGCTGTGGGTCTGCTCTTTGCTGCAGGCGGCGCAGGCTGAGTCCATCAGGCGGAAAAAGTCCTCCTGCCGGATGGGCTTGAGCTGGTAATACCACGCATCCACCGCATAGGACTCCACCGCAAACTCCGGGCTTGCGGTGAGGAAGATGATCTTTACGTTGGTGTCGTGCTCCCGAACCTCCCGGGCCGCCGTCATCCCGTTCTCGCCCGGCATCAGAATATCCAGCAGCATGATGTCGAAGTGTTTGCCCTTCTCGATGTCTGCCATCAGCTCCACCGAGCTTTGGTAGGATGTATGGACAAATTCCTGCCCTCGGGCAGCGGCATATTCTTCCAGCAGCTCTTCCAGCTGCGCGATCTCTGCGGTTTCGTCGTCACAGAATGCGATTTTCAGCATAAGGGGATTTACACAGTCCCTTCTCTTGTTTATTTCTTGCTTCTTCTACTCCTTATAGTATAGGGATTCTGTGGGTGTTCGTCAAGCCGCGCTGGCAGACTCTCCTCGAGATTGCCGGGCTGATTGCTTGCCGCCTGCGGGCGGCCGTGCTGTTCGACCCCTCTTCTCCGCAAGATAAAAAATGGCCCCAAGCATGGGCTTGGGGCCATTTTTTATGCAGCGGAAGTGAGGCTGTACGAACGCTCCGTTCCAATGTAACTATTCAGATGGTCGGAAGTGTGTTCGTCCTGTGCTGCGAGATACCGACTCGTTGAACAATGGTAAAAATCTTCGGCTCTTTTGTAAATGTGAGAACCGAGGATTTTTGTTGTTTTCGCCCATTTTTCGGAAGAATTTGCCGGAATCTGTATTTTTCTGCCAAAATCCTGACAAGCCGGTTTCAAATCGGTAAAATTCTTGGCAAAGGAGATACAGGCTATGATTAGGATTATGCTGTCCACCCGCCTTGGCGAACGGCGGATGACACAGAGCGAACTTGCTCGCGCCACCGGGATCCGCAGCCAGACCATCAACGAAATGTACCATGACTTCTCCGACCGGGTCAATCTGGATGACCTCGACCTTATCTGTGAAGCTCTGGACTGCACACTCAGCGACTTACTTATTTATGAGCCGAATGAGGTGCGCAGAGTAAAAGAGGTCCGGCGAATCCCGAAAACGGTGAGCAATAACCGCAAAAAGTAAGCACCTCTCCCCTGCCCGGACGTTTATTCGTCCGGGCTTTTTTCATACCTCGGTTCCATCCGGAAATCGGAAGTTGACAATCAGTTCTGCGCCAAGGGCGGCTGCAATCTGCTCCAACTCCTCGTATTTGAACTTCCCGGTCTTCATCCGCTGGTTGAACGCCTGCGGTGTAGTACCGATTTGCCGGGCAAGTTCAGCTTCTTTCATTCTGGCTACGGCCTCGGCCATTTTGATTTTCGTGGAGAACTCCATACTTATCACCTCAGTTTCATTATATAGGCTTTCCTTTATTCTGTCAAGAAAAAAATTGAAAAATTCAGGAAAAACTTAAAGAAAAACCTTGACAACATAAAGGAAATCCTGTATAATAAAGATGTAAGGCAGAGAGCGAAAGCCCCTTACAGAAAGGAGTGAGGTGAATGGAAGACATGAACGTAACCAAGGCGTTACTCAAAGCAATCCTCGAACTCATCGAGAAGTGTGAAACGCTGGAAGAGCTCCGTGAGAGCGTCAAGAAGATTATGGAAGAGTAAAAAAGAAGACCAGCCACCGTCCAAAGCAACTGATCTTCAACACCGAACCAACGGCGAGCCGGGAGCCTTACCCCGGCCGCCCTCTATTTTAACAGAGTAAGGCCAGAAAGACAAGAGGGTAACAGCATGAAGTTCATTGACATTAACTGCGAGTTCACCGCCGCAGCCAGCAGCTACATGGCACAGGGCTACTGCATCAACGCCGGAACGATGGGCGGCAGCCAGGGCGAGGTCGCTCACATCGACCTCACCAACGGCACCGAGATCATCCGGGTGCTGCTCACCACGTTTAACAACTACCTCGGTACTGAGGGCGTGGAGCTGATTGTCGGCCGGGTCAAGGACGACATCAAGCCCAATCAGGAAGAACGCTGGAGCACCGTCTGGAATGAGCGTCTGGAGGTCATCAGCAGCAAGAAGTTCTACCGTCTGAACAACCACGCACAGGATGGATTCTACGGTACAGAGGAGGAAGCAAACGCCGCCGAGGAGAAGCGGTTTGGCCGCTACAAGAGCCGCCGCAGCAATGACAGTGCGGTGGATGTGACCACAAAGGCCGCTCCGATGGTCAAAAGGTACATCCACGAGAAGTTCGGTGTCCGGCGGGTCGTCATGGGTGACATCAAGGTCACCAAGAACTGTGGCAAGTACACCGTCAAATATCGCCAGCACAGCGCACAGCTGCACTGAGGAGGGCAAAACAATGAAAAAGGTAATCTTTACTTACGATTCCAAGGACATGAAGCACGGTCAGAACGGCGAAATCGGCGAGGCCAGCGCCTCTATTCTGGTGGAAGACGAGCGGGCAAAAGAAATCCGCGCCGCATTCAATGAGGATCGTGCGGACCATACCGCCTACTTCATCCGTGAGCGAGCAATCGGTTTCTGCTGGAGCTGCGAACATCTGCGTGGCCGTGGCTACATCGAGGGCAGCCTCAAGACCGTGGAAGTCAAGGAGGTCTAAGACATGAAACTCTACAAATACACTGGCACCATTTCCGAGGTTTCCTTCCGCAACAGCACCAATTGTGCTATCAAGCTGTACGATATGAATGACCGCGACAAGGCTCCCACCCGGCTGGAGGTTGTCGGTGCCCTTGGAAAATACATCTGGGACATCGAGGGCACCGATGCAGAAGAGCGGTACATCCCGAACGATTTCTACTTTGACGATAACCTGTACCTGTGGCGCATTGAGATTCCCGGCGGGTGCGATTGGCCTGCAAAGATTATCACCCAGTCGCCCGACGATATCGACCAGCTGGAGATCTTCGGAGAGCGGGAGTACATCGAAACCAGTAAACCGAAGTCCATGCCCGGCGAGGAAGTGAACCGCTGGCTGATGTGGGAACGCCAGAACATGAAGTAAGGAGGTGGTGACCATGTTCAGTATTACCGATAACGAGAGGCTGCGGGATGCGTATGCACTCTTAATATTCATGCAGAGCGATGTTCCGGCTTCTGCCGAAAAGAGGGCTGCCGTGAAAAACTTGGCGGCAACCATTAAGAGGGAGATTCGGAATTACAACAACCGTCCCGTCCCTGACGTGCATATCATCTGCGCCGACTATGACGGCCGTCTGGAGCTTGTTCAGCTGCCTGATAAGCTGGACGAGGCACACGAGATGGACGCTACCAACTGGTTTCTTAACCATCGTTATTTGAAGAGTTACAACAGCCCTTATGACTGTACAGGTCAGGAGTTCACGAATTGGTTCTATCTGTTCCGGCGGCGCGGTCACTGGTTTGCATATCACTCGGTTAGCCGAGACGTTTGAGGAGGAAGTACAATGACGGACGAAAAAGCTATCGAAAAGATGCTCTATGACCAGCAGCAGGGCTGGCCGCTGTGCCCCCGCTGCGGCGAGAGGATGCCGGACAAACTGACCCACGGAGCACTGAGCCGCCACGCCAAGGGCGTGTACATCTGCGAGGCCTGCGGCACCGATGAAGCCCTCCGGGACTGGACCGGGAACGTCAAACCGCTGTCCGACTGGGTGCTGGTTCGCGTATACAACGGAGATTTATGGAAAGAGGCGAAGTAAAATGAGTAACATTGAAAAATTTGCTCCGAGGCTGAGAACGCTTATTGACGAAAGCGGGATTACTGTGCGTTCGCTGGCAAAAGATTTGAATGTGTCGGTTGGCGTTTTGTCTGATTGGCAAAACGGAAACAAGACTCCAAGAGGAGATTCTATTATGAAACTCACGGAATATTTCGGTGTCATTGCTGATTATCTGTTGGGTCTGACCGATGCAAGCACGATAGATGCCGATATTAGAATTTCGTGTGACACTACCGGTCTTTCTGAAAAGGCAGTCAAGATACTTTCCGGAATGGAAAAGTCGGACATTGAAAAGCTGTCCAAGTTGATTGAATTCTACAGCACCATCCGATAAACAAAAAAATCCCCTGCTAGCTTTCATTGCCAACAGGGGATTTTCTATGTAGGATTTATAATTTGCCACCGACGCGCTTTTTATCGATAAGCCGGTAAATTGATTCCAAGGATTTTTGAACCGCTTGCCAGAATTCATGCTGATTGTCTTCAAATCGCTTTGGCTTATTTCCTGCTTCGACAATCAAATCTTCAAGCGAGCTGCATTCCTTTACCAGCTTATCAAAAAATATTTTATCGTCGTACCTGTAAAAGAGTGCAGCCATACTCATGTCAGCCAAGGCATCACAGAGATTGTTTCCATTGCACAAAATGCCTTTATCATCAAACCTAAGCGTCGTTCTGGCCTGCGGAATTTTCTTGATGAGGTAGTCATCAAAAATAACACCGCAATTACTAGAGCGAATCGCAGCAGCAGCCGATTTATTCGCTGTAAACGCAGCATAGATGGATACTACGATTGCAAAAAGAGACAAAACGGCAGAAATAACGTCAATCACTTACTGCACCGTCCTTTACATAAGCATCAATCGATCGAGGATAACTTTTTTGGGATTGTCGATTTTTGGAGCGATGATGTCGAAATTTTTTTCCATTCCCTCTCGCCCGATTTCAGTATAAATTTTTCCAAAAAAGCCCTGAATAAAGGAAGATGCCAAATAATCAATTTGCTCTGGAAATTCAATGGTAAAAGGTTGGTCAAGATCAATCTTTCCATCAACCTGCTCGCTGAATAACTTTCGGCCATAGCTGTTTCCGGCGAGTTTTGTTAAGCTCCTATCCCTTATTTCGAGAGCGACCTTTTGTTCAGTCATAGTCTGTCCTCCGTCTCCATAACGAAATTCAAGTTGTATGCGGTTCCGGGAAAGTAGATCGGAAATGGCAAGAAAACATTCTTATCCGGAACACAATGCTGGAAGTCATGCTCCCGATTCATTCCAATCCAATGTTCTGCATCATACTCCAAAAGCGGCTGTAAGAATTGCATCTTTCGTCGCCCCGAAAGCACATAACAGTTGTTGCTATCGGCCTGAGTCTCAAGCCATTTTATTAAGGTCGGAAGTCCGGTTCCGCCGGTAAGATATTCGTTCGGTCTGCCGGATATGCGATCTTGGAAAGCGCTTAACATGAAAAATTCGTCATCGCCATAGTCTTCCCTGAAAAACCGTCTGTGATACATATAGATTTTACGCAATCGCCAATACCGGGCGCTGTCACTCTTATCGCGTAACTCGGGGTTGACACATAGCTTTGATTGTATTTGAGACGAAAGCAA
Organism: Faecalibacterium sp. I3-3-89; assembly: GCF_023347275.1. Lineage (NCBI taxonomy): Bacteria > Bacillati > Bacillota > Clostridia > Eubacteriales > Oscillospiraceae > Faecalibacterium > Faecalibacterium sp. I3-3-89. Next base: position 1,302,839 of record NZ_CP094468.1, on the reverse strand, counting down.
GGTCGGCGAAAAATTAACAACGCAAATATTTACGCCGTAATACTTTGGTCCAGTTGGATTATTCCGGCGAACATAGTCGCGTGGCGTCACATCAATATCAAGAAAACAATCTGAGTAACTATGCTCAAGCGCATTTCCAACAAGTTCTACAGCAACTTCAGAAAGCAAGTCGCTGCGAGTCTTTGTAATTCCAAGCCCCTCAAAGAACAAGCACAATGTTGTAATTGCCGACGACAATGTTTCGTCAGAATTTTCATTTGCTAAAAAAAGCTTACGATAATAATTCTTGCCAACGCCAAATCTAAATTGACGGACAAAATCCATGCTAGACTGTGTGGATTTCTCTAGGGCACATAGGGGTGACTGTCCGATGCCATCGGTAAAAATATTCGTTTCTTTCTTATTGTAAAGCAATTGTACAGATATACCGTGGTCAGCAATGATATGTTCTAGGTAACACTCTAACAAAACGTATGTGAATTTTTCGTCGAACACGCCGTTCGGAAATGCAATTATAATTGATGAAAGCTGGCTGTTGCTGTGAACGGTAAGAAAAAGCCCCGCGATGAGTTCGGAGACCGCATCGACTGTTAACACCTGCTGATTTCCATAAAATATACAGGATTTTCCATCCGGAAAGAAAACAGGGATATGCGCTTTAGCAGATGTCGCATTCTGCAATTGCCGCTCAAGCAGGGTTATATTCTTCATACATGCCACCGATTTAACAGTTCTATAATCATACCGATATACTATGGTGCTTTCAGGACCATTATAGCACATATTTTAGACACTAACAACAAAAAATCCCCCATATTTGCCTTATTATGGGTCAAATACGGGGGATTTTTTTCATTTTACGCTGACTTTGCGCTGACTCAGCCCAGATTCAGCGTATTCTGGGCAGCGGCCTGCTTGGCGGCGACGTGGTTGGCATCGATCTGGGCCTCAATGCAGTTTTCGAGGTACTGGGTCGTATCGCCGAAGTTGCTCTTGATATAGTCCTGCGCGTCGCTGCTCATGCTTTTCAGAGCGGCGGACACGGCCTTCATAAGCGCTTCCTTCTGCTCGGCCTCCTTGAACGTCCCGGCGGTCTTCAGGTCGTTGACGTAGGTCTGGTTCATCGCGGCTACGGCGTTGGATACCGCGCTGCCGATCTCGCGGACGAGGCGCTGCACCTTGATGTCGTTGGTCTTTGCCACGATGAACTCGATGAACACGGCAATGCCCTTCTGGATGCAGGCGGTCACGATGGGGACGCAGACCAGCAGGGCGACGTACAGCAGGCTTCTCGTAAACTCATTCATATTCGGTTACTCCTTTCATTCAGTGGACCTGATTCTTCAGGCTGTTCATCCGCTTATCACCTTCGATGGCGGCGGCGGTAAAACTGTTGTTCTTCCACCATGCAGCAACGCTGGTGGCAATGGTCAGGCCGGTGGTCACGAACTGTTCCACCTCCGAACTTTCGATGGGCAGCAGGGGCTTCCCGGCTGCGCTCGAAACCTGATTTGCCAGAGCGAACGCCAGAGCGGCCGTGCGGGCCAGCGTAGCGATGGACACTTTGCTATTCGTCATATCCGGATCGATGGCCTGACTTTCCGTGCAGCGGACACTTGCCAGACGAACACCATGCTGCGATTCCAGTGCAGCCGGGATGTGGAGATCAGGAACTGCGTCTTTGACTGCGACATCAACACCCAGAACCGCGGTTGTATGGATCTGTATGGTATTAACCATGACTTCCTCTTTGAGAACAACGTCTTCCGGCAGTTGAGTGCCTGCAAGGAGGGCGGCATCTGGGTGCGCAACTGGGCGAACGACTATGGTTCTTCAAACATCCGCTTCCTGCACTGTGACTTCTACAAGGCGGGCGGCGACGAAGTTTTTGCTGTCTGGGGCTGGGGCGGCACTGTGGAGCATGTCCTCATTTCCGCCTGCAACTTCTACGATGTGGACGACGAGAAATACCGTGCCCGAGGCTTCTACCCCGCATGGTTCATCACACTGGGCCAGAGCGGCAAACGCGCCGATGTCCGGATGGAGAACTGTATCGTGCAGGTAAAGCGCTGCAACACGCTGTTCCGTATGCTAGGCGACGGCACCCATGCCGTGGTGGACAACTGCGACCTCTACTTAGAGCAGCCCGATGATATGGAAAAAGTGGATGCATACAAGGGTGCGCACCCTCTGCTGGTACAGGGGAATGACCGCAAGGACGGCAGCACGGTCATCCAGAACTGCCGCATCCGCCTGAAGGGAGACAGCGGAAGACGCATCTGCTACCGGATGGGCGCTCTACGGGACAATTACTTCGATGTAGAGTGCGGGTACGGGCCTTCGAGCACCAAAGAGGTCGTTAGTAACGTCTTCCACGGCTCTCTGTACGGCCTTTTCTGGGACTGCGACGTCGTCCGGGACAACGTCGTGGAACTCACGAATGCTGGCTTTGCATGGATGTCCGGCGCAGGCGAGGTCGTCGGCAACCAAATCAAAATGGAGATCACCGCAGACGCACAGGGCGGCGCTATCTTCCACAACAACTGGAATAAAGGCACCATCCGGGACAACAAGTTTGACCTGACCTTCGCCCAAGAGTGCGATGTGCGCCAGTACGAGATGCGCGGCGGCCCCCAGTACGTGCAGAACAACATCATCACCATCAAGGGAGCGCGCTACACCCGTCTGGGAAACGCCATCAATGGCCTTATTTACCGCAAAAACAATTTCTTCAACAACACGCCGGAAAAGCTTTTCGAGTGCACCGGCGTCGCTTTCGAGGAAGAGACCCACACGGAGCAGTACAAAAAGCATACCCGTCTGGGCGTGACCATCTCCCCCAAAAACTGCACCGACCCCGTCGTCTATACGTGGGAGGATGCGGACGATGTTCTGGACGCCGGAGAGTATGGCGCATACCGCCCGCTGAAGGACGGCACCGCCAACGTCACGGTTTCCTGCGGTATGTTCTCGGCGTCCCAGAAGATCACGGTGAAGCTGATCCCTGTGCAGTTTTAGGCAAAGCAGCATTGAACAAAGGAGAATAATATGAGCTACACCAAACAGAATTTCAAGGATGGTTCCATCCTGACCGCAGCGCAGATGAACCACATCGAGGAGGGCATCGTTGAGGCAGAGAAAGCGGGCAGTTCGGATACTATTTCGACCACAGCCAAAAATCTTATCGTTACGCTCTTTGAAGGTGCGGCCAATGGCAACACCACGATGCAGACCCAGCTGGATGCGCTGAAAACCGAGTGGGGTGTGAGTGATGGCGGCGACACCAGCGAACCCGTGCCGGTGTTCTCGCTGCCGAAGACAGAGTTCACTCCTGAAAACGCAACGGTCGTGGATGGCGAGGATGAAGAAGCGCGTACATTGAGCTGTCGCCCCTAACTGCATAGCATGACAACGCCCCCACTTCGGATGTTCTCGAGGCGGGGGCGCTTTTGCTTTCCTTTTCAACTTATTTCGACTCATAACAACATTTTTAACACATTCAGACCTATATCGATTAAATTCAATAGGAAAGGATGTGTTAAAATATGACAATCAACAAAAACAATATCGGGTCTCAGCTCGATAAGATTCTTCGCCCAATGGGCATAACTCGCAACCTTCGCTCCTATCACCTGATATGCGCCTGTATCGTAAGGATCTTTGAGCAGGAAGACCGGCTGGGCGCGGTTCAGAAAGAAATCTATATGCCTATTGCTGAGGCGGATCGCTGCGACTGGACTGGCATTCAAAGCGCTATTCGTCGAGCCGCACAGACTGCGTGGCACAACTGTCCTGACACGGTATGTAGGATGGCCGGTTATCCGTTGGATGGCTGCCCTTCGGCGGTGCAGTTCTTGGAAATTCTATATAATACGATTGCTCGAAGCTGATAAAAGCTGCTTCTCAGCTCCGTTTTAAAGTATTTTTGGAGTGTTTTTGTTGTTTCCCTACCAAAAGTGGGTTACAAAACGGGTTTTTAAGCAGAAAAGAGCGCCGATTCAAAACGAATCAGCGCTCTTTTTGATTATGCGGGAGAAGGGGGTCGAACCCTCACTCCGTTGGAACTGGTGCCTAAAACCAGCGCGTCTGCCATTCCGCCACTCCCGCACGGAAACTTTATTTATAGTAACAAGATTCGCGGCAAAAGTCAACTGCCGGGTGATAATTCTCCCTTTCTTGGCACATAATAACCCCAAAAACAGCAAGGGAGGCCCTCGGCGTGAAGAAAAAGCACCGGTCATGGCAGCAGCGGGCAGGGCTTGCGGCGGCGTATCTGCTGTTGGCCCTCGCTGCGGCTCTGGGCTGGCTGTACAGCAGCCTGCCGGACCGGGTCTATCTGGAACCGGGACAGGCCCTATCGCTCCCCCGCTTCCAGTGGGTCGAGCCGCAGAGCGGCCATGGGAGCCAGAACGTCGCCAGCACCCGGGCCGTGGGCAGCTACCAGACCACCCTGACGCTGGGCGGCTGGTTCCCCATCAAGACCATCCGGGCCGTGGTAGCAGAGCGGCCCAAGGTGACGGTCTGCGGCACCCCCTTCGGCGTCAAGATGTTCTCCGAAGGGGCACTCATCGTGGGGTTCTCCGAGATCGGGCAGGCCAGCGGCGGCACATCGAATCCTGCCAAGGCAGCGGGGCTGCGTCTCGGCGACCGGGTCATCTGCATCGGGCAGACTCGCACCGAGAGCAACGATGCCGTAAAGGAAGCACTAGACGCTGCCGAGGGGCAGGCCGTGGAGGTCGTATATATCCGCAGCGGCGAGCAGAAGTTGACCACTCTGACCCCGGTGTGGGACAGTGCCTCCGGACAGTGGCGGGCCGGGATGTGGGTGCGGGACTCCTCTGCCGGGGTGGGCACCCTGACCTTCGCGGACGAAGAGCTTGGCGTTTTTGCGGGGCTGGGCCACCCCATCAGCGACAGCGACACCGGCGAAAGCGTCGCCCTGCGCAGCGGCGAGATCGTCCCCTGCGAGATCACCGGATGCAGCGTGGGCACTGCCGGAAGCCCCGGCGAGCTGAAGGGGCATTTTCTGAGCGCCCATGCCATCGGCACCATCCGCATCAACGGTGAGAATGGCGTCTACGGCACCACCCGCACCCACTTTCCGGGCCAGCTGCGGGAGGTCGCCTTCGCGCAGGAGGTCGCCACCGGCCCTGCCGAGATATGGGCCACCACCGAGGGCGGCACGCCCCGCACCTATCGCATCCAGATCGAGCGGGTCAGTGATGCTGACCCCCGGCGGAATCTGGTCATCCGGGTGACAGACCCCACCCTTCTGTCTTCCACCGGCGGCATCGTACAGGGCATGAGCGGCAGCCCCATCCTCCAGAACGGACGTCTTGTGGGCGCTGTGACCCATGTTCTGGTCAACGACCCCACCCGGGGCTATGGCATTTTCGCCCAGACCATGCTGGAACAGGCAAAAAACGCCGCTGAAATGCAGAGAACGGAATGAGCCGGAAGATTTTTTATGAAAATCCCAGAAATTGTAAAAATTTCCTGTTGCATTCCATGGTAAATTATGGTAAAATATAGAGCGTAAAGGGAACTGCACACATTGGAGGAAAGTACGATGGATAAAGTAAGATTTTTGATGTCGGATACCAGTGCGGATGTTACGGCGGCCTGCCGGGATGCGCTGGAGCAAAAGGGCGTGGAAGTGACCGTCGTGGAAAAGGACGGGCTTCAGATCTTGCAGAAGATGCTTGCGGTACGGCCGCAGGTCGTTCTGCTGGACGCCTTCATGCCCGGGCTGGACGCGCTGGCCGTCAAGCAGAAATATGTCGCCGCCGGCGGGACACACACCACCTTCTTTGTCACCGGCGCGTTCCAGAGCGAAGAGATGGTGCAGGAGTTGCTGGACGAGGGCTTCGCCTACTACTTTGTCAAGCCCTTCGACGAAAATGTCCTCGCCAGCCGGGTGCTCAAGGTCGCCCACGGCCATCAGAAGCGCCTCATCACGGCCAGCGTGGACAGCGACGAGCTGAAAGTCACCGACATTCTGCACCAGATCGGCGTCCCCGCCCACATCAAAGGCTACCAGTTCCTGCGGGATGCCATCCTGCTCACCATGAATGAGTCGGAGTACATCAACGCCGTCACCAAGCGCCTCTACCCGGAGATCGCCAAGAAAAACGACACCACCGCCAGCCGGGTGGAGCGCGCCATCCGCCACGCCATCGAGGTGGCATGGGACCGGGGCGATGTGGATACCCTGAACTCTTATTTCGGCTACACCATCCACAACCTGCGCGGCAAGCCCACCAACAGCGAGTTCATCGCCATGATCGCCGATAAGATGCGGCTGGATAAGCACCAGCAGGCAGGCTGAAACATCACGTCTCTGTTCCATTTTTCGATAGCGCTCTTCATTTATCGCAAGGCAAGAAATTAGTGCAACATGAAAACAGCATATTTGCGATATGCAATTCAACGTTGTTGCTGTTGCATTAAAAAGTTGAATTGCTATATTATCGGGTGTGAAATCAGAAATTACGGTTCCCTCATCATACAACAAAATGAAGCCTCCTGCTCCGGTTTTCCGGCGCAGGAGGCTTTTTTGTGCTGACGAGCAGAAATCGTACAGCAGGGTCAAGGCACCTCTCCCGCACCTTGACGTCCGCATCTCCTTTGCGGCGATGGATGTTTCCAACGCATTTCAACTCTATGGAGTTTTGCCGCAGAACAAGGAAACGCTCCTTCACTCCTTCGACCGGACCTGAAGTTTCTCACACAACGAAAAACCCGCATGAACACTGGATTTTCCAGCGCCCATGCGGGTTTCGACTTTGGTGCGAGGGAGGGGATTTGAACCCCCAAGGATAAACCACACGCACCTCAAACGTGCGCGTCTGCCAGTTCCGCCACCCTCGCATATGAAGTTTTGATGCAACCTGCGTTTTATAACCGCTCTGAGGTTCAAGCCGTATCGCTGACTGCTCAAGTATAATACCATACTCCCCCTGCAATGTCAAGCGTTTTCATAGATTTTTTTGCCATTCATATCTTGTAAATGGAGTTTCCGTGCAGAAATGACTTAACAAGGAGGTTTTTTGGAATGACTTTTTTTAAATTCGGCAAAGCACCGCGTTGGCTGGTGAGCCTCCTGCTGCTCTCGGCCGGGGCGGCGGCAGGGTTCGGGCTAGGGATATTCTGCGGCGCAGAGCCTGTCGTAGGCTGTCGAGAGAGCGACCTGACCCCGCTGCCGGACGAAAGCTTCGTCTCCCCTGCCTCGGCGTCCTCCGTGGAGACGCCCCCGGAGCCGGAGCCGATGTCCAAGAAGTGGGTCTGTCTGACCTTCGACGACGGCCCCAGCAAGACGACGCCGGACGTTCTGGCCGCACTGAACCACGCCGGCGTCAAAGCCACCTTCTTCGTGGTCGCCACCGGACACAACGACAAGTACCTGCCTCTCGTGTCGGAAGCTGCTGCCGCCGGGCATCAGATCGCGCTCCACTCCGCCTCCCACGAGTACAGCGACATCTACCAAAGCCCGGACGCCTACTGGAAGGACATCGGCCTTTTAAAAGAGCGGCTCTCCCCTTACCTCTCGGCAGATGGCCTGCGGTACCTGCGCTTTCCCGGCGGCAGCACCAACACCGTGAGCCGCCGCTACGGCGGGCGCGGGCTGATGCAGCAGCTGAAGGAAGAGGTCGCTGCCAAAGGATACGCCTATGTAGACTGGAACGTCTGCGCCGAGGACGCCGTAGGCGGCAAGCCCAGCGCAGGCACCATCTTCCGCAATATCGTGCGGGAGACCGGCGAGCAGACCCAGTGCATCGTGTTGATGCACGACTCAGCCACCACCCACACCACAGCCGAGGCCCTGCCCGACATCATCCAGTGGTATAAGGACAACGGTTTCGCCTTTCTCACGGTAGAGCAGGCCGTCCCCCTACCCACGACATAGCAAAAAGCCCCGGAGGGCCTGCCAGAGGGCAGACTTTCCGGGGCTTTGGTGCGTAGAAGCAGCTTACTCAGCGGCCTGATTGAACAGGACGAAGGCACAATAAGCCATGTACAGGTCAGTCTTGTGGATGACCTCGAAGGGAGAGTGCATGGACAGCACAGGCACACCGATGTCGATGACGGGGATGCCGCGGTTGGCAACATACTTTGCGATGGTGCCGCCGCCGCCCAGGTCGAGGCGGCCCAGCTCACCGATCTGCCATGCAACGTCGGCGGCGTCCATCATGCGGGTGACATAGCCCACCAGCTCGGCAGAAGCGTCGTTTGCAGCGCTCTTGCCGCGGCTGCCGGTGTACTTGAACAGCGCGATGCCGCGGCCTGCGTAGGTGCCGTTCATCGGCTCGAAAGCACTGGCCCAGCTCGGGTCGTAAGCAGCGGTGACGTCGGCGGACAGGCAGACACTGTTGCGGAAGGCAATGATGTCATCCTGACCGGCGGTACGGCACAGCTCCTGCATGAAGTGGAAGACGTACATGCTCTGCATACCGGTGACGCCGTCGGAGCCGATCTCTTCCTTATCGGTCAGGACGCAGACGGTGGTGAAGGCGGGATTCTTGGTGGCGATCTCGGCCATCAGAGCGGGATAGGCATCGACGCGGTCGTCGTGGCCGTAGCCGCCCACCATGGAGCGGTCGAAGCCGACGTCACGGGACTTATAGGCAGGCACGATCTCGATCTCGGCGCGGGCAAAGTCCTTTTCGGTGATGCCGTACTTCTCGTTGAGGAGGATCATGGTGTTCAGCTTGACCGCTTCCTTCACATCCTCGTCGTCCACAGCGTCGGAGCCGATGAGGATGTTCAGTTCCTCTGCCTTGATGCCGTCGCTCAGCTTCCGCTCGCCCTGCTCTGCACCCAGATGGGGCAGCAGGTCGGTGATGCAGAAGACGGGATCATTCTCGTCCTCGCCCACATTCACCGAGACGGTGGTGCCGTCAGCGCGGGAGAACACGCCGTGGATAGCCAGCGGCATGGTACCCCACTGATACTTGCGGATGCCGCCGTAGTAGTGGGTCTTGAAGTAGCTGAAGTGGTCGGACTCGTACAGCGGGGTCGGGCGCAGGTCCAGACGGGGGCTGTCGGTGTGAGCGATGACCAGATGGAAGCCTTCCTCAAAGCTGCGGGTGCCGATGGTGGAGGCCACGATCGCCTTGCCCATCTGGCTGAAGTAGACCTTATCGCCGGGGGCGTAGGTCTTCTTCGGGTCGAACTGCTGGTAGCCAGCGTCCTTCAGCATCCGCTCGCTCTCGGCGGCCACCTCGCGCTCGGTCTTGCCGGCATCAAGGAATTTCTTGTAGCCCTCAGCGAATGCGTGGGCCTCCTGCTTGACGGCGGTGGACTTGTCACCGGCGTAAGCGGGCTTAAACAGCAGCTTTTCAGCCAGCTGCTGGTTCGGAGTTTTTTCTGCCATAGGATCTCTCCTGCCTTTCTGTTTTCTTACACTTTGATTTATCAAAAACCAGCGAGGGCTTATTCTCTCCGGTTTTCTTCGTTTATAGTACATCAGCCGCCGTAGAGCCGGGTATAGGCGGCGTAACCGGCGGTGATCTTTTCGACGTAGTGGTGCATCTGATTGTACGGAAAGCCCTTCAGTGTCTGCCCGTCCGAGGAATGCTCCTCCATCCGCAGCAGATTATCCACCGTCCCCCACCCGCTGTGGTAGGCGGCTGCGGCCGTGGCCACATCGCCGCCGTACCGCTCCATGCAGAGATGAAGGTAGTAGCAGCCGAAACGGATGCTGACCGCAGGGTCGTAGAGGTCATCGAAGGTCAGGCCCTCGTCGGGCGCGATCTTGCTGCGCAGCCAGATGAAGGTCTCCTCCGTCATCTGCATCAGCCCCCGGGCATCGACGCTGGAAGTAGCCGCAGGGTCGAAGCCGCTCTCGGTGCGGATAAACGCATAGACCAGCAGCGGGTCGAGGCCGTATTCGGCGGCCCACTGCTCCACCTGCTGGCTGTATTTGCGGGGATAGAGCAGCTGGTCGGCCTTCCGGGCGAGGGGCGGCAGCACCGTCAATATCACTGCCGCGATGCAGGCCAGCACCACCAGCCTGCGCAGCAGTCGGAACAGCTTTTTCAAGTGCGGCACCCCTCCCCGATGAGCGTATCACACAGCTCGTTCGCCGCCTTCGCCAGCGCCTCGCGGGTGGAGGTATTGGGGAGGATGTAGTCCGCTCTGGCGGTCAGAGCCGCTTCCGGCGTCTGGGCGTTGAGACGGCGGGCGGCCATCTCGGGCGAGATACCGTCCCGGGCAGCGATGCGCTCCACACTGACCTCAAAAGGGGCCGTGACCACACAGAGCTTATCGCACTCCGCTTCTGCCGCCGTGCCGACGATGACCGCACCGTCCAGCACGAAGAGCTTCGCACCGGCCTGCCGTGCGGCCTGTTTTGCGGCACGGATGCGGCGGACGATCTCCGGGTGGGTCAGCGCGTCCAGCGCCGCCTTCCCCTCGGGGGTCGCAAAGGCGCGGTCAGCCAGCAGGCGGCGGTCAAGGGTGCCGTCTGCCCTTATAATATCCGCCCCGAAGCGCTCCGCCAGCTGGGGCAGCAGCGGAGAGCCGGGAAGCAGGATCTCGCGGGAGAGCTGGTCGGCGTCTGCCAGCGGGATGTCCCGGGCCGCAAAAACCGCGGTGACGGTGGATTTGCCGCAGCCGCTGCGGCCGGTGATGCCCAGCGTCATCATAGCTCGATCACCCGGAACGCGGCCGCACGGATAAGTCGGTTATAGACCGCCATCGACAGGCCATCCTTCTGAGGGCAGCGGGCGTAGACTACGGCATCCCCCTGCTCATCCAGCGCACGCAGAGAGCGGAAGATGTGTCTGGCCTGATCAGCGCCGTCCCCCTCCCGGCCATACTCCACGCAGGGGACCCCCAGCTTTTCGGCCTCGCCGGTGAAGCAGAGGCAGCTGGGTCTCTCGGCGGCGTGGGCGTCCACATAGGCCTTGAACTGCTCGAAGGTGCCATCCAGAAGGGTAACATCGGCCTTGGGGGCATAATGTTTATACTTCATGCCCGGGCTGCGGACGACCGCACCCTCCGGCAGCTTTTCAAGGATGGCTTTGGAGACTTCCACCTCCTCGCCCAGCGCACGCTCAAGGTCTTCCAGCGTGATGTGTCCGGGGCGGAAGAGGGTGGGCTTCTCACCCACCACCGACACGACGGTGGACTCCACGCCCCAGTCGCACTCGCCGCCGTCGAGGATGAGGGGCAGGCGTCCATCCATATCGGTAAAGACATCCTGCGCATTGGTGGGGCTGGGCTTGCCGGAGAGGTTGGCCGACGGGGCTGCAAAGGCACAGCCGCTAGCCTCGATGACGGCCCGGGCCACCGGGTGGCTGGGCATCCGGATGCCCACGGTATCCAGACCCGCGCAGCACTCCGCTGCCACCTCGGGGCCGCGGGGCATGATGATGGTCAGCGGCCCGGGGCAGAACGCAGCCATCAGCAGCTGGGCACGCTCGGGCACCTCGCTGACGAGGCCGTGCAGCATCTCGGGACCGGTGACGTGGACGATGAGGGGATTGTCCTGCGGACGTCCCTTCGCCACGAAGATCTTGCTCACGGCCTCACCGTTGCGGGCGTCAGCCGCGATGCCGTAGACCGTCTCGGTGGGCAGAGCCACCAGCTCGCCCTGCCGCAGAAGCTCGGCGGCGCGGGCAATGCCCTCCGCGTCTGCCGGGCGGACTTCAGTTTTGATACTCATACGAATTATCGCTCTTTTCTGATGTAAAGCAATTAAACTTTACAGATGTTCATGCGCAATATACGCAGGTTTATGCGTTCAGTTTTTGTAATTTCTCGGCCTGCTCACGGGTGGCGAGGGCGTCGATGATCTCGTCCAGATTGCCGTCCATGATCTTAGCGAGGTTGTGCACCGTCAGGCCGATGCGGTGGTCGGTACAGCGGTCCTGCGGGAAGTTATAGGTACGTATCTTCTCGCTGCGGTCCCCTGTTCCCACCTGACCGGCGCGGTCGGCGTTGATGGCATCCTGCTGCTCCTTCTGTTTCTGGGCCAGCAGGCGGCTGCGCAGGATCTCCAGAGCCTTGTCCTTGTTCTGGAACTGGCTGCGCTCATTCTGGCACTCAACCACCGTGCCAGTGGGGATGTGGGTGACGCGGATGGCGCTGGACGTCTTGTTGATGTGCTGTCCGCCTGCGCCCGAGGAGCGGAAGGTGTCGATGCGCAGGTCTTTCATGTCCAGCGCAAAGTCCACCTCCTCGGCCTGCGGCATCACGGCCACCGTAGCCGTCGAGGTGTGGATGCGGCCCTGCGTCTCCGTCTCGGGGACGCGCTGCACCCGGTGGACGCCGCTCTCGTACTTGAGACGGTTGTACGCGCCCTGGCCATTGACTGCGAAGACGGCTTCCTTCGTGCCGCCAAGCTCAGTCTCATTGAGGTTCAGCAGCTCCATCTCCCAGCCCCGCCCCTGAACGTACATCGTGTACATCCGCACGAGGCTGTGGGCAAACAGCGCAGCTTCCTCGCCGCCGGCACCGGCGCGTATCTCCATGATGACGCTTTTTTCGTCGTTTGCATCCTTCGGCAGCAGCAGAATTTTGAGATTATTTTCCAGCTCTGCCACATCCTGACTCTTTTCGCTGATCTCCTGCTGTATCATAGCTTTAAAGTCCGCATCGAGGGGTTCCTCCCCTTCCAGCAGGGCTTTCGCCTGTGCAAGATGATCCTGCGCAGTGGCAAGGGCGCGGTAGGCTTCCACCACCGGCTCTGCCTCGTGGTACTCCTGCATCAGGCGGCGGAACTGCGCCGGGTCGGCAGCAGTTTCGGGCTGATTGAGACGGACGGAAAGTTCTTCGAACCGACGGCAGACGGCCTCCATTTGGGAAGTCAGATTCGGCATATCAGGCAGTTCTCCTTACAAAACAGTTTCTGAATGTGCTGTGCCGCCGGGCTATTCCTGACCCGGCCGGATGACTTTTTTGATGTTCTTCTCGATCTTTGCCCGGGGCAGCATGACCTCGCGGCCGCAGCCCGTGCAGCGGATCTTGAAATCCATGCCCACCCGCAGCACCTCGAAACTGGACGCTCCGCAGGGGTGCTGCTTGCGGGTGAGGATGGTATCGCCGACTGCAATATCCATATTGGCTCCCTTCTGTCTGTCCATAGATGGCACAGGCCGTGTGCCCAATGCATGACACACACCTATAGTATAATCCAAACTCGTATAAAATGCAAATGCAGCCGCATATGGTTTAACCATGCAGCACACCCTGCGCTGCAGCCCAAAAAATCAGAGAAAGAGGAATGAAAGATGATGCAAGCGTTTCGTACTGAAAACAACTACCGCAATGCTTCCCGCCTGAGCGCCGCCGAGCTGCGGGCCGCGATGACCAGCCGCGAAATTTTGCAGAGCACCGCTCTGGCCTTCGACACCCAGCGTCAGCTTCGGTTCGAGCTGGGCGGCTGCCGGGCCGTGATGCCCTTCGGACAGTGCGCCGACGGGGCCGACACCGGCAGCGTGCGGGACATCGCCGTGCTGACGCGGGTGGGTCGCCCCACCTGCTTCGTCATTGAGGGCATCGACACCGACGAAAACGGACAGCCCTTCTACCGGCTCTCCCGGGCCGAGGCCCAGCGGATGTGCAAGGCCGAATACCTCGACCAGCTCCAACCCGGCGACATCCTGCCCTGCGTCGTGACCCACATCGAGCCTTTCGGCGCGTTCTGCGATGTGGGCTGCGGCATCAGCGCTCTTCTACCCATCGATTGTATGTCGGTGAGCCGCATTTCCTCCCCCGCCGACCGGGTCAGCGTAGGGCAGCAGATCCTCTGCGCCATCAAGAGCCGGGACGCGCAGGGGCGGTTCGTGCTGACCATCCGGGAGCTTCTGGGCACATGGGCCGAAAACGCCGCCGCCTTTACGGTGGGCGAGACGGTGGTGGGCATCGTGCGAAGCGTGGAGGAATACGGCACCTTCGTCGAGATCGCGCCCAACCTCGCGGGCCTCGCCGAGAGCTGCCCCGACCTGCATCCCGGGCAGGCCGTGAGCGTCTACATCAAAAACATCCTGCCCGAGAAGATGAAGATCAAGCTGGTCATCGTCAATCATGCCCTCAGCCAGAGCCACCGCTTCGAGCTGCGGTACTTCATCACCGAAGGGCATCTCGACCACTGGCTCTACTCCACCCCCGAGAGCCGCAAGCGCATCGAGACCGATTTTGCGGACATGGCTTGCAATCCGGCCTGAAACCCTTTATACTATAGATATACTATAGAACACGGGAGATGGGAATAACAATGGCTGCCAACGATGCTTTTACCGCCGGTGTTCGTCCCGGTGGGCTGACCAACAGCACCGAGATCCGACTGCTGCTGTGTTATCTTGTCAAGAATGCCGGGCCGATCACCCGGGCGGAGATCGAAAACGCCCTGATGGAAGAGGCTCTGGTGAATTATTTTGAGATCGGCTCCTGCTTGGACGACATCGCCAAGCAGCAGCTCGTGGTGGTGGATGGCGACCGGTATACCATCACCGACAAGGGCCGGAAGGTGGCGCAGGAGCTGGCCTACGACCTGCCCCGCAGCGTGCGGGAAAAGGCGGTGGCCGCTGTGCTGCGCAGCCAGACGTGGACGCGCAAGGAGGCCGAGTACAGCGCCCGCATCCGCGAAAAAGCCGACGGCCACTGTTCGGTGCGCTGTCAGGTGAAGGCGCTGGACAGCGAGCTGTTCTGTCTGGACATCGGCACGCCCGATCGGCTGAGCGCCGAGCTGGTGAAAAAGCAGTTCATCCTCAAGGGCAACGAGATCTATCAGATGCTCATCACGAAGCTCACCGAAGAAGAGAAATGACCGAAATGGCCGCTGCACGAAACCAACGTGCAGCGGCCATTTTTGTTACAGCAGGATGCAGATAAGCCCAGTGCAGCCCTCGTTGATGACCCGCTCCAGCGTCTCCTGCAGGCGGCTTCGAGCCTCCTGCGGCATATGGAGCAGCTTGTTCTGCAAGCCGTCGTTGACCAGCTCGTGGAGGCTTTTCCCGAAGATGTTCGACTCCCACAGGCGGACGGGGTCGTCCTCGAAATCCTGCAAGAGGCTCTGCACGAGGTCTTCGCTCTGCTTCTCGGTGCCCACGATGGGGCTTAGCTCGGTGTGGATGACCGCCTTCATCATGTGGATGGACGGTGCGCTGGCTTCAAGGCGGACGCCATACCGCCCGCCCTGCCGGACGATCTCGGGCTGCTCCAGCGACAGCTCATCGATGGAGGGCATCACGATGCCATAGCCGGTGGCCTCCACCTGCTCCATCGCGCTGCGTATCTTCTCATAGGCACGCTTCGCTTTCGCCAGCTCGATGATGCAGGGCATCAGCCCGGCCTCGTCGCCGATCTCAAGCCCCGTCTGCTCGCTGAGCACCCTGTAGAACACCTCCGGCTTGAGCAGCACCGTGATGCGCACGATGCCGTCGGCAAGGTCCATCCCGCTGAGGGCGGCGTTCTCCACCGCCTCGCAGTCCAGCACCGCCTGGCCAGAATCCGAGATGTCCTTCATCCGCGCGATCTGCCCGGAGAGCTGCATGGCCGCTGTGTACACCTCAGTCTGGAGCCAATGGCCTTTGTCCAGCATCGTCACCCAGCGCGGCAGGGCAAAATCCAGCTCCCGCACCGGGAACTCGTAAAGCACCCGGCGCAGGATTTCCCCCAACTGCTCTTCGTCGAGGTCGAGGCAGCTCACAGGCAGCACCGTCCGGCCATAGCTCGCTTCCATCTCCGCCGCCAGCGCCTTTGTCCCGGGGGCATCGGGATGGGTGCTGTTGAGCAGGATGACGAAGGGCTTGCCCAGCGCTTCCAGCTCGTCGATGACCCGTTTTTCCGCCGAGACGTAGTTTTCCCGCGGTATCTCGCTGATGGTGCCGTCTGTGGTGACGACGATGCCGATGGTGGAGTGGTCCCGGATGACCTTCCGGGTGCCGGTCTCGGCGGCGAGGTCGAATGGGATCTCCTCGTCGAACCACGGACTTTTGACCATCCGGGGCTTGTCATTCTCCTCGTGGCCCATCGCCCCCTCCACCATGTAACCCACACAGTCGATGAGCCGGATGCTGCACTCTCCCCCGCCCTCCAGCGCCAGCGGCACCGCCGACTCCGGGATGAACTTCGGCTCGGTGGTCATGATGGTGCGCCCCGCCGCCGACTGAGGCAGCTCGTCGCGGGCACGGAGCTTTGCGTCCTCCGACCCGATGGCGGGCAGCACCAGCTTCTCCATAAACTGCTTGATGAGGGTGCTCTTGCCCGTGCGCACCGGCCCCACCACGCCGATGAGGATGTCTCCGCCGGTGCGTGCCCCTATCTCGCGGCAGACTGCCGCCTGCTCGATTCGTTCCTGATTTGCCAAAACGCTCTCCCCTCTCTTCCCGTTTCTGGGTACACTTTATGCGCGGACATGAGGAAAATATGACGCAAAAAAGGCCGAATCCCCAAGGATCTCTCGGGACTCCGGCCTTTTTTCTCCTACCGTTACACCAGCGTCGGGACAAGCGCCGCCAGCTTTTCGGCCAGCTGTGCGTGACCGTGACGGGTCAGGTGCATGAAATCCACCTGATTGAACGCGCAGTCGGCAGCATCGAGGAAGTAGACGCCCTGCCGCTCGGCGACGATGCGGAACTGCTCTGCCACGCCCTTCGACTTCTCCACGCAGCCCTCGCCCATGACGGCGTCGTGGAAGCCGTCGCCGATGCGGGGCGGAGCCACGACAAGGATGTTGGGGGCTTTGGTGCCCCAGCAGTCCACACTCTTTGCCTTGAGGATGAGGCGCTCCATCCCTGCACCGATGCAGGCGGCGTTGGCGTTGAACCGCTCCTTGACGTCATTGGTGCCCAGCATAATGATGAGCAGGTCGATGACCTCGTGGCTCTTGAGGAGCGCATAGGCCACGCTCAAAGCGTCCATCGACTCATGGATGGGGTCCACGAAAACCGTCGTCCGGCCCGAAAGGCCCTCTTCCGTTACAAGATACTCGCTGCCCAGCGCTGTTTGCAGCCGACAGGTCCAGCGCTCATCCTCGTTGAAGCGGATGCCGTGGTCGGCGCAGTCTGCCGGGTCGGCGCAATAGCCGTGAGTGTTGGAGTCTCCCAGACAAAGGATATGCTTTTTCATCGTTCCATCCCCCTTTTCAGTTTTCGCCCCGTGACTGGCGGAAGTAGTAGACTGCGCCCACCATGCCGGCGTCGTTGTGAAGCTGGGCGGCGCGGATCTCCAGTCCCTCTGCAAAGGCGGGCATGATGGAAGCCCTCACCTTTCTGGCGATGGGTTCGATGAGCAGCTCCTGCTGAGCGCTGACTCCGCCGCCGATGAGGATGAGCTGCGGGTTGAAGATGTGCACCAACCCCGCAAGGCCCTGCACGATCTCGTCCGTCCAGTCCTCGAGAAGGGCGAGGATGATGGGGTCGCCCGCATGGGCCGATTCGAAGATGGCACGGCCATCTCTCCACTTATGATTGCGGGGCTGCGCAGCACGCACGAGGGCCGTAGTGGCGGCATACCGCTCCCAGCAGCCCGATGCACCGCAGGTGCAGAGGACGCCGTCCAGCGCATGGGTACGGTAATGGCCCAGCTCACCGCCGAGGCCCCGGGCACCTTCCAACAGCCGTCCGCCGGTCAGGATGCCGCCGCCCACGCCGGTGCCCAGCGTGACACCGATGACGTCCGTATAGCCTTTCGCCCCGCCGACCCAGACTTCGCCCAGCGTCATGCAGTTGGCGTCGTTGGCGACGGTAACGGGCAGGCCGAATTTCGCTTCCAGCTCGGCCTTGATGGGGCTTCCGATGTAGTTGGGCAGGCTGCCGCAAGTGCCCACGACCGTGCCCGTGTGGGTGTCGATCTGGCCCGTGGCCGAGACGCCGATGCCCGCAAGGCTCTGCGGCCTGACGTCCTGCTCCTTCAGGAACTGTTCGGAGGCCGAAAGCACCGTCGTGAGGATGGGTGTCTCATAGTAGTCGAAACAGACGCTCTGCTCCGCCTTGGCAAGGACGCGGCCCTCTTCATCTACGATGCCAAGCTTGACGCTGGTGCCGCCGATGTCGATGGCAAGATACTGTTTCATAGTCGTATCTCCGTATCATTTTTATTTTTGCATGGCGTTGATAGCCCCGGTAAAGCGGGCCGTGATCTCAGCCGGGCGGGTGATGGCACCGCCGACGACGAGGGCGAACGCACCGGCCTCCAGCGCCTTGACGGCCTGTTCCGGGTAGTGGATGTGGCCCTCGGCGATGATCTTTGCCGGGCACTCTGCGGCCAGCTTGTGGACAAAGTCAAAATCAATGTCATTGATGCCCTTGGTCTCGGGCGTATAGCCGCGCATGGTCGTGCCCACAAAGTCAGCCCCGGCTTCCGCGCAGAGCATGGCATTCTCGAAGTTGTCGCAGTCGGCCATCACCAGCTGGTCGGGGTATTTTTCCTTGATGGCACGGATGAACTGGGCCGAGGTAGAGCCGTCGGGGCGCAGCGCACCCGTGCCCTGCACGGCGAGGATGTCCACGCCGCAGGCTGCCAGCTCGTCCACTTCCTTCATGGTGACAGTGATGTACATCGGCGTGCCGGGGTAATCCTTTTTGATGATGCCGATGACCGGCAGGTCCACCACCTGCTTGATCTGAGTGATGTCCCGGACGGTGTTGGCGCGGATGCCCACAGCGCCACTCATGGCGGCTGCCTTTGCCATCAGAGGCATGACTCCGCCCTCTTTGGTGTAGAGAGGCTCCGTCTCAAGGGCCTGACAGGAGACGATAAGCCCACCCTTGATCTGCTCAAACAGCTTTTCTTTTTCCATATCCATCAGTCCTCCATCCTGATCTTGATGACTGCTTTGCGCACATGGTCACAGCCGGGGCGTGCCACGCCGGGCTTGTGCAGCTCACCGGGGAAGAACAGAACGAACCGTCCCTCGCCCAGCACACCGCTGACGGCGTCCGGACTGGTCCTGAAACCGATGTCTCCCGCAAACTCCCCTGCTTCCTCGCCGGGCAGGTTGGTATAGCCCCAGCCCTCGCCGCCGGTCAGGTCGATCTGAAGGTCGGCGTACTTTTTGTGGTACTCGAGGCGGGCACTGTCGGGGTTCAGCCCGGCCTCCATCACGTTGATAAAGACATTCTCTCCGTCCACCTCGGTGCGGCCCAGCGGAAGGTCGCTCAGGTCGTGGGTCACACTGTAGGCGGTGAGGTAGTCGATGGCGGTTTCCAGATTCTTGTGGAGTCCCCGGTAACGGTTCAGGTTCTCCAGTGCGTCGCAGATCATGGTGATTTTCTCCTAACTGATTTTTTTCGCAAGCACAAAGAGCGTCTGCCCTCTCCCCTCATGAAGAGACGGAGAGGGGACGCTTTCTGGCTTCTCAGAGCTTTGCGATAGCGGCTTCGATCATAGCCTGTGCCTCGGCGATGACCGCTTCATCCTCCGGGATGAGGCCGGGCATCGGCTCACGGACGCCGCCCAGCTCAAGGCCGTACATCCGGCGCAGGATCTCTTTCTGCACAGCGTAGAGGTTGCCGTGGGCCGAGCACATCTTATAGATGATGCGGTCGGCGTCGTACTGGATGGCCTGTGCCTCCTTGATCTCGCCCTTGTTGATGTGGTCGTTCATAGCCAGATACAGCTCGGGCATGACGGCGTAGGTGCCGCCGATGCCGCCGTCTGCGCCGATGACGCGGCCGGAGACGAACTGCTCATCGGGGCCGTTGAAGACCACGAAGCTGCCCTCGCCCCGGGCGGCGACGCCGGCGTCCTTGAACATCTGGATGTCCTGCGTGGGCATCGAGCTGTTTTTGACCGCGACGACGTTGGGGTTCTTGAGCATCTCACCCAGCAGGCTCATGGTCAGGCCGGTGCCGGCCAGCTGCGGGATGTTGTAGATGACGAACTCGGTGTTGGGCGCTGCGGCGGACATATCGTTCCAATACTTGGCGATGGCGTACTCCGGCAGGTGGAAGTAGATGGGCGGGATGGATGCGATGGCGTCCACACCCACGCTCTCGGCATGACGGGCCAGCTCGACGCTGTCGGCGGTGTTGTTGCAGCCGACGTGTGCGATGACGGTCAGTTTGCCCTTAGCTTCGCTCATAACCGCCTCGAGGACAGCCTTGCGCTCATCGACGTGCTGGTAGATGCACTCGCCCGACGAGCCGCCCACATACACGCCCTTGACTCCCTTGGCGATGAGGTGGCGGGTCAGCGCCTTGACGCCCTCGGTGGAGATATTGCCCTCTGCGTCATAGCAGGCGTAGAAGGCCGGGATCACGCCCTGATATTTGGTGATGTCTTTCATATTCCAAACCCTTCTTTTAAAAATAGTAATAAATACAGATAAAACGATTTTGCCTCAAGCTCGTGAGCTTTTGGTTACGGGCAGCGGCATCCGTGCCCTCTTGCGGTGCCCTGCATCCGCTTCGGCCCTTGGGCGGGCCTCGCGTCTTGCAGACCGCGGCGCCAAAAGTTGCTCCCTGTTTCGGCCGCTGGCCGCGGTCGCAACTTTAGCCTTTAACCGCACCCATTGCGATGCCCTTGGTGAAATACTTCTGGAAGATGAGGAAGATGATGATGATCGGCACAGCGGCCAGCGCGGCACCGGCCATGATGAGGCCGAAATCGGTGCTGTTCTCTGCCTGCAGCTTTGCGATGCCCAGCGAGATGGTAAGGTTGCTGGTGCTGGACAGCATGATGAGCTGCATGAAGTAGTCGTTCCAGCTGTTGATGAAGGTGAAGATGGCCAGTGCGCCGATGCCCGGCTTGACCATCGGCAGCACGACGCTGATAAAGGTGCGCGCCTCGCTGGCTCCGTCGATGCGGGCCGCCTCCAGCATTTCGGTGGGGATGCCCTCACTGAACTGTTTCATCAGGAAGACGCCAAAGGGCCAGCCCACGATGGGGAAAATGACGGCCCAGATGGTGTTGTAGAGGTTGAGCGAGCTCATCTCACGCAGCAGCGGGATGAGGATGACCTGCTTGGGCAGGGCCATCGCGCAGACGATGAGGGTGAAGAGCAGTTTACGGCCGACGAAGCGCTTTTTGGCCAGCGCATAGCCTGCCATTGCTGCGGTGATGCAGGTGAGGATCATGGACATGACGGCCATGAACACCGTGTTGATCATCCAGCGCAGGGCTGCCGGGGCCGTAGGGCCAATGGAGAAATAGATGGGTTCGCCGTCCGCGCTGAACGAGCCGCTGAACGGGACCGCCAGCTGCCACAGGGGTGCGCTCTTGCCGGCGAAAAGCTTCTGGTAGTTGGTCAGCACCCACTGACTGGGCCACCACTCAGGGGTGGTAGAGTTTATAGCCGCGCCGGTCTTGAAGGAGCCGGTGATGATCCAGTACAGCGGGAAGGCGAACAGCACGGCCATGATGCTGATGAGGATGAGGGTCAGGATCATGTAGGCGCTCATCTTTTTCAGCTTGCTGGGGTGACGCTTCAGCGGTTTCTGTTTTTTTGCAGTTGCAGTCATTGCCCGGCACCTCCTTTAATTATCCTGACTGCCAAGCTTGAACTGGACAGCCGACAGGATGGCGATGATAACGGCCAGTACAACGCCCATTGCGTTGCCGTAACCATAGCGGTAGAGCTTGAACGCGGTGTAGTAGATATAGTACATGATGGTATCGGTGCTGTGGTTGGGGCCGCCGGAGGTCAGCAGCTGGATCAGCGCGAAGCACTGGAAGGAGTTGATGGTGGTGATGACCAGAATGTACAGGGTGGTGGGCATAATGGCGGGCCACTTGATCTTCCAGAAGCACTGGAAATCCGTTGCGCCGTCCACCTCAGCAGCTTCCACGATGGATTGATCCACATTGCCCAGCGCAGAAACATACAGCACGATGGGCTGGCCGACGGAGGTGGTGAGCAGGATGAGGATGATGCAGCCCAGTGCATACTTTTCATCGCCCAGCCAGTTGATGTTCTTGTCGATGAGTCCCACGGCCTTGCCCAGATAGTTGAAGATGCCGTAGTAGTTGTTGTACATCCACTTCCACACGACGGTGACGGCCACCGAGCCGGTGACGACCGGCAGGTAGAACACGCAGCGGAAGAGGCTCGTCGCCCACTCAGGCAGGTCAACGATGGCTGAGCTGATCCACAGCGAAAACGCGCAGGTCACAGGCACCGAGACGACCACGATGATGAAGGTGTTCTTCAGCGCACCGCGGAAGATAGGGTCAGCGAACAGCTCTTTATAGTTCGCAAGACCCACGAAGATGTCCGCGCGGTTCATGGTCGAGTCAAAAAAGCTCGTGACCACGCAGAGGATCATAGGGTAGATGACAAAGCCGAGGAAGAAGATGAGACTGGGCAGGAGGAACAGATAGGAAGCGATGGTCTCCTGCCGAACCAAGGCGCCGCTGCGCTTTGGATCTTTGACCCTTGCTGTCTTTGCAGCCAAAGAAATCACCAAACCTTTCGTTCTGATGGGGTGCGGTGTCTTACCCAAAAATGCCCCTCCCTCGCCGGGATGTTCGAGGGAGGGGCACGCATTTCCTGATTTGCCCTCAGACGGGACGCTTATGCTTCGGCCGCTGCGGCTGCGTTGGCGTTCTCGACGAAGGTGGCAACAGCAGTTGCAACGTCCTCACCGGTGCCCACGCGCTGGAGCATATTCCACCACTCGGTGCGAGCCGTTGCCCAGCCCGGAGTGATCTGGTAATAGTCACCCAGATAGGACATGAACTTGGTGTACTCGCTCATGATGGCGTTGTCGGCGTAGATGTCGCCCACGCTGGCACGGACCGGGAAGTAGGTGGAAGCCAGAACGCTGTTCTTGACCTGATCGGGGTCCGCTGCGATGAACTCGATAAAGGTCTTTGCTGCCTTGACCTTTGCCTCGTCGCCGTTGTCGAAGATGCCGAAGCCCCAGATGCCGCCGCAGAGCTTCGGGTCGCCGCTTGCAGTGGGGAATGCCATCGGCATGATCTCGTCGCCGTCGTTGGTCAGGCCGGCGTCGTTGTTGTCGCTGTTCAGCTGCTGCGCGATGTTCCAGCAGAAAGCCATCTGCAAAGTGCCGTTGCGGAACAGGGTGATCTCGTCGCCGCCTGCGATGGAAGCGTCGAAGTTGATGCCGTCGGTGTCGTACAGGGTCTGGATGGCCTTGATGTTCTCAGCGGAGTCTGCGGTGTACTTGGTGTGTGCATCGTCGGTGAAGGTGCCGCCGTACATATTGTTGATGATCGCACGGGTGCCCTGATCGCCGCCCTGACCGCCGCAGTAGACAGCCGCCACGTTCTCGTAGCCGCCCTTGTACAGGGCGTCAACGGTGTTCAGGAAGCCCTCGGTGCTCCAAGTGTGCTTATCGGTGTCGATGTACTTGTCTGCGCCCACTTCCTTGACCTTGGTCATGTTGACGGCCATGCAGTGTGCCGTCATGCACAGGGGGTACTCGTAGTAGTCGCCCTTGTCGTTGTGGCAGGCGGAGTTGACGGACTCGTAGATGTCCTTCTTGGCATCATCGGTCCACAGGTCGTTCAGCGGGGCCATGACGCCCTTCGCGCCCCAGTTGGCCACCAGACGCTCGGGGCCTTCCATGATGAGGTCGGGTGCGCTGCCGCCCTCGATGGCGGTGTTGACCTGATCATCGCCGTTGGTATAGTCCAGATACTCGACGGCCACCTTGATGTCAGGATACTTTGCGTTGAAGCTGGCGATCAGCTCCTGCACGGTCTCGTCCTTGCCCCAGCCGCCGATGGGGTATGTCCACAGCTTGATGCTTGCGCCGGAGGCTGCGGTGGAAGCAGCGGCAGAAGTTGCAGTGCTGGTGGAAGCGGGCTTACCGCCGCAGGCAGCCAGAGCACCGGCTGCGCTCAAAGCGCCAACGGCCTTCAAGAAGGAGCGACGAGAGATAACATTCTTCATAATGAGTTCTCCTTACCTATCATATCGGCGGCCCTTCATCCCAGACCGCTCTTGTTGGCCCTATTATAGAAAATCTCTTTCATTTTGTCCATCGGTTGCATACACAATTTTCAGAAAGTTTTCTTGTCTATTCCGCACAAATATCTGGGATACCAGCTATCTTTTGGCCATTTTCGCCAATTTTATACGTCGTTGTAGCCATTTTGTAATCATCTCTGCGCAGTTTGTCATTTTCAACAGGAAAAATATTTTCTCGCTCATTTTTCGTTTTTGAAATTTATTTTCAGTAATGGGTACTACTTTTCCTCAATTTTTGGATGCTCTGCACAGCATCTGCGCCTGAATTATGGTAAAAGGTACCCTTGTCAAGCCGCTGAAATTCTTTTATACTTTTTATATAGATGTCCCCCTCCCCTGCGCGGCGGACGGGGCGATAAGAAGGTGTAAGACGCCTGCGGGCATTGCGGCCCGCCTGACCGAAGGAGCAAAATTATGGGTACGAATTTTTGGGAACTGCTGCAGCAGCGGCAGGGCCAGTTGACGAGATCCGGCCATGCCGTGGCCGACTACCTCTTACAGCACGCCGATGAGGCGCAGTATCTTTCCATTTCCTCTCTGGCCCGGGAGTGCAATGTCGCCGAGGCCACGGTATTCCGGTTCTGCCGGGCGCTCGGGTTCGACGGCTACCACGAGATGCGCATTGCGCTGGCGCAGGCCAATGCCACCGGCACCATGTCCAGCCAGCGGGAGCTTCAGCCCGGGGCTTCCACCGAGACGCTCTTTGAACACGCCAGCGCCCGTCTCTTTACCGCCATCAACGGCACTCAGAACGCCCTCTCTGCCGAGGCCGTGGATGAGGCCGCACGGATGCTCCGGGAGGCCAAGCAGGTCTTCTGCTTCGGACAGGGCGGCAGTATGCTGCTGGCCAACGACATCTGCGCCCGCTTCGCCAGCCTCTCCACCAAGTTCCGCACCTCCGGCGACAGTCATCTACAGCTGTTGACCGCCAGCCTGATGAACGAGGCCGATGTTGTCCTCTTCGTCTCCTACTCGGGTGCGACCCGCGATATGATGGAGACTCTCCGCACGGCCAAAGCTGCCGGCGCGAAGATCATCCTTCTGACCCATTACGAGGACTCCCCCGGCGCATCGCTGGCCGATGTCGTCCTTCGCTGCGGCGCACAGGAAAGCCCGCTGGACTCCGGCAGCATTCCCATCAAGGTAGCCGTCCTCTATGTAGGCGAGGTCCTGGTGCTGCGGTACATCCTCGACTCCCCCGAGCAGGCCAACACCGCGCAGGAGCTTACCAGCGAAGTTCTGACACTGAAGATGCTCTGACCCCCTGCCCCGCGCGATGCAAAGCAACGCATTACCGTGAAAATCATACTTTTTTCGAAAAAATTCAAAAAATTCTCAAAAAACCGTTGACAAAGACTCCATATCTGAGTATAATATCTCATGTCGCCGGTGCTCCGACAGAAAAAAGCACCGGATGATGACCGGGTGTAGCGCAGTTTTGGTAGCGCGCTTGAATGGGGTTCAAGAGGCCGTGAGTTCGATTCTCGCCACTCGGACCAAACAAAAATAATCCGAACTTGTTTCCGATAGGAGATGGGTTCGGATTATTTGTTTTCTTCGGAAAATTCAATATGGGTGTCCGTGGAAGATGAAATCCGAAATCATAGATTGACCGACATAAGCTACAACATGATTTCAGGAGGACACGAACATGAAGTATGATGAAAGCGTTTGCAAGTTTAATATGGATACCGGATGTGTGGAGCTGCTGCTCCGGGATGGAAGAAAAATTTCCATCAATTGCACCGGAGTCGAGGATGCGTTGGATGTGACTATGGCACAGAGGTCGGAGTTGGATTATCTCATCTACAATGACCCACTGGGCTATGCAGATTTGATTTTGAATGGTGACCCGGAGGAATATTTGAAGAATGTGACCGGGAGCTGTGGGTTGGAGGACTAACTGGTAGCTCAAATTATACAAAAGCGCAGTACTTTTTGGGAGGTGCTGCGCTTTTGTATTTGAATGCATAAAACGTCATTCGATCACTTGACTTTTTACAAAATTTATGTAAAATATGAAGTATAAGAAAATTCCACCGCTTATAATTTCATCTGTGAAGGAGGTTCACATGAAAAAAGCATTTTTTGAAGATTCCGCAATGGCAATGGCAAAACTGATTGTTGAAAGCATCTACCATGGCATGGAAGAAAATGAAGGTGTCTATGCCGATTTGATGTATTCTAACGGAAAAGGACAGCACGGCTGGGCACATATCTTTCAAAATGAACATGAACATTTAACAAAGGCAGGATATCGTGTGGTTTTGATGGTCTCTGGAAGCTGGAAGTATGCTGTGGCATATGATCCTCACAGCAAAACAGCCATTATGATTCTTCGCCAAGAAAATTTCCGCAATAGACTTGTCAAATTGCAGAATGGTGAGATGCATTACGTTTTTTCGGGACTTCCGGCTAATCAAGATTTGAATGAAATGGTTCCCCAGTATGAGCAGATGTCACTGTTTGGACAAGATAAAGCTGTGCAACAAAAAGCCGAAAAGCCCTTCGATGAATTGGAGCAAGCAGTAGACGGTGAAGTCTTGAGATTTGGAATTTTAACGTACCGATTGGATTTAGCTCAATTGATCAGAAGCTGTACATTGGAAATTTTGAATGCAAATGGTTGCATCGTTGATGAAATGAATTTGGATTCTGCAATTCCGATGAATTGGAAAGAAGCTGTTCCGGAAGATGAAATTACTAAGTTTAAGGAAGAAACTGGTAATGAGTATGGCGTTCAAATCGACAGTATTCCGGAATTCAAACCGCGGAAAAAATTTGTACGGAAAGATGGGTAAAAAATGGGTGCCATTGTTACATCCGAGTTTAATGGAATGCGGCTGACATTGGCTCGTGAAATCCAAAATATTTCCAGTCCTAAGCTAGCAGAAAAGATAGGGGTGACAAAGCAAACTGTCTCTCAGTATGAAAATGGTTTAATTAAACCAAGTGCCGATAAAGTATTAGCAATTTCGCAAGAATTGAAATTTCCACCGAAATTTTTCTTTGAAGGTAGCAGCGATAATTTTAGTCCCGGAGTTGCATATTGTAGAGCAACTACAACCACGACAAGAGCCGTAAAACTACGGCAAACAAACATTGATGTATTGAAATCATATATTTATGACTTTTTTGCAGAATATATTGAATATCCATCAACCGAACAATTGATCGATTGTATGAAATCTGTAGCAGAGTGTTCTGACATGGAACTAATCGCAAAAAAAATTCGGGAAAAATTGGACTTATCGGATAGGCCCATTCGTAATATGAGCTATCTGTTACAAAATCTTGGAATTGTGGTAACTTCTTTCTCGGAAAACGTAGGGCATTTGGACGCAATCAGTCACATTCCGGTCCTTGCCAATAATGGAGAAAGCAAGAGGTTCTATTTCACAACATATAATACAGATAAAACAACACCTGCAAGATTGAACTTTACGTTGGCTCACGAACTAGGACACTGGATACTCGGTCATATTGTTTCGGATGTAAAATCGCAAGCAGATGCCGAGTATCGGAGCAATGAATCAGATGCAAATCAATTTGCATCGGCATTTTTACTGCCCAAAGAAGCGTTTTTGAAAGACCTTCAATATCCAACAGTTTTAAATGAATATTTAAGACTAAAAGAAAAATGGCATGTCTCAATTGCGATGATGATTCGTAGAGCATATATGTTGGAGGTACTATCTCCAAGTCAATATCAATATTTGTTTAGACAGCTTGGAAGTCGTGGATGGCGAACATTTGAACCGGGAGATATGGTTGAAGTTCCCACGGCATCTCTTTTTTCGGTGTCTGTAAAGATTCTGGATGACAATGGAATTATAGAAAAAGGAAATTTGCTGAAATATCTGAACGAAAACTGTTTTACGGCACAACAAAAAACATTTGAGGATTTGATGGGATTGGAACAGCATACGCTTGATCCGGCTATGTCGGGTTCTTTTAGTAGAGTTGAGTTCAAGCCAAACTAACAAATCTTTTTATACAGAAAAACAGGGTGCGCCCACCCGGACGCACCCTGCCAAAAGCCACAGACAACAGCGATATGTACAGCAGGGCGTTCCCCGTCGGGAACGCTCTGTTTTTCTTTGCTGGTGGTGTGATGAGCCTGCTCTGCCTGCCATGCGGCAAATTCTCTTTGGCCTTCCTCGCTGTTCCAGCAGGCAAGGATGGCCGGGTAGAATGCCCGTGCCAGACGGTCGATGACTTCATCGGGGTAAGGGGAAGTGTTTGTGGACTTTTTCTTTTTGTTCAAACGCACGCTCCTTTGACTGTCCCACCATGGCAAAGCCGGGCAAGAAAATCAAAGTTCCAATTTCATGTCAGGCGCAAGGGCGCGGATGCTTTCCGCCCTGTACTTGCGGCTGGTGGCTCATTGATGGCTTACAAGTGCCTGCCGTTATGCCGTTTTAGAGGATTCACTGCTGGATTCTGCAAGAACTTCGTCCAGCGTTTTCAAAAATTCAAGATGGGGTTTCAAGGCAAAGCGAAGAACTTTGACCTGTTCCGGATGCGTAAGAAGTTTCGGGTTCAAGTCGAACGTAACTTCCCAACTCTTTCGCATGAGAGATTCAGCATTGTGGAGCCGGTAGTACAGTTCGAGAAACTTTTGGGGAACATCATAGCTTTCATCAATGGTGTTGCTGGCGGCTTTCTCTGCCTGCTTCACCGTTACTTTGTTAGGCTTGACTTTCTTCGGCTTCGGCACATAATTCTTGACTTCCTCAAAAATTTCAGCCTGTTCTTCGGGCTTGGCCTTGCCGAGATTTTCGAGAAGATAATCGGGAATGTGCAGTTTCTCGCGGAAGAACCGATCACGGAAACCGGGAGACAGTTCATCCGCAACGTCAACGCCGTGGGCATAGTATTCTGCACGGCGGACTGAGCTTGCGCTGCTGTGATTTTCCTGTGCGATGCGCTCACAGGTTTTCATAGGCTTCTGGTTGTGTTCAGATTGAACACTGCCAGATTTCTTTGCAGTATGCTGATTACCGCGAAACGCCTCGGTGCGCTTTTCAGAGGAATACTGCTTGCCCATCAGAAACTTCTTCTGCTCCGGGGTCAGATTACGCCGCCCCAACTGATTCTTGCAGATCCATGCGAGGACTTCTTCTCTGCTTTCAAACGGGAGCGGCATGGTGGAGAAATAAATCTCTGGGTGCTTTTGGAGGATTGCATAACGATTGTGTCCGTCAACAAGGGTGTTGTTCCACACGATCAAAGGAGAAATCAGCTTGCCTTCTTTGAGGATATTTTCTTCAAGCTGCTTAAATTCATCATCGGTCAGAGGGGGAATCTGAGACTGGAACTCTGGGTCGATTTTCAGATTGATCATACGCACACTCCTTTATCTCTCCTGCTGCGCCGGTCCTTCCTCCCGGAAATAGGACGCAACATTCTGCTTTGCGGTTTTCAGCTTGAGCAGTTCTTCCTTGGCTTCCTTGTACTGCTCGTAGAACTTTGCCTTTTCGGAGGCAAGCTGCGCATACTCGGCTTCCAGCTTTTTCGGGCTGGGCAGCTTGGTGATGCTGTTTGCCTTAAAATAGGCTGCTGCCGCCCGGTGCGCTGTCAGTTCTGCACGGTGCTGCTCCTCAAAGACTGCGGGTCGTTTGGCAGTCTTTAACTGCTGTGCGACGCTCTTGGCGCTGGCATAGGCTGCGACATGATAGCGCAGCTCTTTGTTGAATTTCATGCGACCTTCGAGGTCTTTCACCACCGCCAGTGCATCGTGATACTTGGTTTCCAGTTCGGCGATGCGCTGGTTCAGATCACCCTCGTTGAGCAAATCTTTCTCCTGCAAGAGGATCAGTGTTTGTGCCATAACTTTGAGATTGTGTTTCGTGAGCCAACGCTTATAGCCGGTGCCTTTGCCCTCGGTCATCCTCGACTGGATGTCGATCAGTTTCCCGATGGTATCCTGCTTGAACTGCGCCTTGGGCTTGCGTTCGGCGTTTGCCTGTAACGTGTCAAGCACTGCCGCCTTATCGAACTTGTCACCGAGATGTTTCGCCCGGATAAACTTCGTTCTGCCAGCGGGCAGATAGCTCAGACACCCACGGCTTTCCTTGACGGCAATACCATACTGCTGCATGAGCCTGTCGGAAAATTCTTCAAAACTCGTTGTGCGGTACAACACCGAAGAAATTTGCTTCCGTAAAGTGTCCTTCACGGTTTCAAACTTCTTCTGCTGCGACGGTTGTCCGGCTGCGGTGAGGGCTGCGTTTGCAAGGTCGAGCTTCTGCTGACCGCGCCTGCGCGCCCAATACTCAGCTTCGCTCACACGCTCTTTCGAGCCGTTGAGCAGGTCGATCTGGTACAGTCCGGCACCCTCGCACAGCTCCATGACCTCGACACGGAGGTGCCGCATAGTCTGGGCTGTGCTGGAGTGCTTCATGCCCTCGCGCCAATCGCGGGGCTTCTGCATATAGGGCTTGCGCTCCACCTCTCGTGTTCGGACGCTGCCGATCACGATGTGGACATGGATGTTTCCCGAATGGTTGTGCCCATCGGGGTGTGTGCAGACGATGGCGGGATGACCGGGGAAGTTTTCTTCGCAGAATTTCAGGCCAAGGGCCTGTGCCTTTTCCATCGTCAGCCCGTTGTCGGCTGCATCTCTGGGGTCAAAGCTGATGATATACTGGTGGCTCTTGATATCACCATGCTGGGTGTTCTTACCATACTTGCGGTTTGCCAGCAGACAGGCCATTGCAAACGAGAAATCGCCGCACGCAAGTGTATCGAGGATGTACGATTCCCGTAGCTTCGGCTTGCCCTGTTCATCCAGAAGTTGCTTCCCGGTGAACGCATCGTGCTGGTAAATGAGGTACGCTTCAATGGCAGAGTAGTCCGAGTTTTTAGAGCTGATATGCTTGAGCGTTGCCATACAGTTCACCCAGAACTTTCTCGGCGCTGAGCCGGAATGCAGTCAGGTCTGCAAGTTCGTCAAGGAGTTTCGCCCGGATCTGCTCGGTGTCCGCACCGCCAGAATTGAAGTGCCTTGCAAGCTGGTTCAGGTTGCCGCCCACCTTGCTGCACTGAGCAAGCAGGGTGGAAACAGTGGTCAGGGTTTCTTCTCCGCCGCCTGCAACGATGACTGTTTTCTCGATCTTGACGTTGTGGATAGCGCGGCGGATAAAAGTGGAGAGGGAGAGATTCAGGAGTTTGCAAGTGAGTTCCAGTGACGTTTTTTCCTCCGCTGTCACACGGAACTTGATGACGTGCGTTTTATTGTTCGGCGTGTCGTGGTGCTGGGAATTGCTAGGAATCGGTTGAACATTCGTTTTGGTCATTGTACCTCCTGTCTGTTCGATAACTCCTCGGTGAAGTTATGTAAGCACGACACGCCGTTGCTGTTCGCACCGTCAGGTGCGAACCATGAGCAGGGTTTGGGGCAGGCACGCCCCAACAAGATCACTTCGGAAATGCAGACGCATTGTAGAAGTGAAGTCCCGGATGGACAGAAAATTTTCAAGAATTGAAAATTTGTGGCCACGGGACGGTTCTTGCCCTCTACCGCTGCGCTCAAAACGTATTTTCAGTGATTGTTTCCGAATTGTTAAGACACAAAAATAAGTAGAGGTTGTCCTGCTCATGTATGAGAATCGCCGTTTGCTCCGAACGAAGTTCCTGCCCCTGTTTGTGCAACGGCGTTGACGGAAAGTCGGTATCACGTCCGGTCGGCTCATGAAATTTTCAAGGTGCAGCTCCCGTAAAAGAAAAATACCGCCCACGCAGCGCAGCGATGATTTTGTCGGGTGAATCGGCGGCAAAATGAATCGGGTGTGTTGCGGGGCGGTTAATCTTTCAGGGATGATCCACGGCGAGGCAGTGTTCAAAATGAACACGACCACATCTTGTGGATGGTTTCAAAGCAATCCACAAAATCGGTGGGATTTGTGACAGAGAATATCATGGTTTGCAGGGTGCGTCAAGATGGTTTTGTAAAATTTATTGTGCTAAAGCGGTAATAGTAGGACTTATCTACTGGAAATTGAAGCATCTTGCA
Source organism: Faecalibacterium sp. I3-3-89 (assembly GCF_023347275.1). Lineage (NCBI taxonomy): Bacteria > Bacillati > Bacillota > Clostridia > Eubacteriales > Oscillospiraceae > Faecalibacterium > Faecalibacterium sp. I3-3-89. The sequence goes on along the minus strand of NZ_CP094468.1, from coordinate 1,270,938 downwards.
AAGAATTTATGCGCACAAATTGGAAAATCAGCACATCTGTGCTATACTCAAAGCAGAATTTGTTGAGCTAAAACGGAGGTATTGAACCATGGCAGAGAAAAACACCGCCGACATTGGATTTGAAAAACAGATTTGGAATGCTGCCTGCGTGCTTCGAGGCAATATGGATGCTTCAGAGTATAAGGGTGTCGTCCTTGGTCTTATTTTCTTGAAATATATTTCGGATCGTTTTGAAGATAAGTACAATCAGCTGGTTGCAGACGGTGATGGCTTTGAGGAAGATCGTGACGAGTACACATCGGAAGGAATTTTCTTTGTGCCTGCTGGTGCGCGTTGGAGCGATGTTTCGGCAAAGGCACATGACCCGGAAATCGGTCAGGTAATTGACGATGCAATGCGCGCTATCGAAAAAGAAAACGCGCGCCTAAAAGATATTCTGCCGAAGAATTTTGCGCGTCCAGAACTGGATAAACGTCGGTTGGGCGAAGTCGTTGACCTGTTTACGAACATCAAAATGATTGAACACGGCAGCGAAAAGGACATTCTGGGACGCACTTATGAATACTGCCTGTCGATGTTTGCAGAGCAGGAAGGAAAGCGCGGAGGCGAATTCTTTACACCGTCCTGCGTTGTGCGGACGCTGGTGGAAGTGCTGCAACCGTTTAAGGGACGAGTGTATGACCCTTGCTGCGGCAGTGGTGGTATGTTTGTTCAGTCTGCAAAATTTGTAGAGAACCATAGTGGAAATATCAACGATATCTCGATTTATGGACAGGATTCCAACCCGACCACATGGAAGCTGGCACAAATGAACCTTGCCATTCGTGGCATTGAACCCGACCTTGGAAAGTATGCGGCGGATACATTCCTTGACGACCAGCACCCGACCATGCGGGCAGACTATATTATGGCGAATCCCCCTTTCAACCTGTCGAACTGGGGTGCAGAGCAGCTCAAAGATGATGTCCGCTGGCAGTATGGTATGCCGCCTGCAAGCAACGCGAACTTTGCATGGCTTCAGCACATGATTTATCATCTTGCGCCGGGTGGCCGCATGGGTATGGTGCTTGCAAATGGTTCTCTTTCCTCTCAGTCTGGCGGTGAAGGTGACATCCGCAAAAATATTGTGAATGCTGACCTTGTGGACTGCATCATTGCCATGCCGACACAGCTTTTCTATACGACCCAGATTCCAGTTTCGCTCTGGTTTATCTCTAAACGTAAGAAACAAGCCGGAAAAACGCTGTTTATTGACGCCCGTAAGATGGGTGCTATGGTGAGCCGCAAGTTGCGTGAATTGACCGATGAGGATATCAAAAAGATTTCCGATACCTACAATGCCTATGTTGAGGGCACACTGGAAGATGTAAAAGGTTTCTGCGCAGTTGTTGATACGGAGAAAATTGCAGAACAGGATTATATTTTAACGCCGGGCCGTTATGTTGGTGTTGAGGAACAGGAAGATGATGGTGAACCTTTTGAAGAAAAAATGGTTCGGCTGACCTCAGAACTTTCAGATTTGTTCAAGCAATCGCACAAGCTGGAAGCAGAAATCAAGGAGAAGCTGGGGGCGATTGGATATGAGTTATGAAACGTATCGCGTTGCCGACCTAATTGATGAAATTGCGATGGGTCCATTTGGCTCAAATATTAAAGTATCTTGTTTTGTGGACAGTGGAGTGCCTGTCTTAAATGGCAGCAATCTTGAGGGCTTTTCTTTGTCTGAAAAGGCGTTCCGCTATGTCACAGAGGAAAAAGCTGATTCTCTTAACAAAGCGAATGCACATCGCGGAGATATTGTAATAACACATAGAGGAACGCTTGGACAGATAGTTTTTATTCCGCAAGATTCAAGATATGACCGGTATGTGATTTCGCAATCTCAGTTTAGGGTTAGATGCAATGATAAAGTTTTGCCTGAATATCTTGTCTATTACTTTCACACTCCGATAGGGCAGTATAAACTTCTTAGCAATGCCTCACAGGTTGGTGTCCCTGCACTGGCAAGACCGTCTTCAACTTTTCAACAAATCGAAGTTACGCTACCTGAACTGAGTATTCAGAAACGTGTGGTCGAGATTATCACCACAATTCAAAGAAAGATTGAGAATAATCAGGAGTTAAACGATAATTTAGAGCAGCAAGCCGCCACCTATTTTCAAGAATTATTTATCAACAATGCAAATCCCATGTGGCAAATCAGCACAATAAGTGACCTTGGAACTGTTGTGGGCGGTAGTACGCCTTCAAAAACCAAGCCTGAATACTATACCAATAATGGTATTGCGTGGATAACGCCAAAAGATTTATCTATCAACAAGTCCAAATTCATATCTCATGGCGAAAATGATATCACAGAACTTGGTTTGAAGAACAGCAGTGCAACAGTCATGCCCAAAGGTACAGTATTGTTTTCATCACGTGCTCCCATCGGATATATTGCAATTGCATCTAATGAAGTTACAACCAATCAAGGCTTTAAGTCTGTTATACCTTACTCGGAAATTGGAACAGCGTTTGTATACTTTTTCTTGAAACACAGTCTTCCGGTTATTGAGAGTGCAGCATCAGGCTCGACATTCAAAGAAATTTCAGGAAGTGCCATGAAGAATATCCCCGCCATCATTCCTGATCGGAACACACTTGACCAATTTAATAGTTTCTGTGCGCCAATCTTTGCGCAACAAAAAATCTTGGAAGAGCAAAATCATTCACTTGCTATGCTAAGAGATAGTCTGTTACCTAAACTAATGTCTGGCGCAATTGATATCGCGAGTATTCAGCTCTAAGCCGCTAAATTATCGTTTATCATAATTTTAATAACTCTCACCAGTGGCGGGAGATTCTATGGAGAAACTGCCACTGCCGTCGTTCTCTGAAATCGTAATAAGGAGATACGGCGATGAAAAATCAAATTATCAACGAGATACAGCGAAAAATGCTGCCGTATCTCAATAACGAACAGTTGCTGCATTTGAAAGCAGTGCTGGAAGCGTCATTTCAAGGTGTCATAATTGAAATGGGTGAAGAACAGCCAAAGGCTGAGGAACAAGATTCGGCAGCAGCGTTCATTACGGCAAAACGGATAGAGGGTTGCTCCGAGAAAACATTGACTTATTATTCAAAAACTATCGAAGCGATGCTGAATGATGTTGGAAAATCACCGCAGCAAATTACAACGGACGATTTGCGAAAATATCTGACGGATTATCAAACACAGCGGCGGTCAAGCAAAGTTACGATTGATAATATCCGGCGTATTCTTTCCAGTTTCTTCTCGTGGCTGGAAGATGAAGATTTTATTGTGAAAAGCCCTGTCCGCAGGATTCACAAAGTGAAAACCGCCAAAATCATCAAGGAAACGTATACGGATGAAGCGTTGGAGCTGATGCGTGACAACTGTTCAACAGTACGAGATTTGGCGATTATTGATTTGCTGGCATCTTCTGGAATGCGTGTCGGGGAATTGGTGACACTTAATCGGGAGGATATCAATTTCAACGAGCGCGAATGTGTTGTATTTGGTAAGGGCAACAAGGAACGATTGGTATACTTTGACGCACGGACGAAGATCCACCTTCAAAATTATCTGGATGAACGGTCAGATAGCAATCCAGCGCTCTTTGTGACGCTGAAAGAGCCGCACGAGCGATTGATGATCGGTGGCGTGGAAACGATGCTCCGTGAATTGGGACGGCGATTGAAGCTAAATAAGGTGCACCCGCACAAGTTCCGGCGTACATTGGCAACATCAGCAATTGACAAGGGAATGCCGATTGAACAGGTGCAGCAGCTTTTAGGACACCAGAAAATTGACACAACGATGCGCTATGCAATGGTAAAACAACAAAATGTGAAATTGGCACATAGGAAATTTATTGGTTGAGGTACAAACATGGCAATATGGAAAATAGATGAGCTTGGAGAATTTGTTACCCTGAAAAGAGGATATGACTTGCCCCAGCAAAAGAGGAAAAATGGCGAGATTCCAATCTTTTCCTCTTCCGGTGTAACGGGAACACATAATGAAGCAATGGTTGAAGCACCGGGAGTAATTACAGGACGATATGGAACGATCGGAGAAGTTTTTTTTGCAGAAACATCTTTTTGGCCATTAAACACAACTCTGTACGTGGAAAATTTTCATGAAAACGATGAAAAATTCGTGTACTATTTTTTGAAGACACTTGAATGGAAAAAATTTGCATCAGCAAGTGCAGTTCCTGGAATCAACCGAAACACTGTGCACAAAGAAATTGTTCGTTTTCCAGATTTTGAAACACAGCAGAAGATTGCATCTGTTTTATCAACGATAGACAAGAAAATCGCAGTAAATAAAGCGATAAACGATAATTTAGCAGCTTAGAGCTGAACGGAAGAGACGTCAATCTCACCAGACATTAGCTTGGGCAACAGGAAATCCCGTAGTGTTGAAAGCCGCAAGTTTTCGATACTATTGTTAAGCATCTCCTGAAACATTGGCTCTGCAACACAGAGAAACGCTTTAGCATCATCATCAGATAGCTTCATGATTTGCTCTGAATCAAAATCTCTAGTGGTAATCGCATCAAATACAGCTCCACTTGCTTTATGCTTAAGTCTATCAACAGCTTTGAGGGTGTAAAAATAGACAAGAAGCTGATGTGTTTCCTTGCCGACAAGTGCATAACAGGATTGATTCATAGCCATCGGAATTCCGGACAGACCAACTTTGCCAACAGTACCTCTTGCCGTAACGAAAACTGTATTCACAGGATATAGTCGGCTATTGCAATGTGAAAGTCCCTCTTCTGTAATAGTCTTTTCTGTGATAAATGTATATGGTGTGCCAACATCTTTTGGAGTAAAGAAAGCAATATTACCGTTCCAATACGCGGTTTCGCCTGTCTTGGGGGTTCCACCGCCGAGTATTTGTATTAAATCGGTGTATCTAACCTCAGTATTTGATCGATTATAGAGGCTTGAAAACAATGCGGCGGCTTGCTGCTCTAAATTATCGTTTATAAAAGAAATGAAGGAATAACATGGATAATTCGGACAAAACACGAACCAGTAGCCATGACAGTTGGGTTGTCTGGGATCTGAATGGCTATTTGGACGGAATTTCGCTGATAAAGAATGAAATGGCTAATGTGGAACCCGAAGAGAGCGCGAAGCATTATTTCTTTCGAGGACAAGCCAGCTATGATTGGAATGTTATGCCGGGAATATTTCGTAACGGAATGTTGGCGCACGAGTATGATATGATTCGTGCTGCGTACATACGGAACCCAAGAGACTTCGGCGATACGATAACGGCGTTTGAAAAGCTTGCAAAGTTGCAGCATTACGGACTGCCAACAAGACTATTGGATGTTACAGAAAATCCATTGGTTGCTCTGTTTTTTGCGTGCCAGACCAATCAAGATATATCGATTTCAGATGGGAAGACTGTGTTGTTGCCGCCAACGGACGGACGCGTTTATTTTAAGCAGGAGTATGGAAAATCGTATGACGATGACGAGATTAAGGTTCTGTCCTATTTGGCAACAGAAAAGATAACAGGAAACTTCAAGTTGGAAACGTTACTCGACAAGCTTCAGAAGGAAGGCATCTATTCAAAAGCTGATGCGGTCAATTGCAGAAAAAATGGATATAAGAGTATCATTGAAATCATTCAGAACAACTATTTTGTTTTATCAAATCTTAATAACGAACGTTTGAAAAGGCAAAATGGCTCATTCTTGATCTGCGGACAATATAATATTCAGATCGCAGGAGAGGGGGCTGGAGAATACATTATAAAAAGAGCCTATAAAAATGTTCGGGACGAATTTGATGAATTCAGCTTTAGGATCCCGGCAGAATCAAAAGAGCACATTCTAAGGGAGTTGGATTTTTACAATATAAACGAAGGAAGCTTATTCCCTGAATTGGAACACCAAATGGCGTATATAAAAGATGTTCATGTAAACATGCCATCCCTACAAGATGAGCCATTTGAAATGTTTGATGTGGCTTCAATGAATGGTGATACTGCAACACTGGAGAAAACACCACATGTCGAAGATAGTCAAATCGTTAGAGACATTTTGAAAAAGAAAATCAATCCGATTCTTTTTGATGAATGTTATGTTGCAGTTCAGGAAAGCTTGATTCCTGATTGGTACAACAAAGAAATTGGGCAGAGTAAGGCACGAAAAGCCTTAGCAGATACCTTACAGAAATATTCATCGATGGAACGCCCTATGGCAAAAACTGTGTCAAAGTCAATCATTGACGATATAGTTGATGCCATCACAAAAGAGCTCGAAAAAAATCAAGATTGATTTATTGGTGGAGAAAGAATATGCTTTTCAATGAAGACACCTTTGAACAAGCCATAATCGAATTGTTTGAGAACATGGACTACACCCATATCTATGCTCCCGATATGAACCGGACTGATTACAGTCGCCCTTTGTTGGATGATGTTTTGCGAGATTGTCTGGTGCGGTTGAATTGCGGTTTGCCGGCTGTGGCGATTGATGAGGCAATCTTGAAACTGAATGATTTTGATGCAGGAAGTCTATTGCAGAAGAATATTGTTTTTATGGACTACCTGCAAAACGGTATCACGGTCAAATATGCAGTCAAGGGTGAGGAACGGTCTTCGGTAGTAAAGCTAATTGATTATTCGGATGCAGACAAAAATGATTTCTATGTGGTAAACCAATATACCTTCGTAGAAAACGGAAACAACCGCCGTCCGGATATTATTCTGTTTATCAACGGATTGCCGCTGGTTTTGATGGAGTTAAAGAGCCCTTCCAAGGACGAAGTGGGCGCAGAAAACGCATATAACCAGATTCGGAACTATATGAAGGACATTCCTTCGATGTTCTATTATAATGCAATCTGCGTAATCAGTGACCTTTCGACCAACAAGGCGGGAACAGTCACTTCTGGACTTGACCGTTTTATGGAGTGGAAAACAAAGGATGGCGATTACGAAAATACGGCGTATGCGCAGTTTGACACATTCTATGAGGGAATGTTCCAGAAAGCACGATTGCTGGATATTCTGAAAAATTTTATCCTGTTTTTCGGTGATGGGCAAAAGCTGATTAAGATTTTGGCTGGATACCACCAGTATTTTGCGGTGCGAAAAGCTATTGAAAAGGCCAAAATTGCCACCAAAACGGATGGCAAGGGCGGTGTGTTCTGGCATACGCAGGGCAGTGGAAAATCGCTGTCGATGGTATTCTATGCCCATTTGCTGCAAGAAGCTCTGAACAGTCCAACTATTGTTGTGATGACTGACCGCATTGACCTTGACGATCAGCTTTACACGCAGTTTGCCAAGTGTGCGCCGTTTTTGCGCCAGATACCTGTACAGGCAACCAGCAAGGAAAATCTGAGCAACCTGCTGGATGGTCGAAAAGCAAATGGCATTATCTTCACCACGATGTTCAAGTTTGAGCGTGGCGAGAAGCCGCTGTCCGAACGGAGAAATATTGTGGTGATGGCGGATGAAGCCCACCGTGGACAGTATGGTTTTGATGAGAAAATTGTCATCAAAGAAAATGAACAGGGTGAAAAAGAAGCACATACGGTCATTGGCAATGCCCGTATCATCCATGATGCCTTGCCAAATGCAACCTACATAGGCTTTACGGGAACGCCGATTTCGGCAAAAGATAGAAATACGCGTGAAGTTTTTGGTGATTATATCGATATTTATGATATGACACAGGCGGTGGAAGATGGCGCAACGCGTCCGGTTTACTATGAGAGCCGCGTTATCAAACTCCACCTTGACCAAAATACGCTGGCCTTGATTGATGCGACCTACGATGCGCTGGAACAGCAATCGGACGCTGCAACGATTGAAAAAAGCAAAAAGATGTTGGGGCAGATGGAGAGTGTGCTGGGGGCAGACTCTACCATTCAATCGCTGTGCGAAGATATTGTCAACCATTACGAAAAGTACCGCGCTAATCTTTTGACGGGCAAGGCGATGATCGTGGCGTATTCGCGCCCGATTGCGATGAAGATTTATCGAAAACTTCTGGAACTGCGCCCGACATGGAACGAAAAAATCGGCGTAGTTATGACGGGTGGCAACAATGACCCGGAGGATTGGAAAGAAATCATCGGTACAAAATCTCACAAAGAAGAACTTGCCCGGAAATTCAAAGACAACGATGACCCGATGAAGATTGCCATTGTTGTGGATATGTGGCTGACAGGTTTTGATGTGCCTTCACTGGCTACGATGTATGTTTACAAGCCAATGCACGGATACAATCTGATGCAGGCCATCGCGCGTGTCAACCGCGTGTTTAAGGACAAAGAGGGCGGCTTGATTGTAGATTACGTTGGCATTGCATCTGCCCTCAAAGCCGCTATGAAGGAGTATACCAAGCGTGACCAGTCCCGATATGGCGATATGGACATTGCCAAAGTTGCTTATCCAAAGTTTCAGGAAAAGCTTCAGGTGTGCAAAGATTTGTTGCACGGCTTTGATTTCAGCGGATTTATTGGTGGTTCTCCGTTGATGATGGCAAAGCTGGTCACTGGCGGCGTAAACTTTGTTCTGGACGCAAAAGCACCCAAGCGCAAAGATCTGTTCCTGCGAGAAGCTCTGTTGCTGAAACAGTCGCATTCGCTGTGTTCCAGCATGACCACGGAGCAGGAGCGACATGAAGCGGCCTATATGGAAGCAGTCCGTTCTACGGTGGTGAAGATCACCTATGGTGGGAGTGGCGGCAAGACACTTTCTTTGAAAGAAATCAATGCTCAAATCAATGAACTGCTGAAAGCAAGTATCCAGAGTCAAGGTGTTATCAGTTTGTTTGACAGTAAGAAGGCAGATGAAAATATCAGCCTGTTTGACCCGGCGGTGTTGGATGAAATTTCAAAAATGAAGGAAAAGAACATTGCCGTAGAAATTTTGAAAAAACTTATGGCAGAGCAAGTTTCACTGTATAAACGGACAAATGTTGTGCAGTCTCAGAAGTTTTCAGAAAAGATTACACAGTTGATGAACTCTTACTACAATGGCTTGATTACAAACGAGGAGGTCATCAAGGAACTTCTGAAAACGGCACAGGAGATTACAGAACTGTATAACAACGGTAAAAAGCTGGGCTTGACGCAGGAAGAACTGGCTTTTTACGATGCTCTGACAAAGCCGGAAAACATCAAGGATTTCTACCAAAACAATGAACTGATTGACTTAACCAGAGAACTTACGGAAATGCTGCGCAAAAATCGGACAATAGACTGGCAGAAAAAAGAAACTGCTCGTGCGAGTATGCGTAAGATGGTGAAGCACCTTCTGAAAAAGTATAAGTATCCACCGGAAGATTATGATACGGCAATCAGCACGGTCATTAGCCAGTGTGAGATGTGGACGGACAATATGACGATTTGAGGAGGAAGAGTAAAAAATGACATTAGAGCAAATTGAGTCCATCTTTAATAAGCTCCAAGAAGGAAGTTCCTTAAGCCTTCAACTCCTCAAAATTAAGGTGTCGGCAAAAAATAAAACAAGTTATTCTACTTGTAAGGTCAATCTTTCACCAGAGGGAAGACTGACTCATTTTGTTGGTGAAATTTCTGATCATTACAAAAAAGAATTTAAGAAATATCATACCGTAAAAGAATATGATGGGAGTGCTGATGCACAAACAATTTATGAGCTACCAGCGGAAAATGTATTGATTTGTGATGAATTTAAAACACTTCAAGAAGCGATATCGAAACCAGATGTGGAAATTAATCCTTTGAAATTTTCCGCATCGGCTCAGCTAATCAAAGAAACCCTAAGTATAAATGGAGAAGATTATCGTATTAAACTTTTTTCAATGCAAAATCCGATTACAACATTGCGGCATAAATTTTGGGAATCGAGTGGCACATTTAGCGAAATCGATAACAAAGTACTTTCACTCAGAACCAACTTGGATATTATAATAATAGACGATACAGCTTATATGCTATCCATGGCAGGAGAAAAACTTTTTAATATAGAAAGAGCATATAAGGGAATCTGTTTGCAAAAAGTTGCAGCAGTAGAAAAAATGCGCATTGTGACAGATTTTGAGTTGTTTAGGACATGTGCATCAAGTGGCCATAATCCGAGAAGATTTGTGGCTTTTAATGACGAGCATTTAAAAAAGTTAGAAAATTCGGATGATAGAAGACGTTTGGCCGAAAAGTTTGGTCTTCCGTTGCTTGAAGGAAAATTCGACACAACACAAAACGGTGTTTCTGAAAAGCTTGTTAAACTGCTATGTAATAAAGGTATGGTTGACCCATTTGATGATCTTCCGATGGAAGTGTCCAGTCCTCGAAAGTGGGAGTGAATAGAGTGTCAAAACTTTTTACAAGCGCATTGTTTTTCATATCATTTGCGCCATTATGGTTGTCTGTTATTTTTGTTGACACTGTGAGCCTTTTAGAAGATACTCAGTCATCAGGTATAGAGAAGATAGGCATTTCAACAATACTAGTTGTCTTTTCAATATCTCTTGTTTTCGTGTTAAAAAAACTTCGAGTAGAAGCAAACTCTGAAGCTGAAAGATATACAATACTTACTGTTACCGAAGAAAAAACGGTGACATCAGAATTTTTACTTTCATATATTTTACCATTGTTTGCATTTGACTTCACACAATGGAAAAGCGTTGCGTTGTTTTTGATATTTTTTCTCACACTTGGTTTTTTGTGTGTTAAGCACGAAACATTTACAGTAAATATTGTGTTAGAGGTGTTTGGCTATCAATTTTATAGATGTGATTTGGAGGATGAAGATGGAAACGGTATCACATGGATGATTATTAGCAGAACAGACCTAAAAGGATGTGTTGGAGACAGTGTGTACCTTAGACCGTTGAATAATGAGTGCCGGTTGAATGCTTCAACTCGATGAGATATAAATCTGAAAAATTAGGTGTTGACTTTTAAATCTTTTCCATGTAAAATTTAATTAAAGAATACTATTATTGAAAAAGTGAAAGGCTACTTTATGGGAAAGATGATTTTAGATGACCTCCGCAAGCGTCTGGAACGTCTGGACGAAGACGCAGACCTGATGATCGACAATAACGACCGCTATCAGATGGTGATTGTAGGTGGCAGTGCGTTTATTTTGTTGGGCAAGCTGACCCGCGCTACTCATGACATTGATGCCTTGAGTGTTCCGAAAGAACTGTACAGTTTGCTTGGCAAGTACGACATCAACACCGATGTGGAAGCCTACATCGACAATTTCCCATATAACTTCCAAGACCGGCTTCAGCCGCTACCCTTTGGTGGTACAAAGGTGCAGTTCTACACACCCAGTCTGGAAGATTTGGTGATTGCAAAGCTGTGCTCTTTCCGGGACACCGACAAAGCAGACGTAGAGAGCGAGGCCGTGCGGAACTCTTTGGACTGGGATTTGCTGGAACACCTTGCAACGGATGAAGATGAACTGAAAGCCAGCATCTTGAACGACTGGCGGTATCGGGATTTTTATATCCGTTATCAGGAGTATGTGGAGAGGTGGAGACCATGCGAAAGCTGACATTTGAGGGTTTCTTGAAGCAGTATGTGGCAGAGCTTTCCGGGGTGCAGACGGCTAGTATTCATAAGCTGGCAGATTGTCTGAGCGAGAATCCCCGCCTGAAAGAACCGTTGTTTCTCTATGCTTTGGCCTTTGATAAAGTAGAACTGCTGCTCCGCTACACCGCAAACAGTACGATTGCTGCGGAATATGAGCAACTTTCTAATCTCTATTCGCTGGAGCAAATGCTGGTGCTTCTTGAAAAGCAATCATCAGAACTGCCGGAAGGCTATTTGAAGGTTTGGCGCAGCTATTGCTCGGTGCGGGATACCTCTCTTGCGGACAATGATACGAAAGCGTTGATCCATCGCCGGGTATTGGAACTTCAGCAGAAAAAGAAACTGACGAATTATCGTCTCTACACAGACTTGAAGCTGAATCCCGGCAATGTGAATGCATGGCTCAAACATAACGATTCCAGCAAAATGAGCCTCGACTGTGCGCGCCAGATCTACAAGTATGCAAAAAGCTACCCATCTGTTCGATAAAAAAGGAAGTGAGTCTATGACCGCCGTAATCTATGCCCGCTATTCATCGGATAACCAGCGCGAAGAATCTATCGAAGGCCAGATTCGGGAATGCACAGATTATGCGGAAAAGAACGGCATTACGGTCATCAAGCACTACATTGACCGTGCATTCTCTGCCAAAACGGACAATCGCCCGGAGTTCCAGCAGATGATCAAAGACAGCGGCAAAAAGCTGTTTGATGTTGTTCTCGTCTGGAAATTTGACCGCTTTGCCCGGAATCGTTTTGATAGCGCAAACTATAAGATGATCCTGAAAAAGAACGGTGTCCACCTGATTTCCGTTATGGAACCCATTGCCGAGGGTTCACAGGGCATTCTGGTGGAAACCCTCCTGGAAGGTATGGCGGAATACTATTCGGCAGAGCTGTCCGAAAAGGTGATTCGTGGCCAGACGGAGAATGCTTTGAAGGGAAAGTGTACTGGCGGTACGGGAACCATCGGCTATAAAATCGACGATGACAAGTTCTATCATCTTGACCCGCTGACCGCTCCGTTGGTACTGGAAGCCTTTCAGCGGTATGACAACGGCGATAAGATGGTGGAAATCGTAAACTTCCTCAACGACAAGGGTGTCCGCAATATGCTGGGCGGCAAAATGACCCACAGCAGCGTGAACACCATGCTGAAGAACCGCCGGTACATTGGCGAACTGTCTTTCTGGGATATCGTTGTGCCGGATGCAATTCCGGTTATTGTTCCGAAAGACCTGTTTGACCGGGTGCAGAAGCGTCTGGATAAGAACAAGCGTGCCCCTGCCTGTGGCAAGGCAGACGAGGAATATCTGCTGACCACCAAGCTGTTCTGCGGCAAATGCGGTGTGCTGATGTTCGGTGAAAGCGGAACCAGTGCCACCGGACGCGCCTACTATTATTATAAATGCGCCAACGTCAAGCGGCGCAAGGGCTGCAACAAAAAGACCGTGCAGAAGGACTGGCTGGAAGATCTGGTCGTCCGGGAGACCATGAAGCTGATTCAGGACGATGTGGTGATCGACAAGATCGTTCAACTGGTCATGGATGTCCAGAATCAGGAGAACACAACGATCCCTCTGCTGATTACGTTCAACTACAAGGATGGCACCCAAACCGTCCGTTTTGAGGACACTTTGACCGCTGATGGGGTGGAAGGAAAAAGTTCGGATTTGTCCAGCTCTGCTGGACCATAGATCCAACGATTTCACGTTAGAAATCGTTGGATTTTTTTGTTTGTGGGCTGACCTCATTTGATTTTGACCACAATTTTGACCACAATGCCAAAGATTTTATCTGGTCAATCGCAGGGGCAAGTGGGCTTTTTTGACGCAACATCATCTGCTGCGATATGCGAGCCAGCGTTGATGCCAACAATTTGAAAAGCTGGCTCGCGATAATTAGTGCTGTTCCGTCCAATTTTCAGGCCGAAACCGCCTTGCTGAACAACTGGATCGCACTCTGCCGAATGGATTCCTGAACATGGAGATAATGCTCAGTCATCTCGGTGTCGGCGTGACCTACGATGCTCTGGATGGTCTGAATATCCACGCCCAATGCCTGCATACCACAGTTTTCGCAAAACTGCCAGCCTTCAAGGTGATCTTTCAGTCGATCCTTTATGTCAGCCGACCTCCGTCAACGAAGATGGGTGGCGATGCCGCAGCTTGGATGGGAGAGACGGTAGAAAATGTCCCGCTGGAGGCTCTTTCATCAGCCAATCCGGTTCTATCATCAGCCGATGAACCTATGCAAAGGGGTGCGGATGAGCACAACCAGCGACTTTGCAGCCTGCAGGTTTTGCTAATAAAAACCTTGAACCGAAACAACTCATGTGTGTACGCCTCCTATCAAATTTTTGTGTAATTCTATATAGCTTTTGGGGAATGTGCTGATTATATCCTAAAAATTTGTATACTTCAATACGTTAAAGAAAGTTTGGAGAACCATTCAAAGAAATGCTCTAAACAAAAGCTGAATGCAGTTATTTTGACATAGCAACGCTACTTATATAGAGCGAAGCACTACTTGTAAATAGTGGTGTCAGGAATTGAGATTTTGTGATACCAAAAAAGACACCCTCGCTTTTGATAGTAATCTCATGCAGGGATGTCCATATCTCAATGCGAAGGTGTCTTAATAACGAGGGTCAGATGCCACGGAACGTAAAGGTGAACTCCACAGGCTTGGTTACATCAGGAATATACTCCGGGTGGACATTGGCACCCCAGCTGTCATCACCGCCGACGCCCATCTGCTCGCCGATGGCACGGATGACCGTGTAATGGACCGGGGGCAGCTCGTAGGGGTGCTTGGCACTCTCCATTTCATGGGGAGTGTAGGGCAGCGCAGAGAAGAACATGGGCTTTGCGGCATCTGCGGTAAACAGCAGCCCGCGACCCTTGCGGTCCACTACCTTTGCCCAGCGCACAGCGGTCTTTGCGCCACACTCCTGCGGCACAAGGTACTGTGCCATGTTGTCTGCGACCTTGTTCTGGTAAATGCCCAGCTTTGCACCATGCTGACGATCCCAGTAGGTCTCCGCAGGACCGTTTCCGTACCACTCCACCGTGTCGTAGTCAGCGTCGATCTTGAACAGTACGCCGAACTCCGGCATTGCTGCAAGTCCTTCCACCGGGTCATAGTGCAGGGTGGTCTGGATGCGGCCATCACCGAACACACGGTACTGCAGGCTGCACTCTGCTGCGGGGCTGGTCTGGAGGTTATAGAGATAGGTCACGACAACGCTGTCGGCTTCCACCTCGCAGGTGGGGTTCTGGAGGATGGTGCCGCCATGAACAGACGGAATCTCCTTGCCGATGCCCTTGGCGGTAGCGTACAGGCTTGCCAGCTTCCACTGACCGCGAACGCCGCCCATGTTGTTGCCGCAGTCGTTGTCGGTGGGAGCGCGCCAGAAGTTGGGACGGGGAATCTCCTGAATCATCTCCTTGCCAGCATAGCGGTAGGAAGTCAGACCACCGTTCAGATCGGAGAACAAAACATCGAAATTCTCACCACGGACACCGATGTTGTGTGTACCGTGCGTAACGGTAAACGGCGTGACCTTCTTGCTGGGAATGGAATGGACCACAGCGATCACACCCTGTCCAAAGGCGACTTCATGGCCCTTCTTTGCCCAGCTGGTGTCCTCCTTCAAACGGAAGCTGATGGTCACTGCATATTCACCGGGGAGCGCAGGAACTATAAACGGCAGCGGGAAGCTGGAACGCTCTTCGGGAGCAACATCAATATTGGTCAGTTCCTGCTGCTGATACAGCTTTCCATCACGATGCAGCAGTGCAACGCAGTCGAAAGCATCCGTAGAGGTGAACAGGTTCTTATTCCAGACTTCGAAGCCAGAGTTGTCGATGGAAATGGCGATGTTCTGATAGCAGAACTTGACCTCCTGCATCTTGGGAGAAGGAGCACGGTCACCACCGTAGGCAATGCCGTTTCCGCTGAAATTATAGTCGGTAGGACGCTCGCCGAAATCGCCGCCGTAGGCTTGGAACCACTTGCCGTAGCGGTCTTTTTTCCAGATGGACTGGTCGATGTAATCCCAGATAAAGCCGCCCTGATAGCCGCAGTCCTTCTGGTCGGCAAGTTCCGTGTACTTGTGCAAAGCACCGTTGGAGTTGCCCATAGCATGAGAGTATTCGCACTCGATATAAGGCCGCTTATCGCCCTGTGCCAGATACTCTTTAATGTCCTTCACAGTGCTGTACATATGGCTCTCAATATCGGTGGTTTCGAGGAAGCGGGGATCATTGACCACACCTTCGTAATGCACCAGACGGGTGTCATCAAAGCGGCGGACCATCTCTGCCATCTGGAGCAGGGTCTCACCGCCAAACGATTCGTTGCCCAGAGACCAGATCAGAACAGCAGGATGGTTTTTGTCACGCTGGTAAGTGGAATTCATGCGGTCAAACAAGACGGCTTTCCACTCCGGCTTATCATTGGGCAAAACGCCCTCGATGCCGCGAATGCCCGCCTGATGGATGTCCCATGTGCCATGGGATTCCAGATTATTCTCTGCGATCAGATACAGACCATACTCGTCGCACAGGTCGTACAGTGCATCCTGATTCTGGTAATGGCTGGTGCGGATGGCATTGATGTTGTTCTGCTTCATGGTGATGATATCCCGAAGCAGTTCCTCATGGGTGTGTACGCCCATAGCACGACCCGTAATGGAGCTGAACTCATGACGGTTAGCACCCTTGAACACGATGCGCTTGCCGTTGAGCAGCATCCGATTGTTCTTCAACTCGAACTTGCGGAAACCGACTTTCTGCCCAGTCACCTCTACCAGATGGCCTGCATCGTCCAGCAGCTCGATTTCCAGTTCATACAGAGCCGGGTTTTCTGCACTCCACAGGTAGGGGTTCTCCACCGCATGGCTGAACAGAGCAGAGCCGCCGTTCAGTGCGATTTTTTCGGAGAACACTTCCAGTTCACTGCGGCGCAGGGTCAGACGGGCTGCGCCCTTACCCTCCACCTGCAGTGCAACTTCCAGCGTGGAATGAGTAAAATCATCCCCGGCAAACAGCGTTTTGACAGATACATCTTCCAGATGCACGATGGGGATGGCGTACAGCCACACGCTGCGGAAGATGCCGGAGAAGCGGAAGAAGTCCTGATCTTCGCACCAGCTGGAGGAAGTCCACTTGAACACCTGCACAGCAAGTTTGTTCACGCCCGGCTGGAGATAGGGAGTCAGATCGAATGCGTGTGCGGAGAAGCTGTCCTCGGTGTAACCCACATAAGACCCGTTCAGCCAAAGAGCCATGCCGCTTTCCACACCCTCGAACTCGATGTGGACGGGCTTGCCCTGCATGGATTCCGGCAGCTCGAAGTATTTTACATAGCTTGCCACCGGATTGAACCGCTGCGGGATCTCACCCGGCTGTACTTCTTCACGGCCATCCCACGGATACTGAACATTCGCGTATTGGGGAATGTCGTAGCCCTCCATCTGGATGTGTGCCGGAACATGAATGTCATCCCAGCCGCTGCAATCGTAATCTGTCTTTTCAAAGCTGGGGATGGCACTGGTGTAGTTCTTTGCGTAGGCGAATTTCCAGATACCGTCCAGCTTCAGCGCCAAAGAAGAGGAGCCTGTCCGATATTCTTCGCGGGAAGCGTAAGTACGGAAACTTGCATGAGCATTCAGCACGTTTTCCTTGAAAAAGGTGGGGTCTTTTACTTTTGCAAAATCAAATGTAGCCATAGTATTTCCTCATTTACCTTTTATAATTTTATAATATTTCTCCAGCCTCCCCGGAGGAATCGCTGGATTCCTCCGGGGAACAGCAGATGAAGGAGAAATGATAATGGCTTCTTATCAGGCTGCTGCACGCAGCTTTTCATTTGCTTCTTCGACCTTCATACGAGAGAGAATGAAGGTGATGATGGCATCCAGAGCAAACGGAATCACAAGATACATGATCTTCAGCATCGAGATGCAGGATTCGGGCTGGATAGCCAGCGCACTATCGAAATGGCTTGCTGCCAGCAGCCAGCCGGTGATGGCAGTACCCAGACCGCCGCCCAGCTTCACACCGAGAGAAGTGCAGGAGTACATCGTGCCATCCACGCGCTTATGCTTCGTCAGCCAAGTGTACTCGGAGCAGGCTGCGATCACGGCGTTCATGTCGCCCTGCCAAGGACCCTGACCAAGAGCTGCGATTGCAGTAAAGAGCAGCATCAAGGTCACATTGCCGCTGCCCATGTAACCTGCCACAGCGACCAGTGCACGGGCAACGGTTGCCAGAGTATAGCTCATGACGTTCAGCTTGTACATTCCGCTCCATTTGGCAACCAGCGTCGGGGTGAATACCAGAGCGATGATCAGAGGAATATTGACTGCCCAAGAGAACACGCCAAACAGATTCTGGTTGCCGAGAATGTAGGTTGCATAGTAGGTGCCCATGCTGATCATGGCACCGTAGATCTGCTGCAAAATGTAGGTGACGCAAATCATCATATAATATTTGTTACCAGCAAGCAGCTTTGCAGCCTGAACCAGATTGTACTTTTCGTCCTGTTCGATTTCCTTTTTGTCGGTGGTATCCACCAATTCGCCTTCCGGCAGTTCCTTCACGGAGAAAACGGAGAGGGTGTTGACAAGCAGACCGATGATGGCGTAGATGATTGCAACAGTGCGCCAACCGGCAGCACCACCGCCCAATGCCGTAACAGCACCCAGCGTGATGGACTGGATGAGCAGGCTGGTGGCAAAGGCGAACATGAAACGCCAAGAACCCATCTCGACCTGTTCGGCACTGTTCTTCGTGACGAGAGCAGTCAGTGCAGAGTAAGCAATGTTGTTGGCAGTGTAGAATACAGCGTTCAGCAGAGTATATGCGATCAGGAACCATGCGTACTGTGCAAACTGCCCCAGATTGGTCGGGATGGCGAAAATTGCCACCAGCGTAATGGCACAGCCAATGTAGCCGTACAGCATCCAAGGACGGGCTTTGCCCATCTTAGAATGCGTTTTGTCGATCAAAGAACCGAAGAAAATGTCCGTCACACCGTCCAGCAGTTTGGAAACTGCAATCAGAGTGCCGACAATACCGGGGTTCAGGCCAACGGTGTTGGTCAGATAGATCATGACGAAGGAGGACAGGAATGCATACACCACGTTGCCTGCAATATCGCCTGAACCATAGCCGACTTTATTATACCACTTTAGATAACGCTTCTCAGTCATTGTGCTTTCTCCCATCTTGCTTGTTTTATGTGGGCGCGCCCAATCTGCTGCGCACTTCAGACTGGAATTCTCATTACGCAAGTTGCCCAAATCTCTTGCGTTTCGTCTGAAAATATTATAGAATCTAATGGAACAAAAAGATATGGACAAGATGGAACAAAATATGCACAAAATCAAAGAGTTTGTAATTTTTTGATAGAACATTTCTCAAATCACTGTAAAATCTCTGAAGATGAGGAGGACGCAGGGATGTATTTCAACTCAGGATATTTGAACAACTCCCGTTTGGATTTCAAAGACTACTCAAAGCCGCTGGTCGTAGGCAGCTGCGGCACTTATCGCTTGAAAAAACGCCCTAAGCTACCTACTTTTTGGGCAAAGGGTCGCAGAGACTATCAAATCCTCTATGTGGCATCTGGTAAAGCACACTTCTGGTTCGATGGTGTTGAGGAAGTGGTGACTTCTGGACACATGGTGCTTTATCAGCCGAAAGAAATCCAGAAGTATGTCTACTATGTAGAAGATCATCCAGAGGTGTTCTGGATTCACTTTACAGGATATGATGTCAAAAACATCCTGAACTATCACGGAATACCCTTGGACAAGCACGTTTTTTACAGCGGCACACTGCCGGACTACAAAATGCTGTTCCGAAAGATCATCCGGGAACTGCAACAATGCGAATATGGCTATGAAGACTATATTGCTTCTCTCTTCAACATCATTCTGCTTTTAGTAAGCAGGCAACAGCAGGAAAGCGAGAAAACAACTACAAGCATCCCCGAAGAAATCGAAGCCGCCGCTGCCTACTTTAACGAGAATTATAATACAAAGGTCAGTGTGGACGATTACGCAGAATCGCTGCATATCAGTACGAACTGGTTTATCCGTAATTTTAAGCAGTACATGAAAATAAGCCCTGCACAATACATCCTGTCCCTTCGGATGGTAAATGCACAAAGCTTATTGGAGAACACCGAATACAATATTGGAGAAATTGCAGAGATCGTAGGGTATGATAACCCACTCTATTTTAGCCGGGTATTCAAGAAAGAGTATGGTGTCAGTCCGGCACAGTACCGAAAGAATCTGGAAGAATCGACTGAAAAATGAGAAGGATTCCTTATAAATAAGAAGAGTAGAACCATGCCGATAAAAAATGCAATCCACAGCCAACAAGTCTACGACCCAACGGATGAATCCATCATGGCAGAGCAGGAACTTTGCATGGAGCGGCTGTATGATTATAACCACACCCGCCCTTCCGAACACGCAAAACGGGAGCAGCTTTTGAAAGAAATGCTTGCAGAGTGCGGCGCAGACTGCTGGATTGAGCCGCCGTTTCACGCCAATTGGGGCGGAAAGCACGTTCACATGGGCGATTATGTCTATGCCAACTTCGGGCTGACCTGCGTGGATGATACCCATATCTACATCGGGGAGCATACCATGATCGGCCCGAACTGTGTCCTTGCGACCACAAACCACCCGATCCTGCCGGAACTGCGTGAGAAAGCATACCAGTACAATCTGCCCATCCGCATTAGACGCAACTGCTGGCTGGGTGCTGGCGTAATCGTGGTGCCGGGTGTTACCATTGGGGATAATACGGTGATCGGTGCGGGAAGCGTTGTGACAAAGGACACTCCTGCTAACGTAGGGACCATTTGCTTCTCAGTCGAACAATCTTCGGGTTGGTTCGACTGGGGAGCTTTTTTATTTTATCCGAAGCTTTTTAAACAACAGAGCCGCAGTCCTTTCGGGGGCTGCGGCTCTGTCTGCTTCTGTATCCTTATTTTCCCTCTGCGCGGAGGCGGGCGTCCTTGTCCAGCAGCGGCTTGAGGTACTGGCCGGTAAAGCTTTCCGGTACCTCTGCCACCTGCTCGGGTGTTCCCTCCGCCACGATGAGTCCGCCGGCGCTTCCGCCCTCGGGACCGAGATCGATGATGTGGTCGGCGCACTTGATGAGGTCGAGGTTGTGTTCGATGACGATGACGGTATTGCCCGCATCCACCAGCTTCTGCAGCACCTCGATGAGGCGGTGGACATCCGCGATGTGGAGGCCCGTAGTCGGCTCGTCGAGGATATACACGGTCTTGCCGGTGCTGCGGCGGGCCAGCTCATTGGCCAGCTTGACGCGCTGGGCTTCGCCGCCCGAAAGGGTCGTGGCGCTCTGTCCCAGCGTGACATAGCCCAGCCCCACATCCAGCAGGGTCTGCAGTTTGCGGGCGATCTTCGGCTGATTGGCGAAGAAGACCACTGCCTCCTCCACTGTCATGTTCAGCACGTCGGAGATGGTCTTTTCCTTATATTTGACTTCCAGCGTCTCCCGGTTGTAACGTGCACCCTTACAGACCTCGCAGGGGACGTAGACATCGGGCAGGAAGTGCATCTCGATCTGGAGGATACCGTTGCCCTCGCAGGCCTCACAGCGGCCTCCCCGGACGTTAAAGCTGAACCGGCCCGGGCCATAGCCCCGCATCTTGGCGTCCTGTGTCTGCGAAAAGACGGTGCGGATGTCGTTGAAGACGCCGGTATAGGTGGCCGGGTTGGAGCGGGGTGTCCGGCCGATGGGCTGCTGGTCGATGCCGATGACCTTGTCCACAAATTCGAGGCCCTCTACCCCATCGCATCTGCCTGCGCGGGAACGTGCGCCGTTCAACTCACAGGCCAGCGTCTTATACAGGATCTCATTGATGAGGCTCGATTTGCCCGAGCCAGAGATGCCCGTCACGCAGATAAACTCTCCCAACGGGAACTTCACATCAATATTCCGCAGGTTGTTCTCCCGTGCCCCCCTCACCGTGAGGAAATTGCCATTGCCGGTGCGGCGGGTCTGGGGCACCTCGATGCGCTTGCGGCCCGATAGATAGTCGCCGGTAATGCTGCGCTTGGCCTTGCAGATGTCCTTCACCGAGCCGGCAGCCACGATCTCACCGCCATGGACGCCTGCGCCGGGGCCGACGTCCACGATATAGTCCGCGCTGCGCATGGTATCTTCATCGTGCTCGACCACGATGACCGTGTTGCCGAGGTCGCGGAGATTTTTCAGCGTAGCGATGAGCTTATCATTGTCCCGCTGATGCAGGCCGATGGACGGCTCATCCAGCACATAGAGCACGCCGGAGAGCGCACTGCCGATCTGGGTCGTCAGGCGGATGCGCTGGCTCTCGCCGCCGGACAGAGTGCCTGCCGCCCGGGCCAGCGTGAGGTAGTCGAGTCCCACGCTCTGCAAGAACTGCAGGCGGTTCTTGATCTCCTTCATGATCTGGCCGCCGATCTGCTTCTGTTTTTCGGTCAGTTTTGGCTCATTGTCGGCGATGAACTTCAGCTCGTCCCGGATGGACAGCTCGCAGAAGTCGCTGATGTTCTTGTCTCCGATGGTCACAGCCAGCACCACCGGCTTGAGGCGTTTGCCGTGGCAGTCGGGGCACTCGACGCCTGACATAAAGCTGCCGATCTCCTCCTTCATCCACTCGCTGTTGGTCTCCCGGAAGCGGCGCTCAAGGTTCTCGACGATGCCCTCGAAGGTATTGTAATAGACACCGCTGCCGAACTCGTTGGTCCGGTGCATCTCGATCTTTTCGCCGTTGGTGCCGTAGAGCAGGGCGTTGACGGCTTCAGTGCTCATATCCTTGATCGGCGTATCCAGCGTGAAGCCGTACTTTTTACCCAGACCCAGATAGTACATCTCCGACACAGAGCCTTCGGCGTAGTACCAGCCGCTGGCCTTGATGGCCCCTTCCCGGATGGAGAGATTCCGGTTGGGCAGGATGCGCTCTTCGTCCACCCGCATAAAGGTACCAAGGCCGGTGCACTTTTCGCAGGCACCCAGCGGGTTGTTGAAGGAGAAGAGACGGGGCGACAGGTCGCTGATGGAGATGCCGTGCTCCGGACAGGCGAAATTCTGGCTGAAGGTCATGCACTCGCCGCCGATGACGTCCACCTCGGCCACGCCGCCGGTGAGGGCAAGGGCGGTCTCCAGCGAGTCCGCCAGACGGCCCCGGATGCCCTTGCGCAGGGCGAGGCGGTCCACCACCACCTCCACGGTGTGCTTGATGTTCTTTTCCAACGTGATCTCCTCGTCAAGATCGTACAGGTTGCCGTCGATCTTCACGCGGGCATAGCCAGCGCGACGGGCGGCTTCCAGCTCCTTCTGCTGGGTGCCCTTACGCTGGCGGACGACGGGGGCAAGGACCTGAAACTTCGTCCCCTCTTCCAGCTTGAGGACGGCGTCCACCATCTCGTCCACGGTCTGCTGGCTGATGACCCGCCCGCAGACCGGACAGTGGGGCACGCCCACACGGGCGTACAGAAGGCGCAGGTAATCGTAGATCTCGGTCACAGTGCCCACGGTAGAACGGGGGTTGTGGCTGGTGGTCTTCTGGTCGATGGAAATGGCCGGTGACAGGCCGGTGATCTCGTCCACATCGGGCTTGTCCATCCGGCCAAGGAACATCCGGGCATAGCTGGACAGGCTCTCCACATAGCGGCGCTGGCCGTCGGCGTAGATGGTGTCGAAGGCGAGGCTCGATTTGCCCGAGCCGGACAGGCCGGTCATGACGATGAGCTTTTCCCTCGGGAGGGTCAGATTTACATTTTTCAGGTTGTGCTCCCGCGCACCCTTTATGACTATTTTATCGTTTGCCAAGGTACTTTCTCCCTCTTCTTTGTGTCTGTGCATGGTTCTGCTTCCGCTCTGTCTCCGCCGAGGAATCCACGGTGGGGTTCTCGCCCCGGCGCAGACGGTCGATCTGGTCGCGCAGGAAGGCCGCGTGCTCAAATTCCAGCAGCTTCGCCGCCTCCTTCATCTCCCGGGTCAGGCGGTCAATGGCGGCTTCCCGCTCCAGCTTGCCCATCCGCCGGGTGTTCATCTTGGCGTTCTCGGCCTTGTCGCTGATCTCGATGCTGTCCGGGATGGCCTTCACGATGGTCTTGGGCACGATGCCGTGCGCAGCGTTGTAGGCCATCTGGATGGCGCGGCGGCGCTCCGTCTCAGTGATGGCGCGGTCCATGCTGTCCGTCACCTCGTCGGCGTACATGATGACCAGACCTTCTGCGTTGCGGGCCGCACGGCCGATGGTCTGGATCAGGCTGGTCTCACTGCGGAGGAAGCCTTCTTTATCGGCGTCGAGGATGGCCACAAGGCTCACCTCGGGCAGATCGAGGCCCTCACGCAGCAGGTTGATGCCCACCACCACGTCGATGGTGCCGAGGCGGAGGTCTTTGATGATCTCCATCCGCTCAAAGGTGTCCACCTCGTGATGCATATACTTGACCTTTATCCCCTGCTCGGTGAAGTAATCCGTCAGGTCCTCGGCCATCTTCTTGGTCAGGGTCGTGACAAGGACGCGCTCATGCCGCTGGATGCGGGCATTGATCTCGCCCAAGAGGTCTGTCACCTGCCCCTCCACCGGGCGCACCGAGATGAGCGGGTCCAGCAGACCGGTCGGCCGGATGACCTGCTGGGCCACCTGCGTGCTGTTCTGGCGCTCGTACTCGCCGGGGGTGGCCGAGACGAAGATCATCTGGTTGAGCTTGGATTCCACCTCTTCAAACTTGAGGGGGCGGTTGTCGAAGGCCGACGGCAGGCGGAAGCCGTACTCCACCAGCGTCTTTTTGCGGGCATAATCCCCGCCGTACATGGCCCGCACCTGCGGCAGGGTGACATGGCTCTCGTCCACGAAGAGCAGAAAATCCTCCGGGAAATAGTCCAGCAGGGTCGTGGGCATACTGCCCGGCGCGCGGCCCGACAGGACAGCGGAGTAGTTCTCAATGCCCTTGCAGATGCCCACCTCGGTGAGCATCTCGATGTCGTAGTTCGTCCGCTGCTGGATGCGCTGGGCCTCGATGAGCTTGCCCTCCGAGGTGAACTGCTTCACCTGCGCGTCGCACTCTGCCCGGATCTTCTCGATGGCCGCAGCCTTTTTGTCGGCGCTGACGATATAGTGGCTGGCCGGGAAGATGGCAACGTGCTTCACCACGTTCTGTTTTGCGCCGGTGAGGGGGTTGAACTCGGTGATGCGGTCGATCTCGTCGCCGAAAAATTCCACCCGGATGGCCAGCTCGCTCATATAGGCCAGATAGATGTCCACGATGTCCCCATGGACGCGGAATTTATTGCGGATAAAGTTGACGTCGTTCCGCTCATATTGCAGCGTCACCAGCTTCTCGCACAGCTCGTCCCGCTCCATCTGCATCCCGGGCCGCAGGCTGATGACCATGCTGCGGTAATCAATAGGGTCGCCCAGAGAGTAGATGCAGGACACTGACGCCACGATGATGACATCCCGCCGCTCCGACAGCGCCGCCGTGGCCGAGTGGCGCAGACGGTCGATCTCGTCGTTGATGGCACTGTCCTTCTCGATATAGGTATCGGTGCTGGGGATATAGGCCTCCGGCTGGTAGTAGTCGTAGTAGGAGACGAAATACTCCACAGCATTGTCCGGGAAGAACGAGCGGAACTCGGTGCAGAGCTGGGCCGCCAGCGTCTTGTTATGGGCCAGCACCAGCGTGGGACGGTTGCACTGGGCGATGACATTCGCCATCGTGAAGGTCTTGCCGCTGCCGGTGACGCCCAGCAAGGTCTGGCAGCGGTCGCCCCGCTCTACCCCTTCCACCAGCTGGGCGATGGCCTGCGGCTGGTCGCCCGTGGGGGCGTAGGACGACACCAGATGGAATTTTTCCTCTGCCACAAAAAGCCCTCCTTTTTGAAACTACGATTAGTTGTATGTCGTAGCGCTATTATACCACAATTATTTTATAATGTAAATCATTCTCTTCCATATGGGCGTAGCATTGTGCCGGTCTCGAAGTCGTAGAAGGGCAGGCGGTTGGATTCCCGCATGGAAAAATACTCATTTTCCGCGATGATGATGTGGTCGCGCAGGCGTATCTTCACCAGCCCCAGCGCACGGACGATGTTTTCCGTGGCGGCAAGGTCTTCCCGGGAGGGCAGCGGCACACCGTTCGGGTGATTATGGCAGAGCACAACACTCTCCGTCCCGCCTCGGAGCGCCGCCGAGACGACATCCTTCACCTCCAGACCCACCATCCGGCTGTTCCCTTCTTTCAGCCAGCAGACCCCCTTTACCCGGCTGCGGCTGTCCAGCGAAAGGAGCAGGACCTTCTCCTGCCTTGCCCCGGCGAAGCGGGGCTTCAGGTAAGTCACCAGCCGCTCGGTGGTCGTCAGCGCACCCTCGGTACTGGTGCGGTCGTGCTCATAGTATCGGCTCACCTCGGGCAGGAGATGCAGCATCCGGGCGCTGGCCGGGCCGATGCCCGCCACACTGCACAGCTCTTCTTCACTGGCCTCCAGCACCCCGGTAAAGCTGCCGAACCGCTCCAGCAGCGCGTGGGCGATGCCGTTGGTGTCCCGGCGGGCGTTGGTGATGTAGAGCAGGTATTCCAGCACTTCGTGGGGTGCGAGGCTTTCCAGCCCGTACTGTTCCACCCGGGTGCGCATCCGCTGTCGGTGTCCCTCGTGGCTTATGTTCTGTCCCGCCATAGCTGTGCTCCTTTGCATTGCAGTCGTTTCTTTTATAGTACCCCATTTTCAGCAAAAGACAAGAGCCGACCGAAAATATTCTGCGTTGACTTCATGAGAAGAGTAGATTATTATAAGGTAGAAGCAGCCCTCTCAGTCTCATCGCAGGCCCCTCTCCAGCTTCCCTTGTAGGGGGGCTTCGGCAAAAAGACAAACGACATCTTTTCAGAAAATAAAAAAGGATATGCTTTTATGAAACAATACACTGCCACCGCCAACGACGAGGGCGTCCGCCTCTCCCGCTTTGTCCAGAGCGTGACCCGCGACTTCCCTACCAGCCTCTTATACAAGAGCTTCCGCAACAAGCGCATCAAGGTCAACGGCAAAAAGGGTGCGCCCGAAGACCGCATCAAGGCCGGCGACCTCATCGAGCTGTACATCAACGACGAGTTCTTCCCGCCGGAGGGTGCAAGGCCGGCCCATAAGCCTGCCCCCAAGAAACAGCAGAACCAGCCCAAGGTGACGGTCATCTACGAGGATGAGAACATCGCCGTCCTCTACAAGCCCACCCACCTGCTCTGCCACAGCGACCGCACCGGCGACGCGAATCTCGTGGACGCATTTACCCAGTATCTGGCCCAAAAAGGCGAATACGACCCGCAGGGCGAGAACCGCTTCAAGCCCGGCATCTGCAACCGCCTCGACCGGGGCACCGAGGGCCTCGTCATTGCGGCCAAGAGCTACGCCGCCCTCCGGGACATGAACGAGATCATCCGCACCGACCTGCTCAAAAAAGAGTATTACACCATTACCGTGGGCATCCCCCAGAGCGGACGGTTCACCGCGTGGTGGGAGCACGACGAAAAGAACAACAAGGTGAGCATCCACGCCCACCAGTCACAGGACGAGCGCCGCAAGCAGATCATCACCGATGTGGATGTGCTGCGGACGGCAGGCCCCTTCGCCCTCTGCCGCATCGGCCTTATCACCGGCCGCACCCATCAGATCCGTGCCCATCTGGCCTATCTGGGCAAGCCGGTGCTGGGCGACATCAAATACGGCAACCGGAAGATGAACGAGCGCACCGGCACCACGACGCAGGCCCTCTGCGCCGTCCGTATCAGCTTCCTCGACATCCCTGAGGAAAATACCCTCCACTACCTCTCCGGCAAGGTCATCAAACTGAAAGACCCGCAGATCGTAAAGCAGTTCGACGCGCTGGATAAAAATAAGCAGGCCCCCGCCGAGGAGAAGTAAGATGGAAAAGGCCGACATCGACGCGCTATAATAAGGAGGCATTCTGATGTATCCTGACCGCAAGACCGCCGAGGCCCTTTTGAGAGAGGCCGAGCCGCACAACCCCGGCCCGTGGGGCGACCACAGCTCATAAGTAAGCCTCTCCCCTCGTTTTGCATTGGAGGTATCATATCATGCGCAAGCCCCGCATCATCTTTTTCGACATCGACGGTACTCTCATCGACATGGAGAAAAAGCGCATCACCAAGCCGACTTTGGACGCTCTGCGCCGCTTACAGCAAAACGGCATCCTGCTGGCCATCGCCACCGGGCGTTCCCCGCTCATCGTGCCGAGATTCGACGGCGTGGAGTTCGACGTCTTTCTTACCTACAACGGCTCCTACTGCTACGACCGCCGCGGAGATATTTTTGCCAGCCCCATCCCGCCGCAGGATGTGCAGACCATCCTCAAAAATGCGGCTGCTCTGGGGCGGCCCGTTTCGGTCGCGGGCCGGACGCAGCTGCTCTCCAACGGAACGGATGACGATTTAACGGCATATTACGCCATCGGCGGACGAGCGCCGGTCATTTCCGATAAGTTCGATGAAGTCTCCCGAGGTGAAGTCTTCCAGCTGCTGATGGGCTGCCGCAAGCAGGACTGGCCTGCCATCCTCAAGGGCACCACCGGCGCAAAGATCGCCGCGTGGTGGGACAGGGCCGTAGACATCATCCCCACCTCGGGCGGCAAGGGCGCAGGCATCCGGAAGGTACTGGCCCACTACGGCCTGACAAAGGAAGATGCGATGGCTTTCGGCGATGGGAACAACGATATAGAAATGTTTCAGGCCGTCGGCCACAGTGTGGCCATGGGCAACGCCTCCCCCGACCTGAAAGCCATTGCCAGCGAGGTCTGTCGTCCCTGTGCGGAGGATGGTATTTACCACTACTGCAAAGAAAATGGTTTGATTTAAGAAAACAAAAAAAGGCCGCTGTGTTCAACCTCTCCGTCACGGCTTCGCCGTGCCACCTCCCCTATCGAGGGGAGGCTTTGGCATGGCAGAAAGCCCAATCTCTTCGCCAGAGGCTCCCCTCGGTAGGGGAGCTGTCGAACGAAGTGAGACTGAGAGGTTGCTTTTACAGCGGCCTCTTTTTTGCTATTTACTTTTCTTCTCGTTCCGCCTTTTCGGCCTCCTGCTGCTGACGCAGCTTTTTGATGCGCTTTTTCTCGCTCTCAACGCGAGGCCATGGCCACGAAAAGCCCTCGTTCTCTTTGCACCAGCGGGTGAGCGGATAGAACGCGAAAGCCAGCCCGAACAGGTACAGCAGGACGTACAGCAGGCCTGAAAGCGTTACCAGTGCGTCCAGTGCACCGATGAGGGCCATAAGAAAGCCCGCCTTCAGGAAGAAAAGTCCGTTCTGACGGCAGTACTCGGGAAAATTTTCAGCCTTGACGGCCTGACGGCCCTGATCGCCCCAGACCCGGGGATTTTTCATGACCGAATACCCGTAAAAGACCAGCATCAGGCCACAGGTGAGTTGGAATCCAAAAAACATCTGCGTCGTTCCTCGCTTTATTCTGGTGTAATGGTCTCAGAAGACCGATTAGTCGTCGTACTCGCCCAGCAGCGGCTTCATGAAGGGCAGGAAGTCCAGCGTTGCGAAGTAGTCGCGGGGAGTCTCGGCGCGGCGGATGAGACGGTGGGAGCCGTCCTCGCAGAGCAGGACTTCGGCGCTGCGCAGCTTGCCGTTGTAGTTGTAGCCCATCGCAGAGCCGTGGGCACCGGTGTCGTGAATATACACGATGTCGCCGATGTCGATCTTGGGCAGCATCCGGTCGATGGCAAACTTGTCGTTGTTCTCGCACAGGCCGCCCACTACGTCATACTTGTGGTCGCAGGGGGCATTCTCCTTGCCCAGCACCGTGATGTGATGGTAAGCGCCGTACATGGCGGGGCGCATCAGGTTGGCCGCACAGGCGTCCAGACCGATGTACTCCTTGTAGATGTGCTTCTCGTGGATGGCAGTTGCCACCAGCGCGCCGTAGGGGCCGGTGGTGAAGCGGCCCATCTCGGTGAAGATGGCGACATCGCCCATCCCGGCAGGGACCAGGATCTCCTCGAATTTCTTACGGACACCCTCGCCGATGGCCATGATGTCGTTCTCAGTCTGCTCAGGACGGTACGGGATGCCCACGCCGCCGGACAGGTTGATGTAGGCGATGTGGACGCCGGTGGCCTTCTGGACGCGGACCGCCAGCTGGAACAGGATCGCAGCCAGCTCGGGGTAGTAGGCGTCCGAAATGGTGTTGGAAGCGAGGAAGGCGTGGATGCCGAAGTTCTTAGCTCCCTTTGCAGCCAGCTTCTTGTAGCTGTCGATCATCTGCTCCTCGGTCATGCCGTACTTGGCATCTCCGGGCTTGTCCATGACCTGAAAGCCCTCCTTGCTCTCGCCCAACTGGAAGGTGCCGCCCGGATTGTAGCGGCAGAAGATGTTCTCCGGCACACCGGCCACCCGGTCGAGGAAGTCCACCATCGTGGCGTCGTCGAGGTTGATATAAGCGCCCAGCTCGTAGGCCTTCTTCATGTCCTCCACGGGGGTCTGGTTGGAGGAGAACATGATGTCGCTGCCGCTGAAGCCGCACACCTCACTGAGCATCAGCTCGGTCAGGGAGGAGCAGTCCACGCCGCAGCCCTCTTCCTTCAGGATCTGGAGGATGATGGGGTTGGGCAGAGCCTTGACCGCGAAATACTCGCGGAAGCCCTTATTCCAGCTGAAGGCTTTGTTGATGCGGCGGGCGTTCTCCCGGATGCCTTTCTCGTCGTAGACGTGGAAGGGGGTGGGCACGTCCTGAATGATGTCCTGAGCCATCGACTCAGTCAAAAACGGTTTCTTTTCCATGATATACATCCCTCTCATATATTTTTACACGGCCGAATGCCGTGCAGCCAGCAGTTCACAGCTTGAGGTTCTCCCGGGTGGGGGTAAAGGTAGGCACCATCTTGGCCAGCTGGGCTACGACGTTGTCGTCGTTGTGCTCGGCGGCGGCAGACAGCTCCTGAAGCTGCTGATAGAACTCGCCAAGGTCGATGTTCCGGGGCGGAGCCACGAAGATCTTATTGTGGCCGGTACGGCGCATCTTGTCCTGTTCCTCGTCCATCATCAGCTCTTCGTAGAGCTTCTCGCCGGGGCGGAGACCCACGATCTTGATGTCCATATTCACGCCCGGCTCGTAGCCGTAGAAACGGATGAGCTGCTTTGCGAGATCCATGATCTTGACCGGCTCACCCATATCCAGCACATAGATGCTGCCGCTCTCAGCCAATGCGCCGGCCTGCAGCACCAGCTGCGCGGCCTCCGGGATGGTCATGAAATAGCGCTCGATGTTGGGGTCAGTCAGGGTGACGGGGCCGCCTTTTTTGATCTGCGCCTCGAACAGCGGGATGACGCTGCCGTGGCTGCCCAGCACGTTGCCGAAGCGGACGGCCACGCACTTCATGTCGGTGTTGCCCGCAAAGGTCTGAATGAGCATCTCGCACAGGCGCTTGGTGCAGCCCATAACGCTGGTGGGGTTGACGGCCTTATCGGTGGAAAGCTGCACCAGCCGCTCCACACCGTGTTCGCTGGCGCTGACCAGCAGGTTCTTGGTGCCGAAGACGTTATTCTTGACGGCCTCAGCGGGACTGATCTCCATGAGCGGGACGTGCTTGTGGGCCGCGGCGTGGAACACCACCGTGGGGTGGTAGGTCTCAAAGACCTCGTCCAGACGGGCCTTGTCCCGGATGGAACCCACCAGCACCGTGATGGGCACATCGCGGCCATACTTCTGTTGTAGTTCCATCTGCAGCTCGTAGGCGCAGTTCTCGTAAATATCGAAGATGAGCAGCTTCGCGGGTCTGAAGCGCATGACCTGACGGCAAAGCTCGCTGCCGATACTGCCGCCGCCGCCCGTCACCAGCACGGTCTTGCCGGTGAGGTAGCCCGAGATCTGGGCCGTGTCCAGCGTGACCTCCTCACGGGAGAGGAAGTCGGCCGTATTCAGCTCTCGGAACGCCCCCTGCTGGGGTGCGCCTGCCCCCACAAGCTGGGGGTCGCTGAGCATCTGCACCGCACAGTGGGTAGAGACGCAGAGGTCGATGACATGGTTCAGGCGGCTGCCCCGCAAGGTCGGGATGGCAATGATGATGGTGTGGATGCTGTAGCGGGTGCACAGGTCGGGGATCTCCTCCAGCGTGCCCTTCACCGGGACGCCGTGGATGGTCTGACCCAGCTTGGCGGGGTCATCGTCCACCGCCACCACCGGGTGGCCGTAGCTGCCGTTGCTCTTGCAGACGTTGATGGCCCACGCACCGGCCTCGCCCGCGCCCACGATCATCACAGGGCGGTTGGGGTCTTTGCTGGTGTTGCCCCGCAGCCGCTCGCCCAGCGGGTGGTTCAGGAAGAGCCGCCACGCCAGACGGCTCCCGCCGACGAGCAGGAAGATGAGCACCGAAGCCATCGCGTTGGCCGAGTTGAAGAGCACACCATGGATGAAGCAGCGGTTGACCAGATACACCACGACCGTCGGGGCAGCGATCATCCCAGCCAGACGGATGAGGTCCCGCTCTCCGGCGTATTTCCAGAGGATGGTGTAGAGTCTCCCGCCCAAGAAGCTGAGCAGATAGACCGCCACGATCCACGGCAGGTTCGCGTAGAGCAGGGCACGGTTGTGAGGCCACCACGAGGCCTCGACTGCGCCGTCTGCGCGGAGCAGGAGCGCAAAATAAAAGCTGAAGGCTACGATGGCTGCGTCCAGCACCACCAAAAAGGCCCGGCGGGCCAGCACCTGCAGCATACTTGTTTTCTTTTCCTTCACAAAAAGTCCTCTTTTGCATCAGGGCCGGTGTCGGAGAGACGCCAGCCGCCGTTTTTTCGACCCAAGGGCCTATCGCCCCATCGTATCTGTATCATTATACTCGATTCTTCTCCCCATGTCCAGCGCTTTTGTGTCTTCTCTCCCCTGCCACCACGTCCCGCAGCTCCTCGCCGAGGCCCAGCGGCCATGCCGCCGCAAAGCAGACCAGCGTCATCCCCGCACCGCCCAGCGCCACCGCCGCCAGCTGCGCGGGCACTCCTCTCGCCAGCCATGGGGTCAGGAGCTTCCGCAGCGCCAGCCCCGCTCCGGCACCGGCCGTCCCCGCAAGACCCGGTGCCCCCAGCCACCGCCACAGTCGCAGCGGCAGGCCGCAGCTGGACAGCAGCCGCCCGGTGTTGGCGGCGCAGGTGTAGAGACTGGACAGCAGGATCACGAAGAGGAACCCTTTCATCCCGAACCGGGGCAGCAGGAGCACCACCCCCGCGATGCGGAGGCAGGAGTCCCACATACTGTACCGGAAGACGGCTTTCTGCTCTCCCATCCCCTTCATCGCGCCGTCCACCATGCTCTCGAGGTACATCAGCGGCATGGCCGGGCCGAGGATGACGAGATAGCTGCCCGCCTCCGCGCTGCCGTAGAGTGCCTCGGCCAGCGGCTGTCCCCACACCCAGAATGCTGCCCCCGCCAGCGCCGAAAAATAGCCTGTGAGCCGCAGCATCCGGTCGATGAGGACGGAGAGGCGCCTGCTCTGCCCCCGGAGATGGGCTTGGGTGATCTCGGGCATCAGGAGGACGGACAGACTCCCCAGCAGCCCGAAGGGAAAGGTCAGCAGGGGCAGGGCCATCCCTTTCAGGTTTCCGTACTGGGTCACAGCCTCGGCACGCCCGCCGGAGCATTGCAGATAGACCGCAAGACAGGCTGGGACCAACATATTCTCGGCGGTGTGGAGGGCACTGGCGAGACATCGCCCGCCCTCCACCGGCCAGAGGATGTCCCAGAGCCGCCGCCCCGGGTCATGGGGACGCTGTACAGGCTGTGAGCCGAAGCATCGGCGGGCCTCCCGGCAGTAGAACAGGGCCATCAGACCGGTGCTGACGGCCTCGCTGGCCGCCGTTGCGCCCAGCACTGCCGTACAGCGCTGCCCCGCATCCCATCCGAGAGCGTCGGCCCGGCCCAGCGCGGTCCAGACGATGCCGATGCGGACGGTCTGCTCAGCCAGCTGGCTCAGGACATTCGGCTCGACCCGCCGTCGGGCGATGAAAAAGCCCCGCAGCACCGACGACACCGCCATCCACGGCAGGCCCAGCGACGAGACGCGCAATGCCCCCGCCGCCCGGGCATCTCCCAGCCACCACCGTGCGGCGAGGCCGGCCAGACCGAACTGGGCCGCCAACGCCGTCACTCCCAGCCCGGCCCCCGCCAGCAGAAGACGGCGCAGCATCCCCCGGGCCTCGGCCGGGCTTCGGGCCAGCTCTTCGGCCATCAGGCGGGTGGCCGCCACCGATACGCCTGCCGTCGCCAGCGTGACGAAAAGCGAGTAGACCGCCAGCACCAGCTGATACAGCCCCATCCCCTCGCCGCCCAGCGCGTTCGCCAGCCAGATGCGCAGCCCCATCCCTGCCAGCCGGAGCAGGACATCTGCTCCGGTCATCAGGGCCGCGTTTTTCAGATAGCTCTTCCCCACTGCGCCCCCTCCCTTTCCTGCTCGTATCCTTTTATAGGTATGCACGCCGCTCTGGGAAATATGAGCGGCGGCGTGGGTTGTTTCTTTCCCAGTTTTATGATATGATATATATTGCATCTGGCGGAGCGTTTTCTGCCAGACAGGATCTAAGAATGCAAGGAGGAAGCGCACCCCGGCACCACGGCCGTGCGCAATGAGACAATGAGCGAAGAATGTACCCATGACTGCTCCAACTGCGGGGCAGCGTGTTCTTCCCGCAATGCTGCACCCCAGCATGACGCCCCCAACCCTAACAGCAGCGTCAAGAAGGTCATCGGCGTCGTGTCCGGCAAGGGCGGCGTCGGCAAGAGCATGACCAGCGCCCTGCTGGCCTGCGCCATGGCACGCCGCGGCTACCACTGCGGCATCCTCGACGCCGACATCACCGGCCCGTCCATCCCGAAGCTGTTCGGCATCCATGGCCGCGCCATGGTGGACGACAAGGGCTGCTGGCCCATCCAGAGCCGGATGGGCATCGACGTCATGAGCATCAACCTGCTGGTGGAGAACGAAGAGGACCCCGTCGTCTGGCGCGGCCCCGTCATCGCCGGTGCGGTCAAGCAGTTCTGGACCGATGTGGTCTGGAAGGACGTCGATTTCCTGTTCGTGGATATGCCTCCGGGAACGGGCGATGTGCCCCTGACCGTCTTCCAGAGCCTGCCTGTGGACGGCATCGTCGTCGTGGCAAGCCCGCAGGAGCTGGTGAGCATGATCGTCGCCAAGGCTGTGAACATGGCCGAGATGATGAAGGTGCCTATGCTGGGCATCGTCGAGAACATGAGCTACATCGTCTGCCCCGACTGCGGCAAGCACATCAATGTGTTCGGCGACAGCCATGTGGACGAGGTGGCCGCAAAGCATCACCTGCCCGTGCTGGCTAAGTGCCCCATCGACCCCCAGCTGGCCGCACTGTCCGACGCCGGCATGATCGAGACCTACGGCGGACAGTTCCTCGAGGGTGCCGCTGACGCCTGCGAGAAGCTGCTGAAGTAAGACTTATCCCCCTGCACCGCCCTTCCCGGGCCGGTGCAGGGGGATTTTTATTCTTTCGCAAAATCATGCGTTATCGCCGCTTTTTGAAGCACCCGTTCTTTTTTGTGAAGTATGTTCATCTTTTCTGTAGTTTTTTTGAAAGATTTTCCAGCTTTTGCAGGGCGGGCCATCTTGTAAATCGGCGGATAAAGCTTTATAATAACGAAGTGTGCTGAGGTTCGCTGTCCTCGCCGTGGAAACGGGAGAGCCGGAGCCTCATGATAGAGCTACACGATAGAGTTAAGGGAAAAGGAGTATCTTACTATGCTGACGAATGAATATCTGAAGCGTGTCTACGAGGGCCTCGAGAAGCGCAATGCCAACGAGCCTGAGTTCCTGCAGGCTGTCCGTGAGGTGCTGGAGAGCATCCAGCCCGTCGTGGAGAAGCACCCCGAGTACGAGAAGGCCGGCCTCATCGAGCGTCTGGTCGAACCGGAGCGCATCATCTCCTTCCGTGTGCCTTGGGTCGATGATCAGGGCAAGGTCCAGGTGAACCGCGGCTACCGCGTCCAGTTCAACAGCGCCATCGGCCCCTACAAGGGCGGCCTGCGCTTCCACCCCTCTGTCAATCAGGGCATCCTGAAGTTCCTCGGCTTTGAGCAGACCTTCAAGAACAGCCTGACCACCCTGCCCATGGGCGGCGGCAAGGGCGGCTCTGACTTCGACCCCCACGGCAAGAGCGACATGGAAGTCATGCGCTTCTGCCAGAGCTTCATGACCGAGCTGTACCGCCACATCGGCCAGTTCGTGGACTGCCCTGCCGGTGACATCGGCGTCGGCGGCCGCGAGGTCGGCTATATGTTCGGCCAGTACAAGCGCCTGACCAACAGTTTTCAGGGCGGTATGCTCACCGGCAAGGGCCTGACCTTCGGCGGCTCTCTGGCCCGTACCGAGGCCACCGGCTACGGCCTGTGCTACTTCACTGCTGAGGCCCTGAAGTGTATGCGCAACGACAGCTTCGAGGGCAAGACCGTGGTCATCTCCGGCTCCGGCAACGTCGCCATCTATGCCTGCGAGAAGGCCACCCAGCTGGGTGCCAAGGTCGTCACCATGTCCGACTCCAACGGCTATGTCTACGACCCCAACGGCATCGATCTGGCCTACGTCAAGGATCTGAAGGAAGTCCGCCGCGGCCGCATCAAGGTGTATGCTGAGACCCACAAGGATGCGACCTATGTTGCTGACTGCACCAAGGTCTGGACTGTCCCCTGCGACATCGCCCTGCCCTGCGCTACCCAGAACGAGATCAACAAGGAGTCCGCTGAGGCTCTGGTGAAGGGTGGCTGCACCGTGGTCTGCGAGGGCGCTAACATGCCCAGCACTCCCGAGGCCATCGAGGTCTATCTGTCCAACGGCGTTCTGTACGGACCCGCAAAGGCTTCCAACGCCGGCGGCGTGGCCACCTCCGGTCTGGAGATGAGCCAGAACTCCGAGCGTCTGAGCTGGAGCTTCGAAGAGGTCGATGCAAAGCTGAAGGGCATCATGGAGGGCATCTTCCACGCTTCCTATGACGCTTCTGTGGCTGCCGGCTCCGAGGGCAACCTGATGGTCGGTGCAAACTGCGCCGGCTTCCTGAAGGTCGCTACCGCCATGATGGCTCAGGGCATCACCTACTAAGCTTTTTCCTGATCTGCAAGGGCCGCATCCGCGAGGGTGCGGCTTTTTTTGGTTTGCCCCGCCTGCCTGCATAACCGTCTGCCGCCCCGCTCATACTCCTTTCATCAAATGAAAAGAGGTTTTTGCATGGACGAAATGATGTTCTGTTATCAATGCGAGCAGGCGGCAAACTGCACGGCCTGCACCGGAAAAGCGGGTGTCTGCGGCAAATCAGCCGAGACAGCCGACGCGCAGGACAAGCTCACCGGGGCACTCATCGGCTTTGCCACCCTGCTGCTGGACATCGGCAGACCCATCCGGCCCCCGCAGGCACTCCTGCTGACGGAAGGATTGTTCACCACCATCACCAATGTTGATTTCGACCCCCAGACGGTGGCGCAGCTGACCGATAAGGTCTGGAAGGCCAAGCAGGAAGCCTTTGCCTCGGCCAGCCCTGCACCTGCACCAGTGTCCGACTACGATATGCAGAAGCTGTGGCAGGAGCCGGACCCCGACCGGAAGAGCCTGTGCTCCTTTGTCCTCTTTGGGCTGCGCGGCATGGCAGCTTACTCCTACCACGCGCGGGTGCTGGGCTATACCGATGGCGAGATCGACCTGTTTTTCTGCACGGCGCTGCGGGCCATCGCACAGGAGCGGGACAAGGACAAGCTCTTCCAGCTGGTAGAGGACACCGGGCGGATGGCCTACCGGGTCATGGCTGAACTGGACAAGGCCAACACCGGCGCGTTTGGCGACCCGGAGCCGGTGGAGGTGTCCCTGACCATCGAGAAAGGGCCTTTCATCGTCATCTCCGGCCACGACCTCTACGACGCCAAGTGCCTGTTGGAGCAGACCGAGGGCAAGGGCATCAATGTCTACACCCACTCCGAGATGCTGCCTGCCCACGGCTACCCGGAGCTGAAAAAGCGCTTTCCTCATCTGAAAGGCAACTTTGGCACCGCATGGCAGAACCAGCAGCGGGAGTTTGAGGACATCCCTGCACCGGTGCTCTTCACCACCAACTGCATCATGCCCCTCCGGCCCAGCTATGCCGACCGGGTATTCACCACCTCTGTCGTCTCCTATCCCGGCGTCACCCACATCGGGGAGGACCGGGATTTTTCGCCGGTCATCGCCAAGGCGCTTGAGCTGGGCGGCTACCCGGAGGACACCCTCATCCCGGGCATGAACGGCGGCAGTGTGGTCGCCACCGGCTTTGCCCACCATGCCGTACTGAGCCATGCGGAGGAGATCGTCCAAGCCGTCCACGAGGGTGCCATCCGGCACTTTTTCCTCATCGGCGGCTGCGACGGCACCCGCCCCTCCCGCCGGTACTACACGGATTTTGCCAAGCTGACCCCGCCCGACACCGTCATCCTGACGCTGGCCTGCGGCAAGTTCCGGCTCAACGACCTGCCGCTGGGTACGGTGGCGGGTCTGCCCCGCATCCTCGACGTGGGCCAGTGCAACGACGCCTACAGTGCCATCCGGATCGCGCTGGGTCTGGCCGAAGCTTTTGACTGCTCGGTCAACGAGCTGCCCCTCTCCATCATCCTCTGCTGGTTCGAGCAGAAGGCGGTCTGTGTGCTGATGGCCCTGCTGGCGCTGGGCATCCGGGGCATCCGTCTCGGCCCCACCCTGCCCGCCTTCCTCTCCCCCGGGGTGGCCGCTGTTTTGCAGGAGAAGTATGACCTCCGGCCCATCACCACGCCGGAGGACGATCTTGCCGCCTGTCTGGGCCGGCACTGAGCCGGAAAAGGCATACTATTTCCTACTCTGCGTGTCTGTTTTTCACAAGAAGAGCCGCCGCCGTGTACCCAGCTTTGGTGCAGCTGTCACTTGAATCTATTTCAACACCTTTGTATAATAGTGTTGTTATCCGGAACAAGGGCGTTCCAGATGTGTCTTTGCCGACCCATCTGGGACGCCTTTTCTTTTTATCGGCACAGAGGGGCGCTGCGGATTGTGCCGCAGCACTGCCAGGATAAGCCTCCGGAAAATCGAAAAAAGGATGGGAAAGTCTATGGAAAATTTCACGGAGCAAAAACGACCACTCGGCCTGTATGACCCCCAGTTCGAGCACGATGCCTGCGGCATCGGCGCGGTGGTGGACATCAAGGGCCGCAAGAGCCACCAGACCGTCAGCGATGCACTGTCCATCGTGGAGCGCCTTGAGCACCGCGCCGGCAAGGACGCCGAGGGCAAGACCGGCGACGGCGTCGGCATCATGCTGCAGATCAGCCACCGTTTCTTCACGAAGGTGGCCGACGAGCTGAACATCAGCCTCGGCAACGAGCGCGAATACGGCGTGGGTATGTTCTTCTTCCCTCAGAACGAGCATCTGCGGGCGCAGGCCATGAAGCTGTTCGAGCTTGTGACCCGCAAAGAGGGCCTTGAGTTTCTGGCATGGCGCGCCGTGCCCGTAGACCCCGACGCTGTGGGTCAGAAAGCCCGTGACTGTATGCCCTCCATCTGGCAGTGCTTCATCAAAAAGCCCGCCAAGGTGAGCAAGGGCATCGACTTCGACCGCAAGCTCTACATCGTCCGCCGGGTCTTTGAGCAGGCCAGCAACGGCACCTATGTGCCCAGCCTGTCCAGCCGCACCATCGTGTACAAGGGCATGTTCCTCGTCCACGACCTGCGCCTGTTCTACCTCGACTTGCAGGATGAGGATTACGAGTCCGCCATCGGCATGGTGCACAGCCGCTTCTCCACCAACACCAACCCCAGCTGGATGCGCGCCCACCCCAACCGCTTCATCCTCCACAACGGCGAGATCAACACCATCAAGGGCAACACCGACGCCATGCTGGCCCGCGAGGAGACCATCTCCTCCCCCATCATGAAGGAGGACATGAACAAGATCCTGCCCATCATCAATACCTCCGGCTCGGACTCCGCCATGCTGGACAACGCCCTCGAGTTCATGGTGATGAACGGCATGGATCTGCCGCTGGCCGTCATGATCACGATCCCCGAACCGTGGGAGAACAACAAGAACATCAGCCAGAAAAAGCGGGATTTCTACCAGTATTACGCCACCATGCTGGAGCCGTGGGACGGCCCGGCGGCCATCCTCTTCTCCGACGGCGACGTGGTAGGCGCGGTGCTGGACCGCAACGGCCTGCGTCCCAGCCGGTACTACATCACCAAGGATGGCCGGATGATCCTGTCCTCCGAGGTGGGCGTGCTGCCCTGTGAGCCGGAGAACATTCTGGTGAAGGATCGTCTCCGCCCCGGCAAGATGCTGCTGGTGGACACCCTCAAGGGCGAGGTCGTGGACGACGAAAAGCTGAAGGAGTACTACGCCAGCCGCGAGCCTTACGGCGAGTGGATCGACCGCAACCTCGTCCAGCTGAAAGACCTCAAGATCCCCAATGTCAAGACCCCCAGCTATACCGGCGACGACCTGCTGCGTCTGCAGAAGGTGTTCGGCTACAAGTACGAGGACATCAGCACCCTCATCCTGCCGATGGCACGTCAGGGCGCAGAGCCTTCCGGCGCAATGGGCACCGATACCCCGCTGGCTGTCCTCAGCGGCCAGCACCCCCCGCTCTTCAACTACTTCAAGCAGCGGTTCGCACAGGTGACGAACCCGCCCATCGACGCCATCCGTGAGAAGGTCGTCACCTCCACCAGCGTCTATGTGGGCGCACACGGCAACCTGCTGGAGGATAAGCCCGAGAACTGCAAGGTGCTCAAGGTCCACAACCCCATCCTCACCTCCACCGACCTTCTCCGCATCAAGTACATGAATGTGCCGGGCTTCAAGGTGTCCACGGTCTCCATCAATTACTACAAGAACACCAGCCTCGAAAAAGCCATCGACCGCGTCTTCCTCGAGGTGGACCGTGCCTACAAAGAGGGCGCGAACATCATCATCCTGTCCGACCGGGACATCGACGAGTACCATGTCGCCATCCCCAGCCTGCTGGCGGTGTCGGCTGTGTCCCAGTACCTCATCCGCACCAAGAAGAGCACCGCACTGGCCCTCATCCTCGAGAGCGCCGAGCCGCACGAGGTGCACCACTTCGCCGCCCTGCTGGGCTACGGCGCCTGCGCCGTCAACCCCTATCTGGCCCATGAGACCATCGGCCAGCTCATCGACGACGGCCTGCTGGACAAGGACTATTACGCTGCCGTGGACGACTACAACAAGGCTGTGCTGGGCGGCATCGTGAAGATCGCCTCCAAGATGGGCATTTCCACCATCCAGAGCTACCAGAGCAGCCAGATCTTTGAGGCCGTCGGCATCTCCAAGGACGTCATCGACAAGTACTTCACCGGCACGGTCAGCCGCGTGGGCGGCATCGGCCTCGAGGACATTCAGGCAGACGTGGAGGCTCTCCACAACGCCGCCTTCGACCCGCTGGGCCTCGACATCAATATGCAGCTGGAGGACGGCGGTGCCCACAAGTTCCGCAGCGGCAAGGAAGAGCACCTGTTCAACCCTCAGACCATCCACCTGTTCCAGAAGGCCTGCTTCACCGGTGACTACGACACCTTCAAGCAGTTCACCCACACTGTGGACAACATGGGCAGGAACGGCGTCCATCTGCGCAGCCTGCTGGACTTCAACTACGCCCCTGACGGCGGCATCCCGCTGGACGAGGTGGAGCCGGTCAGCTCCATCGTCAAGCGGTTCAAGGCTGCAGCCATGAGCTACGGCGCACTGAGCAGCGAGGCCCACAAGACCATCGCCATCGCCCTGAACCGCCTCGGCGGCCGGAGCAACACCGGCGAGGGCGGCGAGCCGGAGGAGCGCTATCACAGCGAGAGCAATTCCAAGATCAAGCAGGTGGCCTCTGCCCGCTTCGGCGTCACCAGCAAATACCTCGTCTCCGCCGAGGAGATCCAGATCAAGCTGGCACAGGGCGCAAAGCCCGGCGAGGGCGGCAACCTGCCCGGCGCGAAAGTGTATCCGTGGATCGCCAAGACCCGCCACAGCACCACCGGCGTGGGCCTCATCTCTCCCCCGCCCCACCACGACATCTACTCCATCGAGGACCTTGCAGAGCTGATCTATGACCTCAAAAACGCCAACCGTCACGCAAACATCAACGTCAAGCTGGTGAGCGAGGCCGGTGTCGGCACCATCGCAGCCGGTGTGGCCAAGGGCGGCGCACAGGTCATCCTCGTCTCGGGCTATGACGGCGGCACCGGCGCTGCCCCCCGCAACTCCATCAAAGACGCTGGTCTGCCTTGGGAGCTGGGCATCGCCGAGACCCACCAGACCCTGATCCTGAACGGCCTGCGCACCCGCGTGCGCATCGAGAGCGACTCCAAGCTCCTCTCCGGCCGGGATGTCGCCATCAGCTGTATGCTGGGCGCGGAGGAATTCGGCTTCGGCACCTCCCTGCTGATGACCATGGGCTGCGTGATGATGCGTGTCTGCAACCTCGACACCTGCCCCATGGGCATCTGCACCCAGAACCCCGAGCTGCGCAAGCATTTCCGCGGCAAGCCCGAATACATCATCAACTACCTGACCTTCGTGGCGCAGGAGCTGCGGGAGTACATGGCAAAGCTGGGCATCCGCACCATCGACGAGCTGGTGGGCCGCACCGACCTGCTCCACGTCAAGCCCGCCCCTGCCGGAAGCCGTCTGGCCAAGATGGACCTCGACTGCATCCTGCACAACCCCGCCATCGTCAACAGCAACGTCCACTTCCAGAAAGAGGATACCTATGACTTCCATCTGGAAGACACGCTGGACATGAAGGTGCTGATGAAGAAGTTCAAGCTGTCCAGCAAGACCCCCCAGAGCGTCAAGCTGGAGGTCTCCAACACCGACCGCGCCTTTGGTGCCATCTTCGGCAGCGAGATCACCCGCAAGTATGGCGGCGATCTGCCGGATGACGTCTACACCGTCCACTGCACCGGCGCAGGCGGCCAGAGCTTCGGCGCGTTCATCCCCAAGGGCCTGACCCTTGAGCTGACCGGCGACTGCAACGACTACATGGGCAAGGGTCTGTCCGGCGGCAAGCTCATCGTCCGCCCGCCCGAGGGCATCACCTTCAAGCCCGAGGACAACATCATCATCGGCAACGTGGCCCTCTACGGTGCCACCAGCGGCAAGACCTTCGTCTCCGGCGTGGCCGGTGAGCGCTTCTGTGTCCGCAACTCGGGCGCTGTGGCCGTCGTCGAGGGCGTGGGCGACCACGGCTGCGAGTACATGACCGGCGGCACCGTCGTCGTTCTGGGTCATACCGGCAAGAACTTCGCGGCCGGTATGACCGGCGGCATCGCCTATGTGCTGGATGAAAACTGGGACTTCTACCAGCGGGTGAACAAGGAGACCGTCAGCCTCGAGCCGGTGGAGCACAAATACGATGTCGCCACCCTGAAGGAGCTGATCCGGGAGCACGTCGAGCTGACCGGCTCGCCCCGCGGCAAGGAGATCCTGGACAACTTCAGCGAGTTCCTGCCCAAGTTCAAGAAAGTTCTCCCCTACGACTACGACCATATGCTGCGGGTCATCGCCTCCATGGAGGAGCGGGGTCTCGACGGCGAGCAGGCGCAGATCGAAGCATTCTACGCCGTGCAGAAGAAGAAGTAAGGAGGGGAACATCATGGCAAAACTCACTGGTTTTATGGATTACGCGCGCAAGACCAGCACGGATGTTCCGCCGCTGGAGCGCATCGAGAATTTCAACGAATTTCACATCTGGCTCTCCCGGGAGGAGCAGCAGACGCAGGCGGCACGCTGCATGGACTGCGGCGTCCCCTTCTGTCAGGCCGGCATGATGATCGGCGGCATGGCCTCCGGCTGCCCCCTGAACAACCTCATCCCGGAGTGGAACGACCTCGTATATCAGGGCAAGTGGGAGCTGGCGCTCCGCCGTCTGCGGGCCACCAATCGTTTCCCGGAGTTCACGAGCCGGGTCTGCCCGGCTCTCTGCGAAGCCGCCTGCACCTGCGGCGATGTGACCGGCAGCAGCGTCACCGTCCGGGAGAACGAGCACGCCATCGTAGAGACGGGCTACGCCAAGGGCTGGCTCCACGCCGCCCCGCCCCCGGCCCGCACCGGCAAGAGCGTGGCCGTCATCGGCAGCGGCCCCTCGGGCCTGTCGGTGGCCGAGTACCTCAACATCCGCGGCCACGCCGTCACCGTTTTTGAGCGGGCCGACCGGGTGGGCGGTCTGCTGATGTACGGCATCCCCAACATGAAGCTGGACAAATCCGTCATCGAGCGCCGCATCAAGATCATGCAGGCCGAAGGCGTGGAGTTCCGCACCAACATGGACGTGGGCGGGGCCGTGGATGCCGCCGAGCTGCTCAAGAGCTACGACGCCATCGTCCTCTGCTGCGGCGCAAAGAAGGCCCGGGACCTGAACGTCCCCGGCCGGGATGCCCGGGGCGTCCATCTCGCGGTGGACTACCTCACCAGCGTGACCAAGAGCCTGCTGGACAGCAGCTTTGCCGACGGCAAGGCCATCAGCGCCGCAGGTAAGAATGTCCTCGTCATCG
Organism: Faecalibacterium sp. I3-3-89; assembly: GCF_023347275.1. Lineage (NCBI taxonomy): Bacteria > Bacillati > Bacillota > Clostridia > Eubacteriales > Oscillospiraceae > Faecalibacterium > Faecalibacterium sp. I3-3-89. The sequence goes on along the minus strand of NZ_CP094468.1, from coordinate 1,226,754 downwards.
GCGGCGGCGACACCGGCAACGACTGTCAGGGCACGGCCCTGCGGCAGGGCTGCACCGACCTGATGGCGCTGGAGATGATGCCCCAGCCCCCGAAGGAGCGTGCAGCGAACAACCCGTGGCCCGAGTGGCCCCGGGTGCTGAAGGTGGACTACGGCCAGACCGAGTGCCTCGCCAAGTTCGGCAAGGACCCCCGCGTTTACCAGACCACCGTGAAGGAGTTCCTGAAGGACGAGGCCGGAAATCTGACCGGCGCGGTCATCTCCTATCTGAAGCCCCAGCGCGACCCCGACACCGGCCGCACCAGCATGGTGCCCACCGGCGAAGAGTTCACCTACGACTGCCAGCTGGCTTTCATCGCCGCCGGTTTCGTGGGCTGTGAGGACTATGTCGCTGAGGCATTCGGCGTAGAGCGGAACGCCCGGGGCAATGTGGCCGACCAGAGCTTCCGCACCAATGTGGATAAAGTCTTCGTCTGCGGCGATATGCGCCGGGGCCAGAGCCTCGTCGTCTGGGGCCTGCGAGAGGGCCGCGACTGTGCCGCCGAGGTAGACCGCTATCTGATGGGTTACACCAACCTGTGACCCCCCTACTTTTGACATTCTCTTTCCTATCCTAAACAGAAACGGGAGCTTTCCTTTGTGGGAGGCTCCCGTTTCTGTTTCTCCAGTTTCCCGATTTCACAAAGCTTTCACAGTTAGTGTGTTCTATCTGCTTGCAAAAGATACCCCTAAGTGGTAAAATCAAATCATCGGGAGGCTTACCCCCGCAGGGTACGTCCTCCTACATTGAACTACCCAGAAAGGAGCTATCTGCTATGACTGATGCTGAAAAGAAGCCCTGCTGCGCCGCTGCGCCCGCCGAAAAGGAGACTGCCCCCTCCTGCTGCCGCCACAAGGACCGCACTCCCGAGGAGTACCGTGCCCTCGTCAACCGACTGAGCCGCATCGAGGGTCAGGTGCGCGGGATCCGCGCGATGGTGGAAAAGGACGTTTACTGCACCGATATTCTGGTGCAGGTGGCGGCTGTGAACGCTGCACTGAACGGCTTTTCGAAGGAGCTGCTGGGCCAGCACGTCCGTACCTGCGTGGCTGACGACCTGCGGAATGGCAGCAGTGAAAAACTGGACGAGCTGCTGACCCTGCTGCCCAAGCTCATGAAATGACCCCATTCCGGGCATCTTATGCAGCGGAAAGGAATCTGCAATGGAACAATACAATGTCACGGGCATGAGCTGCGCGGCCTGCTCTGCCCGGGTGGAAAAGGCCGTAAAGAAGGTGCCGGGCGTCACGAGCTGCTCGGTGAGCCTGCTGACCAACTCTATGGGCGTGGAGGGCACTGCCTCCCCTGCCGCCATCATCTCGGCGGTGCAGGAGGCAGGTTATGGTGCAAGCCCCAAGTCGGACGCCGCCCATAAGGCATCGGACACCAATGCCGACCTCGACGCACTGGCCGACCACGAGACCCCCAAGCTCAAGCGCCGTCTCATCGCCTCGCTGGGCTTCCTGCTGGTGCTGATGTACTTCTCGATGGGCCACATGATGTGGGGCTGGCCTCTGCCTCACTGGTTCGACGGCAACCACATCGCCATGGGCCTTGTCCAGCTGATCCTGGCTGGCATCGTCATGGTCATTAACCAGAAGTTTTTCATCAGCGGCTTCAAAGGCCTCATCCACGGTGCCCCCAACATGGATACGCTGGTGGCCCTCGGCTCCATGGCAAGCTATGTGTGGAGCACCTACGCCCTCTTTGCCATGACCGACGCCCAGCTCCACGGCAATGACGCGCTGGTCATGCACTATATGATGGAGTTCTACTTCGAGTCGGCCGCCATGATATTGACCCTCATCACGGTGGGCAAGATGCTGGAAGCACGCTCCAAGGGCAAGACCACCGACGCCCTCAAGAGCCTGATGAAGCTGGCCCCCAAGACCGCCACGCTGGTACGGGACGGCGCGGAAGTGACCGTCTCCATCGCCGATGTGCAGAAGGGCGACATCTTCGTCGTCCGCCCCGGCGAGAACATCCCTGTGGACGGCTTGGTGCTGGAGGGTGTCAGCGCCGTGAACGAGAGCGCCCTGACCGGCGAGAGCATCCCGGTGGACAAGGCCGCAGGCGACAGAGTCAGCGCCGCTACTACCAATCAGTCGGGCTTCCTCCGCTGCGAGGCTACCCGCGTGGGCGAGGACACTACCCTGTCCCAGATCATCAAGATGGTCAGCGATGCCGCCGCCACTAAGGCTCCCATCGCCAAGATCGCCGACACCGTATCGGGCTACTTTGTCCCGGCGGTCATCTCCATCGCCGTCCTCACCACCATCGTCTGGCTCCTGCTGGGCCGTGAGCTGGGCTATGCGCTGGCCCGGGGCATTTCCGTATTGGTCATCAGCTGCCCCTGCGCGCTGGGTCTTGCGACCCCCGTGGCCATCATGGTGGGCAACGGTCTCGGCGCAAAGAACGGCATCCTCTTCAAGACCGCCGCCTCGCTGGAAGCCACAGGCCGCACTCAGATCGTGGCGCTGGACAAGACCGGCACCATCACCGAGGGTGCGCCCCGGGTCACTGACCTGCTGCCCGTCGAGGGCGTCTCTGAGACCGAGCTGCTGACGCTGGCCGCCGCACTGGAAAGCCGCAGCGAGCATCCGCTGGCCAAGGCCGTTCTGGCCTGCTCCGAGGCAAAGGCCATCACGCCCCCGGAGGTCACAGACTTCGCAGCCCTGCCGGGCAACGGTCTGACCGCAAAGCTGGACGGCGTGGACATCTTCGGCGGCAGCGCATCCTTTATCCAGTCGAAACTTTCCCTGCCTGCCGCACTGACACAACAGGCCGAACAGCTGGCCGCTGAGGGCAAGACGCCCCTCTTCTTCGGCGGCGCAGGCCATCTGCTGGGCGTCATCGCCGTGGCCGACACCATTAAGGCGGACAGCCCCGAGGCCATCCGGCAGCTCCAGAATATGGGCATCCGGGTGGTGATGCTCACCGGCGACAACCAGCGCACCGCCGACGCCATTGGCCGACAGGCGGGCGTGGACGAGGTCATCGCGGGCGTCCTGCCCGACGGCAAGGAGGCTGTCATCCGCCAGCTTCAGGCCAGCGGCAAGGTAGCCATGGTAGGCGATGGCATCAACGACGCCCCCGCCCTGACCCGTGCTGACACCGGCATCGCCATTGGCGCAGGCACCGATGTGGCCATCGACGCTGCCGATGTCGTCCTGATGAACTCCAGACTCTCGGATGTGCCCGCCGCCATCCGCCTCAGCCGCGCTGCCCTGCGGAATATCCACGAGAACCTGTTCTGGGCGTTTATCTACAACATCATCGGCATCCCTCTGGCAGCGGGTCTGTTCATCCCCTTCGGCCTGACGCTGAACCCCATGTTCGGCGCTGCCGCTATGAGCCTGTCCAGCTTCTGCGTCGTGAGCAACGCCCTGCGGCTGAATCTGTTCGACCTGCACAGCACCAAGCACGACCACAAAAAAGCTTCCCCCGCAGCTGTTTCTGCACAGTCTGCGGCAGAAAATAATACGCCATCGGACACCGAAGCGCCCGATGGCAAAATGGAGGACGATCCCATGAAAAAGACCCTGAATGTTGAAGGCATGATGTGCTGCCACTGTGAGGCCCGTGTGAAAAAGGCTCTCGAGGCCATCCCCGGCGTCTCTGAAGCCGTGGCAAGTCACACCGACGGCACCGCCGTCGTCACCCTGACCGAGAATGTGGCCGACGACGTGCTCAAGAATGCAGTCGAGGCACAGGACTATAAAGTCACCGGCATCCAGTAAGCCATAAGACGCCAAAAAAGCCAGCGCACGGCTTGTGCACTGGCTTTTTTTGTTCTATTTCAGATCACGGAGTCAGACGGTTGGGGCCGCGGAACAGGAACTCGGCGTCCTTGATGCTCAGGCCGCAGAGCAGCATGGTCAGGCGGTCGATGCCCAGACCGAAGCCGCCGTGCGGGGGGCAGCCGTACTGGAAGAACTCCAGATAGAACTTGACGTCGTCGGCCAGACCCTTTTCCTCTGCCTGCTTCTTCAGCACCTCATAGCGGTGCTCACGCTGTGCGCCGGTGGTGATCTCCACGCCGCGCCAGATGAGGTCATAGCCCTGCGGCACGCCGTTCTCGTCGCGCATATGGTAGAACGCACGCTTCTCGGCGGAGTAGTCGGTGATGAACAGGAACTCGTGGCCGTAGTGCTTCTTGACCCAGTCGTAGCTCAGGCGCTCGGCCTCGGTGGTCAGGTCGCCCTTCTCGGACTCATCGACGGTGTAGCCGAACTCCTCTTCCAGAGCCTTGTACAGGTCGGCCAGCTTGACCACGGGGAACGGAGTGGTGGGGACGACGACTTCCTGACCAAACAGCTCCTTGATCTGGTCGCCGTACTGCTCCTTGACGGCCTTGAGGCCGGCAGTCAGCAGCTCCTCCTCCATCTTCATGACGTCCTTGTAGGAGGTGATGTAGCTGAACTCGAGGTCGAAGCCGGAGAACTCGGTGGAGTGCTTGTTGGTGTAGCTCTTCTCAGCGCGGAAGACGGGGCCGGTCTCGAAGATGCGCTCGAAGCCGGCAGCCATCGCCATCTGCTTGTAGAACTGAGGGCTTTGGGCCAGATAAGCGTTGCGGTCGAAGTAGTCCACCTTGAACACCTCAGAGCCGCTCTCGCTGGCGGCAGCGATGAGCTTCGGGGTGTGGATCTCGATGAAGTTACGCTCGAGCAGGAACTGGCGCATGGCGTTGACGAAGCAGCTCTGTGCCTTGAACATCAGCTGATTTTCATCGGTGCGCAGGTCGATCCAGCGGTAGTCGATGCGCTGGTCGATGCTGGAACGCTCCACAGCCTTCTTTTTCTTGGTGGCTGCGATCTCCTTGCGGACGATGGGCAGTGCGTCGGCGATGCTCTCGATCTCGATGGCCGAGGGGATCATCTCGATGCCGCCCATCTTGACATAGTCGTTCTCCACCACCTTGCCAGTGACGGTGATGACCGAGTCCGGGGTCAGCTTGTCGATGGTGTCCACCAGCTCGGGGTGATCCTCTTTCTCGACGGTGATCTGAAGCTTGCCGGTAATATCCTTCAGCACGATGAAGGCCATATACTTGCTGTTGCGCAGGTTTTCGATAAAGCCCTGCACCTTGACCGTGCTGCCAATTTCCCTTTGTACCTCATTGATATAGGTGCGTTCCATGGAAATCCTCCTTCTGTGTCTTGTATACTGTTTTATTATATAACATTTCCGACATAAATCAAGACAAAACCGCTTCGTTTCTCAAGATGCTTCAGCTCCTTCGGCGGTTCATCCCTGTTTCAGCTTTTTCCCCAGCCTCCACATCCAGCGTCCCGCCGCCGGGCAGCAGATCAGCGTCCAGAGCTTGCTCTTTTCACGCTTCTTGCTGTTCGGGACGCGCAAGGCTGCCCGCCAATGCTCTCGCGCCATCCGCACGATCTTGGCTTGCAGCTCCGAATCGGCATGGTCGCTGCCCGCCATCCGGTAATACACATGGGAGCAGGCCACCGCCAGCCGTTCCTCGGCTGTTCGTTCCATACTTTCCTCCCCAGGTCTCCTCTGCTCCCGGATCAGTGCATAAATTCTTTCCCATGCCGTTATCTCGCTGAACTGCTTTGGCTTGAATGTCTCCTGATGGAGCGCCGAGCCATCCCGCATATAGTATGCGTACAGACCGCACGGCAGATAAATATATCCTCCCGCCTTCAGAAGTGCCTTTGTCATAAACAGCGCATCTTCTCCGATCGAAAGCTCCTCATCGAACCGAATATCACGAAGAAATTCAGTCCTCATCATCCCTCTACAGCACCACAGGCACCCATTTTCATCCCAGAATGTATATCGCTTCAGATCCATCCGCTCTGTCTCCGGCATTTTTTCCGGAAGTGCCTTAAAGGGGGCCTCCTTTTCAAAATCATTCACCCGCACATCCCTGCAGATTGCAACCGCCTCTCCGCTCTGCCGGAGGGCCAGATACAGCCATTCCATATATTGCGGAGCCACAGCATCGTCCGCATCCACAAAGCACACATACTCGCCTTTTGCCTGTTCCAGCCCCCTATTGCGTGCTGAGGACACCCCGCCATTTTTCTTATGCAGGGTGCGGATGCGCAGGTCCTTCTCCGCGTATTTCTCCATGATCTCAGGGCTGCCATCCGATGAGCCATCGTTTATCAGAAGCAGCTCAAAATTCGAATACGTCTGTGTCAGGAGGCTCTCGATGCAGCGAGGGAGTTCTTTTTCTACATTGTAGACCGGTACGATCACGCTGATCTTCACATCTGTCCTGCTCGCCATCTTTTATCCCTTGCCTTTCTGCTCTGTCGATGTGCCGCCCAGCATCTCCGCTGTAACGTGATAATATTCCATCAGGTTTTGCAGCGCTTCGTCGTTCAGCATCCTTCCGGCGGTGTTGACCGACATCAGGCACTGGCGCTGGCTATTCCGGATGGTGAACCACTCCTTCGAATTGGTGCTCACCTTCACCGTCGGGATCCTTTTCTGTGCTCCTACGATCTTGAGCCACATATCGTCCGCCGTCGGACACAGCTTCAGGATCTTTTCACTGTCGAACTCGATACCGCTGAAATAGCCGGCAGGGTACAATACCCCTCCGACACCCACTGGAAAAAGCGCTTTCGAAGGACCTTTTTTGTCCGGCGACAAGCCGTGCCACTCCTGATAGGGTGCTACCCTCCCGCCTTCAAACGTGATCTCGTGCGCACGGTAGCAGCACACACAGCCCGGATACTTTTCATGGGTATCCCACAGCCCTTCCAGCCAGTTTTCCGGGTAGAGCGCATCATCGTCCGCTGTAATGATCACATCATTTTCAAATTCCTGTGCGGTATAGAACACCTTTTTAAAGGAGCGGATATTGTCGCAGAAGCGGATGTCCAGTCCCCTTTCCTTCAGGCGGAGCAGATTTTCCGGGAGCTGTGCTTCCTCCGGAAATTCCTCCTTGGACAGCCAGAGCAGGACACGAGCCGCCGGGCGGCTCTGCCGCAGGATGCTCTGGATCGTCAGATGGACTTTCCCGATCCGGAGCGGGAAGGTGGTCAGAGATACCACCATCTTTTCGCCCTGCGTTGTTTTCTGTTTCGGGAGCGGACTCCATGCACAATATACCGGATAAAGGACATTCGCCGCCACTCCAAGCATCCGGTTCACGTTGATCTGGCTTTTGGTTGCCTTTGCCCATGGAGTCGCAATGTGATACAGTTCATTCAGCATGTTATGTTTCCCCTATTTATGGTCGCTTTCCTCTTCCTCGTGCAGCGTTCCGGTGCCGCCCTCCACCACGCCGTCGTGGTCGGCCACGGCCCTGATGGTGCCGAAAAAGCATCTGACATCCAGCCAGAAGCTCATATGCTCCACATACCAGCCGTCGAGCTTGGCCTTTTCCGTGATCTCCAGCTCGTCCCGGCCATGGATCTGCGCCCAGCCGGTCAGACCGGGGCGGACATCGTTCGCCCCGTACTTGTCCCGCTCGGCCAGCAGGTCGTACTGATTCCAGAGCGCCGGACGCGGGCCGATGACGGCCATATCGCCCACGAGGATGTTCCACAGCTGGGGCAGCTCGTCCAGACTGGTCTTGCGCAGGAAGCGGCCCACCCGGGTGATATACTGCTCTGGGTCGTGGAGCAGATGGGTGGGCATATCGTGGGGGGTGTCGATGCGCATGGTGCGGAACTTGAGGATGTTGAAATAGCTCTTATGGATGCCCACCCGCTTCTGCCGGAAGAAAATCGGCCCCGGTGAGTCCAGCTTGATGGCAAGGCAAAGCAGAAGCAGCAGCGGCGACAGCACCAGCAGCCCGCAGGCCGACAGCACCACGGCCAGCAGCCGCTTGATTCCTTTCTGATACATGATGATCCTCCCCTTGTACACTAGAATATCTTTATTATATACCATTCCCCCCTGCCCAAACAAGCCCCGCGCCCTCCTTTCCGGCGAAAATGCCGGTTTTGTTGTATCGTTCTGACGGTTTTCTCTCTTGTTCTGCCGGGCCGGAGGGCGGCTCATCTCCTCTGCCGATGGCAGCGAGTGCATCGGCATCTTCCTTGATTTCCCGGGCAAAGTGAGCTGGCTACACCCGCCACGACACCCTCCGCTTCGCGGCGGCAGAATTGGACTATGCCCTCTATCTCATCACCTCCCTCACGGCGGCAGAGGCGGCGAAGGAGTTCCGGCAGCTCATCGGCCCCAGCTACATCCCGCCCAAGTGGGCCTTTCTGCCCTACCTCTACAGTGAATTCATGAAGGCCGCGCTGGAGGATGCGCCCTACTTCCGGCCTCTGGCATTCGACTACCCGACCGACCCCGACGCCCGGGAGGTGGAGGACCAGCTGCTTCTGGGCGAGGGCTTGATGATCGCCCCCATCTACACCCAGAACGCCCACGGCCGGACGGTCTATCTGCCCGAGCCGATGAAGCTGCTGCGCCTGCGCAGCAGCCGTGACTACGACGAAGAGATCCTGCCCGCCGGACGGCACTATCTGGCTTGCGGGCTGGACGAAGTGCTGCTGTTCCTCCGTCCGGGCCACACGGTGCCGGTGGCGCAGCCTGCCGCCAACACTGCCCTGCTGGACGACACCGCCCTCACCTTCTGGCGTTTTGCGCCGGACGGTCAGCCTGTGCCCTACCGAATGTACACCGACGACGGCGTCACCACCGACACTGATAAGCCCGGCCACTGGCGCATCGTCGGGTAATAAAAACCCCCGGGCGCAGCCAAGCGCTCTCCCTCTTCTGCAACGCGATGCAGCGAAACTCCTGCGGCACGGCACGATGAAAAACTCTTGACAAATGCCTCCGAAAGAGTTACACTATTTGCGTTGTGAAGAACATATGGGCCTATAGCTCAGCTGGGAGCCCATGCGGTCCTTAAACAATCTGGAGTTATATACCACGCGCCCCCAAGCGGTTTTTGGGGGCTTAAATATGGGCTCGTAGCTCAGTTGGGAGAGCGTTCGGTTCGCATCCGAAAGGTCGAGGGTTCGACTCCCTTCGAGTCCATAAAACGCCGTATCGTGTTAAACGATACGGCGTTTCTTTTTGCCATTCTTTGCAAAATCGTGCATCATTCGTCTTGACAGCGCAAAGTGACGTGTGCCGAACTTTTCGGCATAATGTTCATAGCTTCACCAGAAGTTTTGTCAAAAACGACGATTCCCCCATTCGGAGTACCCAGCCCCCTAACGGGTGCTTGTTTAAGGTCCGTTTTCCGCCCACTCGGAGTACGCACCGAGAGCGAATGACTCTTAAATTCTTCAAACTCCTCCAGCGGAACATTGAGGATGATCTCAATATCATAATCCCGTCCAACACGGACTTCCTTGATGAACTGGTTGAGGATTGCCTGCCGCTGCTGAAAGGATGCGTTCTGATAGGTGCTTGCCCAAGTGAACAGATTGCTGCAATCATTTTCAGCTTTCTTGTTTTCCTGCTCAATCTCCTCCAGCTTGTTCTGTGCAGCGGTTACCATCATTACGGATGTGGTACAGGTCGTGCAGCAAAAAGGCGTAGTCTGCCTTGCCTTTGGGGGCAAGGCCGTAATCCGAAAAGCGCGGGTTGTTCTCTTTGTCGTTCGGATTCCACGCCTGCGAATATGGGGGATTTGATACCACCGCATCCACAAACAGCGGGTCGTAGGTGTTGACCGGATCGTTTTCTTCAAAGTACGGCCAATCTTCCTCCAGCGTATCGCCGTTGCGCGTTACAATGTTGTCGGGCAGAATGCCGCGCATGACAAGGTTCATGCGGGTCAGGTTGTAGGTGTTTTCCTTCAACTCCTGTGCGTAGTATTTGATGTTGTTGCCATTGCCCATATAGGCATAATTCAGCTTTGCCTGCGATGCCTTGATATCCTCGTCCGGGAAGTCATTCAACTGCTGGTCGATCAACTCGTTGACGATCTGCCGCAGTTCCACCATGCCAGCCACACGGCCTTTGGCGTTGTCGGACAGTTCAATCTGTGTCATGATGGAGTTCTCGCGGTAGTAGATTTCACCATCCACCACAGTATAGCTGAAATTCTTCACGGTAGGGTCTGCGGGCAGAGTTTTGCGCTGCACTTCCGCATCGGCAACGTCCGGAGCGGCAATCTCCACCGCAGTGTACTGGCCCTCGATGTGCTGCACCGCTTCGGTAAGCTGGTCTGCAAGGTTTGCATCTTCGATTGGTGCAACGGTCAGGTCATGGCCGTACTGGGTGCTTTCTAGTTCCAAAATTCCCAGCACCATTTCCGGATGGTCTACAAAATACTGATTGATATTGAAGCCATCTTCGGTCTGCCCCAGCTGCACCCATGCAGGTTCGATGTCTGCAGGGCGGTCACGCTTCTGCAAAAAGAGGATATCCGAAACAACCTCGGTGCTTGCATTTGCCTTAAAAGCGTTGTTGGGTAAGCGGATGGCTCCCAGCAAATCAGCACGTTCCGCCATGTACTTGCGGGCACTGCTGTCTTTGCTGTCCATCGTGAAACGGCTGGTCACGAAAGCAATCACGCCGCCCGGTCGGATCTGGTCGATAGTCTTGGCGAAAAAGTAGTTGTGGATAGAAAAACCCAGTTTGTTGTACGCCTTGTCGTTGACTTTGTACTGACCGAAAGGGACATTACCTACGGCAAGGTCGTAAAAATCTCGGCGGTCGGTGGTTTCAAAGCCAGCAACCGTAATGTCGGCCTGTGGATATAGTTTTTGGGCGATACGCCCGGTGATGCTGTCCAGTTCCACACCGTACAGGCGGCTGTCCTGCATAGAGTCCGGCAGCATCCCGAAAAAGTTTCCCACGCCCATGCTCGGCTCCAAAATGTTGCCAGACTGGAAGCCCATCTTCTCGACCGCATCATAAATAGAGCGAATCACCACCGGGGAGGTGTAGTGGGCGTTCAGGGTGCTGGAACGGGCAGCAGCGTACTCATCCTCGGAAAGCAGCCCTTTCAGTTCGGCGTACTCTTTTGCCCAACTATCTTTGCTAGGGTCAAAGGCATCTGCCAAACCGCCCCAGCCCACATACTGCGAAAGCACCTGCTGCTCCTCGGCGGTGGCACCACGATGCTCCTGTTCCAGCTTGAACAAGGTGCGGATGGCTTCAATGTTCCGGGCATATTTCTGCTTTGCGCCACCCTCGCCAAGATGGTCGTCCGTGATGTGGAAGTTTCCGGCAGGCACAGCGTTCAGGGCTTCATCCAAGGCAGTGGCATCCGGGAAGGTCTGCACGTTTCCGTCCATCACGGTAGAGATGGGCAGTGCGTCCAGTTCCTCATCTGATAGTTCCGGCTCAACCTGCCGCAGACCGTCCTCAAATTGTTGCTTGTTGATAACCTCGTTATCCCACGACTGTCCCTGTGCGCTGGTGTCGATGCGAACGTCGGTTTCACCCACATAGCCGATTTTACCTTCGATGGTTCGGCTAGGAAGATCAACGATAACATTGTCACCGACCTTGTAAGCGGGCAGTGTGTGTTCCATCACTTCCTGTTCCTGCTCGTACAACTCCCGGACAAGAGCCAGCGGCTCCTCCCGGAAAATCGGCATCCGCATTTCTGCCAGTGCCACGTCCTGCAAGGATACGCTGCCCTTATCAAAGTTTACTGTATCCACCCGGAAGGCCCGCCCTTCCATGTGGACGGTGGCACCCAGCGGCAGATAATCCTCCCGGCGCAGATACTTCGTCTGGTGGTGGGTGCCATCCTCGTTCAGCCCGGCAAGGTAGACGTTCTCGCCGCACTGCCACAGCTGCTTGGCACGGTACACCCACTGGCCGCTGGGGAAGCCGGTGACAGGAACGATGCCCAGTGCTGTTTCTTTTTCCAGAAGTTTGCCGCCCAGAAGTTCGCAGACCTTTCGGGCATCCTCACCGTAAAACTCAAACTGTCCGTTCTGCTCAAAGCCCACCAGCGCATCCGGGTGCTGTTCCTTCAGGGCATTGTACTCGGTGGCGGCATCCAGCGGCAGCAGTGCCGAGCGTTCCTCTGCCTTGCTGTGGTAATGCTCCAGTTCCTCGTCTGTGACGCTGACCAGTTCCGAAAAATCCAGAGCCTCCAATTCGGTTTCGGTCAGATCTTCCAGACTTTCGTACTGGCGTTCATCCACAAGAATATCGCCCAGATAGCGTTCCACACGGTATCCCACCAGATCAATGTTGACCTGAATGGGAATCTCCTCATCGGTGGCGTTGGTGTAGGCAACGCCGATCTTGGACAGGTCGGAAAAGTCCGGCTCGGAGTCGTATTCTTCCAAGCAGAAATCCCGAATCAGGTTTTTGGCATGGGTAAGGGTGGCATCCGGCTCTGCGCTGACAGGCGCAGGGGGCGTGTAATGCTCCTTTTCTCTATCCGTCAGGTAGCGGTCGGACTGGACCATCAGGTCGATATACTTTTCCACCTGCGCCCATTTCAGGATGATTTTCTGATGGTCGGGATAACGGTCAAATTCCAGTCCCTTCCAGTCGTGGTTCACAAAGCCTCTGCTGCCATCCAGATAATCGTGGGAGTGCCCACCGATGCCGTACTCCTTTGCCAGAGCCTTGGCGCGGAGGCTGCGGTCAGTCTGGGTCTGGTACAGTGCCATAATGCGCTGCTTGCCGCCTACAAACCCTGAACCGTGCTTGCGCAGTTCGTTCTCAATTTCAGCCTGCGACAAAACAAAAGCGGAGGGCGTTTTTTCGCTCTCCGCTTGGTCGATGGTTTCGATTTGCTGGGCTTCGGTGGGGATGTGGGCATCGAAGAAGCTTAGCTGTAAATCAGCTCGTTCATCACCAGTTCCTCGGCCTGTGCTTTCAGGCTGTTTATGTGCTGCACCCACTCCATCTGATGCCGCTCTTTGTTCGGAGCCGGGTTCTGCTTCAGCAGTTCCTGCATGGTCTGCTGCATCCGGCTCTCTGCGGTCTGTTCCACTTCCAACAGGTGCGGATGCAGAGTCCCCGACAGGAGCATCGAATTGTACAGCACCGGGCGATGCTTCATCAGGTAGTATGATCTCGGCATGGACAAGTTCTTTCTTCTTGTTGTAGAATTTCGTTTTCTGGTCGTACTCGCTGAACAGCCGTTCGCCGCTCTGGTAAGCGGCCCCGGCAACAGCAGACTGCCCTTGGCTGCGCTTGACGATGGTAATTTTGAAATGCGGACACGGAATAGGCATCACCTCCTGATGACATTTGAATCGTTCTCTTGTAAAAATCACGGAATTATGGTACTATTATTTTGGATAAGTGAGCAGAAAGCTGGTGAGCCAATGTCGGAAAGAAAATCACAACAGGAACTAGATTTTGAACGGAAACATGAAGAAGATTTGCAGCGGTTGCGTGGGCTACGTCTGATTGATGATGATTTCATGGCTGCGGTGTTTGAAGAACGTGCTTGTGCTGAGTTTCTTTTGCAGATCATCTTGAAACGGGATGATTTGACCGTCAAAGAGGTTCACGGCCAGTACAGCATCAAAAATCTGCAAGGGCGTTCAGTCCGATTGGATATTTTGGCAGTGGATCGGGAAAACCGTGCATATAATATTGAGGTGCAGCGCAGCGACCGTGGTGCTAGTGAAAAGCGCGCACGGTACAACAGTAGCTTGTTGGATGCAAACCTGACTGATGCGGGCGATGATTACGATGCGCTGAACGAAACATACGTTATCTTTATCACGGAAAATGACGTATTAAAGGCAGGCCTTCCAATTTATCATGTTGACCGTACAGTTCGGGAAACTGGAACGGCTTTCAACGATCAGGCGCACATCGTTTATGTGAACTCACAAATCAAGGACGAAACCGCATTAGGAAAACTGATGCACGACTTTTTCTGTACCAACTCGAAGGATATGAATTATTCCATTTTGGCACAGAGGGTTCGTTATTTCAAAGAAGACACGAAGGGAGTGGCAGCTATGTGCAGAGCTATGGAAAAGATGCGGGATGAAACCGAGCATGAAACATCGGTCAAACACGCATTGGCAATGTTGGCAGATGGTGTGCCTTGTGAAAAGGTGGCAAAGTACACCGACCTTTCAATTGAGGAAGTCCGGGCATTAGCTGAAAAGAAATCTGCCTAACAAAAAGATAAGCCGATTGGAAATGCTTCTGTTTTCAATCGGCTTTTTCTATGCGTATTTTATGGTAGCGGGCAAAAGGATAGCTGCAAAGCAGCGCAAGGAAAATGCAGTTTTCCTTGGGATGGAATCGGGCTGGCGCATAAACGCCAGCTTCGATTTCATCGAGCCGTCTGCAAGACCGCAATTTCACCGGAACGGTGTATAATTGCGCCCTTTATTCTAAAGGGTTTTGGACGTTGCTGCGTTCGTGAACATCATGCACCATCTTTGCAAGAGCCAGCACGACTTCCGGTTGACGGAACGAGATTTTCAGCAGTTCCATCACCTGATCATCGGTCAGTTCTCCCGGACAGACCAGAAAACTTTCCAGCATTCCGGCACGGGTGCAAAGACGATGCACACGCTCTCTCCGGTTTAGCTCCGACATCCGGTGCTCAAGGATCTTCTCCCGGTGCTGGCAAGAGCGCAGCTTCTGCTCTGCTTTGGCTTTTTCGATGCGGAGATTTTTAAGTTTTGTATTTTCGTAGTCCAATTTTCCCTCCAGATAGTAAAGAAGAACACTCTCACAAAAGAATGTCCTTCTTTGTAAAAAAGATGAAATTTGAATGCAACTCAAGAAACGATATCAAGCTACTCCAATAGGCACACTGATATGTGCTCTGGCAACACAAATATTATTTTTCACCAGATAGCCTCATGAGTGTTTTTGAATATGATCCTTTCTTCCGGGGTTGCAGCACGGCGCTTTTTCAACTTGAAGTTCTCACGGATACTTTTACATAGCACTGTATGGCCGAGGTATTCCTGCCGGTCAAGAATAAACGGACGGCCACAGTTCTGACAGAATGCTACCCTGCCAGCCTTTTCCCGTTTATAATTCCTTCGTTCATATTCGGCATAGCACTCATCCGAACAATATTTTCTCGGCGCACCTCTTCCACTCTGCCCGATGATTCTTCCACAGACTGGACATCTGCGTTCTTTCACTCGGCCCGGCGGCACCAGATGGCAGCTTCCTATTTCCGGCAATCCCAGTTCCCGGCAGTAATCCATCACCTGTTCCACAGGCATTCCCGTCTGCTCTGCGATCTGAGAAAGTTTCGTTCCAGAAAGCCGCAGCGTCCTCACCTGCTCCCTGGCAGCATCAAACGCCATTCCTTCAAAAACACAATCCATACGGATGCCATTTCTTCTGACATCCCGTTCAATACTCAACGGCTGCATCTTTTGCCTCCTTTCCTCTTCCCCGGTTAGCACAAGCCCGGCTGCAATATTTTCGTTCCAACCCGTACTGATGCCGGTAGGAAAACTCCCTGCCGCACACCTGGCAGATCTTCGACCGCACGGTCTTCCAGTTCTCCGGCTTCGGGTGGGTGTTGTTCCACCGTGACCGGCATTCCGGTGAGCAGAACTTTCTCGGTCTGCCTTTATGATTCGGTACAATGGCTGTACCGCACTGAGGACAGAAGGAAAACGCCATGTCCCTTATCATCTCAGCCGTGTAATCTTCCATCTGCCCTCACCCCATTCTCATTTTTCGCCGTTTCTTCGGCGGTTTCTTAGAAAAATCTCATAATTCATACGAAAAGCGGCGAAGTGGAAATCGGCACCGCCCCGCCAGGTTGGATTGTTGTTGCGGCGTCCGATTCTCGCTCGCCCCTGCTCCTCCCGGAACAAGCTAAAATGTGCGAAAGCTCCCTGTTTACGAGAGGTTTCACACACTTTGGTTCATTTCGGGGAAAAAGAATGGCACCAGAACGAAAGCTCCGATGCCTGTACATTTTCCTGTTTCATTTTGCGCCGTTAATCCTCTGACCCCCGGCCTATGAATTTTGCGGTTTTTCACAGAAAAGGGGCCACCGGTCTCCGTGTGACTTCACCGTAGAGAAGTGACCCCGGCCCCGGCGGGCATGAAAAAAGCACCTATCAGATTGCTCTGACAGATGCTCTCTCGCGCTTTCGGTATTTACTTCGTCCAGTCCTCCACTTCCAAGTCTTCTACCCGGAAGAATTCTCTGGTATTGTTCGTCACAAGAATCAATCCTTCTGATCTTGCATGAGCTGCTATCAGCATATCCATCGGTCCAATCGGCGTTCCCTTGCGTTCAAGGTCTGCTCGTACCTTACCATATTCCTCTGCTGCGTAGTGGTCAAACGAGAGAATATCGATAGAAGAAAGGAACAGCGTGACTGCAACACGGTTTCGTTCCACCGCTTGACTCTTTTCTACGCCATGCATCAGTTCTCCATAAGTGATTGCTGAAATGCACATATCGTCAGGGTCATGCATCAAGAAGTTCTTAATTGCCTCTGGCGGTTTGTGCTTCATGGCGTAGATGCAGATGTTTGTATCCAGCATATATTTCATAAGGATTCACGCTCCTGCATTGCAGGCTGTTCACGACCTTCACTCATGAAATCATCAGAGAACAAATCCAAACTACTCAGGAATCCAGACCATCTGTTTTCCTTTGGCAAAAGGATTACGGCATCTCCAACCTTGCTAATCGCAACCTCGTCACCATTGAAGCGACATTCCTTAGGAAGTCGAACCGCTTGGCTACGACCATTCTCAAACAACTTTGCTGTCATCATAGTAACGCACCTCCTTGCATTTTTAGTATATACTAAGATATATATCACGTCAAGGTCTGTTTGAAATTTCTTCCGTAGTCTATGCGAAATAGCTGAAATTATGCCTCAGTAGTGGTACACTGGGTGGATGTCTTCGGTTAGGGTCTTTGCCGCTCAGAGCACCGCCGCCCATGCGACCGATGCCGCCGTATATGTCAAGAGACTTCAATGCCACATTTCCATTTGTATTTACGCATCAACTAAACCTCCATTTTGGCGAATTTGATTCTTAATTGACTCATCGCAGATACAGCCACGAAAATCATATGCATCAACATTGAAGTTCGTAACAATATCGGTGGCGCTATGAAATCTGCAATATTTTTCATGACAGAACATAATCTGTCCATTGGAAAGAATCGCAACAAGCTCATGATTTTCCGTATTAAAAGCAATATCCAATACGTCTCCGTTTATCGTAGGATCTTCAGATGAATATGGGTTACTATACCACCATCCCCTCTTTTGTCCGTCTACAGTCTTTTCATAATAGTTGAACGTCTGAAGTGCTTTACGTCCGTTAGAACAGGCAATCACCGTACTTTCAGGACTGACAACCATCATATAATTTCCGACCATCTTATCGAGAATTCGCTTTCTCATGCAATCCCCGATATGATAGATGCTAATAACATTGTCCTGCGTAGCAACCGCTATAAACGGCTCATTCTTGAAACTACTGATACCGATCACTGGTGTACTCTGACTGTTGACCTCAGAATAATTACCTGTACGAATATTTTTGAATTTTACCTTTCGAATATTGTTTCCCACAGCTGCAATCGAGCCATCCGGCATAAAACAAGCTAATTTAGCATCCTTACAGGGATTCTCTACATTTAACACTTCATCTGTCTTTAAATCATAGAGACAGATGTTAAGATTTGTATCCTTTCTCAAAACCTTAGTGTCATAGGTCGAAACTTTTCCATGTTGATCTGACACAAAGTGTTCATTGAACAGTCTAGATGTTCTTTTTTCCACATTGTAAACCCAAGTCTTCGTATCAGTTTCTCCAAGTATAAATGCACCATTTTCAGACAAGTGAACCTGCTCAACAGCACTTGGTGCTAAGACATCACCAACTCGGATCTTTTTATCCAAATCCCACAACTGTATTTTTCGTTTTCCGTTGCTCAATTCATAGCTGAGTGTTGCCGCAGACTTTCCATTCCCTGAAATAGCCCCATCCTTTAAGCACGTAACACCTCTCGCAAGGATTGCTTGAACCTCGTTACCACTTGTTATTGTTAAATCGCCTTCTACAGTGGCCGTTGCCCTAAGTCCTTGACTCTCTGTCTGACAACTCACGCCGGCTTTTCGATTTTTCTGTGCATTATCCTTTGCTTTCAGAAAAGAAACATCAATTCCGTTAACTGGATTTTTCCATGCATTCTGTTTCTGCTTGTTATAAATACGTCTACAATCTGTAAGAGAAAAACGTACCTCTCGATTGTTGTAGTAAAAATACAGGACATCATCCTTTAGAATTGCAAGCCGAAAACGGCTATTGAAGATGTCACAGTGCATTTCTGCTGGATTCAAAATCTTTCCGCAGTATGGCCATTCGTCCTTTCTCTGAAACACATGAATACTTGTATTAGATCCACCTGTTACAACAAACAAATACCCACCTATAAATTCGATTCGCGAAATCGAACTGCTGATAGAATAAACGAAGAGCGACTCTTCTGTTTGTAATGAAAATACAAATACTTTCCCATTTGAAGCTGCCGCCAAAAATTCATTCTGTGGCGAAAAGCGAAGATGCGTATAAAGTGTCACATGTTCTGAAGATTTTCCAACTGACACACAGTCTATCTTTGCTCCTCGTAACGAAATCCTATCGTCAGTCATTGTTACAGCATTGGGAATTTGTAAACCTCTTAAATCGAGATTTGAATAATTCGCGCACCCTCCAGTTTCAGAAGAAGGGAAACAGTCCAGAAGATTTCTCACGAGCTGGAATGCATCATCACGATTTTCTCCTATTACGTGAATCCGTTCAGCCAGACCGTCCCAGTACTTTCCAGAAAGATTCCGGATATGTTCCATAACCGGAAACGGTATTGCTCTGCCATTCCAATACTTTTCAAGTTCTGTCTGTTGTAAAATCCAGGTTGCAGACAGATAGTCTCTGTAAATTTGATGTGGGAATGCAGTGACAGTATCGTTTTTGTACAACAAATTCGTTTGACAAGTCAAAAAATCAGAAACCGTTCCAAATTTGAGTGCTGGCAAATCATAGTCACGGAATCTTTCCTGGAGCGGCAGAATTTTTTCTTCATTTACATGGTGCTCCTTCAAGATTCTTTGGAGAAGTCCCCGGCATTCCACATTACTCTTATTTAAGCAGTACGAGATATCGAATTCATACGCCAATGCAGGAAGAATTTCAAAAACAGCTTGATACGCAATTTGTATTTTTTCCCCATCAACACCGCTTCTCTGCAATAAGACAGCAATTTGTGCAACATAATAATTATGCAACAAATCCGACGAATTCTTAATTGGAATAATCCAGTCCAAACATTCTTCATTTTCGTACTGTTTTATAATTGGACAGATTTCCTTATACATTGTAACCATCATCGGGTTAGATAATAGTTTGTGCAATGTAAAGGTATCTTTGATTCCGGACCATTCTTCGGCGGAGAACACGGTCCCTATTTGCTCGTCACTCAATGGAACCAGTTGCCGCACGCTGTATCCGGTCATGCTATAACGCGCAGTAAAGTTTGTTCTTGAAGAAACAACAAACTGAATTCCCTCGAGCAAATTCAGTGCCTTTATTTCATTAATAAAATCTCGTTCTGTTTTCGCATCAATCTCGTTTAGGCCATCGACTAGCAGAACCAAACTTGGCTGAGAATATTTAACTCCGCAGAATTCCTCGAATCGCGCTTCATCGCCATCAAATAAGGATCGCACACAGTAGCTTTTTATCCCCATTCTCATGGCCACCAAACGTTCAGCCGGGATATATAAATTCACGTTCTCGCTATTTTCACACATATTAAGCAGCATGGTTGTCTTTCCCATGCCACCATTTGCAAGAAGGATTAAATGTGGTTTTTCTGTAATCCACGCATGATTCAACACTTCTTTTAGCCTATCCTCTCCCACGCCCTCAATGCGAGGAAGGATGCTCTCAATGACATTTGTTCTACCGACAAACTCTGTGTTGGCCCGATTCGCTTTCACGGCTTCACGGGATTGGCCATTATCACCCGGAAGCCTTAATTGAAAAGGATACTGGTCCTCTTTTCTCCCATCGTGCCAAAGAATTGGATATTTCGCCCATCCTTCCGCAAACCATGTGTATGCCGTCACATAACCTGTATGTGTATTCTCGTCAACTTCACCAATCAACACTGTCGCACGGCTCCGTTCTTCCATACGCAGTTCACCTGCTTGGAGAGAATCGAGGTAGTCAATCGGATGAACCATATGATCATGCTCATGACCTCCCAGCCATAAGCGCACGCCTTTTTTCCACAGCAATTCCCGTACATATTTTTTCTCTTCTTGAAGAAGTGCTGTAAAGGGATAATGTGAAAGTAGAATGGTCGGCTTATTCGGGTTAAGCTCCTTTAATGCATTTTGCAACAATTTCGTTCCTATAATCAAATCTGTTGCTTCCTGATTTTGGGTATATGTTAAAGTCGAGTCGATATGTAGGACATTAAACTCAGTCGTTTCTATATTAAAATGAGGTTGTAGGGGATTCGAATACTTTTCCACGCGACTAGCAGGATACAATTTAGAAAGAAAATTGCGAAAATCTTTCTGGCCAGAATAGATCAACTTCAAATCTTCGTCTTTGATCGTTCCGTATTTGGGATCATAATATCCCCCTCGCTGAAAGCTGATTTTCTTTATCGCACCATCTCGCCCATCCGAATTTCTATCCACATCATGATTTCCTGGCACAATAAACAACCTATCTGTTGTCAGCCCTACTGCGGCGCAAAGATCGATCAAATACTCTGCTGCTTCATCTGTAAACGTATTAGGATTCGCATTTGCTGTACGAATATCACCAGTACAGAAAACATAGTCGCAAAGAAGATTATTCTTTCTCAAAAATTGTGGTAACTCTTCACGCAGAGAAATTGTGCTCATGTCATCATTATTAAAATGGAGATCCGAAATATGTAACCACCTTAGCATAGAGCACATTTTCCTTTCAGCACCATAGCATTTTCGTCATTACAACAATATAACCATAATTTCATTCCACTGTTTCTGTACAATGTTCCAACAAATGCGTTGCGCAAATTCCAACTGCTTTATGACCAACACGGAAAACTGTATAATGATTTCATTGCTAACGGTCACTCATGCAAGCTTTCCCTTCTTTAACTGCAACTGCACAGAATCAATAGATGCAGCCCTCGAATATGGAAAATCGTTCACAATATATAAAAATATTTTTGAATCAAATCAAGAATCCATCAATACTCCTCCATCTATTTTCCATCTGATGTTTTAGCAACGATGCCGCGGCAGATTTACAATCTTTTCTTTTCCAGTGATCCAGATATACCAATCCGACATATAGTCTCCAACACCACCGCCATTTATTTTCCACGTCTTTTTCTTTTCATCTTTTGTATATCTGAATCCATAATCGTTTATGTATTCTCTTTCTTTTGGAGATAGCCACTCCAGCTTCGGATTCCATTCTATATAGTTCTCTACCATATCTACCAATTCAAGCAAGTAAGGATTTTCAAGATTGTAGCGGTAATAACTTTTCCGATTTTTTCCAGGCAGAGCTATTACATATGGCCATTCTAAACTCCGTAAACCATTTCGAATTATCGCCGACCTATCTACTATCTCCATGATTGTTTTTATCAATATCCGCCCTCTTGTATCCATTGCATAGTTTGCGGCATCCGGCTTATCAATCATTTTATTATTTTCACTCCTAATATGCAGCTTTTTCCAAAGCCTATTTACCGTGAAAATCTCATGGGCCAAAAGTTATGCTCGTCTTACTACAGCATTTTTCCCTTGGAATGCAATTCCTATTTTTATGATTGAATTGATGCCTGCATCACGCAGCTCTGTATCATACTTTTTCTCATCAATCTGCTGAAGTGCATTTTCTGCCAAGGAGCCCAAATCCACATGTGCATCGCTAGTATGCTTGAATTCAAAAATGAATCCCGGAATACCATTCACCAAAGGCATCAGCTGAATGTCAAAACGTCCAAGACCCGGTTCCCTATTAGAACGAACTCGATAACGATTTCCGAGGACAGCACATAACCCCAGCATCATCCCATGATAAAATTCCTCATTCACTCCATCCATAGAAGATATGCTTTTCAACATAAACTCTTCCAGAAGAATCTGCAACTTTTTCGTATCTCCCGAAAAAATGGCTTGACTGATTGAGATAGAGATATTATTTTGATTTGTGCGATTTAAAACCTCTTTTTCATACACAAATGCAATCTCTTTATTAGGGATTGCAACATCACACATAAAATTCCCATCATTTTGTGGGTAGACTGACGCAACTTTCAAGTACCCTGCAATAAGTAGGAAACTATAGATGCTGTAGGGATTATTCTGTATTTCGGGGTAAATCACACTGGTATCAATAAAAGTTGTAATTTTCTCACCGCAGAGTAGCTTATAAAGGTCTTCTGTGGTTTTCGGTGTAGCTGTCGAAATGATTTCTCCGATAATCTCGTTGCTGCCTGTAGACTGCCAAAATGCTCTAGGAAAGCACTTATCTGCAATGTAATTAATAACTGACCATGGGTTGAAGATTTCAGTATTGCCAAATCGATATCCATCGTACCAATCGCAAATTTCCTGATATTTTTCTTCCTTTTCATAATAGCTCAGAATATCCTTCACTTCTTCTTTTGTGAAGCCAAAATATTCGCTATAGCTTTCATCCAAGATTGAATTGATTTTCAAATTATTCATGCCACTAAAGATACTTTCTTTAGCTACACGCAGAATTCCTGTAAGAAATCCGAAAGCCAAATGCGGATTATCTTTGAGACCGCCAGAGAAGAAATTGCGCATGAAGTTTACGATTTCTGAGTAGAAATTGCAATTATGCCCCTGTTGAATCGGCGTATCATACTCATCAATAATAATAATACATTCCTTGCCGTAGTGCTTATGCAAGAGCAGTGACAAAAGCTGCAACCCCATTTGGCAATCGACTTCTGTTGCATTATCACTGGCGAGACGATGATACTGTTCTTTTTCATACGTAGTCAGTACAGAACTGTTTTCCAGCTCATTATGGCGTATAAATTCCAAAGAAATCAATATTCGAATTTTCTGAAAAGTTTCTTCCCATGTCAAGCATTTCACATCTTTAAACGTCAGAAAGACGACTGGATACTGACCTTGATGCCTTGTATAAAAATCGCCATACTGCCATATCTGTTTATCTTTAAAATAAACCGAAGTGTCCTCTGCCGTTTTCTCAAAAAAGACACGGAGCATATCCATATTCAGCGTCTTACCGAAACGTCGCGGGCGAGTAAAAAGCGATACCATCGGTTTTGCATCAAGAAAATCGCGGATCAGTAGAGTTTTATCCACATAGTAGTAGCCAGTGGTCGCAGCCTTAAAATCAGAGACACCTATGGGCAAAGGTTTCTTTTTTGCGTTTAAATCTTCCGAAACCGCATTTATCGGAATCATCCAAATCCGGCCTTCCTTTACTGCTCCCGGAAGTTCCCTTTGTTTGCACATCTGCTGAACCCTACGGATCGTAATCCCCAATTTTTCAGCAGCGTCAGCGCAAGATAAATAGTCCATAACGCACCTCCAAATGATGATCTACTGTGATTATACCCTGTAACGCGAAACAAATCAACTCAAATTTTCGTTTTAATTTCGTTTGAAGCGAAATTTTTAGCAATCGTTCCCCTCACAGAGAAAGGTACGCCGTCTTTGGTCATACTCTATCCACTCTTCCAGCGTCAGCGGCGTGTAGTCCGAATACATACAGAAGCAGTTGATCATCTGGCACGGCACTGGCTGCGCTGTTTCCTGATGGGCACTTTTCCGCATCGTGGCTCTGGTTTCTGCGCAAAATTTATCCACCAGCACTTGATCCTCCGTCTTATGGATATGCCCGTGCAACATATAAGTCAGCGGCGTTCCATCTTCCCCACGTCGAAACCGGCCGTTATAGCAGAATACCGGATAATGCATTAACACGATTTTTCGCTTATTGTCATATGCAGTTTGCGGATGTTGCTTGTGCATCAAAAACGCAAACTACTATAAATATATTCCTTGCCATTACGCAGCCGCGTATTCTTTGCATCATGAGGTACTTTTGCGTACGCAATTACTGCACGATCTTCTACACCTCATATTAGCAAGAATACAGCGATAATTCGTGCTTGACGAAAATCCAGTCATAGATTTTCGCTATACACACAAAAAACGCCGAGGACATCTCCCCAAAACGGGAAGAGTCCTCGGCGGTATTCGCTTATCGGGTCTGAGTTTTTTCGGTGGTGTCCTTTTCCTCTGCGAACTCCGCATCCAACACCTTGACCTTCGGCAGCTTTTGCAGTCCGGCTTCGTCAAAGGCAGCTTTTGCCGCCTTGTGCAGAGTGTTCTCCTCCCGGTGAGCCTCCAGAAAGGCTTTGCTGTACCCAGTTTTCCGATAATCAGTGTACACCTCACGGGTCTTGGCATAGTTGATGATGTGGGTTTTTAGCACGGCGATTTCCGTCAACCTCGCTTTTGCAACCTTGATGGAATCCCCCATAGAAATAATCAAGGATCATGCTGTTTTTCAACCGTCTGTCCTAAAATGAACGTGATTCTTCGTATGTGGGTAGATTTTTTTGCAACATAAATAACAGGCATTTTGAAAACTCACCCCCAGTTTTTCAGATGGGATATGCACAAAAATCAACGCTATATCGCATATGTTTTGTGATGCGTGTACCGATTGCTATATTTTGTATAGAGTAAGGCAATATTTGATAGCTTTTTGGGGCATTTTCATCTTTGTTGGGTGCGTAGCTTTCGGCGCTGTTTTTGCCGATTTGTGCAATAAAAAAAGAAACAGCCAGAAAAAATCCAACTGTTTCTCGTCAATTTTATTGCACAGGGGATATAATCCGAATCATCCCCATAAGTTGCAAAAAGCCGCTGTGTCGCAGAGCGATTCTCCGACACAGCGGCCTTTTCGTTTTTGGCTGCGGCTTACCACATCCGTCCATCGCCGCCTTTGCGTACCCAGACGGCCACCGGCTCCATGATGCCGCCGCAGTCGGAGGCGCAGTCGCCGGGTTCTTCGTCCACATGAAGGCTGGACAGGCTCACAAAATCTTATGCAGCTCCTGCACAAGGTCGCCGATCACAATGGGCTTGGACAAAAAGCCGTTCATGCCGCTCTCCAATGCGTTGCAGCGGTCCTCGTCAAATGCATTGGCCGTCATGGCGAGGATCGGGAGCTTTGCCCGGTCCGGGTCATCCAGTGCGCGGATCGTCCGGGTTGCGGTATAGCCATCCATCACCGGCATCTGCACGTCCATTAGAATCAGATCATAGCTGCCCGGTGCAGCGGCGCTGACCTTTTCCACCGCCACTGCGCCGTTTTCAGCTGTATCGACCTGAAAGCCGTACTCCCGCAGGATCTCCTGCGCGATCTCACGGTTCAGCTCATTGTCCTCCACCAGCAGGATGTGCTTGTCCTTGAAATCCGCATTCTCTTCGGGCAGGAGTTCCTGCTCTGCATCCGTCTGCTTCTGGCCGAGGGCGCTCATCAGGGTCTCCCGCAGGTCGGACATGAACATGGGCTTGGAGCAGAAGGCGGTCACACCGGCCGCCTTTGCCTCCACCTCGATGTCCGACCAGTCGTAGGCGGTCAGGATGATGATAGGCGTATCGTCGTTCAGGCTGCGGATCTGGCGGGTGACTTCGATGCCGTTCATGTCCGGCAGCCGCCAGTCGATGATATAGGCATGGTAGGCGTCGCTCATCTCGATGGACTGCCGCGCGCGCAGCACCGCCTCCTTGCCGGAGAGCGTCCACTCCGCGCGCATCCCCACCTTGACCAGCATCTTCGTCACGCTGTCGCAGGTGTTGAAGTCGTCGTCCACCACCAGTGCCTTCAGGCCTTCCAGCTCGGTGATCTTTTCCACCGGACGGTGCTCGGCCTGCGGGCGCAGCGGCACACGGATGATAAACTCGGTGCCCTTGCCCTGCTCTGTCTGGACTTCGATGGTGCCGCCCATCATATCCACGATGTTTTTGGTGATGGCCATGCCAAGTCCGGTGCCCTGTATCCTGCTTACTGTGGAGGTGCGCTCCCGCTCAAACGGCTCGAAGATCTTCTGGGCAAACTCCGGGCTCATGCCGATGCCGTTGTCCTTGATGCGAAACTCGTACTGCCCGCAGCCGCGCACCTTTCCGGCAAGCTGCCGGACGCGTACCGAGACCGTGCCGCCCGCCGGGGTAAACTTGATGGCGTTGGACAGCAGGTTCAGCAGGACCTGATTCAGCCGGGTCTTGTCGCAATAGACATCCTCGTCGGTCACATCCATGGCATCCATGTAAAGTTCCAGCTGCTTGGCGTAGATCTGCCCACTGACGATGGTTTTCAGGTCGTGCAGCACATCGGACAGGTTGACCTCCACCTCTTCCAGATGGAGCTTTCCGCTTTCGATGCGGCTCATGTCCAGCACGTCGTTGATAAGGGAGAGCAGATGCTTGCTGGAGGCAAGGGTCTTGGCGAGATAATCCTTCACCCGCTCCTTGTCGTCAATGTTGCTGACCGCCAGCGTGGTAAAGCCGATGATGGCGTTCATGGGGGTGCGGATGTCGTGGGACATATTGGAAAGGAAGGTGCTCTTGGCGCGATTGGCGGTCTCGGCGGCAGCCACTGCATCTGAAAGCGCCTGATTCACCTGCTTGTCGGCTGTGCGGTCGGACATGACGAGGATGTATTTGGCTCTGCCCTCCACCTCGCTGCCCATGGCGATGATGTGGAACCAGCGCTGCTCCCCGGTCTGCTGATGCAGATACTCAAAATCCCATTCGCGCTGTCCCCCGCTGCGAAGCCCATCCAGACAGACTTTGTCGTTTTTCGGGGCGTTTTTCGGGTGCAGCTTATCCAGAACATGGATATTCTGCCGGACTTCCCCTTCCGACACGCCCAGCAGACGCTCAATGTTCGGGCTGACGTAATCCACTTTGGAGGTCTTTGTGTCCAGCATCAGGAAGACGTCGTCCACGTTCAGCGAGAGCTTCTGGAACAGCTCGTCCCGGTACAGGATCTCGGTGTTCTTCCGGCGCAGCGTATCGTGGCTCTTGCGCAGGAGGAGCAGGATGACCGTCACTGCAAGGCAGAGGGCGATGCCTGTCACGATCTGCACCGTCCGGAACCAGAGCTTGTCCAGATTGGCATTGACGACCTTGACCGGGACAAGGCCCAGCATCGTCCAGCTCTGGACGGCTGTGCCCTCGTAGACCAGATAATAACTGGTGTCACCCAGCTTTACCTTCATGTTTCCGCTGCTGCCCTGCTCAAACGCATCCGAGAGGGCAAGGATCTGCTCCTCCGAAAGGTCGGAGTGGTCGCGCAGCACCGCGATAAAGTTGTAGACCGATTCTGTGGCGTTTGCAGAATTGTCGATGACCACCCGCCCGTCCGAGTAGACCACATAGTTGCTGGCGCTCCCCTGAAAAGCAGAATTGTCCAGCGCTTTCAGCACAGCATCGTTATAGTACGCGATGGCGATGGCATCGTAGTCGAAGTTCCGGTAGCTGCCCTGTATTTCGGGACAGATGAACACGAGCATCTGGGGTTTGCCGGGCAGTACCGCATTCATGACGATATCCTCGCCGTCGGAGAGCTTTTCGTCCAGATTGGTCTGCAAGCCGAGGTAGCCCGTTTCGCCAGACACGGTCATATAGTTTCCGTCGTAGGAAAGAAAGTAAAAGTCGGCAAATCCGGTGTCCTGCTGTGCCTTCTCGACATACGCCTGAATTTCGCCTTCGTCTGAGGTATTTTCCAGAAATCCGTTGTACAGATGCAGATAGGTCAGGTTCTTGCGCACCAGCTCCTTCAGCATATTGTTGGATTTATGCAGGACCTCTTCCAGATGCGACGTGCTCTCCTGATAGACCGTCTGCGACACATACGAGATGTACTGGCAGCTGACGCCGACCAGCAGCCCCAGCAGCAGGAGGGTGACGGCGGCGGCAGGGAGCCATTTCCGCCAGGAGCGGCCTTTTCGTTTGGGTTCGTGCATTTCGTCTGCCATTCCGCTCACCTCAGTGTCATGTAGTTTTCCGGCTCTGCAAGCGTTGCGCTGCCGCCGGAAACGTAATCGCGCCATGCGTCCTTTACCCACGTACCTTCGTCCGTGACGGCGCGGCTTTCGTCTGCAAACACCGCGGTCATCTGCTTTGTCGTGGCCAGACAGGTCACGGTGAGGGTGTCATCCTCCCGGAGCGGCTGGCCGTTCCGGGTGATGCCGGTCAGGGTATAGCTGCCGCCTGCCTCTTTTACCTCCATGGTGATGCCGCTGGCCACCGGCAGAGAGCCGCGGTTGAAGGGCACAAAGCCGCCCTCACAGCCCTCCACAAAGGCGCGGAGGGTCTCCTTCAGCTCTGCGCCGGTCATGGTGCGCTGGTAGGCCATCAGGCCGTTCGGCATGATCATGGAGACGGCCATCTCCTTGGTATAATCCGCCCGCAGCACACTGCCTGTAAAGCTGTTTGCTGCGGCGATGAGCACATCCGTGCCATACACGCCGCGCAGCGTGTTCGCCATGACGGAGAAGGAGGCGCTGCCGCCCTTTTTGTGGAAGACATTGGAATAGCTCTTCCCGGAGGTCAGCACCGTCTCGTCCGTGGTGGTCTTTTCCGTGAGGAGCTGGGCGTTGAAGTCCTGATACGCCTGCTTTGCCGTAAGCTTGCCCTCGATCATCCGGGAGACCACATCCTTGGAGATGGAGAAGAAATCGTTGGAGGCGATGCGGATGTACATATGGTTTTCTTCCACCACCGGGCGGATGTCCTTCATGTATTCGGTCAGGCGGAGGCTGACGTTCTGGCTGTAGCTCAGCAGATCCTGTCCGTCGGAGATGATGCGGTTCTGTGCGCCCTCGGAGAGCATGACGTTCAGCACCTTCATGGCCTTTTCGCGGCGTGCGCTGTCCTGCTCCAGCTCCCGGTTCAGGGCGATCTGGAAATAGGGGGTGGTCATAATCCACTTTTCCCCGTTCTGGCTAAAGAAGGGCAGAAAGGTCGTGTCGATGCCCTCCTCCTGAAACATCTTCACGCCGGCGGAGCTGCCAAAGTACATGGCCACTTCCCCGTTCCGGAACAGGTTCATCACGTCATCGTAAGTCAGCCCAAGGTCGTCCGCCGTGAGGTGGGTATCCTGAATGAACTGGGCCATCCGCTCGAATGCCCCCGGCCAGACAGTGTCGTCCAAACCCACCCGCTCGCTGTTGGCGGGGTCGCTGTAGGCGGTGCGCCACTTGCGCCCCTCCGTAGTGGTAAGCTCGGTAGCCGAAAGCCCCTGCAGCGTCTCCATGCAGGTGTAGTCGTAGGCATAATCGGCGGTAAAGCCGCGGATGCCTACCTTCTCAAAGGCCTGACAGGCCGCCACAAAGCTGTCGTAATCGGTAGGCAGCGGGATGTCGTACTGCTCGAACAGGCTGCGGTTGACCACGAATCCGTGGGCGTCGGCGCACACCGGCAGCCAGTTCACGCTGCCGTCCTCATTTTTGAAGCTGTTGAGGTAGGCGTTGTAGACCGCGCCCGCCTCGTTGGTGGTAGCAAGGTTCATCAGGCTGTCCTTCAGGGGAGCTGCATCGTGCAGCGAGAAGCGGCAGCTGGTGATGATGTCCGGCAGGCCGCCGTTCTCCTGCAAGAATTTGTAAAAGTCCAGATCGTTGTTGCCCACGATGAACTCGATATTCACGTCCGGCAGCTGCGCCTGGACATAGGGGGCATAGGTCTCGTACAGGCTATTCGTCCACAGATACACCTGAATGGTCTCAGCGTCTTCCTGCATCTCCGCCCGTTCTGCCGCCTTTCCGCTGCATCCGGTCAGCAGGGATACCCCCAGCACCAGTGCCATAAGCAGGGAAAAAAGGCTGCGCAGTGTTTTCTTCTTCATCAAACGATTCACCTCATGACCCGACGACAGCCTGCCGTCGCCCGGCAGGCTGCTTCGGTCTTCTTGTCTGTTCCATCACGACTCACGGAAAGGACGCCGCAGTCTCTCTTTGTGGGCATCCTGTTTTACGCCCCCAATACCACAACGCCATTGGAAAGGCACGTCCACAGCAAAATGACGATACAAGAATATTTTATCATTATAACGCCGGGGTTTCAAGGAATTTTAACATTTTTTCAAAAACATCGACAAACAGCAGCCCCTTTGCGGCCTTTCATTTTCTTTTTATTCCAGCACTCCCAAAAAAATGGGCAAAGCACAGGAGCGGCCTGCACAAAAAAAGAAGCAGCTGACAAAAGCTCAGCTGCTTCTCCGGTGTGTTCCGGATCTGTGGTTCAGGATTCCGCCGCCTTCTGTGCCCGGATGTCCTTTCCGACAAAGAGGCAGGGCAGGAAGGAAGCGAGGCGGCTGGAGATCTTCTCGGTATAGAGCCGTTCCAGCAGCGTGCTGTCGGTGATGTTGGTGGTGACGATGGTGGGCAGCTTTGCGCCCAGACGGTTGTTCAGCAGGCTGTAGAGGGTGCTGATGAGGAAGCTGGAGTTGAACTCCGAGCCGAGGTCGTCGAGGATGAGCAGGTCTGCCCCGGCAGCGGTGCGCAGGAGCGTCTCCTCTTCCCCGGCGGGATCTTGCCCGAAGTGCAGGGCTTCCAGCTTCGAGAAGAAATCGGGGCTGGACACATAGATGACGTCGAAGCCCTTTTCCAGCACCTCTCCGGCGATGGCCAGCGCGGCGTGGGTCTTGCCCAGACCGGCGTTGCCCAGAAGCACCAGACTGGGGCTGGTGCGGTCAAACTCGTCGGCGTAGCCCTTCAGCTCGGCCAGCTGTCCGGCCATGTACCTGCGCGCCGACTCGCCGACATCGGCGTCCTTCTCGTCGGGGTAATAGCGCAGCTCCATGGTATCGAAGCTGGAAATGGAGAGGCTGGACAGGGCCTCGATCTCCTCCCGGCGGAGCTGCTGCATCACCTTGTGGACGCACTCACAGGTGCGCCCCTTCACCACGCCGGTATCCTCGCAGAGCTTGCAGGTGAAGCGAGGTTCCAGCGCGTCAGCCGGGCGGCCGCTGGACGCCAGCAGCTCCGAGAGCTTCCTGCGGGCGTCCGCAAGGGCGGCGGCGGCCTCGGTGCGGTCCCTGCCCGCCGCACCGGCCAGTGCGCAGCGGATGCCCCGCACCCGCACCTCTTCCTCGGCGTGGCGCAGCCCGGGCAGGGCCGCTTCGGCCTCTGCACGGGCATCCTCTGCCCGCGCCCGGGCCGTCTGACGCCGCCGGGCGACGGTGCGCAGAGCCTCCTGATACAGTTCGTTCTTGGTACGCATAGTGTCTCCTTATGCCGGGTGTCACTCGGGCTTTTTCTTGAGGGAGCGGCGGCGGGCGGCGTTCTTGAGGAAGTCGTTGCCGCTGGGGGCTTCGCGGTCCACCCGGATGTTCCGGCTGGCGCCGATGGACGCCACCGGGCTGCGCACATCGTGGATGTTCCGCAGGCCCTTGGCGTTCCATGTCTTGAGGATGCTGTTCCAGTACCACAGGTCCCGCTTCGGCCCGGCCTGCACCGCTGCCTCCTGCACCATGGCGTCATCGTAGCCGTACACCTCATACCACCGGGCGATGGCCTTCCGCCCGCCGAGGGTAAGCTCGCTGTCCGGGATGCCCAGCAGAGAGGCGACGTACTGCTCCCGGGTCTGGCGGAGGGCCAGCAGCTTGAGGTGGGCGTCGGCCTGTTCGCCGGTCTCCACTCCCTCGGCCCGCCAGACCTTCAGCTCGTGGAGGACGGCGGCCATGGTCCGCTTGCCCCGGCTGGCCACATAGGCCACGCAGAGCATGACCGTCTCGGGGGCATAGCCCTCCTGCACATAGAGGTTGACCAGCTTTTCCATTTCGCTGTGGGTCAGCGGGCGGGCAAAGCCCGTCTGGGCGCAGTCGATGAGGCTGGAGATCATGGGGTCGGTGCGGCTTGCGGCGGCGATCTCCGCCCACGTCATGGGGGCGGGGGCCGAAGGCTCTGCGCCCGGGGCGGCGTTCTCGTCGTAGCGCTCCAGCAGCCCCGCGCCGGCCCAGAAAGAGAGGGCGCTCTCGGCAGAGATGCGGCTGCGCAGCTTCAGGTCTGCGCAGAGCTTGTCCGGGTCGGTGATGCCGGTAGCCAGCACATACAGCGCCACCCGGACGTTATACTCCTCGGCGATGCCCAGTTTGGAAAAGATGAGCTGCGGCACCGGGATGGTGTCGCCCTTGAGTTCCTTGATGCGGTAGATCATTTGTCTCCTTCGCTTTCTGCTTCCTCATCCTTCGGCGGCGACCACGGCTCCGAGTCCAGAATGGAGGGCCGCTGCTTCCAGTACGCAGTGTCGGCGCTGTAGGTGGCGGACAGGTACTCCGCCGCCTCCGCCCTGCCCTCCTCCGTCAGGGGAAAGACCTTCTGCCGCCGCAGGGCCGGGTCGGTGCGGTCCAGCGCCCACGGGTCGGGCCAGATGTCCACCGTGAGGACGGCCTCCTCCTTCTGCGCGCCCTCGCCGCCGTCCGGGTCGGGCACGCTGCGCTTGCCGGGCGAGAGCAGGTAGCGCATCCCGTCCTCGTTGCCGCTGTATTGGTTCTTGCACTTGAAATAGTGCAAAAGGGGTACAAAGATCATGGCGTCCCTCTCCGTTTTCTTTCGCCGAAATGATAAGAGCGCCAATTCTTGACGAATCAGCGCTCTTTTTGTGGAGCAGGATACGGGACTCGAACCCGCCGCCTACTGCTTGGGAAGCAGTCGCTCTACCGGATGAGCTAACCCTGCGTTTACTTGTTTATTGTAGCAAAGGGCGGCGGTTTTGTCAACAGCTTTTTGGCTCGAATCCCGCCGGGGCGGTCGATTTT
This sequence comes from Faecalibacterium sp. I3-3-89, assembly GCF_023347275.1. Classification (NCBI taxonomy): domain Bacteria; kingdom Bacillati; phylum Bacillota; class Clostridia; order Eubacteriales; family Oscillospiraceae; genus Faecalibacterium; species Faecalibacterium sp. I3-3-89. The sequence goes on along the minus strand of NZ_CP094468.1, from coordinate 1,194,012 downwards.
CTGCTTTTCGGACAAAGAAATGGTAAAAAGATGGATTCTCCCTGTAAAATACAGTATAATAAGACCCAAAGAAAGACCCAAAGAGCGTTTACTTCGGAAAGGAATCAAAACTATGGGAATCGTAGTCATCGGCGCAGTTTTTGTGGACATCAAGGGCTATCCTCTCTCCACCTACATCCCCGGCGGACGGAACGCCGGGCGGATGGAGCAGGTGCACGGCGGCGTGAGCCGGAACGTGGCGGAGGACATTGCCAACGTGGAGCTGCGCCCCACCTTCGTGAGCCTTGTGGATGACAGCGGCATGGGGCAGGACGTCATCGACAAGCTGGACAACCACAAGGTCAACACCCGATACATCCAGAAAGTCCCCGACGGCATGGGCACATGGCTGGCCATCTTCGACAACGACGGCGACGTCCACGCGGCCATCTCCAAGCGGCCCGACACCACCCCTCTGACCACCCTGCTGGAAGAGAAGGGCGACGAGATCTTCCGGGACTGCGACAGCATCGCCATCGAGCTGGACCTCGAGAAAGAGACCGTCAAGCAGGTGCTCCACTACGCCAAGAAGTACAAAAAGAAGGTCTTTGCCGCCGTCTCCAACATGAGCATCGCCATGGAGCGCCGCGACTATCTGCAGCAGATCGACTGCTTCGTCTGCAACCAGCAGGAGGCCGGGCTGCTCTTCTCGGACGACTACGGCCACCTCTCCCCCACCCAGATGGCTCAGGTGCTGGCCCGGAACGTCCACAGCGCCAACATGACCAGCATGGTGGTGACGATGGGCGGTCTGGGGGCCGTCTACGCCCAGCACGACGGGGCCTGCGGCGTCGTGCCCGCCAAGAAGGTGGATGTCATCGACACCACCGGCGCAGGCGATGCCTTCTTTGCAGGGACGGTCATCGGCCTGACCTACGGCAAGAATCTGGCCCAGTCCTGCGAGATCGGCAGCCGCCTCGCCGCCTCGGTCATCTGCATCACCGAAAACGTCTGCCCCCGCTTCCGCCCGCTGGAATTCGGGCTGGATGTACCGGTGGTGGACTGACGCTGCCTCCCTCTGAGCACAGGAGCTTCTGCTTCTGTGCTCATTTTTTGATACGACCCTTCGATTCCTTCGATGGGTCTTCTTCTTCTTATCGGAAAATCGGTTGAATCCCCTCCCCGGCTGTGATACACTGGGGATATCGAATTTGTGAAAAGAGGAAAATCCAATGAATCAAAAACAGCACAAGCGGAGCGCCTTTTCGGGCAAGATCGGATTCGTTCTCTCCGCTGCAGGCGCGTCGGTGGGCCTCGGCAACATCTGGCGCTTCCCCTATCTTGCGGCCAAGTACGGCGGCGGCATCTTCCTGCTCATCTACATCATCCTCGCCTTCACCTTCGGCTACACCATGATCGTGGCCGAGACGGCGCTGGGCCGGATGACCAAGAAAAGCCCGGTGGGCGCGTTCGCCTCCTTCGGCAAAACGGGCGGGCTTTCCTTCGGCGGCTGGATCAACGCCATCATCCCCATCCTCATCGTCCCCTACTACTCGGTCATCGGCGGCTGGGTCATCCGGTATCTGGCCGACTACATCGGCGGCCACGGCAGCGAGCTGGCGGCGGACGGCTATTTCTCCGCCTTCATTTCCAGCGGCCCGTCGGCGGAGATCTGCTTCGCCATCTTTACCGTCTTTACCCTCTCCATCATCTTTGCGGGCGTGCGCAACGGCGTGGAGCGGGTATCCAAGGTGATGATGCCCATTCTTGTGGTGCTCTCCGTCGTCATCGCAGGCTACTCCGTCACACGCCCGGGCGCGCTGGAGGGTGTGAAATACTTCCTCGTGCCCAACATCGCCAACTTCTCGTGGATGACCGTCGTGACCGCAATGGGACAGATGTTCTACTCCCTCTCCATCGCTATGGGCATCCTCGTCACCTTCGGCTCCTATATGAAGAAGGACGTCTCCATCGAGGAGTCCACCGAAAACGTGGAGGTCTTTGATACCGTCATCGCCATCATGGCGGGCCTGATGATCATTCCGGCGGTCTTCTCCTTCTCCGGCGGCGACCCGGACACTCTGCAGGCCGGCCCGGCCCTCATGTTCATCACCATCCCCAAGGTGTTCGAGAGCATGGGCCTCGGCACGGTGGTGGGCATCCTCTTCTTTACGCTGGTGCTTTTCGCCGCTGTCACCAGCTCCATTGCTCTGACCGAGAGCGCCGTCTCCACCTTCGAGGACGAGCTGGGCTGGGACCGCAAACAGGCCACCATCCTCATCGGCATCATCATGCTGGTGCTGGGCAGTCTGTCGGCTCTGGGTTACGGCCCGCTGGCCCGATTCACGGTCTTCGGGATGCAGTTCCTCGACTTCTTCGACTTCCTCACCAACTCCGTCATGATGCCCATTGCGGCCATCACCACCTGCCTGCTGGTGTCTCGGGTCATCGGTGTGGAGAAGATCGAAGAGGAGGTCACGCTGGACGGCAAGTCCTTCCGCCGCAGACGCATCTTCAACTTTATGATAAAGTATCTCTGCCCCATCTTCGCGGCCATCATCCTTGTCAGCTCGGTGGCCAACGCCCTCGGCGTCATCTCCATGTAAACAGCAAAAACAAAGCGCTGGAAGCGGTCTAACGGCTTCCAGCGCTTTTTCTTTATGCTTGCAGGAGACTTTTTATCTCGTCCAAGTTCTTTGCGAAGCAGATGCCCTTCTGCCGCGCGGGGCTGGACAGGCCTGTCTCGACCATATGAGCCAGCAGGGCCTTCAGTCCGGCGTAGTAGTCGTCGAGGTCGTAGAGGATGCAGGGCGCATCGAGATGGCCCAGCGAGACCTTGGACATCACCTCGGCGATCTCTTCCAGCGTGCCGGTGCCGCCCGGAAAGGCGATAAAGGCGTCGCCCAGCTCGATCATCCGGGTCTTCCGCTCGGTCATGTCCTTCGTGACGATGAGCTTTGTTAGGCCGTCGTACTGCACCTCCGAGTCGATGAAGAACTGCGGCTCTACCCCGGTCACTTCGCCGCCCGCCGTCAGGACGCTGTGAGCGAGGCGGCCCATCAGGCCGCTGCGGGAGCCACCATAGACCAGAGCGTTCCCGCTCTCGCCGATCCACCGGCCCAGCTCCTCGACGGCCTGCTTCAGGGCCGGGTCATTGCCCTCGTTCGCCCCCAGATAGACTGTGATATTCATTCCCTTTTCTCTCCTCATCTTGCCCATGTCATTTCCTGATCCGGGCCGCTGTAGTCAAATCTGCCGTCATTCTTTTCTTCCAGCGCCTTTATCATGTGGTAAGCGAACTCATTGTAGGGCGTCGGGATGCCAAGCTCCCTGCCCATCCGGATGAGTGCGCCCGAGAACATATCGATCTCGGTGTGGCGTCCGGCGTCCAGATCCTGCAGGGTCGAATAGCGGGCCGATGGCTTGACGGCACAGCCCTTACCGGACACAGCCTCCACCCGCTGCATATCATGAAGCTATTATACCACGCTTTCCTCTTCCGGAAAAGCTCGTTGTGTTTTATTTTTGAACGTCAAAAATCTTTGACTTTTATCGAAAAGTTATAACAAAAGTGTAGAATCTCTCCGGCAAATAGAATCTTTGCCCAAAAAGGGCTTGATTTTTTTCGAAAACGGACTAGAATATCTTTTTGCAGAAGGGCCTTGCCTGTACGGCCCTCCCGCAAAACTATTTTTAAATATGAGGAGATTTTTCATATGAAACTCAAGAATGTTGCTGTTACCGTTGCTGCTCTGGTTCTGGCTGTCAGCATGACTGCCTGCGGCAGCTCTTCTTCTACCGCTGCTTCCACCTCTGAGGCTGCTTCTGCTCAGTCCGAGACCTCCGCTTCCTCCGCTGTCGCTGAGGAGAACAGCGCTTCCTCCGAGGCTGCAAGCGAGGCTTCCTCTTCTGAGGCCGCATCCGAGGTCTCCAGCGAGGCTGCATCTTCTGAGGCTGCTTCCTCTGAGGTTGCTTCTTCTACTGCCGCCTGATTTTTCGCACAAAAATGGGCCACAGCCTTCCCCTCGCGGGGTGGGCTGCGGCCCATTTTATTTTACACGAAGTCTTCCCGCATGGGGGTGAAGATGTCCAGCAGGATACCAGCCTCGGTGCAGACACAGCCGTGCTCCACGCCGTCCTCCTTCAGGATGGTATCCCCGGCCCGCACGGTGTGAGTCACGCCGTCCACAGTGAACTCGAACGCACCCGACACCACATAGGTGATCTGGGTGTGGGGGTGATGGTGGAGTGCGCCCACAGCCCCCTTCTCGAAGGTATTCTCCACGCACATCAGGCCGTCGGTATAGGCCAGCACCCGGCGGGTGACGCCCTCGCCTGCCGCCTGCGGCAGGGCCTCTGCATGGTAGACCCAGCGCTGTTTCTTCTCGGGAAGCTTCATATCCATTCCTCGTTTTCCGCCGCCAGACAGCGGCTTTTTCTTTTATTATAGCGGCCTTGGGGCTGGATTACAAGCTTGATTTGAGCGGGTGGCGCAGGATGGTCTTCCGTTTTTCCGGCAGGGTGCGGTTGGGGTCGGAGAGGTAGATTTCGTGGTGGAAGCGGGTATCCGAAAAGTCCACCGCATACCCCTGCTCTGCTGCGAACGCATCCATCCGGGCCAGCGTCTCCGGCTCATCGTCATAGAGGCCGAGGTGCAGGCACTGAACGCAGAGACCCTCATCATAGGTAAGATATTCCACCTTCGAGAAGTCCTGTTTCTTCTTGGCCGACACCTCCCTGACAGCCCAGTCAAACTCTTTCCGGGTCACGAACTCCGGCAGACGGAGCAGAGACGTCCAGCGGAAGTTTTTCTTTCCGGCACTGGTCTGCTCCCACAGCCCTTCCAGCGGGGGCACCACAAAGTCAAAATAGCCCTCCATCCGATAGCTGCCCTTTTTGCTCATCTTGATGGTGTAGAGGAGACCGTACAACAGCTCAACGGCCGCCTTGTACTCGCCTGCAGGGTCGTTGGGGTCGCCCTGCCCCCGCACTGCGGCAAAGGTCATGGCTGGCACGGTGACAAACTGCGGCTCACGAGGTGGTTGGTAGAGTGCCTTATATTCTTTCTTATAATCAAACGCCATCGTCGCTGACCTCCTCTGCCTGTCCAGCAGCTCCTTCAGCAGGGCAACCGACAGCTCCCTGTCAGTCCTAACCAAGTTCCAGTACTGCTTGTTCTTTCATCCCCAGTATATCACAACAACCAATCTTTGTAAACCATAAAGTTGTGCTATGCGCCGCAAAAAATTCCTCTGCCTTTCCAGACAGAGGACACAAACAAAAAAGTCCTTCCCACTCTCCGGAATGGGAAGGACTTTATAAGTGCTTAGTTCGCCTTAGAACTGACGTTCAAGGACAAAATCACTCAATGATCTTGCCGACGACGCCGGAACCAACGGTACGGCCACCCTCACGGATAGCGAAACGCAGGCCCTCTTCCATAGCGACGGGAGTCAGCAGCTCAACGTGCATCATGACGTTATCGCCAGGCATGCACATCTCAGTGCCTTCCGGCAGGGTGATGATGCCGGTCACGTCAGTGGTACGGAAGTAGAACTGGGGACGATAGTTGGAGAAGAACGGGGTGTGACGGCCGCCTTCGTCCTTGGTCAGAACGTAGACCTGAGACTCGAAGACCTTGTGGGGGTGCACAGAACCGGGCTTAGCCAGAACCTGACCACGCTCGATCTGGGTACGATCAACACCACGCAGCAGAGCGCCGATGTTATCGCCAGCCTCAGCGAAGTCCAGAGACTTACGGAACATTTCCAGACCGGTGATGGTGGTGCTCAGACGATCAGGCTTGATGCCGACGATCTCCATTGCATCGCCAACCTTGGCCATACCACGCTCAACACGACCGGTAGCAACAGTACCACGGCCAGAGATGGTCATGACATCCTCGATGGGCATCAGGAAGGGCTTGTCCTCCTCACGATCCGGGTTGGGGATGTAGGAGTCAACAGCATCCATCAGCTCCTTGATGCAAGCATACTCGGGAGCATCGGGATCCTTGGAGTCAGACTCCAGAGCCTTCAGAGCGGAACCACGAATGATCGGGGTGTCATCGCCCGGGAAGTCGTACTCGCTCAGCAGCTCACGGATCTCCATCTCGACCAGATCCAGCAGCTCCTCGTCGTCGACCATATCGCACTTGTTCATGAAGACAACGATATAGGGCACGCCGACCTGACGAGCCAGCAGGATGTGCTCACGGGTCTGGGGCATGGGACCGTCGGTAGCAGCAACGACCAGAATAGCACCGTCCATCTGAGCAGCACCAGTGATCATGTTCTTGACGTAGTCAGCATGGCCCGGGCAGTCAACGTGAGCATAGTGACGAGCGTCGGTCTGATACTCAACGTGAGCGGAGTTGATCGTGATACCACGAGCACGCTCCTCAGGAGCCTTATCGATGTTGGCGTAGTCCATGAAGTCTGCGTCGCCCTTCAGAGCCAGGTACTTGGTGATGGCGGCAGTCAGAGTGGTCTTGCCGTGGTCAACGTGACCGATGGTGCCGATGTTAACATGCGGCTTAGAACGGTCGAACTTTGCCTTTTCAGCCATTGGAATATCCTCCCTTAAATTAGGTTTTGATATTGGTTACAACAGTCCTGCTAATACAGAATTGCATTGCAAAACTATTCTACTAAATTCCACCTGTAAAATCAAGTGTTTTTACAGGAAATTTTGCCGGAGCTATACTACCCCGGCAAAATCTTTATCCGTTTTTCAACGATCAGCCCTTGGTGCGGCCAGCAATGATCTGGTCGGCGATGTTCTTGGGCACCGGCTCGTAGTGAGACGGCTCCATGACATACTGGCCACGGCCCTGCGTCTTGGAGCGCAGGTCGGTGGCGTAACCGAACATCTGAGCCAGAGGAACGAAGGCGTTGACACGCTGGGTGCCAGCCATTGCCTCCATGCCCTGGATCTGACCACGGCGAGCATTCAGATCGCCGATGACATCGCCCAGATACTCATCGGGAACGATGACAGCGACCTTCATGATAGGCTCGGTGATGATAGGATCAGCCTTGCGCATAGCATCCTTGAAGGCCATAGAACCTGCGATGGAGAAGGCCATCTCAGAGGAGTCGACCTCATGATAAGAACCATCCCACAGGGTGACCTTGACGTCAACGACAGGATAGCCTGCCAGAACGCCGGACTTCATAGCACCCTGAATACCGTTGTCGATAGCCGGGATGTATTCCTTCGGAATAGCGCCGCCAACGATGGCGTTGACGAACTCATAACCCTTACCGGGCTCGTTCGGCTCGATCTTGATCTTGACGTGACCGTACTGGCCCTTACCACCAGACTGACGAGCGTACTTGGTCTCCTGATTGGCCTCCTTGCGGATGGTCTCACGGTAAGCGACCTGAGGTGCGCCGACGTTAGCCTCGACCTTGAACTCACGGAGCAGACGGTCGACGATGATCTCCAGATGGAGCTCGCCCATGCCGGCGATGATGGTCTGACCAGTCTCCTCATCGGTGTAGGTCTTGAAGGTAGGATCCTCTTCGGCCAGCTTTGCCAGCGCGATGCCCATCTTCTCGTTGCCGGCCTTGGTCTTAGGCTCAATGGCGACACGGATAACAGGCTCGGGGAACTTCATGGACTCCAGAATGATGGGATGATTCTCATCACACAGGGTATCACCGGTGGTGGTGTTCTTCAGACCAACGACAGCAGCAATATCGCCTGCGTAGCAGCAGTCGATGTCCTTGCGGTGGTTGGAGTGCATCTGCAGGATGCGGCCCATACGCTCCTTGTTGTCCTTCACGGAGTTGTAGACAGTAGTACCTGCCTCGACCTTACCGGAATAGACACGGAAGTATGCCAGCTTACCAACGAAGGGGTCGGTAGCGATCTTGAAGGCCAGAGCTGCGAAGGGAGCGTCGTCGGAAGACGGACGGGTCTCCTGCTCTTCGGTCTCAGGATTCACACCCTTGATGTCCTCGACATCGGTAGGTGCGGGCATATAGTCAACGATAGCGTCCAGCAGCTTCTGCACGCCGCGGTTCTTGTAGGAAGAGCCGCAGACGACGGGAACCAGCGTATTGGCGATGGTCTCCTTGCGGATGGCAGCCTTCAGTTCCTCACGGGTGATCTCCTCACCCTCGAGGTACTTCTCCATCAGAGCCTCGTCGTTCTCAGCAACAGCCTCAACGAGGATGTTGCGGTACTCCTCGGCCTGCTCGCGCATATCCTCGGGGATAGGCTCGGTGCGCATATCGTTGCCCATATCGTCGTAGTAGACCTCAGCGTTCATATCGACCAGGTCAACGATACCACGGAAGGTATCCTCCTGACCGATAGGCAGCTGGATGGCCACGCCGTTGGCGTGCAGACGATCGTGCAGCATCTTGATGCAGCGGAAGAAGTCAGCACCCATGGTATCCATCTTGTTGACATACACCATGCGGGGGACTTTGTACTCATCAGCCTGACGCCAGACGGTCTCAGACTGAGGCTCGACACCGCCCTTAGCAGCCAGAACGGTCACAGAGCCGTCCAGAACGCGCAGGGAACGCTGGACCTCAACGGTGAAGTCAACGTGGCCCGGGGTGTCGATGATGTTGATGCGGTGACGATTCTTCTTGAATGCAACGGGATCCTTCTGAGTCTCAGAGTGGCTCCAGTAGCAAGTGGTAGCTGCGGAGGTGATGGTGATACCACGCTCCTGCTCCTGAACCATCCAGTCCATGGTAGCGCCGCCGTCGTGAACCTCGCCGATCTTGTGGTTGATGCCGGTGTAGTACAGAATACGCTCGGTAGTGGTCGTCTTACCAGCATCGATGTGGGCCATAATGCCGATATTTCTCGTCATCTGAAGAGAAACTTCTCTGGGAGTAGCCATGAAATTAACCTCCTACAGAACAGATCAATAACGGAAATGAGCGAAAGCCTTGTTGGCCTCGGCCATCTTGTGGGTATCCTCGCGCTTCTTCACGGCGTTGCCGGTGTTGTTGGCAGCATCCATGATCTCAGCAGCCAGACGCTGTGCCATGGTCTTCTCACCACGGCTGCGGCTGTAAGCAGTCAGCCAGCGCAGGCCCAGAGTCTCGCGGCGGGCAGGGCTGACTTCCAGAGGAACCTGGTAGTTAGCACCGCCAACGCGGCGGGTCTTGCACTCGAGGCTGGGCATGATGTTCTCCATCGCCTTCTCGAAAGTCTCGAGAGGATCGTTGCCGGTCTTCTCCTGAATCATGGAGAAAGCCTCGTAAACGATCTTCTGAGCGACGCCCTTCTTGCCGTCCAGCATGACGCTGTTGACCAGACGGGTGACCATCTTGGAATTGTAAATAGGATCAGCTAAGACATCGCGCTTAGCAATGTTACCTCTTCTAGGCATCTTTCTTCCCTCCTTCACAGAATGATATCATCGGTACTCGAAAGTAATAAAACTCCCGTTGTGTCACAAAGAGCTGACCTTACATAAACTGTTGCCCTCCGCACTTTCTGCGGACTTGTTATTTATATAATGGAAAGCCGTTTATGGCGGTTCGTTCCTCAATTACTTCTTTGCAGCACCGGCCTTAGGACGCTTTGCGCCGTACTTGGAGCGGGCCTGATTACGGCCTGCAACACCCTGAGTATCCAGGGTACCACGGATGATGTGGTAACGCACACCGGGCAGGTCCTTAACACGACCGCCACGGATCAGCACGACGGAGTGCTCCTGCAGGTTATGGCCGATACCGGGAATGTAAGAGGTGACCTCGATACCATTCGTGAGGCGGACACGGGCGACCTTACGCAGAGCAGAGTTAGGCTTCTTGGGGGTCATGGTACGGACTGCAGTGCAGACACCGCGCTTCTGGGGGCTGTTCAGATCAGAATACTGTTTCTTCTGAGAATTGTAGCTCTTCAGCAGGGCGGGAGCAGTGCTCTTCGTAGCCAGGACCTGACGGCCTTTGCGTACAAGCTGGTTAAAAGTAGGCATTGGTTTTCTCCTTTCTTAATGATGAACATCGGATATTTTCCGACTTTTTTGCCGCACTATCCCTGTGTGGGACGCGCAACAGTTATATAATACCCGTTTTCATCAGGAATGTCAACAGTTTTTCCAATATTTTTTTGTTTTATTCGCCGAAATAATTCTTGGCTCATTTTTTAGGGCAATTCAGCTGATTTTAACCTCTCAGTCTGCTTCGCAGACAGCTCCCCTACCGAGGGGAGCCTCTGGCGAAGAGGGAAAGCTTTCCGATATGCCAAAGCCTCCCCTCGATAGGGGAGGTGGCACGGCGTCAGCCGTGACGGAGAGGTTTATCCCAAAAAGAGCCGCCCCTGCGGATGCGCTCCGCAAAGACGGCTCTTCGTATTTACTTTACAGAATGCTGTGACGGAACATTACTGCTGCGCAGCAGCTGCCTGCTCAGCGGCGACCTCGGCGTCACGCTCTGCCTCACGGCGGGCCAGATCCTCACGCACCTCCGGGAGACCGGTACCTGCGGGGATGAGCTTACCGATGATGACATTCTCCTTCAGACCGGCCAGCGGATCGACCTTGCCCTTGATGGCGGCCTCGGTCAGCACGCGGGTGGTCTCCTGGAAGGAGGCGGCGGACAGGAAGGACTCGTTGGCCAGAGCAGCCTTGGTGATGCCCAGCAGCACCTGCTGATACTCGACCAGCTTGATGCCCTGCTCGCCTGCGTCGATCCGCTTCTGCAGCTCGGCGTTGATGTTCTCGACTTCCAGACGGTTTGCCAGAGCGCCGCCGATGAGGTCGGAAGAACCGGAGTCAGTCACGCGGACCTTGCGGCACATCTGACGGACGATGACCTCGATATGCTTATCGTTGATCTCAACGCCCTGCAGACGGTAGACCTTCTGGACCTCGCTGATGAGGTAGTTCTGGACGTCGCTCAGACCCTTGATGGCCAGAATATCCTGCGGATACAGGACGCCCTCGCGGGTGATGATGTCGCCCTTCTCCACGCGGTCGCCCGGCATGACGCGTGCGTGCTGGGTGAAGGGGATGGAGTAGCTCTTAACGACCTCAGCGCCGGTCTCGTCCTTGCCCGTGACCTTGATGACGACGTTCTTCTTGGTATCGTCGTGAGAGACGACACCGGAGATCTCGCTCATGATGGCCATGCTCTTGGGACGGCGGCTCTCGAACAGCTCCTCGACACGGGGAAGACCCTGCGTAATATCCTCAGCCGATGCGATACCGCCGGTATGGAAGGTACGCATGGTCAGCTGAGTGCCCGGCTCGCCGATGGACTCTGCAGCGATGACGCCGATGGACTCGCCCAGCTGGACCGGCTCACCGTTTGCCATATCGCTGCCGTAGCAGTGTGCGCAGACGCCGATCTTGGCGCGGCAGGTCAGCAGGCTGCGGATCTTCAGCTTGGTGATGCCTGCAGCCTCGATGTCGTTGGCATCGTAGAGGTCGATCATCTTGCCCTCGGGAACGATGACCTTGCCGGTGACGGGGTCGATGACATCGCCCACGGCGTAACGGCCGATGATGCGCTCCCGGAAGCTCTCGATCTTCTCCTTGCCCTCGTGGATCTCGGAGACCCAGAGGCCGTCGGTGGTGCCGCAGTCGATCTCGCGGACGATGACCTCCTGAGAGACATCGACCATGCGGCGGGTCAGGTAGCCGGAGTCAGCGGTACGCAGAGCGGTATCGGCCAGACCCTTACGAGCACCACGGGCAGAAACGAAGTATTCCAGAATATTCAGACCTTCGCGGTAGTTGGCACGAATGGGCATCTCGATGGTCTTACCGGCGGTGTTTGCCAGCAGGCCGCGCATACCAGCCAGCTGCTTGATCTGGTTCATAGAACCACGGGCGCCGGAGTCTGCCATCATGAAGATCTCGTTGTCCTCGGGCAGGTTTGCAGCCAGAGCCTTGGAGACCTTGTCGGTGGTGGCCTGCCAGATGTTGATGGTCTGGGCATAGCGCTCGTTCTCGGAGATCAGGCCGCGGTTGAAGAGCTTGCTGACCTGAGAGACCTGCTTGTCGGCGTCGGCGATCAGCTCGTCCTTCTGGGGCGGGATGACTGCGTCGCAGACAGCGACGGAGATGGCAGACAGGGTGGAGTACTTGTAGCCCTGTGCCTTGATGGCGTCCAGCATCTTTGCACACGTGCGGGTGCCGTTGCGGGTCATGCAGCGGGAGATGATGTCGGGCAGGGTCTTCTTAGTCACGCGGAAGCTGACCTCATACTCCAGCCAGTGCTCCGGGTCGGTGCGGTCGATATAGCCCAGATTCTGGGGCACGGGGTTGTTAAAGATGATGCGGCCGGCGGTGGCGTCCACCAGACCGGTGCGCTCCACGCCGTCGATGACCATGGTGCGGCGCACCTTGATGGGTGCGTGCAGGGTGATGACGTGCTCGGCGTAGGCCATCAGAGCCTCGTTCTCGTCGCGGAACACCTTGCCTGCGCCCTCCTCGTTCTCACGAACGGTGGTCAGGTAGTAGCTGCCCAGGATCATATCCTGCGTCGGCACGGTGACAGGTGCGCCATCCGAAGGCTTCAGCAGGTTGCCGGAAGCCAGCATCAGCATCTTGGCCTCACGGCAGGCATCCTCGCCCAGAGGCAGATGGACTGCCATCTGGTCACCGTCGAAGTCGGCGTTGAATGCGGTACAGGCCAGCGGGTGCAGCTTGATGGCACGGCCCTCGACCAGCACGGGGTTAAAGGCCTGAATGCCCAGACGGTGCAGGGTAGGTGCACGGTTCAGCAGGACGGGGTGGCCCTTGATGACCGTCTCAAGGCTGTCCCAGACCTCGGGCTTGGTACGCTCGACCATCTTGCGGGCAGACTTGATGTTGTTGGCCACGCCCTTCTCGACCAGATCCTTCATGACGAAGGGCTTGAACAGCTCCAGCGCCATCTCCTTGGGCAGACCGCACTGGTCCATCTTCAGCTCAGGGCCGACGACGATAACGGAACGGCCGGAGTAGTCAACACGCTTGCCCAGCAGGTTCTGGCGGAAGCGGCCCTGCTTGCCCTTCAGCAGATCGGAAAGGCTCTTCAGTGCGCGGTTGTTGGGGCCGGTGACCGGACGGCCGCGGCGGCCGTTGTCGATCAGGCTGTCAACTGCCTCCTGCAGCATCCGCTTCTCGTTGCGCACGATGATGTCGGGAGCGCCCAGCTCCAGCAGACGGCGCAGACGGTTGTTGCGGTTGATGACGCGGCGGTACAGGTCATTCAGGTCGGAGGTGGCGAAGCGGCCGCCGTCCAGCTGGACCATGGGGCGCAGGTCAGGCGGCAGCACAGGCAGCACATCCATGACCATCCACTCGGGGCGGTTGCCGGAAACGCGGAAGGCCTCGACGGCCTCCAGACGCTTCAGGATGCGCACCCGCTTCTGGCCGGAGGACTTCTCCACCTCAGCCGTCAGCTCCGCGCTGAGCTGGTCGAGGTCGATCTCCTTCAGCAGGTCCTGAATGGCCTCAGCGCCCATTGCAGCCTCGAACTCGTCGCCGTAGCGCTCCCGCATCTCGCGGTACTCTTTCTCAGTCAGCAGCTGCTTCTTTTCCAGCGGGGTCAGGCCGGGGTCGGTGACGATATAGCTTGCAAAGTACAGCACCTTCTCCAGCAGGCGGGGGCTGATGTCCAGCATCAGGCCGATGCGGCTGGGGATGCCCTTGAAATACCAGATATGGCTCACAGGAGCGGCCAGCTCGATGTGGCCCATGCGCTCACGGCGGACCTTGGCCTTGGTGACCTCGACGCCGCAGCGGTCGCAGATCTTGCCCTTGTAGCGGATGCGCTTATACTTGCCGCAGTGGCACTCCCAGTCCTTGGTAGGTCCAAAAATGCGCTCGCAGTACAGACCGTCGCGCTCCGGCTTCAGGGTGCGGTAGTTGATGGTCTCAGGCTTCTTCACCTCGCCGTAGCTCCAGTTGCGGATCTGGTCCGGAGAGGCAAGGCCGATTTTGATCGAATCGAAGACGTTGTTTTCCATGAAACGAACCCTTTCTTAATCTTTATAGTCTCGATGATAACAGTTGACGTTGGAAGACCCGCTGCCCTCCCCTGCCCTGCGGCGGCAGCACGCGCACCGCGCAGGGGGTCGCAGCTTTCTCATAGGGGGGTCTTATTCGTCGATGTTCACTTCGTCAGAAGCGGGCTCTGCAGCGGCAGAGCTGTCATCCTCCAGCACGGAGGGATCATCGAAACCAGCATCGGCGTCCTTGATGGTGTAATCGTTCAGCAGCTCGTTCTCGTTGGCGACAGTCTCGGTGCCGGCAACATCGCGCATATCAAAGCCGGTCTCTTCGTCGTCGAAGTTCTGGCGCATATCGATCTCGTTGCCGTCCTTGTCCTGAACGATAACGTCCAGACCCAGAGCCTGCAGCTCCTTGAGCATGACGCGGAAGGATTCGGGGATGCCCGGCTGCGGGATCGGCTCGCCCTTGACGATGGCCTCGTAGGTCTTGACACGGCCCTCGACGTCATCGGACTTGACGGTCAGGATCTCCTGCAGGGTATAAGCAGCGCCGTAAGCCTCCAGAGCCCAGACCTCCATCTCGCCGAAGCGCTGGCCGCCGAACTGGGCCTTGCCGCCCAGAGGCTGCTGAGTGACCAGAGAGTAGGGGCCGGTGGAACGGGCGTGGATCTTATCGTCAACGAGGTGATGCAGCTTGAGGTAGTACATATAGCCGACGGTGACGCGGTTGTCGAACTTCTCACCGGTGCGGCCGTCGTAAACGGTGGTCTTGCCGTCACGGTCCAGCTCGATCTTGGAGAAGTCGATGATGTGGCCCTTCTCGCCCATCAGCTTCGGCAGCTTGGTGGGGTAAGCGGGGGCGTTCTCGCCGTGCCACATCTCGCGGGCGGTATCGAAGGTATCGCCGATGTCAGCCTCGCGGGCGGAGTCGAAGACCGGGGTCATGACCTTGATGCCGCAGGCCTTGGCTGCGTAGCCGAGGTTGACTTCCAGCACCTGACCGATGTTCATACGGGAAGGAACGCCCAGCGGGTTCAGCACGATGTCCAGCGGGGTGCCGTCGGGCAGGTAGGGCATATCCTCCTGCGGCAGGATGCGGGAAACGACACCCTTGTTGCCGTGACGGCCTGCCATCTTATCGCCGACGCTGATCTTGCGCTTCTGAGCGATGTAGCAGCGGACGACCTCGCGCACGCCGGGCTGCAGCTCGTCGCTGTTCTCCGGGGTAAAGACCTTGACGTCCACGATGATGCCGTACTCGCCGTGGGGCACGCGCAGAGAGGTGTCACGCACCTCGCGGGCCTTCTCGCCGAAGATGGCGCGGAGCAGGCGCTCCTCAGCGGTCAGCTCGGTCTCGCCCTTCGGGGTAACTTTGCCGACCAGAATGTCGCCGCTCTTGACCTCTGCGCCGATGCGGATGATGCCGCGCTCGTCCAGATCCTTCAGGGCATCCTCCGAGACGTTGGGGATGTCGCGGGTGATCTCTTCGGGTCCCAGCTTGGTGTCGCGGGACTCGGTCTCATATTCCTCGATGTGGATGGAGGTGTAAACGTCCTCGCGGACGATCTTCTCGTTCAGCAGGACGGCGTCCTCGTAGTTGTAGCCCTCCCAGGTCATGAAGCCGATCAGAGCGTTCTTGCCCAGAGAGATCTCGCCGTTGCGCATTGCGGGGCCATCGGCCAGCACCTGACCGGCCTTGACGGTCTCGCCCACCTCGACGATGGGGCGCTGGTTGATGCAGGTGCCTGCGTTGGAGCGGGCGAACTTGATCAGAACGTAGTTGTCCACTGCACCCTGTGCGTTGCGCACCTCAATGTGGTCTGCGTCCACCTTCTCGACGATGCCGTCGGCCTTGGCCAGAACAGCGGTGCCGGAGTCGGTCGCAGCCTTGTACTCCATGCCGGTGGCAACGATAGGCTGCTGCGTGACCATCAGAGGCACGGCCTGACGCTGCATGTTGGAGCCCATCAGAGCACGGTTACAGTCATCGTTCTCGAGGAAGGGGATGCAGGCGGTAGCGACAGAGACCATCATTCGGGGCGAGACGTCCATATAATCGACCTTCTCGGCGTCGATCTCGAGGATGTCGTCGCGGCGGCGGGCGGAGACGCGGGCACGCTTGAAGTGCTTGGTCTCGT
The DNA here is from genome assembly GCF_023347275.1 of Faecalibacterium sp. I3-3-89. NCBI lineage: Bacteria > Bacillati > Bacillota > Clostridia > Eubacteriales > Oscillospiraceae > Faecalibacterium > Faecalibacterium sp. I3-3-89. The sequence goes on along the minus strand of NZ_CP094468.1, from coordinate 1,177,975 downwards.
CCAGCGGCTCGTTGGCCTGTGCCACGACATACTCGTCCTCAACGTCAGCGGTCATATACTCGACCTCGTCGGTGACGACCTGATCGATGAGGTTGCCGTTCTCGTCGTAGGTCTTTTTGACCTTGCGGTAGGGAGCCTCGACGAAGCCGTACTCGTTGATCTTGGCGTAGGATGCCAGATAGGAGATCAGACCGATGTTGGGGCCTTCAGGAGTCTCGATGGGGCACATACGGCCATAGTGGCTGTAGTGGACGTCGCGGACTTCGAAGCCTGCGCGGTCACGGCTCAGACCGCCGGGGCCCAGAGCAGACAGACGGCGCTTGTGGGTCAGCTCAGCCAGAGGGTTGTTCTGGTCCATGAACTGGGACAGCGGAGAGGAGCCGAAGAACTCCTTGATGGCGGCCACCACAGGGCGGATGTTGATGAGGGCCTGCGGGGTGATGACGCTCTGGTCCTGGCTCTGGAGGGTCATCCGCTCACGGATGACGCGCTCCATGCGGGAGAAGCCGATGCGGAACTGGTTCTGCAGCAGCTCACCGACGCTGCGGATGCGGCGGTTGCCCAGATGGTCGATGTCATCGGTGGTGCCGATGCCGTGGCCCAGACCGTTCAGGTAGTTGATGGAGGAGAGGATGTCGGTCACGGTGACGGTGCGGCCGATGAGCTGGTCGTGGTTGCGGCGCAGCATCTCCTTCTGCTCCTCCACATCGGAGGTAGTGTCGAGGATCTTCTTGATCTCCTCGAAGGAGCAGCGCTCGTTGATGCCGCACTCCTTGACGTCGAAGGAGAAGAAGCCCTGTGCATCCACACAGCCGTTGGTGATGACCTTGACCTTCTTGCCCTCGACGTTCAGCACGACGATGTTGACGCCGGCTGCATCTGCGGCCTCCGCCATCTGACGGGTGATCTTGGCATCCTTCTCGATGAGCAGCTCGCCGGTCAGAGGAGCGACGACGTTCTCGGCGGCGACGTGGTTCATGATGCGGCGTGCCAGAGACAGCTTCTTGTTCATCTTATAACGACCGAACCGGGACAGATCGTAGCGGCGGGGGTCGAAGAAGAGCATATTGATCTGGCTGGTGGCGGACTCCACCGTGGGAGGCTCACCGGGGCGCAGCTTGCGGTAGACTTCCAGCAGGCCCTCCTCGGTGTTCTTGGTGGTGTCCTTCTCCAGCGTGGCAAGGATGCGCTCATCCTCGCCGAAGTAGTTCAGGATGTCCTCATTGGAGGACAGGCCCAGTGCGCGGCAGAGGACGGTAACGGGCAGCTTGCGGTTCTTGTCGATGCGGACATAGAACACGTTGGAAGCGTCGGTCTCGTACTCCAGCCATGCGCCGCGGTTGGGGTTCATGGTGGCGCTGTACAGGTCGTTGCCCACCTTATCCTTGGCATCACCGTAGAATACGCCGGGAGAACGGACCAACTGGCTGACGATGGCGCGCTCTGCACCGTTGATGACAAAGGTGCCTGCGTCGGTCATCAGGGGGAAGTCGCCCATGAAGATCTCCTGATCCTTCACCTCGCCGGTCTCCTTGTTCAGCAGACGGGCGGTGACGCGCAGGGGCGCTGCATAGGTCACGTCGCGCTCTTTGCACTCTTTGATGCTGTACTTCGGCTCCTTGTCGAGGCGGAAGTCCACAAAGCTCAGTGCCAGATTGCCGGTATAGTCCTCAATGGTGCCGATGTCGTGGAAGACCTCTTTCAGGCCCTCGTCCAGAAACCACTGGTACGAGTTCTTCTGGACCTCGATGAGGTTCGGCATACTGATGACTTCGTCGATGTGGGAGAAGCTCATGCGCTCGGTCTTGCCGAGCTTGACGGGCTTGACTTTCATCATAAAATCAACCACTCCTTACTTTTATACTCTACGGATGTTGCAAAATGCAGGTCGAATTTGAGCAGACACACATAATTCGGCCTGCACCGCGCGCAGAAGTCCGGCGTTTTGCACAAACTTTTCGGTGAGACCCGTCCGGCTCGCACTGCACAAACTCCCTTTTTGGCGCACTAGGCCATTATGTGATACTAATGCAGTATACACCCTGAAACCCCTGTTGTCAAGCCATTTTTCCGTTTTGAGGCAAAAAAATTCCCGAGCGCCCTCTTTTATGGGACGCCCGGGTGCGTGTACGCTTTGCGCGATTTTGGGGTTGATTTTTTTGTTTTTTACGTTCCAGACAAAAACACCCTTGTGCATTTTGTCACCATTTGCTCTTGCATCCTGCTCTACTCGTCCAGATAATCCCGCAGGCGCTTGGCCCGGCTGGGGTGGCGCAGCTTGCGCAGGGCCTTGGCTTCGATCTGGCGCACCCGCTCGCGGGTGACGTTGAACTCCCGGCCCAGCTCTTCCAGCGTCCGGGCGCGGCCATCCTCAAGGCCGAAGCGAAGGGCGATGACCCGCTCCTCCCGGGGCGTGAGGCTCTTGAGCACCGTCATCAGCTCCCGGCGGAGCAGCTGCCGCCCGGCCTCGTCGGCGGGGATGCCCGCCTCATCGTCCCGGATGAAGTCCTCAAGGTGGGCGTCCTCCTCCTCCCCCACCGGCGTTTCGAGGCTGATGGGGTCCTGCGACAGCTGCAGCAGCTCCCGCACCCGGGCCGCCTCCATGTCCAGCTGGGCGGCGATCTCCTCCACGGTCGGCTCCCGGCCTGTGCGGCGCAGCAGCTCCCCCGCCGTCTTCTTCACCCGGTTGATGCTCTCCACCAGATGCACCGGGATGCGGATGGTGCGGCCCTGATCGGCGATGGCCCGGGTGATGGACTGCCGGATCCACCATGTGGCGTAGGTGGAAAACTTGAAGCCCCGGTCCGGCTCGAACTTCTCCGCCGCCTTCATCAGGCCGAGGTTCCCCTCCTGAATGAGGTCGAGGAAGGGCAGGCCCCGCCCGGCGTACCGCTTTGCCACCGAGACCACGAGGCGGAGGTTCGCTTCGCTGAGACGGCGGCGGGCGTCCTCGTCCCCGGCCTGCGCGGCACGGGCAAGGGCAGCCTCCTCCTCCGCGGCCAGCAGGGGCACCCGGCCGATCTCCTTCAGATAGGTCTTTACCGGGTCGTCCAGCGCCACCCCCTCGGCAGAAAGCTCATCCTCGAGCCTGCCGATCTGCTCTTCGTCCAGAAGCGGCAGCTCTGTCTCCTCCTCAGCCACCTGCACGCCCCGCGTCTCCAGTGCGGCATACAGCTCGTCCAGCCCTGCCGGGTCGAAGTCCTGTTCCTCCATCGCACGGCTCACCTGCTCGGGCGTCAGGACATGGCGGCGGGCGCGTCCCGCCAGCAGTTTTGCCATTTCTTCCGTCTGTGACATTTTCTGCATCTGCTCTTCTCCTTCCGGCCCCAGCCGGTGGAGAGATCAGACCGAATCTTCTGCGTCAGCAGTTCCCTGCTTTTGTTCCCGCATCGACTGGAGATACTGTTCAATATCGTTGGTTGACATACTGGCGGCGCGGCTGGCCACGGGGGTGCCCCGGGCGATGCGTTCCAGATAGAGCTGGATGTCCTCCGGCGTACAGTTCACATCGCTGTATTGTGCCGCAAGACGGCTCAATTCATTCAGGGCCTCCTCGCTGACGAAGGCCCGCAGGGTGGCGAGGCTCACGTCCACCCCCTGCTCCCTGCAGCGGAGCATGGCCTCGTACAGCTCCTTCTGCTGGGGCTGCAAAAACTGCTCCGGCCTGAGCCGGGCACTCACCTTGTCGATGTAGCCCGGCTCCCGCAGCATGGCGGCCAGAAGCCGCTGTTCGGCGCTGGCCATCCCCAGTGCGCCCCGGCCTGCGCCGTAGGGCACCTTGATCTGGTCCATCTCGCCCTCCCGCAGACGGGCGCGGCTCCGCTCCCAGCGGCGCTTGCTGCCGGCCCTTTTCACGGCGTCGGCCAGCTGGGCCATGATGGCGGTCTTGGAGATGTTGGTCTCCTCGGCCAGACGGCCTGCGTAGACCTCCTGCTCGGTGGGGTTGGAGCGCTGGGCCAGCATCTCCACGGCCTCCTTGACGTACTCGAGGCGCTGGGCGTCCTGCTTGAGGTCGTACTGGTCCCGCAGCCGCTTCATCCGGAAGTCCAGCGCGTTGCCCACGCCGTCCAGCAGGGCCTTGAAGCGGTCGGCACCGTATTTCTTGATGTACTCGTCCGGGTCCTTCGCCCCCGGGATCTGTAAGACGCCCACCCGCACCGGGCTGTTGCAGAACAGCTCCAGCGAGCGGAGGGTGGCCTTCTGGCCCGCCTCATCGGAGTCGTAGCTGAGGATGACCTCCTCGGCGTACTGGCTGATGAGCTTGACCTGATCGGGCGTCAGGGCCGTGCCGCAGGCGCAGACGGCGGTGTCGATGCCCGCCTGATGCATGGAGATGACGTCCATGTAGCCCTCACAGAGGACATACCTGCGGGAGGCGCTCCGCTTGGCGATCTGGAGCGCAAACACCGTGTCCGACTTGTGGTAGACCAGCGTTTCGGGGCTGTTGACGTATTTGGGCTTGGAGTCATCCAGCACCCGGCCGCCGAAGGCGATGATGTTGCCCCGCAGGTCGAAGATGGGGGTCATGACCCGCCGCCAGAACAGGCAGTAGATGCGGCCCGACTGGCTGCGCTTGAACAGGCCGCTGGCGTCCAGCTCCTGCTGGTTGTACCCCTTATCCCGGAGGTACTGGTAGAGCGCCTGCCCGTCGTCGGGGGCATAGCCCAGCCCGAAGCGGTTGATGGTCTTGTCGTCGAGGCCGCGCCGCCGCCAGTAGGCCCGGGCCTGCCGGGCCTCCTCCACCGTGGAGTTGAGGCAGGCGTGGAAGAAGCGGGCCGCGTCCTTGTTCATGGTCAGGATGCGGCTGCGCAGACGGCCCGTTTTGTCGTCCTCGGTGGGTTCGGGCATCCCGGCCCGCTGGGCCAGCAGCTTGACGGCCTCGATGTAGTCGATGCTGTTGATCCTCTTGGTAAAGCTTACCGCGTCGCCGCCCGCGCCGCAGCCAAAGCAGTAGAAGCTCTGGGTGTCCGGGTAGACGTAGAACGAGGGGGTCTTCTCGCTGTGGAAGGGGCACAGCCCGCCGTAGAGCCGGCCCTTCCGTTTGAGCTGGACATAATTGCCCACCAGCTCCACGATGTCGGTGCGGCGGGTCAGCTCTTCAATATATTCGTGTGGGATCATAACGATGTTCGGCGCTCCTTTTTCTCCAAAACGTGCCGCCTGCGGGGCACAAAGACGTCCTCGAAGGTGCGGACGGCAGATCTGCCGCTTCTGTTTCTCTCGTTCCCCCTCCTCTCCGTGCGCGGCCGATCCCAGTGCCGCGTCTGCGGCTATTGTAACCGATTTGCGCTGTCGAAGGGGGAAAATCCATGACTCTTCGTTCAAAAAATGTTTCGATGGGTTTGCTGGGAATTTTTGGTATTTTGGCCTCTTTCGCCGGTTGCTGCTGTTTTTCGTTCTTTGGCAGCGGCATGCCCCCTCAGAACGCCGCATAAAACGGTGCGCTCACGGTGACATTGGCCGTGCCCCGTGTCAGCTCCTGCAGCTGGGTGAGCAGCGGCCCCTCGGTGTGTTCCGGCATCTGCCAGCGGAGGGTGACCCGGTCGGTGAACTCCGGCTCGGCCAGCTTGCCCCCTGCCGCCCGGATGAGGAGGTCGGCCCGCTCATAAAGCCCGTAGTCCACCGTCACCTCCAGCGCCACCACGCTGCGCACTGTGACCACCTCGGCGGCTTCCAGCGCCCGGGCGGTGGCTGTGGTGTAGGCCCGGACGAGGCCCCCTGTGCCCAGCAGCACACCGCCGAAGTACCGGGTGACGACCACGATGAGGTCGGTCAGGCCGCTGTGCTGCAAGACCTCCAGCGCAGGCGTCCCCGCCGTCTTGGCCGGTTCGCCGTCGTCGGAGTAGCGCTCCCGGCTGCCCTCCCGCAGACGGTAGGCATAGACGTTGTGGCGGGCAGTGCGGTTGGCCGCACGCACCTGCTCCAGAAAGGCCACGGCCTTTTCCTCGCTGTCTGCAAAGGAGAGCTGCGCGATGAAGCGGCTCTTCTTCTCTTCGTATTCTCCGATGGCCGTGCCTCGGATGGTGCGGTAATCCTCCACGCTGGTTCCTCCTGCTTTTCATCAATGAGATAAGTATAGCATAAACCGCCCCAAAGAAAAAGCCCGCCTGTGCCAGCGGCACAGACGGACTCATTTTTCATATCAGGTTCAGCGGATCTCGATGCCCAGCTTGAACTTCAGGTTGCCCAGCACCTTCTTGACGGTGCGCTCCACCTGCTCGGCGGAGACTTCGGCAGCGGGGTCGGACAGGGTCAGGGAGAAGGCCATGCTCTTCTTGCCCTCGCCGAGGTTCGCGCCCCGGTAAATATCGAACAGCTTGACCTCGGTGATGAGGGGGCTGGCCTTTTTGATGGCCTCCTCGATGTCGCCGCAGGCCACAGCCTCGTCGCAGACCAGCGCCAGATCGCGCTTGACGGCGGCGTAGGGGCTGAGGGGCTTGTAGCGCAGCCCGCCCTCGACGCAGGACATCAGGGCCTCGTAGTCCAGCTCGCCCAGATAGATGTTCTGGCTGTCCTTCTGCTCCTTGGCGATCTCCAGCTCAGCGTTGATCTCGTTGGCCAGCTTGCCAAAGACGCCCAGACGCTTGCCGTTGCAGTAGACGGCGGCGCTGATGCCGGGGTGGAGCCAGCTGGTGGTCTCCCGCTGGTAGGTGAAGGTCAGGTCGAAGCCTGCGGCCAGCGCCTCCAGAGCGCCCTTGACGGTGAAGAAGTCCTCCGCCGGGCCGAACGCGCCGAGGCAGAGGGTCTGACGCTCGTGGGGATGCTCCTGAATGGGCAGCTCCTTGGCGAGGTAGACCGGTGCCATCTCAAACAGACGGCCCTCGGCGTTGCCCTTCTTCAGGTTGTCCACGATGACGTTCAGCATGGAGGGGGCCAGCAGGGTGCGCATGACGGACAGATTCTCGCTGATGGGGTTCAGGATGCGGATGGCCTTGCGGGCCTCGTCGTCCTCCGGGATATGGAGCATATCGAACTCGGCGTTGGAGTAGAATGCCAGCGTGGAGGCCTCATAGAAGCCCTGTGCCGCCAGCAGCCGCTTGGTCTTGAGCTGCTGCTTCTGGTCGTAGTTCAGGCCGCCGTTGGTGACGGAGGCAGTGTTCAGGAAGGTGGGCACGATGTGGTCATAGCCGTACTCGCGGATGACCTCCTCGGCCAGATCGGGGAAGCTCTCCACATCCTCGCGGTAGAGCGGTGCCGAGACGTCCCAGCTGCCGTCGGCCTGCACATCCACGGTGAACTCGAGGCGCTCGAGGATGTCGATCATGGTCTGGTCGGGCACGGTGATGCCCAGCACGCCGCAGATCTTGGCCGGGGTGGTGACGATGTGCCTGCGCTCCAGCGGGCGGCCATCGGTCAGGTCGTATTCCAGCGTGGTGATGTCGCCGCAGTCCAGCTCCTGAATGAGGTGCAGAGCGCGGGCAAGGCCCATCTCGGGGGAGTGACGGTCCACGCCCTTCTCGTAGCGGGCGGAGGAGTCGCTGTTCTGGCCCAGAGCGCGGCTGGTCTTGCGGACCGAGTCGCGGGCGAAGGTCGCGCACTCGAAGAGCAGGCTGGTGGTGGCGTCGTCCATGCCGGAGTTTGCGCCGCCCATGATGCCGGCCAGCGCCACCGGCTTCTCGGCGTCGCAGATGACCAGATTGTTGGGGTTCAGGGTGAACTCCTTCTCGTCGAGGGTGGTGATCTTCTCGCCCTCCGCAGCGCGGCGGACGGTGATGCTGCGGCCCGCCACCTTATTCAGGTCGAAGGCGTGCATGGGCTGGCCCATCTCCAGCAGGGTGTGGTTGGTGATGTCCACCACGTTGCTGATGGAGCGCAGGCCGCAGAGGGCCAGATGGCGCTTCATCCAGCGGGGAGACTCGCCCATCCGGATGTTGCGGACGTAGTGTGCCATGTAGCGGGGGCAGAGGTCGGGGGCCTCCACCTTCACGCTCACCGGCGCGTCGGCGTCGCAGACGGCCTTGTAGTCCATGGCCGGCATGTGCAGGGGCTTGCCGAGGATGGCGGACACCTCGCGGGCGATGCCCAGCACCGACTGGCAATCGGGTCGGTTGGCGGTGATGGAGATGTCGAAGATGTAGTCATCCAGACCCACCACGGGGGCGATGTCGGTGCCGGGGACGGAGTCCTCGGGCAGGATGAGCAGGCCGTAGACCTCAGAGCCCGGGAACAGGTCGTCGTTCAGGCCCAGCTCCTCGCCGGAGCAGAGCATTCCGTTGGACTCGACGCCCTGCATCTTGCGGGCCTTGATCTTGATGCCGCCGGGCAGGGTGGAGCCGTCCAGCGCGGCGGGCACACAGTCGCCCAGCTTCATGTTCGAAGCGCCGGTGCTGATGCGGATGTCGTGGCCGTAGCTGCCGCAGTCCACGACGCACTTGGTCAGATGGGTGCCCTCCTGAGGCTCCATCTCCACGATCTTACCCACGACCACCTTGCTGATGCCGGCGTCCAGCGGGATCAGCTCCTCGACCTCAAAGCCGCAGGAGAAGAGCTTCTCTTCAAGCTCCTGTGCGGTAACGTCAATATCGACGAGTTCTTTTAACCAACTGAAAGGTACTTTCATTGTTTGCTCTCTCCCCTCTTATTCGTGGAACTGCTTGAGGAACTGCAGGTTGTTCTCAAACATCAGGCCGATGTTGTTGATGCCGTACTTCAGCATGGCGATGCGCTCGATGCCGATGCCGAAGGCAAAGCCCGAGTACACGTCCGGGTCGATGTTGCAGTTCTCCAGCACCTTGCGGTTGACGACGCCGCCGCCCAGCACCTCGATCCAGCCGGTGTGCTTGCACAGGGGGCAGCCCTTGCCGTGGCACTCGAAGCAGCTCACGTCCACCTCGACGCTCGGCTCAGTGAAGGGGAAGTAGGAGGGGCGCAGGCGGGTGCGGGTGTCGGCACCGAACAGCTTCTGCACGAAGGTGTTCAGCGCGCCCTGCAGGTCGCCCAGCGTGATGCCCTTATCCACCACCAGACCCTCCATCTGATGGAACATGGGGCTGTGGGTTGCGTCGGAGTCGGAGCGGAAGACGCGGCCCGGGATGAGCACCTTGATGGGCGGCTTCTGGCTGTCCATGGTGCGGATCTGGCCGCCGGAGGTCTGGGTGCGGAGCAGGAACTCGTCGGACAGGTAGAAGGTGTCCTGCATATCGCGGGCGGGGTGGTCCTTCGGGACGTTCAGACGGGTGAAGTTGTGGTCGTCGTCCTCGATCTCGGGGGCGTCTGCCACCGCAAAGCCCATGCCCGAGAAGACGTCGATGATCTGGTTGGTCACGAGGGTCAACGGGTGCAGACCGCCCACGGCGCGGGTCTTGGCGGGCAGGGTGATGTCCACCGTCTCAGCGGCGTTGCGGGCGGCAAGCTCAGCCTGTTTGACCTGCTCGGCGGCGGCGTCATACTCCACCTGCACCTTGGCCTTCAGTTCGTTGATGATCTTGCCCATGGCCGGACGCTCCTCGGGGGCGACCGAGCGCAGATTCTTCATCAGGGCGGGGATCTTGCCGTTCTTGCTCAGATATTCCTGCCAGAAAGTTGCCAGCGTCTCCTTGGAAGAGACCTGACCGAGGCTCTCTTCCGCCTGCTTTGCCAGCTCGTCGATCATTGCTTGCATGGATGTTCTCTCCTTCTCATTCGTGTTGTTCAGCGGACAGCAAAAAAGCTCCGTCCCCTGCCGGGGCCTCTCGTAAGGCCCGGCAAAAGGGACGAAGCTTCAAAAATTTACAGCTCCGCGGTACCACCCGGTTTCCGCCCGGCCCACTCGGGAGCCGTGCGGCGCTCAAAACGCCGTAACGGGGCGCACCGTCCGGCCCTACTGCAAGGTTCAGGCCAGCCGCTCGGGAGCGAACTTCAGCCAGCGCCCGCACGGAAGCCCTCTCAGCCGGTGAAGCCTCTCTCTTTGCTGCGGTGCGCCCGCCTACTCTCTCCGTCGCTGCGTTTGGAGTATTCAGGTCGTGGTCATCAAATAACCATGAATCATCTTACCACATTTCGGGCCGGTTTGCAAGCGGCGCAGGCAGATTTCGAGGAATATCCGCTTTTTTCTTGCGTTTTGCTGGGGGATTTTTTTGCTGGCAGAGGCAGGCCCTCTCCGTCACCTTTGGTGACACCTCTCCCATGGGGAGAGGCACTGGCGTACCGGTCAGGCCCACGCGGGACGAGCAAAGTTTCTTCTATCCGGAAACAGTAGTGCCCTGCGGTCTGGATTCACAGCAGCTTGACGAGGTGCTCTTGTCCAGAAGCCGCGGCCCCCGTAAGCGAGGCCCGCTCTTTTGCGCCCTGTCGGGCCTTATGCGTCCAGCGAAAAGTGGCCCGGCACGCCAGTGGCTCCCCCTCTGGGGCAACGGCGACGACCGCCGCCAGTGGCGGAAACAGGGAGGAGCTGTTGGGGCAGCGGCCAGCAGGATGCAAGCGACAGCGTAGCAGACGCTGGGTGCCGCAACCCGGGCTGTGGCATCGCAAAGCGATGACTGAGAGGGCAAGGATGCTGACCACAAAGCGCGGGCGCAGCGATGGTATCGCTCTGGCAAAGAGCCTGCTTATCGCTGTGTGGCGACTCTTGGCAGAAAGCCGCGCACTTCTTGATAAAAAACGCACTGCCGGGTTCCTTGACAGCCGCCCGGCAATGCGCTATAATATCCATAGAAAAGGCACTGTGACAAACGGTTTGGCCTCTTTCTAAGGATTTGGCTTTTTGAAAACCGTCACCTTGGCAGAGGTGGCGGTTTTACTTTTTGATCCGAATCGTGAACGTAAGTCCAAAGACATGGAACGTCAAAGTAATCGGCATCTTCTCACCTCCTTTCGGAAGTGAGAGACCAAACCGCCTGCCGTATGTACAGTGCCCCGCCGCTTTCCAGCGGCAGCACCAGTGTATCATAAACGCTGACAGAAAACAAGAAAATCCCCCACATTTGTGGGGGATTTTCTCATGTTCGCAATCTTTTACTTACTTCGCCAGCAGCTCCTCCGCCAGCGCATCCATCTGCGCCTCGGCGGCGGGGTTGGAGGCAGAGCGGAGGGTGACGACGGTGTCACAGACGGTGATGTTCTTCATGCCCTCCAGCTCGGCGCGCATGAGCTTTGCGGCCATGGGTGCCCAAGTGCCGTTCTCCATCAGGGCGATGGTGCGGCTCTGGAAGGCCTTGGTCTTCAGGTGGGTCAGCAGGTTCTCCATCGGCGGGAAGAGGAAGCCGTCGTAGGTGGCGCAGGCCAGCACGGTCTTGCCGCAGCGGAAGGCCTCCGTGACGGCGTAGGAGACATCGACCCGGGTCAGGTCGATCTCCACCACCTTCGCCCCCTTGGCCCGGAGCTTGTCGGCCAGAGTGTGGGCGGCGGCGCGGGTGTGGCCGTGGATGGAGGCGCTGGCTACCAGGATCTTCTCCGGCTCCTCGGCCCTGTAGCTGGACCACAGATCATAGTAGTTCAGGTATTTGCTGAGGTCGCCGGTGAGGACAGGGCCGTGCAGCGGGCAGATGGTGGCGATGTCCAGCGCAGCGGCCTTTTTCAGCAGGGCCTGCACCTGCGGGCCGTACTTGCCCACGATGTTCAGGTAGTAGCGGCGGGCCTCGCTGGCCCAGTCGGCTTTCTCGTCGAACTTTGCCACAGCGCCGAAGCGGCCGAAGCCGTCGGCGGAGAAGAGGACCTTCTCGGTGGACTCATAGCTCACCATGACCTCGGGCCAGTGGACCATCGGCGCAAAGACGAAGGTGAGGGTGTGTGCGCCCAGCGAGAGGCTCTCGCCGTCCTTCACGACGACGCGGCGCTCCTTGGCGATGGCCTCCGGGCCGAAGAACTGCTCCATATACTGGAAGGTCTTGGCGTTGCCCACCACCTGCATCTCGGGGTAGAGGGCAGCGAGGCGGGCCACATTTGCGCCGTGGTCCGGCTCCATGTGGTGGACGACGAGGTAGGCGGGCTTCTCCCCTGCCAGCGCCTCGGTGACGTTTGCCATCCACTCGTCGGTGGCACGTACGTCCACCGTGTCGAGGATGGCGGTCTTCTCGTCCCGGATGATATAGGAGTTGTAGCTGACGCCGGTGGGCACCGGGTACTGGCTCTCGAACAGGTCAATGGTGGTATCGTCCACACCCACGCCAAGGATGGCGCTGCTGATATTCTTTACGCTCATAAGCACATTTCCTCTCTGCTGTTTTGTGTATGACATACCGCAGTCGGCAGTATTTTTCAAGAATCTTTCTTAGTATAGCACAGCCTGCCCCCTTCGTCAACTATTTATCAGGCCGGGCAGCAGGCCGAGGCTCTACTCCTGTGGAATATAAGACCAAGTTCCAATATAATAACGTATATATGTTATATATTTGAACTTGGTCAGTTTGGCCAACTTGCCTTTGCTGGCCAAGTTCCAACTTGGTCACCTCCGTCGAAGTTGGTCTCCTTGGCCAAGTTCGATTTTCGGCGATGCACCGCCGTTAATTTCCAACTTGGTCAGATACCCCGCCTGTCTCGGAGAGCGCACCCGGCAGCTCGTTCATGTCGTCGATCTCGAGGAGGGCGCTGGCGCTGGCCTCATCGAGGCTCTGGACGCTGCGCAGCTTCCGGCTGATGGCGCGGCTGCGGACGCCGATGAGCTTGTCCAGCTCCTCGTCGGTCTGGCGCAGGCGCTGCTGCATCTTGGTGAGGCCCTGCCCGAACTTGTCGAACTCGGTCTTCACTGCGCCCAGCAGCTGCCACACCTCGCCCGAGCGCTTCTGGATGGCGAGGGTCTTGAAGCCCATCTGTAAGCTGTTCAGCAGGGCCGCCATGGTGCTGGGGCCTGCCACGTTGACCTGATAATCCCGCTGCAAGACCTCCAGCAGCCCGGCGTTCACCACTTCGGCATACAGGCCCTCAAAGGGCAGGAACAGGATGCCGAAGGCCGTGGTATAGGGCGGCTCGACGTACTTTTCCCGGATGTCCTTTGCCTCGCTGCGGAGGACCATTTCCAGCGCGTGGCGGGCGTTCTCCACGGCCTGTGCGTCGCCGGAGGCGTAGGCGTCCTGCAGGTGGCCGTAGGTGTCGCCGGGGAACTTGGAGTCGATGGGGAGCCAGACGCTGCCGCCGTCCGCGCCCGGCATCTTGATGGCGTATTCCACCCGCTGGGTGCTGCCCGGGATGGTGGCGACATTGGTGTCGTACTGCTCGGGGGCCAGAATCTCCTCGAGGATGGCCCCCAGCTGGATCTCGCCGAGGATGCCGCGGGTCTTGACGCCCGAAAGCACCTGCTTCAGGCCGCCCACATCGGCGGCAAGGGACTGCATCTCGCCCAGACCCTTGTACACCTGCTCGAGCTGCTGGTTGACGGCCTTGAAGCTCTCGGTGACCCGCTTCTGCAGGGCGTCCTGAAGCTGCTCGTCCACCGTGTGGCGGATCTCATCCAGCTTGCGGGCGTTCTCGGCCTGAAGCGTCGCCATGCTCTGGGTGACGGCCTGACGCAGCTGCTCCATCTGCTGGGTGTTGGCCTGCTCGAGGCTGCGCAGCCGCTGCTCAAGGATGCGCTGCTGGCTGTCCTGCCCCTGCCCCAGCGTGGTGCTCATCCCCTGCACGGCGGTCTGGAGCGTCTCGCTGACGCTGCGGATGGCGGCGTAGTTCTGCTGGGCCACGGCATCCTGCCGGGCGCTGAAGTCCTTGGCCTGTGCGGCAAGCTGCTGTTCCAGCCAGCTCTTCAGGGCCTCGTCGTCCTTCGGCTCCTTCAGCAGGCGGCTGGTGCGAGCCAGCAGCACCGCCATCATCAGACAGATGGCGACGAGCAGCAGGGTGTACACGAACGCAAGATATTCCATTTACTTTACTTCCTCAAATCTCAAAACTTCTTTGGTGGTGACCCTTTCCTCCCCGGCAAGGCCCACGCCGTCGGCCTCCATCTCCCCGCTCTGGTTGTCGTAGGGGTCGCTGCGGAAGCCCGTCATCGGCGGGTCGAAGGGGGCCTCGAAGGCGCTGTTGGCCACCATCCGGCCTGTGTCCAGACTGCCGAAATAGTGGCGGCGGAGCATCTCATCGCCCCGGCGTGCCATGGAGGAACCATAGGAGCAGTCGGCGTACATCCAGCCCTTGGGCGCGATGTAGAACCGTGCCCAGTCGTGGCAGCCTGCATCCCTCGGGGCCACCGCAAGGCCGCTCTCCCAGCGGGCCGGGATGCCCGCGATGCGGCAGAGGGTGATGAAGGTGAGGGCCATGATGCCGCAGTCGCCCCGGCGGCTGCGGGCGCAGTTCTCGGCGATGGACTCATGGACGAAATAAGAGGGCTGGAAGTGATACCGGACGTTCAGGGTGACGTAATCGTAGATGCGCTTCGCCTTCTCCGCCGGGCTGGTGACGCCCTCGGTGAGCTGGGCCGCCAACGCCCGCAGATAGGGCGTAAAGACGATGTGGGGCGCTTCCTCGCCGGTGTAGAAGTCCGGCTGCTCCGGGTCGGGCGTGAAGGAGAGCGGGTCGGCGTAGACCGCCGTTTCGCGGTAGCTGTACTCCGCGCCGAAGGTGCGGTTCTCGGCAAGGTCGGCCTCCCAGTACACGGTGCGCTGGGGCGCGTCCTCGGCGGCGATATGGCCGGGCGTCTCGGTGAAGGCGTCCAGCGTGATATGGCTCTGGGACGGGCAGGCGGCAGGCAGGGCCAGCCACGCCCGGACATGGACGGTATCCCGGCCCTCGGCTCTCGCCTTTTCCAGCGCGGCGGCGAAGGCCTCGTCCGACATCCGGATGCTGGTGCGGAGGGTGATGTCGGCGCTGGCGCTCCCCTCCTGCATCATCTTTTCGCAGAGGCGGTGACGCTCCTCGTTCTTATTGCTGGGGGCGTCCGGGGTCTTTTTCCGGGCGGCGAGGTCGGCGTGGGTGGCCAGCAGGGTCTCGGCGAACCGCTCCTGATACCGCTTTTCTCCCTCCACGAACCGCCAGTCCATCCGGCCCTCCCAGTCGAGGGCGCGGAACTCCTCCGCCGTGAACCCTTTCACCCGCTCCTGCATCCGGGCGATGGCCTCGGCCTCCGTCCAGCAGTATTCCCCGGGCAGACGGCGCATGATCTCCTTCTGGACGGTCAGCGCCTCCCGCAGGGCGTCCACGCCGTGGGGCGTGGGGTTCTCGGGCGGAACGTATCCCTCCGGCGCAGCGCTGCCGTTGGTGGCGGGGCTGTTCTGGGTCTTCGCCCAGTCCTCGGCCAGCAGCCGGTCGATGCGGGCGATGGCCTCCTTGTAGTATCCGGCTGCCTTCAGCCGGGCGATGTCGTCGGGCAGGCCCACGTTCAGGCTGCGGATGCATTCATTCAAATCGTACATATCCTTTCCCTCTTTTCTTTATTCTTCCGAAACGCTCTTCCAGAATGCGGCGGCATCGGCTACCCAGCCCTCCGCGTCGGTGCCCACGCCGATGCCGACGCCATGCTTGGCGTCGTCGTAGGCCTGCACCCGGTTGGGCACGCCGTTGTCCCGCAGGGCCTTGGCAAGGGCCGGCCCCTGCAGCGGGTAGACGAAGGCCATGAGCATCTTGTCGTTCCGGCCATACCACAGGAAGGTGGGCGGGTAGTCCGGCGTCACCAGCTTCGAGACCGTGTAGGAGTAGTAGCGCCTTTCCAGCCGGTCGGTGTCCATCAGGAGATGGTAGGCGGGCTTTGCCCCCAGAAAGTTGTTGATGGGGTAGGCCAGCAGCAGTGCGCCGGGCTTCGGGACGCCGTAGCGGCCCCAGCCCTTTTCCTCATTGCCGAAGACGCCCGCGATCTGCCCGCCGGAGGAGTAGCCCAGCAGGGCGTAATCCTCGGTGGAGACGCCGAAGGTGTCTGCGTTCGCCAGCACGAGGCGGATGGCCCGGGCAAGGTCTTCCATCGGGGCGTCGTCCCCGGCCTCGAGGCCGATGCGGTAGCGCAGGGAGAAGACAGCGTACCCCTGCTGGTGCAGCTCCCACGCCGTGGACACGCCGCCCCGCAGCTCGCCGCTGTAGTAGAGCGAGTTGCCCGACAGCACGATGGCGAACTTCGCCCCCGGCTGCTCTGCGGGGCAGTAATACAGCTCCGCGTGGGCGCGGGAGGGCATGGCGGCGATCTCCTCCTCCGAATAGAGCGGGTACGTCACCTGCACCCCGTCGTGGTACACCTGCGCCAGATAGTTCAGCCCCGCCGCGCAGGCCTCCGCCGATGTGTCGTCCACCACCTCGGCCAGCGTCTCATCGTCCCGGCTGGTGGAGAGCTTTTCGCAGTCCCGCTCCCATACATAGGTATAGGTGTAGAGGCCGCTGGCCCGGATGTCGGGGTCGTCGCGGATCTCTTTCATGGTGGTCTGGGGCGTGATGCTGGCCGCAGAGGCCGGGAGAGCGAGGAGGCCGAGCATCAGCGCAGAAGCAGTGAGTCGTTTCCAATCCATCTTCTTGTCTCCTTTTTTCGGAGCAGCCGAATTGCATTTTGCGGCAAAGAGGTCTATAATAGTTCCTGCCCCGAACGGGTATTTTCTCTATTGTATCACAACCGTGATGATTGTCAAAAAGATTTCTGCCCGGGAGGGGCTTTTTTCCATGCTGACCAATTACCACACCCACACCACCCGCTGCGGCCACGCCGAGGGCACCGAGGAGGAGTACATCCTCACGGCCCTGCGCTGCGGCTACAAGGTGCTGGGCTTTTCCGACCACACCCCATGGGCCTACGCCACGCCCGGCTTCGTCAGCCATATCCGGATGCTGCCCGCCCAACTGGACGACTATGTCCTGACGCTGCGAAGCCTGCGGGAGAAGTACGCCGACCAGCTCCATCTCCACATCGGCCTCGAGGCCGAGTATTTCCCGGCCTATCTGGGCTGGCTGAAGGAGGAGACCGAGCGGCTGGGCATCGAGTACCTCATCCTCGGCTGTCACTACGACACCACCGACGAGCAGGACGCCAAGGCCCGGCGCTTCGGCGGCAGCGCCTCCCCGGCCCACGGCAGACGGTACGCCGAGCAGGTGGAACGGGCGCTGGAAACGGGGCTGTACCGGTATCTGGCCCACCCCGACCTCTTTTTGAACCGGATGACGGCCTTCGACGCCGAGGCCGAGAAAGCCTGCCGGGAGGTCTGTGCCGCAGCGGCGCGGCTGGACATTCCCCTCGAGTACAACATGGCGGGCCTGACGCTTCAGCGCCGCCCCGACGGCTCGCTGGGCTACACCCGGGACGAGTTCTGGCGCATCGCGGCGGAGTATCCGGTCAGGGCCATCGTGGGCTGCGACGCCCACGCCCCCTCGGAGCTGGACGTCGTCCCTCTCATCGAGGAGAAGAGGGCCTTTCTGCAGGGGCTTGGCATCCCGGTGCTGGACACCCTGCCGGGGCTGGAGTGAGAAGTCATTGCACAGACGGGCCGCATCTGCTATACTGGGATAAACTGGGATAAGAGGAATGGTGCAGGGCGCATTGGGGCGCTCTGCCGGGGAAACGTATCATGAGCAATATCACTGTCCGGCCGATGACGCCGGAGGACTGGGCCGCTGTGTCCGAGATCTACTTGGAGGGCATCGCCACCGAGCACGCCACCTTCCAGACCACCTGCCCGCCCTACACGGCGTGGGACGCCTTCCACATCAAGGAATGCCGCCTCGTCATTCTGGACGGCGGCGAGCTGGCGGGCTGGGCCGCGCTGCGCCGCATCGACCCCCGCTGGTGCTACCGGGGCGTGGCCGAGGTGAGCATCTACGTCGGCGAGAAGTTCCGGGGCCGAGGCCTCGGCTCCCGGCTGCTGACGGCCCTCTGTGAGGCGTCGGAGCAGGAGGGCTACTGGACGCTCCACTCCACGGTCCTGCAGGACAACACCGCCAGCCTCGGCCTCCACACCAAGTGCGGGTTCCGGGTTGTGGGGCGGCGGGAGCGGATCGCCCGGGACTGTCATGGCCGCTGGCTGGACACCTACCTGATGGAGCGCCGCGCCAGAGCCGATGAGCCTGCGGGGTATAAGAAGCTATAAGAAAAGAGCTGCTGTATATAACGTACAGCAGCTCTTTTTGTATGGAACAAGCCCTTTACCACTCATTCTCCCCTGCGTCGGCATCGGCCACGCGGGTGCGCTGGAACATACTCTCCAGCACGGCGCAGTATTTGTCGGCCAGACAGACGATGATGGCCTCCCGGCAGGTGGGCACATGGCGGAAGGTCAGGGGCCACATATGGCTCGAGATGATGTTCTGCTCCTTCTTGGTGATGGCGAAGCAGCGCTCTGCGTTGACGCAGGCAGAGCCGGGGTGAGCGAAGCCATGCATCTCGAACAGACGGCGCAGGCCGTGGAAGGAGCTGCGCTTGTGCCAGTCGTAGAGGTAGAAGTCGTGGAGGAAGGCCCCCACGGCCAGCGATGTCTCGTCCGCACCCAGATGGAAGCGGCGGTTGAGCCAGAAGCTCACCAGCACCACGTTCTTGCAGTGCTGGTAGGTGGTCACATCGCCGTGCTGGATAAACTCCCGCATCCGCTGCACCTCAGGGTGCTGGTCGTATCGCATCAGGATGGCGGAAAGGCGCTGGCGCTCCAGATCAGAAAGCTGCATTGAAAAGTTTCCTTTCTTTCCATCATAAAAGGCTCTCCCCTTGGGAGAGCTGGCGCGAAGCGCCTGAGAGGGCAAGGACGCTGGCAGAGAGTCGTGTTGACGCGGTGATAATATCGCTCTGACAAAGAGACAGCTTATCGCTGCACGGCGGCTCTCGGGCAACAGGCTTGCCCTCTCCGTCACCTACGGTGCCACCTCTCCCAAGGGGAGAGGCTTTCGCCGAGGTCAACTTCTCAGCTGCACCGGGTTCGAATTTCCGAAGTTCTCGGCCTCGGTGGGGTTCGAGCGCCGGAGGTTCAGGTCCACGAGGTACTGCTTGCCGTCGCCCAGCTCTTCGAGCTGCGCCAGCTTGGCCTTGGCGGAGGCCTCGTCCGGATACCACTGGATGAGGAAGAAATTCTCCGCCTCCACACCGTAATAGAGCCACTGGCCGTCGGCGCGGAGCAGGTCGTCCAGATGGTCCACCTCGTCGCCGTCGGTCAGGCCGAGGCCCTCTTCGGCGTAGATATTTTCCGGCTCCACCTGCAGCACTTCGATGACCTGAATGGCGCTCTGGAGGTACTCGTCCTGCGAGATGCTCTTGTCGGACAGCTCCCAGCCCGTCAGGAATGCCTGCATCAGCAGGTCTTTGACCGAGATCTTCTTTTCCATGTACGTTTCCTTCTTCCTCGTTTGTTTCCGCTGACCAGTATACCCTTAAATCTTGGGCAGGTCAACCATAAAATTATGAATTTTTTGTAGGAATGTCCAATTCACCGCAGGTCGAACCCGAACGTCCGCCCCAGCCACTCGAGGCAGAGCGTCACCCAGTGGGCGCGGTGCCGGTCGGCGGCGTCCACCTCAGCGGTGCTGATGCTGGTGCCGTGGACCCCCTGCTCAAAGAGATGCGCCTCGCAGGCCACGCCCGCCCGCCGCAGGGCCGAGAGCAGCAGCAGCGTGTTCTCCACCGGGACGGTCCTGTCCTCCATGGTATGCCAGACGAAGACCGGCGGTGTGTCGGGCGTGATCTTATCCTCCAGGCCGAAGGCTCTCTGTGCGGCGGCGTCCTCACTGCCCGCCAGCTGGACGAAGCTGCCCCGGTGGGCATACTCCCCCGCCGTGATGACCGGGTAGCCCAGAATGACCGCGTCGGGCCTCTGCTGGGCCATCTCGCCCGGGATGTCCAGCACTGCGCCGGACAGGGCCAGATGCCCGCCCGCCGAGAAGCCGCAGACCGCTATTTTATCCGGCAGGATATGCCATTCCTCCGCGTGCTGCCGCAGCAGCCCCAGCGCCTCGCTGAGCTGGCGGAGAGGCCGGTAGTCCCGCGCCTCCTCCCCCACGCTGTAGGTCAGCACGGCAGTGTGATAGCCTGCCGCCGCGAACTGCAGGGCCACCGGGTCGCCCTCCCGGGGGCTGACGTGGCTGTATCCCCCGCCGGGCACCACCAGCACCAGAGGCCGCTGCTTCACCGTGGGCATGGCGTCCAGCGACGCCCGCAGGCAGACGGTCAGTGTCCCGCCGCCCTCAAGTTCCAGCTGTATCTGCTGCATCGTTCCGTTTTCCTCCTTTTTTATACAGATCACTCCGGCCCATTATACGGCTTCGGCAGGGCAAAGTAAAGCCAAACGCCGCCCCGCCGGGAAAGTTTTTTGAACTTTTTATGAAAGCCCTTGATTTTTATTTCCCGCCGGTGTATATTAGCACTCGAAAGTTATGAGTGCTAAGTCCTTGTGAGCAGTCAACCGCTCCGGGTGCTGGCATTGAATCTGATAAAAAGAGGTTTTGTATTATGGCGAAAAAAGAATTTCAGGCCGAAAGCAAAAAGCTGATGGACATGATGATCAACTCCATCTACACCAACAAGGAGATCTTCCTGCGGGAGCTGATCTCCAACGCTTCGGACGCCATCGACAAGCTGTATTATAAGAGCCTGACCGACCCCTCCGTCGGCATGAACAAAGGCGATTTCCGCATCCTGCTCACCCGCGACAAGGACAGCCGCACCCTTACCATCTCCGATAACGGCATCGGCATGACGAAGGAGGAGCTGGAGCAGAACCTCGGCACCATCGCCCACTCCGGCTCCCTCGACTTCAAGAAGGACAACAAGGACGAGAACATCGACATCATCGGCCAGTTCGGCGTCGGCTTCTACTCCGCCTTCATGGTGGCCGACAAGGTGACGGTCATCTCCAAGGCCTACGGCTCCGACGAGGCATGGCAGTGGGAGTCCAGCGGTGCGGACGGCTATGAGCTGGAGCCTGCCCAGAAGGAGACGGCGGGCACCGACATCATCCTCCACATCAAGCCCGACACCGAGACCGACCACTACGACAACTTCCTCGACGAGTATGGCATCGTGGCCATCGTCAAGAAGTACAGCGACTATGTCCGCTACCCCATCCAGATGGAGCGGGAGAAGAGCCGTCAGAAGCCCGAACCCGACCCCAAGCCCGAGGACTACAAGCCCGAGTGGGAGACTTACACCGAGCTGGAGACCCTGAACAGCATGGTACCCATCTGGAAGAAGCAGAAGAGTGAAGTCACCGACGAGGAGTACGCCAGCTTCTATAAGGATAAGTTCAACGACTACGCCGACCCCGCCCGGGTCATCGTCAGCCGCACCGAGGGCACCGCGAACTACAACGCCCTGCTCTTCGTGCCCAGCCACCGCCCCTACGACTTCTACACCAAGGACTACGAGAAGGGTCTGGCCCTCTACGCCTCCGGCATCCTCATCATGGAGAAGTGCGGCGACCTGCTGCCCGACTACTTCAGCTTCGTCAAGGGCATCGTGGACAGTCAGGACCTGAGCCTGAACATCAGCCGCGAGATGCTGCAGAAGGACAGCCAGCTCAAGCTCATCCACAACGCGCTGGAAAAGAAGATCAAGAACGAGCTGCACGCCATGCTGGCCAACGACCGCGAAAAATACGAGAGCTTCTGGAAGGAGTTTGGCCGTCAGCTGAAGTTCGGCGCTTACTCCGACTACGGGATGCACGCCGAGCTTCTGCGCGACCTGCTGCTGTTCTGGTCTGCCAAGGAGCAGAAGATGGTCACGCTGCAGGAGTACGTCGAGAAGATGCCCGCCGAGCAGAAGTACATCTACTTCGCCGCCGGCGACTCCACCGACCGTCTGGCCAAGCTGCCCGCCGCCGAGCTGGTCATGGACAAGGGCTATGATGTCCTGCTGCTGACCGAGGATGTGGACGAGTTCTGCCTGCAGATCATGCGCACCTATCCCCGCAAGGATGCCGAGGGCAAAGACGGCACCGTGGAGTTCAAGAATGTCAACAGCGGCGACCTCGGCCTCGAGACCGAGGACGAGAAGAAGGCCGCCGAGGAGACCAACACCGCCAACAAGGCCCTGTTCGACGCCATGAAGGACGCTCTGGACGGCAAGGTCAAGGAGGTCAAGGTCTCCACCCGCCTGAAGGATCACCCCGTCTGCCTGTCTGCCGACGGCCCGCTGTCCATCGAGATGGAGAAAGTCCTCTCCAAGCAGCCCGGCAGCGAGGGCGTCAAGAGCGACAAAGTTCTGGAGCTGAACGTCAACCACCCCGTCTTTGCTGTGCTGAAAGCCGCACAGGAGGCCGGCGATACCGACAAGCTCAAGAAGTACAGCGCCCTGCTCTACGCACAGGCACAGCTCATCGAGGGCCTGCCCGTGGATGATCCCGCCGCCTATGCCGAGGCTGTGTGCAGCCTGATGCAGTAATGCGTTTCCGGCCGGAGGGCTTTGCTCCCTTGCTCTCCGCCCGACATCATACTCTCTTCCCTTACTATCCTTTCATCGAAGTGCCGTGTTCCGCCCTGCCGACGGAACGCGGCCTTTATTTTTTCTCCATATCATTCCTCCGCCTCCGTCGGGACGCAGCGGGCAGAGGTTTTTGTGCAGTTACACAATGCTTTTTCGGTTTCGAAAAAACTTTTGTCTCAGTTGCATTTTATCCCGGAGCTTCGCTCCGCTCCCCCGTCGGGCAGCCCCAGCAGGGCTTTTTTGCAACTTTTCATTCAGATGCAACAATAAGACATGGTTTTTTGGGGGCAAATCCTTTACTATAGGGATAGAAGCGGGTGTTTCCCGCACCATCCAGAAAGTAAAACGTATCTGTCAGGAGGAAGATTCCATGATGAAGTCCATTCCCGTATGGAAGCAGGAGCTGTCCGGCGGCACCCACGCCGCGCGCCTCGCCTCCCTGTATTGCTGCGCACCCGCCGAGACGGCCTCCGAGGCCGCCCGCTACGCCGCCGTGCTGGACGGTCTGGAAAAGACCTTCGGCCCCCACGCCGAGGCCGGTCTTTACAGCGCCCCCGGCCGCACCGAGATCGGCGGCAACCACACCGACCACCAGCATGGCCGTGTGCTGGCCGGCAGCGTGAACATCGACATGATCGCTGCCGCCGCCCCCAACGACAAGGGCCAGCTCCGGGTCCAGAGCGAGGGCTACGACCTGTGCATCATCGACCTCGACGACCTCGAGGCCCGCAAGGAGGAGGAGAACACCACCGCCTCCCTGCTGCGCGGCGAGTGCGCCGCCTTCACCCAGCGGGGCGCAATGCTCACCGGTCTGGATGTCTACATCTCCTCCAACGTGCCCAAGGGCAGCGGCGTCTCCTCTTCTGCCGCCTTCGAGGTCCTCATCGGCGTCATCCTGAACGACTGCTTCATGGCCGAGAAGGTCTCCCCCATCGCCATCGCCCAGATCGGCCAGTGGGCCGAGAACGTCTACTTCGGCAAGCCCTGCGGCCTGATGGACCAGATGGCCTCCAGCGTGGGCAACATCATCACCATCGACTTCGCCAGCCCCGCCAAGCCGGTCGTCGAGCCGGTGGCCGTAGACTTCTCTAAGGCGGGCCTTGCCCTCTGCATCCTCGACTCCGGCGCAGACCACGCCGACCTGACCGATGAGTACGCCGCCATCCCCGCCGAGTGCCGCGCCGTGGCCGCTGTCTGCGGCGGCGAGGTGCTGCGGGACGTACCCTTCGAGACCTTCCTCGCAAAGCTGCCCGAATGCCGCAGACAGTGCGGCGACCGGGCCGTCCTCCGCGCCTTCCATATCTACGCCGACAACGACCGGGTGGCAAAGCAGGTGGCTGCTCTCCGCGACGACGACTTCGACACCTTCCTCCGCCTCGTGAACGAGTCGGGCCGCAGCAGCTGGGAGTACCTGCAGAACGTCATCCCCGCAGGCTACAAGGAGCATCAGGAGGTGGGCGTCACCATCGCCGCCGCAAAGCATCTGCTGGGCGGCAAGGGTGCAGTCCGCGTCCACGGCGGCGGCTTCGCCGGTACGGTGCAGGCCTTTGTGCCCGTCGAGATGCTGGCCGAGTTCAAGGCCGGCATGGAAGCCATCCTCGGCGAGGGCCGCTGCCACGTCCTCTCCATCCGTCCGGAGGGAGGCGCTGTCCTGTGATCTCCACCGCCATCCAGCAGCTCGTCAACTATGGTCTGGACACCGGGCTTATCCTGCCCGACGACGAGATCTACATCCGCAACCAGCTCCTCATGACCATGCAGCTCGACAGCTTCACCGAGCCGGAGGGTGAGGTCTGCTACGCCGACCTCGAGAGCATCCTGAAGGCGCTGGTGGACGATGCCGTGGCCCGGGGTGTCTGCGACGACAGCCCCACGGCCCGCGACCTCTTCGACACCAAGCTCATGGGCGTGCTGACTCCCCGCCCCAGCATCGTGCGGGCCAACTTTGAGGAGCGGTATGAGACGGACGGCCCGCAGGCCGCCACCGACTGGTTCTACCAGTTCAGTCAGGACACCGACTACATCCGCCGCTACCGCATCAAGCGGGACCTCAAGTGGGTCACCAAGACCCCTTACGGCGACCTTGACATCACCATCAACCTCTCGAAGCCCGAAAAGGACCCCAAGGCCATCGCGGCGGCAAAGCTCGCCCCCCAGAGCGCCTACCCCAAGTGCCAGCTCTGCGTGGAGAACGAGGGCTATGCGGGCCGGCTGAACCATCCCGCCCGCGAGAACCACCGCATCATCCCGCTGACCATCAACGACAGCGCGTGGAATTTCCAGTACAGCCCCTACGTCTACTACAACGAGCACTGCATCGTCTTCAACAGCCAGCACACCCCCATGAAGATCGAGCGTGCCACCTTCCGCAAGCTGCTGGACTTCGTGGCCCTCTTCCCCCACTACTTCGTGGGCAGCAATGCCGACCTGCCCATCGTGGGCGGCAGCATCCTGAGCCATGACCACTTTCAGGGCGGCCACTACGAGTTCGCCATGGCCAAAGCCCCCATCGAGAAGGCATGGGTCTTCCCCGGCTTTGAGGACGTGGAGGCCGGCATCGTCCACTGGCCCATGAGCTGCATCCGGCTGACCTGCGCCGATGACGAGCGCCTCGTGGAGCTGGCCGACAAGATCCTGACCGCATGGCGGGGCTACACCGACGAGAGCTGCTTTGTCTACGCCGAGACCGACGGCGAGCCGCACAACACCATTACCCCCATCGCCCGGATGCGGGATGGCCGGTTCCAGCTCGATCTGGTGCTGCGCAACAACATCACCACGCCGGAGCATCCGCTGGGCGTTTATCACCCCCACGCAAAGCTCCACCATATCAAAAAAGAAAACATCGGCCTCATCGAGGTCATGGGTCTCGCCGTCCTGCCCAGCCGCCTGAAGGCAGAGATGGCTGATGTGGAGACCGCTCTCGCGGCCCGCACTCCCGCCGCCGAGTACGGCGAGAGCATCCAGAAGCACGCCGAGTGGGCGATGGACATCCTCGCCCGTCACCCGGAGCTGAACGCCGAAAACGTCCACAGCATCGTACAGGACGAGGTCGGCCACGTCTTCGCGCAGGTGCTCGAGGACGCCGGCGTCTACAAGATGGACGCCGCAGGCCGCGCAGGCTTCGAGCGGTTCCTTTCTACGATTTGATCCAGCAAAAAAGGCTGTTGCTTTTGCCGCAACAGCCTTTTCCTTTATAACTTTTTACTGCTTGCCTAATTGCCAGAACGCCACGGCGCTGGCGGCGGCGACGTTCAGCGAATCGACGCCGTGGGACATGGGGATCTTCACGGTATAGTCGCAGGACGCGATGGTGCTGGCGGCCAGACCGTCGCCCTCGGTACCCAGCACGATGGCAAGCTTCGGCTCTCTGGCCAGCTGCTCGTCATCGATGTTCACCGAGCGGTCGCTGAGGGCCATCGCCGCCGTCTTGAAGCCGAGGGCGTGGAGGACGTCCATCCCCTTCTCCGGCCAGTCTGCCGGGCTGTCGCCCAGCTGCCCCCAAGGCACCTGAAACACCGTGCCCATGCTGACCCGGACAGCGCGGCGGCAGAGCGGGTCGCAGCAGGAGGGATTGATGAGGACGGCGTCCATGTTCAGAGCCGCCGCCGAGCGGAAGATCGCCCCCACATTGGTGGAGTCCACGATGCCCTCCAGCACCGCCACCCGGCGGGCGTCCCGGCACAGCTCTTCCACCGGGCGGGGCGCGGGACGGCGGAATGCGCAGAGCACGCCCCGGGTCAGCTCAAAGCCGGTCAGCGCCGCCAGCAGCTCCCGATCGGCGGTGTACACCGGCGCATCGCCGCAGCGGCTCAGGATGCCCGCCGCCGGGCCGGTGATCTGTCGGCGCTCCATCAGCAGGGACACCGGCTCATAGCCTGCGTCCAGCGCCCGGTCGATGACCTTCGGGCTTTCGGCGATGAAGATGCCTTTCTCCGGTTCGAGGCGATTGCGCAGCTGGTTCTGGGTCAGCCGGGCATAGGGGTCCAGCTCCGGCGCGTGGAAATCCGTGATCTCGATGATGTTGGGCATACAGACAGCCCCTCCTTCTCCTGCAAATGCTGTTTTCTGTGTATTATACCATGAACGCAGTGAAATGGTATAATTGCGCATCCAAAGCCGGTTGCCACGCAGCTCCGCAGGAGCAAGCGGCGAGGCGCTGCGCATAAAACTTATAATATCGCGTTAGCGATATTATACCACAGTCTGCGCCGCATTGCAAAGCATCGTGCCTCCTGCGATACCCGCCCGGAATCGTCATTATTGATAAAAAATATCCCACAGTTTTTGACAAAACGCCAATTTTGCGTTATAGTATGGCATGGAGTTATTCTAGATATAAGGAGGAAGCTTTTATGCCGTCTCTCAAACCTCACGGACAGATGTCCGAAGCCTTCATCACCGCCCTTTTTCTCTCCGTCTCGGGCGGTCTGCAGGACGTTTATACTTATCTCTTCCGCGGCAAGGTCTTTGCCAACGCCCAGACCGGCAACATCGTGCTGATGTCGGTCCATGCCTTTGCGGGCGAGTGGGGCGAGGCCCTGCGGTATCTGGTCCCCCTGTGCGCCTTTGCGTTGGGCATCTTCGCTGCCGAGTTCATCCGCCTCAAGCTGAGGGAGATGCAGTGGCTCCACTGGCGTCAGCTGGTGGTGCTGTTCGAGATCCTGCTGCTCTTCGTCGTGGGCTTTCTGCCGCAGGAGCTGAACCTGCTGGCCAATTCCATCGTCTCCTTCTCCTGCGCGATGCAGGTGCAGGCCTTCCGCAAGGTGAACGGCTACGCCTTCGCCAGCACCATGTGCATCGGCAACCTGCGCAGCGGCATGGACTCTCTCTGTGCGTGGCTGGTGGGCGGCAACGCCAAGGCCTTCGGCAAGGCGGTGCACTACTTCGCCATCATCTTCCTGTTCGCGCTGGGTGCAGGCATCGGCAGCGTGGCCCTGCTCCCCATGGCAGGCCGGGCAATCTGGCTGTCCTGCCTGCTGCTGGGCGTGAGCTTCTGCCTCATGTTCCTCAAGGAGGACATCGAGGAGCTGGAGCAGCTGGAACAGATGGAAGCCCACAAAAAATAATTGCGCCGGGGTCCCTCGTATGCTATACTATAAAGTGTTTGTGTGACTCTCCGGCCTGCCGCACCACCGGGGTGCCGGAGTTGAAGTTGTAAAAACAGGAAGAGGAGCATTCCATGAAAATAGGCTTTGACAACGCGAAATATCTTCAGATGCAGTCCCAGCACATCCGGGAGCGCATCGCACAGTTCGACAACAAGCTCTACCTCGAGTTTGGCGGCAAGCTGTTCGACGACTACCACGCCTCCCGCGTGCTGCCGGGCTTTGAGCCGGACTCCAAGCTGCAGATGCTGCTGCAGCTCAAGGAGCAGGCCGAGATCGTCATCGTCATCAGCGCACAGGACATCATCAGCAGCAAGGTGCGCGGCGACTACGGCATCACCTACGACCTCGACGTCCTCCGCCTCATCGACGCTTTTCAGGGCATGGGCCTGTTCGTGGGCAGCGTCTGCGTGACCATGTACACCGCCGCCCCCGAAGTCGAAGCCTTTGAGCACAAGCTGAACAGCGTGGGCGTGCGCACCTTCCGCCACTACAAGATCCCGGGCTACCCCAACGATGTGGCCCGCATCGTCAGCGACGAGGGCTACGGCAAGAACGACTACATCGAGACCCAGCGCCCCCTCGTCGTCATCACAGCCCCCGGCCCCGGCAGCGGCAAGATGGCCACCTGCCTGTCCCAGCTCTACCATGAGCACAAGCGGGGCATCAAGGCGGGCTACGCCAAGTTCGAGACCTTCCCCATCTGGAACCTGCCCCTCAAGCACCCGGTCAACCTCGCCTATGAGGCCGCCACCGCCGACCTGAACGACGTGAACATGATCGACCCCTTCCATCTGGAGGCCTACGGCGTCACCACCGTCAACTACAACCGCGACATCGAGATCTTCCCGGTGGTCAATGCGATGTTCGAGCTGATCGCAGGCAAAAGCCCCTACAAGTCTCCCACCGACATGGGCGTGAACATGGCAGGCAACTGCATCGTGGACGACGAGGTCTGCCGCGAGGCATCCCGCAACGAGATCGTCCGCCGCTACTTCAAGGCCCTCTGCGACCAGAAGACCGGCAAGAACGTGGACGGCGAGCTGTTCAAGCTGGAGCTGCTGCTGAATCAGGCCGGTCTGGCCGTCGGCGAGCGCCCGGTGGAGAAGCAGGCCCATGCCGTGGCCGAGCGCACCGACGGCGCGCCCGCCGCCGCCATCGAGCTGCCGGACGGCACCGTCGTCACCGGCAAGACCGGCCCCCTGCTGGGCGCGGCCTCCTCTGCCCTCCTGAACGCCCTCAAGAAGCTGGCCGGCATCGATCAGGAGATCGACCTCGTCTCCGCCCGTGCCATCGAGCCGATCCAGACCCTCAAGACCAACTACCTCGGCAGCCGCAACCCCCGCCTGCACACCGATGAGATCCTCATCGCGCTGTCCAGCTCTGCCGCCGAGAATGAGACTGCCGCCATCGCGCTGCGGCAGCTCTCCAAGCTCAAGGGCTGCGATATGCACTCCACCGTCATCCTGTCCAGCGTGGACACCGACACCCTCAAGCGTCTGGGGATGTACCTCACCTGCGAGCCTGCCTATGAGCAGGAGGACCGCAAGTATCACAAGCTGTAAGCGCCTCTGCGCATGACAAAAGCCGCTCTGTACCGTTTTTCGCAGTACAGAGCGGCTCTTTCTTTTGCTTGGGACGCCTCTCAGACGTGGGAGAGGCTGGGCGCACCGCCCGCGATCTCCTCAGCCGTCAGGGGCTTCGGCGCAGCGGGGGCGTTCAGACGCTCCTTTGCCACCGCCAGCATCAGCTTGATGCGGTTCTCCTGATTGACCTTGGTAGCGCTGGGGTCGTAGTCGATGGGGGTGATGTTGGCGCTGGGGTACAGGGCGCGGATCTTATTCACCATGCCCTTACCCACGATGTGGTTCGGCAGGCAGCCGAAGGGCTGGGCGCAGACGATATTGCCGTAGCCGCCCTGCACCAGCTCGATCATCTCGGCGGTCAGCAGCCAGCCCTCGCCCATCTTCGCGCCCAGAGAGATGACTCCCTCGGGCTTTTCCACCAGCTCCTTGAAGGGGCCGGGGGCGTAGAATCCGGCCTCCGATTCCGCTTTGAGCATGGAGCGCTCCACGCTGTCCAGCCAGTTGAGCAGCTGGTCGGTGCCCATCTTCATGGCCAGCTTGCCGCCGTAGAGGACGTGATCCTCGCCCATGTTGAAGATGCAGTACTGCACAAAGCCCATCAGGCCCGGGAAGTTGACCTCACAGTCCTGACTTTCGAGGAACTTCTGCAAATCGTTGTTGCCCAGCGGGCTGTACTTGACGTAGATCTCGCCCACGACGCCCACCTTGACCTTCGGCACGCGGGTGACGGGGATGGAGGCGAAGTCCTTGGCGATGAGGGGGAAGGTGTGCTTCATCTCGCGGGAGGTGAAGCCCTTGCCCGCCAGCAGCACCCGGCCCAGACGCTCCACCCAGAGGTCTACCATCCTGTCGGCAGCGCCCTTCTCGTTCTCGTAGGGAGCCACCTGATTGCGGAGGGCGCAGAGCATATCGCCGTAGAAGACGCTGGCGATGGCACGACGGGCCAGCGGCAGGGTCATCTGGAAGCCGCTGTCCTTCTCGAGGCCCGAGAAGTTGAGGCTGGCCACCGGGATATTGGGGTAGCCTGCCTTGACCAGCGCCTTGCGGAGCAGATGGATGTAGTTGGAGGCACGGCAGCCGCCGCCCGTCTGGGTGATGAGCAGGGCCGTATGCTCGAGGTCATATTTGCCGCTGTTCAGCGCATCGAGGAACTGGCCGATGACCAGCAGCGCCGGATAGCAGGTGTCGTTGTGGACGTATTTCAGGCCCAGCTGCGCCACAGCGCTGCCGCAGTTGCCCAGTATCTCGCACTTGTAGCCGTCGTAGCGCAGGGCGTATCCCAGCAGACGGAACTGGGTAATGGCCATGTTGGGGATGAGGATGGTGTGGGTCTTCTTCATCTCCGGGGTGAATTTAGGGTAATTGTATTCCATAGGTTCCTCCTATGTTAAACCTCTCAGTCTCGCATTCGCTCGACAGCTCCCCTAGCGAGGGGAGCCTCTGGCGAAGAGGGAAAGCTTATAAGTTATGCCAAGGCCTCTCCTCGATAGGAGAGGTGGCACGCCGTAGGCGTGACGGAGAGGTTATTTTCTATCTTCGTCCCGCTCGTCCAGCGCGGCGAACAGGCTGCGCAGGCGGATATTGACTGCGCCCAGATTGGTGATCTCATCGATCTTGAGCTGGGTGTAGAGCTTGCCGCCCTCCTGTAAGATCTCGCGGGTCTCATCGGTGGTGATGGCGTCCACGCCGCAGCCGAAGGACACCAGCTGCACAAGATCCATATCCTTCTGGGTGGTGCAGTACTTGGCGGCGGCATAGAGGCGGCTGTGGTAGGTCCACTGGTTCAGCACGCTGGTGGGGAACTTCTCCACCCGGTTGGAGATGCTGTCCTCGGTGACGACAGCCGCGCCGTGGCGGGTGATGAGGTGGTCGATGCCGTGGTTGACCTCCGGGTCCACATGATAGGGACGCCCGGCCAGCACGATGATGCGCCTGCCCTGACGGCGGGCTTCGTCGATGATCTCGCTGCCCTTGACCCGGATCTGTGCCATATGGGCCTCGTACTCGGCGTAGGCGGCGTTGGCAGCCTCCTGCACCTCCTTCTCGGAGATGCCGCCGAAATACTTGGGCAGGATCTCCTTCGCCATCTTATGGACGAAGTCCTTCGGACGGTGGATGCCGACGTAGTCGTAGATGAACTTCTGGCCCTCCAGCTCGGGGCAGTTCCCGGCCAGCACCTCAGGGTAGTAGGCCACGACGGGGCAGTTGTAGTGGTTGTCGCCCAGTCCCTCGTCGATGTTGTAGGTCAGGCAGGGGTAGAAGATGGCATCCAGATGCATCTGGGTCAGGGCCTTGATGTGGCCGTGGCTGAGCTTGGCCGGGAAACAGGCGGTGTCACTGGGGATGGTGGCCTGACCGGCCAGATAGAGGCCGCGGCTGGACACCGGGCTGGTGTGGACGGCAAAGCCCAGCTTTGTCCAGAAAGCGTGCCAGAAGGGCAGCAGCTCGTACATATTCAGGCAGAGCGGGATGCCGATGGAGCCGCGCTTACCGGGCACAGGCTTATAGCCTGCCAGAAGCTGCTGCTTGTAGGCGTAGAGGTTGAGGCTGTTGTCCTCGCTCTTACCGGTGACGGGCTTATCGCAGCGGTTGCCGGAGATGAACTTGCGGCCGTCGGCGAAGGTGTTGACGGTGAGCTGGCAGTGGTTGCCGCAGCCGCCGCACTTGACGCTGACCACCTTCTGGTCGAAGCTTTCCAGCTCCTCCTCGCTCATCATGGCGGAGGTGGTCTGGCCGTTCTTGCGGCACTGGCGCAGGCCGAAGAGGGCCGCGCCGTAAGCGCCCATCAGGCCGGCGATGTCGGGGCGGATGACCTCGACGCCCATCTCCTTTTCGAAGGCACGGAGGACGGCTTCGTTGTAGAAGGTGCCGCCCTGCACGACGATCTTCCGGCCCAGCTCCTCGGGGCTGGAGGCGCGGATGACCTTATACAGGGCATTCTTGACGACGCTGATGGACAGGCCCGCCGAGATGTTCTCGATGGATGCGCCATCCTTCTGGGCCTGCTTGACCGAGCTGTTCATGAACACGGTGCAGCGGCTGCCGAGATCCACAGGACGGTCGGCAAAGAGGCCGAGGGCCGCAAACTCCTTGACGTCGTAGCCCAGCGCCTGCGCAAAGGTCTGCAAAAAGCTGCCGCAGCCGGAGGAGCACGCCTCGTTCAGGAAGATGTTGCTGATGGCACCGTCCTCGATCTTGAAGCACTTCATGTCCTGACCGCCGATGTCGATGATGAAATCCACGTCCGGCATGAAGTATTTCGCCGCCGTGAAGTGGGCCACCGTCTCCACGAGGCCGAAGTCGCAGCGGAATGCGTTCTTCACCAGCTCTTCGCCGTAGCCGGTGGTGGTCACGCTGGCCACCTTGAGGCCGGAGTGCTCTTTATAGAGCTTCAGCAGCTGCTCCCGGATGAGGGGCAGCGGGTTGCCGAGGTTGGGCTGATAGTTGGTGTAGAGGATCTGACTCTGCTCGTCCACGACCACCAGCTTGACGGTCGTCGAGCCGGAGTCGATGCCGATGTGCACCGGGCCGCACTGGGCGCTGAATGCCACCCGGGGCACGCTGTGGGACATATGGCGGGCGTGGAAAGCCTCATACTCCTCCTTGCTGGCGAACAGCGGCGGCTCGCTGGCATAGGTGGCCGTAGCGGCGTACTCGTCCAGCGCGGCGGCCACGTCTGACAGGACGAACTCCTTGTCGGCGTAGAGGGCAGCGCCCAGCGCGACATAGAGCAGGCTATGCTCGGGGCAGGTGCCGGTGACGCCCAGTGCCTCATCGAAGCTCTTGCGCAGCACGGTGCTGAAGGTCAGAGGCCCGCCCAGATAGAGGATGTTGCCCTGAATGGGTCGGCCCTGCGCCAGACCGGCGATGGTCTGGTTGACCACGGCCTTGTAGATGCTGGCGGCGACGTCCTCGGTCCTCGCGCCCTGATTGATGAGGGGCTGCACGTCGCTCTTGGCAAAGACGCCGCAGCGGGAGGCGATGGTGTATGTACGGGTGGCCTGTTCCGCCGCCTTGTTCATCTCATCTGCGCTCATCTTGAGCAGGGTCGCCATCTGGTCGATAAAAGCACCCGTACCGCCGGCACAGCTTCCGTTCATCCGGACTTCGGTGCCGTTGGTCAGGAACAGGATCTTCGCATCCTCACCGCCCAGCTCGATGACGCAGTCCGTCGCCGGGACGAACTTTTTGACCGCCACCCGGGTGGAGAACACCTCCTGCACGAAGGGCACGCCGCAGCTGTCGGCCAGACCCATGCCTGCCGAGCCGGAGATGCTGAGCAGCGCTTTCCGGCCGTGCAGCTGCTCTGCGTCGATGCGGCGCAGCAGCTCCTGCGCCTTCTCCAGAATATGGCTGTAGTGGCGCTCATATGTCGAATATAAAAGGGTATCGTTTTCATCCAGCACCACGCACTTGATGGTAGTGCTGCCGATGTCAAGACCTACTCTCACAGTTGTTTTTCCTCCTGAAGGACAATGCACTCTCCCTCTGCGCGCAAAGCGTTCCTGCCCGGGCAGAAGTTGTTTGCTAACGAATCAAATACTTGACCCGCATACACAGATATTATAGTCCAAATCCGTCCGACAATCAATCATTCGGGATTATTTTACACCTTAAAAACAGTAAATTCTTCTTCTAAAGTTAAACATTTTGTTAAATCTGCAAACTTTTCTGGGGATTTTTCGCCGTTTCTGCTAAGATTCTTTACCGTCCGTCAATTTTGCAGCGTTCCCCTCCCACTCTCCCGCACAACGCAAAAGGCATCTGTCCTCTGCCCTACCGGCAGCAGTACAGATGCCTTTTTTCGTTCAGTATCTCCGCAGCAGGAGGATCTCCTGCGCTGCCCGGCTGGCGAATCGCGCCGCCCGGATGGCCTCTCCCTCACCGGAGTGCAGCACCAGCTCCGGCGGGATGGCCTCGCCGGAGGCCAGCGGGAAAGCCACCTGCGCCCGGGTGCCGCCGCCGGGGCGGGCGGTCAGGGTCAGCTTCCAGCCGGCGCGGCGGCAGATGAGCCTGCAAATGCGCAGGCCCAGCTTTACGCCGCTGAGGAAGCGCCGGTTGTTCTCGATGGGGTCTTCTTCCATCAGGCCGCAGCCGTCATCCTCCACCCGGAGCACAGCACCGGTCTTTTTCTGCTTCAGGCTCACCCAGACCCTTCCGCCCGGGTCGCAGGCGCACAGGGCGTTGGAGATGAGGTGGAGCAGCAGCTGCTCTGCCTCGTCGGGTGCTCCCATGACGACGCAGTGCCCGGCGCCCTCCCGCTCGGTCATGAGCTGGATCTCCAAGGACTTCTCGATGTCCGGGGCCATCCGTTCTGCCTTTTCCAGCAACTCGCTCACATCGAAGGGCTGCAGTTCGCACGGCTCTCCATTTTCCAGCCGATAGAGCAGCATGGCGTTGTGTACGGTGCGGCTCACCCGGGCAGACTCTATCTGGATGTCCGAAAGCGCCTGCCGGGTGGGCAGATCGGCCGACGCCAGCAGATGCATCTGAAGATATTCCCGGTTTTGGTCGATGATGCTGAGGGCATGAAAGCACACATCCTCAAACTCCCCTTGGGGGGAGCTGCCTGCTCCATCGTTTCGCCTGCGCATTCTGCTCTACCTCCGCGTCGTGTGGTCAGCCTTCCTGCTGACTCAGTTTACTTTCCAGCGCATAGATCAGGCGGCCGATGGTCACCCGCTTGCGCTCCAGGCCATACTCTTTCCGAAAATCCAGCCATGCCTGCGTGCCGGTCGCGTCCAGCGTATCCAGCAGCCGCCGGAGCGCACTGTCCACCGCCGCGATGGTCAGGTGATGCTCCTGCGCCACCGCCCCGAGGATCTCCTTACGGATGGCCAGACGGTGGTCGGAAGCCATCATCACCCGGACGGCACCGGTCAGGTAGCGCTTGTTGGCGTCGCTGGTGTTCAGGCCCCAGCTGCGGTAGATGCGCTCGCAGCGCTTTTCCAGACTCTCCGCCGGGCTGTGGGCCGGGGCACGCAGCTCCCGCAGCATATCCTCCAGTGTGGCCTGACGGATGAGGTAACATGCATCCTCCTGACTCAGGCTCTCCACGGCGGCCTTCTCATTCCGTCCGTCGTCCCGCAGAAGCACCAGAGGCTTGCGGGCCAGACCCCGCAGCCGGGGCAGGAACTGGATGCTGTCCACATCCTCGAGCCTGCCGCCCAGCACAAGAACATCCACATCGCCCTGCTCGAGCCGACGCAGCAGCGTCTGGCTGGTGCGGTAGCCGGTGCAGCGGATAGCCGGGTTGCACTCCTCAAGATAGCGCATCCAGACCCGCATCTCCCGCGGGTCATAGCTGGCCAGAGCGACGCGCCAGACAGCTTCCTGTTGTTCCTCAAAGCTCACACGACGCGCCCCCTTCCCGCAGGACTTCTGCCGCCGCTGTCTGTGGATACCAGTTGGAAATGGCATCCCGCCACAGCTCCGGCTGGACGGAATTCTCGTATAAAAATCGCAGCAGCCGCGCACATTCTTCCTGTGGGGCCGGGACCCATGCACGGGCGGCGTCCGCCGAGCCGTCCCTTGCCATCGTCCGGCTCACGCTCAGCCAGCAGCCCGGCCCTGTCGGCTCCAGAGAGCAGACGAGAGTATATGCCTCCTGATATGGCTCCAGCTTCGAAAATCTTCTGACCAATGGGACATTTTGTTCCATTCTGCTTCCTCCTTGCCCCGTCTGTCCGGCCTATTCTTCCGCCGGACAAATTTTTACACATTCTCCTAATATAATATTGTAGAAAGGGCAAAAAGCAGATTCAACTTTTACTTTGCGTCATATTTCGTCGAACCATGACGAAATTCAAGTTTAAAATTCAACGCTATACCAAGGATACCATCCACAAGGCCAAAAATCAAGAGATTTCCGGCTCATTTTCCGCATTTCAACGCTTTTCTGCTCCGGGCGCGGCGCATTTCCATCCTTCGGCAGAAATCACAGAACTTGGCACCCGTTACGACATACTTTGTTCACATTATTCTGATAAAATCATACAGATACTACGTTTTCCCGCTCCGTCCACAGACGCCGGGCGGAATAGGCCGCAGACGCTCCCCGTCCTGCTGCCGGAAAGGCAGGCCAATGCTTCAGCTTATCAACATCGAAAAGAAATACACCACCGGCGATCTGACACAGGCAGCGCTCAACGGGGTCAGCCTCAACCTCCGCGACAGTGAATTTGTCGCCATCCTCGGCCCCAGCGGCTCGGGCAAGACCACCCTGCTCAACATCATCGGCGGCCTTGACCGCTACGACAGCGGCGAACTTATCATCAACGGCATCTCCACCCGCCGCTACACTGACCGGGACTGGGACTCCTACCGCAACCACACCGTCGGCTTCGTGTTCCAGAGCTACAACCTCATCCCCCACCAGACCGTCCTCGCCAACGTCGAGCTGGCCCTGACCATCTCGGGCGTGTCAGGGGCCGAGCGCCGCCGCCGTGCGGCCGAAGCGCTACGGCAGGTGGGTCTGGGCGACCAGCTCCACAAGCGCCCCACCGAGATGTCAGGCGGACAGATGCAGCGCGTGGCCATCGCCCGCGCCCTTGTCAACAACCCCGACATCCTGCTGGCCGACGAGCCGACCGGCGCACTGGACAGTGAGACCAGCATTCAGGTCATGGAGCTGCTGAAGGACGTCGCCAAAGACCGTCTCGTGGTCATGGTCACCCACAACCCCGAGTTGGCCGAGCAGTACGCCAACCGCATCGTCCGCCTGCGGGACGGCCTCATCACCGACGACACCCGCCCCTTCGAGCCGGACGACACCAAGCTTGCCCCGCCCATCCACAAAAACATGGGCCGCTCCTCCATGTCCCTGCTCACCTCGCTGGCCCTGAGCTTCAACAACCTGCGCACCAAAAAGGCCCGCACCCTCCTCACCGCCTTTGCGGGCAGCATCGGCATCATCGGCATCGCCCTCATCATCTCCCTGTCCGCCGGCGTCAACGCCTACATCGCCGACATGGAGCGCTCCACCCTGAGCGAATACCCGCTCCAGATCCTGAGCAGCGGCGTGGACATCACGAGCTTTCTGTCCTCGGGCAGCAGCGACGGCACCACCGCCACCGGCCTGCCCACCGATGAGGACGGCAAAAAGGACACCTCCGGCGGCGTAGAGGGGATGGTCTCGGTGCGCCAGCTCATCACCAAGATGGTATCGGGCCTGACCTCCAACGACCTCACCTCCCTGAAGAAGTACCTCGAGAGCGACGAGTCCACCATCGCGGAGGACGCCACCTCCATCGAGTATTCCTACAGCGCCCAGCCCCAGATCTACCGGCAGGACGCCGACGGCAGCGTGCATCAGGTCAACCCGGACTCCACCCTCTCGATGCTGGGTCTGGGCAATTCTGGCTCCAGCTCCACCTCCGTCACCAGCAGCCTCATGAACAGCGTGGGCAGCAACACCAGCGTCTTTTACCAGCTGCCCGCCAACAGCGATCTCTACCGCTCGCAGTATGAGGTCAAGGCCGGGCGCTGGCCCGAAAAGCCCACCGAGTGCGTCATGGTCCTGAGCAAATACGGCACCGTCACCGATTATGCCCTCTACTCCATGGGCCTGCGGGATTCTGCCGAGCTGGACAAGATGATCCAGCAGTTTGCCCAGAACCAGAGCGTCGATGTGCCCAGCGATTTTCGCACCTACAGCTACGACGAGCTGCTGGGCCTCAAGTTCAAGCTGGTGAACAGTGCCGACACCTATGTCTACGATGAAACCTACAAGGTCTGGAAGAGCAAGGCCGACGACAAGGAGTATATGCGGCAGCTGGTGGAAAACGGCGAGGACATCACCATCGTGGGCATCGTCCAGCCGGACTACACCGCCTCGGCCTCTATGCTCACCTCCGGTATCGCCTACCCCGCCTCCCTCACCGAGAAGGTCATGGAGGACGCCGCCGACAGCGACATCGTGAAGCAGCAGATGGCTGACCCCACCACCAACGTCCTCACCGGCGAGAGCTTCGGCAAAGCCGAGAGCATCCGCGACTTCGACCTCGCAAGCCTCTTCTCCATCGACACCAATGCACTGAAGGATGCGTTCCAGTTCGACGCCGCTGCCCTCGATTTCGACCTGAACGGGGCTTTCGACCTCAGCAGCGGCAGCTTCGACCTGAGCAGCCTGCTGGACTTCTCCGACTTCTCCCTCAACATCGACGAGCTGCCCGACATCGACCTCAGCGAAGCCCTCTCCGGGCTTGACCTCTCCGTCTCGCCGGAGGCGCTGCAGGACCTCGTGCAGAAGATCTTCAAGGACTACAAAAAATATATCATCGGCAACGGCATCCTCAACTTCAAGAATTGGAGCTTCTCTGCCTACCTCAAGACCGAGCGGTTCCAGAAGCTGCTGGCCGAATCCATGAAGGAACTGGTGGACCCGGACAAGCTGCAGGGCCAGCTTTCGGAGGCTCTACAGGCCACCATCCGGACCGTGATGGACACCTACTCCGACCAGATCACCGCTGTGCTGAAAGAGCAGCTCGACGCCGCCCTCCAGAAGGGCATCGTCACCTTCCAGGATCAGATCCAGACCCAGCTCAAGACGGCCATCCAGCAGAACATCGGCAAGCTGAGCAGCCAGATGGAGGGTGCCATCAAGATCGATTCGTCGGCCTTCCAGAAAGCCATCCAGCTCAACATGACCACCTCCGAGCTGACGGAGCTGATGCGCTCCACCCTCCGCTCCTCTTCGGCCACCTACGAAGCCAACCTGACGGCCTTCGGCTATGCAGATGAGGACACCCCCAGCCAGATTAAGATCTACCCGAAGGACTTCGCCAGCAAGGCGGTCATTCTGGAAAAGCTGGACGCCTACAACGCAGGGATGTCCGCGAAGGGCGAGGACGAAAAAGTGGTGCAGTACACCGACCTCGTGGGCACCCTGATGACCAGTGTGACCGAGATCGTGAACATGATCAGCAGCATGATGGTGGCCTTCGTCTCCATCTCGCTGGCCGTCTCCTCCATCATGATCGGCGTCATCACCTATATCAGCGTCCTTGAGCGCCGGAAGGAGATCGGCATCCTCCGGGCCATCGGTGCCTCCAAGCGGAACATCTCCGAGGTGTTCAACGCAGAGACCTTCATCATCGGCCTCTGCTCGGGCATCATGGGCATCGTCCTCAGCGAGATCCTCCTCATCCCCGGCAATATCATCATCCAGAAAGTCTCGGGCACCTCGACCCTCGTGGCCGCCCTGCCCGTGGACGCGGCCCTCTTCCTCGTGGCGCTGGCCACCCTGCTGACCATTCTGGCCGGCATCATCCCGGCCCGCGGCGCAGCCAAGAGCAACCCCGTCAAGGCCCTGCGCTCCGAGTAAATCTCCCCAGATTCCATTCCCGGTATCCTTTCCGCTCCGGCGGCAGGGATACCGGGAATTTTTGCCTGTTTTCCTTCTGTGCACATCCGTTAGCTTGTATCCATCCCACATGAGAACGTATTTTTTGGTCTTAAAAGTTACAAAAATGTACGGTCGCGCCGGGAGTTTCCGGTAGTTTCCGGGAACTACCGGAAATCTGTTTCTATTTTGCTTTGCGGGCAGATCAACCTGCACAAAAGAGGGTTGATTCATTATGCACTTCTGCCAAAAGTGTTTCAGAGTTATTGATTTATTCCACAAAATGTGCCATACTATAGTCACTGAAACCGTTCCCGACATCGTTCCCATACAGTTTCAGAGAAAAAACCGTTTTCGACAAAAAGAGAGGGGTCTCCCGGAATGCCGAATCTGACCATCAAAGACATCGCACGGTTGAGCGGCTGCTCGGTGAGCACCATTTCCCGGGTCATCAACGACCGGCCCGATGTGCGGCCCGAAACGAAGGAGAAGGTGCTTCAGGTGATGCGGGAGTCGGGCTTCGTGCCCAACACCAACGCCCGTCAGCTGAAGATCCAGCAGTCTCGCAGCCTCGTCTTCGTGGTCAAGGGCACCCGGAACCTCTTCTTCTCCGACTTTCTCGTCCAGCTGCAGCGGGCCGCGACCCTTTACGGGTACAACGGCATCGTCTCCTATCTGGACGAGAACGCCAACGAGATCGACGCCGCCGAAAAGATCCTCCGGGAGATCAAGCCGAAGGGGATGATCTTCCTCGGCGGCAGTGTGGCGAACTTCCGGCAGGGCTTCTCGAACATCACAGTGCCCTCGGTGCTGGCCACGCTGGTGTCCGACGAGCTGGACTTCCCGAACCTCTCGATGGTGGGAGTGGACGACCGGGCTGCGGCCCGCACGGCCGTCTCCCACCTCCTCGCACAGGGACACCGGAAGATCGCCGTGCTGGGCGGCCCGGCCACCAGCTACCCCAGCCGGATGCGCCGCCTCGGCGCACAGGAGGCGATGGAGGACGCCGGGCTGGCCTTCGACGACCGGCTCTATGGCCTGTCAAACTACGATTTTGAGTCCGCCTATCACGCCATGAACAGTCTGCTGGCCCGCCGGGCCGAGTTCACTGCCCTGTTCGCCATGAGCGACGTCATCGCCTTCGGTGCCATCCGGGCGCTGGTAAGCGCCGGGCTTCGGGTGCCGGAAGATGTCTCGGTCATCGGCTTCGACGGCATCACGATGTCCCGCTACTGCGTGCCGGTGATGACCACCATCGTCCAGCCCAGCGAGCAGATCGCCCTCCAGAGCGTCGAGCTGCTGATGCGGCAGATCGAGCATGGTGCCCCGGCCCAGAAGATCACGCTCCAGCCCGAGCTTCAGTTCGGCGAGAGCGTCCGGGCCATCTGAGTTATTTCGTCTCATTTCCGCCGCAGGGCGGAATGTATATATCACATGATGAAGAAGGAGAACAATTATGAAAAAGATGATCTCTCGTCGTAACTTCCTGAAAGCCGCCGGCATCTCTGCTGCTGCCCTCGGTCTGGCTGCCTGCGGCGGCTCTTCCAGCAGCACTGCTGCCTCCACGGCCAGTTCCACCGCCGCCTCTGCCGCTCCCACTGCTTCCGGTAAGGTCTACTACCTGAACTTCAAGCCCGAGCAGGATCAGGATTGGCAGGATCTGGCCGCTGAGTACACCAAGGAGACCGGCGTGCCTGTCACCGTCGTGACCGCAGCTTCCGGCCAGTACGAGACCACCCTGATGAGCGAGATGGAGAAGAGCGAAGCTCCTACCCTGTTCCAGGTCAACGGCCCTGTGGGTCTGGCAAACTGGAAGGACTACTGCCTCGACCTGTCCGGCAGCGACGTCTACGGCCAGCTGACCAGCGACTCCTTCGCCCTGAAGGACGGCGACGCCGTCACCAGCATCGCCTACGTCATCGAGACCTACGGCATCATCTACAACAAGGAGCTGCTGACTGCCGCCGGTTACACGCAGGACGACATCAAGGGCTTCGCTGACCTGAAGAAGGTCGCCGACGACATTCAGGCCCGCAAGGCTGAGCTGGGCGTCGATGGTGCATTCACCTCTGCCGGTATGGATGGCTCTTCCGACTGGCGCTTCAAGACCCATCTGGCAAACCTGCCCATCTACTACGAGTACAAGGCTGACGGCATCGGCTCCACCGACGCCATCAAGGGCACCTACCTCGACAACTACAAGCAGATCTGGGATCTGTACATCACCGACTCCACCTGCGACCCCAAGCTGCTGGCTTCCAAGACCGGCAACGACGCTGTTGCTGAGTTCGTGGGCAAGAAGGCCGTCTTCTATCAGAACGGCACCTGGGCTTACAATGACGTGAAGGATCTGGGCGACGACAACCTGGGTATGCTGCCCATCTACATCGGCGCTGAGGGCGAGGAGAACCAGGGCCTGTGCACCGGTTCCGAGAACTTCTGGTGTGTCAACAACACCTCTTCTGAGGAAGATATTCAGGCCACTCTGGACTTCCTGTACTGGTGTGTCACCTCTGAGGCCGGCACCAGCGCGATGGCTGACAAGATGGGCTTCGTCATCCCCTTCAAGAAGGCTAAGGACTCCACCAACCCCCTGATCACCATTGCAAACCAGTATGTGGCCGACGGCAAGACCAGTGTGGACTGGTGCTTCTCCACCATGCCTTCCGAGGAGTGGAAGAATGGCGTCGGCTCCGCTCTGACCGCTTACGCCGCAGGCACCGGCGACTGGAATGCTGTCGTCACCGCCTTCGTGGATGGCTGGGCCAAGGAGTACAAGCTGGCCAACGGCTAAGCACTCTCTTTCTTCCGCAACAGTTTGACTAACGGGGGCGGGCGATTGGTTCGCCCGCCCCCTTCTTTTTCGGGAGGTATATCATGCAAAAGGCCATCAGCAAATACTGGCCGGTGTTCGTCCTGCCCACCCTGCTGGCGTTCATCATCGGCTTCATCTGGCCCTTCATCTGGGGCGTCTACCTGTCCTTCCAGCGGTTTACCACCGTCAGCAAGACCACCTTCGTGGGCTTGCAGAACTACCTCAGCGTCTTCTCGGACTCCACCTTCCTTCACGCCTTCGGCTTCACGGCGGCGTTCACCGTGGTGTCCACCGTCCTCATCAACGTCTGCGCATTCGCCATCGCACTGGTGCTCACCCGGGGCATCCGGGGCACCAACCTCTTCCGCACCGTCTACTTCATGCCGAACCTCATCGGCGGCATCCTGCTGGGCTACATCTGGCAGATCCTGCTGAACGGCGTGCTGGCCAACCTCCAGAAACCCCTGCTGGCGCTGGACGCCAAGGCGGGCTTCGTGGGTCTGGTCATCCTGATGTGCTGGCAGCAGATCGGCTACATGATGATCATCTATGTCGCGGGCCTGCAGAGCGTCCCCGGCGACCTCATCGAGGCAGCCAAGATCGACGGTGCCAACGACCGTGAGATCCTCTTCAAGATCAAGATCCCGATGGTCATGCCCAGCGTCACCATCTGCACCTTCCTTACCCTGACCAACAGCTTCAAGCTCTTCGACCAGAACGTGGCTCTGACCGCCGGTGAGCCTGCAAACGCCAGTGAGATGCTGGCCCTGAACATCTACAACACCTTCTACGGCCGCTCCGGCGCTCAGTGGAAGGGCATCGGTCAGGCAAAGGCCGTGGTGTTCTTCCTCGTCGTCGTGGTCATCTCGCTCATCCAGCTTAAATTTACCCGCTCCAAGGAGGTGCAGCAGTAATGCCGAAAGAGAAAAAAATGTGGGACAACGTCCTCACCGTCATCATGAGCCTGCTGTGCCTGCTCTGGATCTACCCCATCGTCCTTATCCTGCTGAACAGTCTGAAGAAGGAGGGCACCTTCACCACCTCCACGGTCTTTAAGCTGCCCACTGCGGAGACCTTCGCAGGCCTGTCCAACTACATCTACGGCGTCACCAAGATGGGCTTCCTGTCCAGCCTCGGCTACAGCCTCGTCATCACCGTGTCCAGCGTGGCCCTCATCCTGCTGTGCTGCTCCATGACCGGCTGGTATCTCACCCGCGTGAACAACAAGCTCAGCAAGTTCATGAACCTGCTCATCGTCTTCTCGATGGTCGTCCCCTTCCAGATGGTCATGTTCACCCTTTCCAAGACCGCTGATACCCTCAATCTGAATACCCCGTGGAACATCTGCATCATCTATCTGGGCTTCGGTGCCGGTCTGGCCGTCTTCATGTTCACCGGCTTCATGAAGAGCGTCCCCATGGAGATCGAGGAAGCCGCCATGATCGACGGCTGCAACCCCATCCAGATCTTCTTCAAGGTCGTCTTCCCCATCCTCAAGCCCACCATGATCTCCACCGCCATCCTTGAGACGATGTGGGTCTGGAACGACTACCTGCTGCCCACGCTGGTGCTGGACATCAAGAAGTACCGCACCATCCCCATGGCCATCCAGTACTTCCGCGGCGGCTATGGCCGCGTGGAGCTGGCTCCCATGATG
Organism: Faecalibacterium sp. I3-3-89; assembly: GCF_023347275.1. NCBI lineage: Bacteria > Bacillati > Bacillota > Clostridia > Eubacteriales > Oscillospiraceae > Faecalibacterium > Faecalibacterium sp. I3-3-89. Next base: position 1,134,257 of record NZ_CP094468.1, on the reverse strand, counting down.
GCCTGCATCATCATCGCCATCATCCCCATCATCATCCTTTACATGACCTGCCAGAAGTACATCATCGAAGGTGTCGTGGCAGGTGCAGTCAAGGGCTAAGACAAGGAGGTTTCATCCATGCGTGCGAGCGGCATTCTGATGCCCGTTTTCAGCCTGCCGGGGCCTTACGGCATCGGCACGCTGGGAGGCGAAGCCTTCGCCTTTGTCGATTTCCTTGCAGCTGCAAAGCAGACCTACTGGCAGATCTTACCCATCGGCCCCACAGGCTACGGAGACAGCCCCTACCAGAGCTTCTCTGCCTTTGCAGGCAACCCCTACTTCATTGATTACCGGCTGCTGGCAGCAGATGGTCTGCTGACGGAGGACGAACTTCCCTCCCCTCAGCCCGCAGAGCGCATCGATTATGGCGCGCTCTACCAGCAGCGGCCCGTCGTCCTTCGCAAGGCGGCGGAGCGTCTGCTGGCGGCCCCCACTCCGGCCTACAAGGCCTTCTGCGAGGCCCAGAGCGACTGGCTTGAGGACTATGCCCTCTTCATGGCCGTCAAGGCCGAGCAGCAGCAGGCCGGACTTTCCGACTGGCCCGATGACCTGCGCACCCGGGAGCCTGCGGCTCTCGCCGCCGCCAAGGCACGGCTGGCCGCTGAGGTGGACTACCACAAGGCCGTGCAGTTCTTCTTCTACACCCAGTGGAATGCCCTCAAGGCCTACGCCAACGGCCACGGCATCCAGCTGGTGGGAGACATCCCCATCTATGTCAGCCCGGACTCCAGCGACCTCTGGACGCGTCCGGAATTGTTCCAGACCGATGGAGCCGTCCATCTGACCAATGTGGCCGGGTGCCCGCCCGACGCCTTTGCCGCCGACGGCCAGCTCTGGGGCAATCCGCTCTACGACTGGCCCCGCCATGAGGCCGAGGATTTCCGCTGGTGGAAACGGCGTATCAAGCACGCCACCTCCATCTACGATGTCGTCCGCATCGACCATTTCCGGGGCTTCGAGAGCTATTATTCCATCCCCGCCGGGAACAAGACCGCTGCGGGCGGCCACTGGGAGAAGGGGCCTGACCGGGCCTTCATCGACGCCATGCACAAGGCGCTGGGCGAGGGCGGCATCATCGCCGAGGACCTCGGCTACCTTACCCCCGAGGTCAAGACCATGCTGGCCGCCAGCGGCTACCCGGGCATGAAGATCATGCAGTTCGCCTTCGACAGCCGCGAGCCGGGCAACTATCTGCCCTACACCTACCCCCGCAACAGCGTGGTCTACACCGGCACCCACGACAACGTGACCACCGAGGGCTGGCGTCAGAGCGCCAGCCCCGAGGACGTGGCCTACGCCTGCCGTTACCTGCGCTGTACGCCGGAAGACCTCACCGAAGCCATGATCTGCGCCTGCCTCTCCTGCGTATCGGATATGGCCATCATCCCGCTGGCCGACTGGCTCCATCTGGACGCCGAGGCCCGCATCAACACCCCCAGTACGCAGGGTGCGAACTGGCAGTGGCGGCTCACCCAGCCGCTCACCCCAGCCCTCAGTGCCCACATCGCCGCGCTGACCGCGCTGTACCACCGCGTACCGGGCGAGGAACTCTGAGCTTTCCCCATTCTCCGCTTCATCCTGATAGCAGCAGCGCCCCGCCTGCCTCTCCCTTACCGGAACGCAGATGGGGCGCTGCTGTTTTCTGTGTTTTCAGCGAAATTTTAACACAACATTTTTTCGGAGCCTTTACCGGGGCATCCTCTTTATATTTTAGCGTTTTTCCGTCCGTTTCACTTGATTTTTATGCTTTGGTGTCCCAAATCCCGTTCCGATTCTGTTTCTGCGCTCTCTTGTTGTTTTTCGGCAGTTATGCTATAATCCAGATAGTTTAGTCTCCGTCTCCGGCGGAGCGTATGTGTGAAAGGAGCATTCCCCCTATGGAACTTACATATCAGAGTCCGATGATGCCGGCTGCTTATGCCGTCATCTCTGCCGACGAGATGACCTACATCGACGGCGGTGCCCTTCAGATCGGTTCTTACCTCATCGAATTTCACCCCGAGAACCTTCTCACTGCCGCTGTGAACTTCACGGTCAACTTCGCCCAGTTGATGGGCAAGGCTGCCCTTACGGCGGCTGTGGGCGGTCTGCTTCTGATGCACGAGGACGGCCTGACCCTGTCCCAGTCCGTCTCCTATTACTGGGACGGCCAGAGCAAGGCCGGTAAGGTCGGCACCGTGGTCGTCGGCGGTCTCGCCGGCTGGTACGGCGTCCTCAAGGGCATCCAGATCTATAATACGGCAAAGTCCCTCTACATCGAGCTGAAGAACGCTTACGAGCAGACCAAGGCCAACCGCGCAGCGGCACAGGCCGGCGTTCTGGCGGCTGCATAAGCGCTTCTGCCTGACCCGATGGAGCGATAGAAAGGAGTCGTTGTATGAAACGTATCCAGATGCCTTCTTCCTATGCTGTTGTGACGGAAGAAGAAAAGGAGCTTCTGGGCGGCGGCGGAGCCTTCCGCGACGCTTGGGACTCATTTACGGACCACCTCCGCCTCAATGATTTCTTCTTTAGAGGCGGGCTGCTGTCTCTTTCCATTTCGTTCATCCCGATGCTGCTGTTCAATGTGGTCAAAGCCGGATTCCATGTGGCAGAAAACGTCCACACCTTCCTGTTCGGCGGCCCCAGCAAGGCAGCGACGGACATCGAGAACTACAGAAATGATATGCACGCTCTGCGCGAGGACATGAAAGCCCAGCACCTGTGAGCTTCCCCCAAACGAAACGATGCCCTGCGGCGGTGGGTCTCCACCATGCCGCAGGGCATTTTCTTTGTGTTCACAGGACCTGCATCGCCCCCTGCTCCCGCAGACAGAGCAGATAGCAGCAGCCCGGGCCGAATATGGATTCCATTGCGGCACAGTAGCGCTCCACCAGTGCATCCGGCACAAAGGCCTGTATCGTCCCGGCAAAGCCGCCGCCCTGCATCCGCCATGCTCCCCCGCTCCCTGCGAGGATGCTCTGGCTGAGGGCCAGCGCCGCCGACAGGCCCTGACATTGGGGCGAGGCGGCGCAGTAGACGTTCTGACAGAGTTCAAAGGAGGAGTGGCCGCTCGCCTCCACCAGCCGGACAAAGGCGGCGAAGTCCCCCGCCGTGAGCGCTTCTCTCTGGGCGAGGGTGCGGGCGTTCTCCTCAAAATAGTGGATGGCCCGCAGCACGGCACGGTCGCCGCAGCACGCCCGCAGCCGGGGCAGCTCCTGCCAGAAGCGGGCCTCGCTGACCTCGCCCAGCACCTTTCCGCCCAGACAGGCCGCCACTGCCTCCATCTCCTTCCGGATGGCCGCGAACTCGCCGGTCAGCTCGCTGTGGCTGGCCCGGGTGTCGGTGACGCAGAGGGTCATCCCCTCCGGCAGGACACCGTCGGCGTGGATCTTTTCGATCTTTGGCGCAGCCGGGTCGGCAAAATCGGCAAAGAGGACGCCGCCCACGGCGCTGGTCAGCTGGTCCAGCAGGCCGCTGGGCTTTCCGAAATAAGCATTCTCCGCAAACTGGCAGATCCGGGCCAGCGCCGGGGCATCAAGGCCGCAGCCATACTCCGTGTTGAGGATGACCGCCATCCCCATCTCAAAGGCCGCCGAGCTGGAAAGCCCTGAGCCGCGGAGCACATCGCTGGCTGTGTAGGCATCGAAGCCGCCGATGCCGAACCCCTTGGTGCGGAAGCCATCGGCGATGCCCCGGATGAGGCTTGCCGAGTGGGTGCTCTCGCCCTGCTGCGGCTCGGCCTCGGTCAAATCGATGACGTCCAGTTTGTTGAAGCCCCGGGACTTGACCCGGATGAAGCCGTCCTCGTTCCGGGACGCCACCGCCACGAGGTCAAGGGTGACAGCGCCCGCAAGGCCGTAGCCGTGCTGGTGGTCGGTGTGGTTGCCGCCCAGCTCGGTGCGCCCGGGGGCAGAATAGACCCGCACCTGCCGCCCCGGCCCATAGTAAAGTTCGAACTGGTCGAGTGCCGCGCAGTAGCGGCTGCGCTGACGGTCAAGCACGCTCTTGCTGCCGCCGTAAAGCGCGGCCAGCGCGGCGTCCCGCCTTCCCGCTGCGATCTCGTCTCTGAGCTGTCTGCTGGTTGCCATCCAGAACCCCTCCCCCTGCGCTCTCTGAGATGTTCGGTTTGTTACCGCTATTGTAATGCATCCGATGCCATTTTGCAATTTCAACCCGCAAAAAAAGTAATTTTTGGTGTCCAGCCCAAAGAATAAGATGTACTTTTGTTGAATTTGCAGGGGCAAATGTGGTATACTTTGGCTATAGAGCCAACAGGCAGGAGGGAACCGCAATGGCAGACGTCTATAAACAGTCCTTCAAACAGAATTACACCAACAACATCGAGCTGTCCATCTTCAACTGCGGTCTGGAGCGCTGCGCTCCGGGGCAGACATGGGGACCCGGCATCCGGGACCACTACCTCATCCATCTGGTCGTCTCCGGCAAGGGGGTATTCGAGGTCGGCGGGCGCACCTACGAGGTGACGCCGGGCGATCTGTTCTTCGCCCGCCCCAGCCAGCTCATCCGCTATACGGCCGACGAGACCCAGCCCTGGGAGTACAGCTGGGTCGGCTTCAACGGAGCCTGCGCCCATAAGCTGGCCGCGCAGCTGCCCTTTACGGACACTGCCCCCGTCCACCATACGCAGGACCTTGAGGGGATGCGGGCTGCCCTGAGCAGCATCTACTCCTCTCGCGGATTGCAGCCGCAGGATGAGGCCGCAATGGTGGGCTACCTCTACCTGTTCATCTCCGCCCTGATGCGGGAGACCAGCGAGAGCCGCCCCCACAGCACCTCTTCCTCCAGCCAGTACGTCTTGAACGCCATCAAGTACATCCAGTTCAACTACTCCCACGACATCTCCATCGACGACGTCGCCAAGAGCGTCGGCGTCTCCCGCAGCCACCTCTACCGGGTGTTCATGCTCAACGTGGGCAAAAGCCCCATTGATTACCTGACCGAATACCGGGTCAACGAGGCCTGCAAGCTGCTGCGGGGCGGCACCCTGTCCATCGCCGAGGTGGCGGCGTCCGTGGGCTTCCTCGACCAGTTCTATTTTTCGCGGGTGTTCAAGCGCGCCAAGGGTGTGCCGCCCAGCAAGTATATGACCTCGCAGGCTGACGCAGACGTCCAGCCCGCCCCTGACGAGACATAAGGAGAAATTCATCCATGCCCTTACAAAAAAATCAGCTTCTCACCCTGCGCATCGAGCGCCTTTCCAACGACGGCAGCGGCGTAGCCCATTCGTCGGAGGGCGAGGCCGTCTTTGTCCCGGGCACTGCCCCCGGCGACGAGGCGCAGGTGCGCATCGTCAAGGACTGCGGCCGGTACGCCTTCGGCATTCTGGACAAGCTGCTCACCCCCTCGCCGGACCGCATCCCGGTGGACTGCGCGGTAGCCGGCCCCTGCGGCGGCTGCAGCCTGCGGCATCTGGATTATGCTGCCGAACTGCGTGCCAAGCAGGAGAGCGTCGCCGACGCCTTCCGCCGCATCGGCGGGCTGGATGTGCCTGTGCTGGACGCCCTCCCCTCCCCTGAGGTAGACCGCTACCGCAACAAAGTCCAGTTCCCGGTGGGCCGCGATAAGGACGGCGCACCCTGCATCGGTTTTTACGCCGGGCGCACCCACCGAATCGTCCCCTGCCCCGACTGCAAGCTGCAGCCCGGCGTCCTGAACGACATCGGCAACACTCTCTGCGCCTTCTTCGCTGCCCACGGCATCCAGCCCTATGACGAAGAGCGCGGCAAGGGCCTCGTGCGGCACATCTTCCTGCGCCGGGGCGCACACAGCGGCCAGATCATGGTCTGCCTCGTCTGCACCCGCCCGAAGCTCCCCCACAGCGATGAGTTGGTAGCTCTGCTCCGGGAAAAGTTCCGCGATATTGCCACCATCCTCATCAATGTCAACGCCAAAAAGACCAATGTCATCCTCGGCGAGGAGAGCGTGACCCTCTATGGCCCGGGCTGCATCGAGGACACCCTCTGCGGCGTGCCCGTCCGCCTCGGCCCCCTTTCCTTCTATCAGGTCAACACGCTGGCTGCCGAGCGCCTCTACGGCGTCGCTGCCGAATACGCCCAGCTTGAGCCGGACGATGTCCTGCTCGACCTCTACTGCGGCATGGGCACCATCGGCCTCTCGATGGCCGGCCACTGCCGCGAGCTGATCGGCGTGGAGATCATTCCCGAGGCCATCGACAGTGCCAAGGCCAATGCCGCCCGGATGGGCGATGCCGTCGCCGCCAAGAGCCGCTTCTTCTGTGCCGATGCCGGCGAGGCCGCTGCCCGCCTCGCCGCCGAGGGCCTGCGGCCTGACGTCATTATGCTCGACCCGCCCCGCAAGGGCTGCGATGAGACGACCCTTTCCGCCGTCGTCCAGATGTCCCCCCGCCGGGTGGTCTACGTCAGCTGCAACCCCTCCACCGCCGCCCGCGACGCCGCGTGGCTCGGACAGCATGGGTATCGCGCCGAGAAGGTGCAGCCCGTGGATCTGTTTCCGCGGACGAAGCACGTCGAGTGCGTACTCTTGATGTCAAAAGTGCAGTAATATCGTGCGGTGATTCGTTCAATATCGTTCGGACATCATTTTACAGTCTGAACCGTTTTCGTCCAGTGTAGGATTTGGATGCCAGCGAAATACAGACACAAAAATACCCCTCCTGGCCATCATGGTCAGGAGGGTTTTGATTTGTCCTGTTCTTACTTAAAAAGTCGGGTAGTGAAAGCCCACCTCAGAGCTTTAGAAACAGCATTCCAAGCACCACGCCGCCCACCATAAGCGCAGCAGCGGCCAAGTCATACCAGTGCACCCGGGGCACTGTATAATAGGTACGCGGTGCCTCCCCGCAGAAGCCCTTGGACTCCATGGCCATGGCGATGGACTCCGACCATCGGACGCTGTTGACCAGCATCGTGAAGACCGGCTTCATGGAGAGCGGCCCCATTTTCAGACCACGCACCGCAAAAGCTGTGCGCACCTGCGCATACTCCCGCGCCATTCCCGGCATCAGGTGGAACGCCGCCAAGATGCCATAGGCAAACTTAGGCGGGAGGCGGCACTGGTGGAGCAGGCTCGCAATAAAGAAATCGCCCTCGGTGGAAAGCGCGAACAGGATGCCCAGCCCCGCATAGGCCAGCAGACGGGTCGCCAGCTGCAATGCCGTATACAGGTTCTGAGACATTGCCGCACGCACGCTGTAAGGCATGGCCGACAGACTGCTCATATCTACGGTCTGCGTGCTGCCGCCCCGGGCATAGTAAAGACCCATTACAAACAAGCCAAATGCCGCGACGCAGGCGGGAAGCAGGATGACACCGATCTTTTTCAGACTTACCCGGGAGCAGAACACCAACAGCAGCAGGCAGACGGCCAGTACCAGCAGGTTCAGGCTGACCAGATACTCGAATGAGAGCAGAATGACACAGACCAGCACCGTAAATGCTTTTACGGTAGGGTTCCAGCGTTCCAGCATTTACAGCACCTCCCCGGCGGTTTTTTCCACCAGCATGGTGTCTTCCAGCCGGTAGATTTTATCGGCCCAAGCCGCAGCCAGCTCGGTATCGTGGGTGATGAAGATCACCGTCAGTCCCTCCTGCTCCACTTTCTCCCGCAGATGCTCCATGATCGCGTTCACCGAGCGGGAATCCTGACCATAGGTAGGTTCATCCAGTAAGAGCAGCTCCTGTCCGCCTGCCAACACCGAGAGGACAGCCAGCCGCCGCTGCTGGCCCTGACTGAGCATATAGGGCGAATAGCGCCGCTGCCGTTTCAGGCCGTAGCGGTCCAGCAGTTCCTCGGCACGCTGGCGGCAGGCTTCGTCAGAGAGGCCCGGCTCCCAGAGTCGCAGCCCCACACAGACCTCGTCCTCCACATTCTGGGTGACGAATTGGTTCGCAGGGTTCTGGAAAACGATGCCAATATGGCGATACAGCTCTTTGAGCTTCATTTTTTCAATGTCCCGCCCCTGAAACAAGATCTGTCCCGTGTAGGGGTGCTGCCTGAGGACCGAGAGAAACGTGGTGGTCTTTCCGGTGCCGCTGGGGCCAAGAACAGCGGTCATACAGCCCGCCGGGAAATCCGCATCCGTATTCTGCACCAAAAAAGGAGCATCGTACACCGGTCGGCCCCACTTGCGCCGGGTGGGCAGCCCCTTGCGGATGCTGACTCCCCGGAACTGCAGCAGCGGTTTTCCCTCTGCCGGGCGGGCCACAGTCCGTTCCGACCGGGAACCCGGGTAAAACAGGCCAAGCCGCTCAAAATCCGCGCGGTGCTCCGACAGGTTTTTGCGGTTGATGCTCCGGGCAGCCACTCTGCCGCCTTCTTCCAGCAGGATGATCTCATCCGCAGCCTCCAGCCAGAGGTCTGCCTTATGGTCGATGGCCAGAATGGTCCGGCCGGAGGCTTTCATTCTGAGCAGCATCTCCAGCAGCTGGATCGCCGCCTCGTGGTCCAGATTTGCAAAGCTTTCGTCCAGCAGGATGCAGCGGCTCTCCATGACATAGAGGCAGGAGAGGGCCGCTTTCTGCTTTTCGCCGCCGGACAGGGTCGAAAGGGGCTGATCCAGCAGCGGCGCGATGCCAAGCTCTGCGGCGGCCTGTTCGATTCGTTCATCCATCTTCCCGGCAGGGATACAGATGTTTTCCAGACAGAAGCGCATCTCCTCCCGCAGGGTATTCATGCAGAACTGCAAGTCGGGATTCTGGAACAGCACCGTCAGGTAGGCGGCACGCTTCTGGGGGTCCAGCGTCTTTAGATCCTGCCTGTACAGCCGGATGATGCCGCTTTCCAAAAAGCCGCCGTTCTCAGGGTAGAGTCCTGCGGCCACCGCAGCCAGCGTGCTTTTTCCGCAGCCGCTGCCGCCCATCAGGACCGTAAGCGTCCCAGCCGGAATGGTCAGGCTGGTATGATCCAGAATGTTGCGCCTGCCTTTTTCCTGATAGCGGAACACGACATCTTCCAGCTCCAGCGCGAGATCAGCCGACATTCCTTAGTCCTCCAGATCCATGTCCTGCCCCTGTGCCACAGCATAGCCCTTCAGGACGCCTGCCTTGACGAGGCCATCGGCCAGCATCGGGGTGATGAAGCCATCAAAGACGATGGCGCTGATGATCCGCACCACCAGCATGATGGCCAGCACGGGAACCGCGATCTTGCTGTAGCCGCTGATGAACAGGTTGTAGATCAGGGTGAGGACAGAGCAGATGACTGCGCCTTGGATCATGGTCAACCGGTCAAACTTTTTGTAGCGTTTCAGCGCAATGATAAGCTCAAAGCCAAGGCCCTGCACCAGACCGGACAGGATGATGATGGGTCCGAAATAGTTGCCGTACAGGCATTCCAGTACAGCCGCCAGCAGCTCAGCGATGAGGCCGGTGCCGGGCTTGCGCATGACATAGATGCCGAATGCGCCTGCCATGAAGTAGATGCCGTAGAACGGCTCATAGCCCAGAGAGGCCATGCCGAACGGGGTCAGCATCCCGTACAGGACGCCGCCGATGTAGGTGCAGCCAAGGTAGACCACGCCAAACAGCACGGCGCTGATGGCGATCAACAGAACATCTTTCAGTTTCCAATTCTTCGTATTCATTTTAGTTTTCCTCCGTCGGGCTGTTGCAGTTCATGGTAAAGTGCAGGACATAGTGGTGGACTGCCGGGGCATTCTCCATCAGCTCACACACATGGGTCAGGTAGGTGAACACATCCTGCACGTCGCCGTCAATGCGGGTAGCGTAGTGAATGGTCTTGGGGTTCAGGCCCTCCTCCTGTGCCATATACCACACCTTGGCGATCTCGTCGATATACTGGGCATCGCCCAGCGGATACAGAGCCAGCTTGCAGTGGACCGGGAAGTGGATGTCCTTCACCAGCTCTGCATTGGGGGCTTCGCCCTCACGATTCAGCACTGTATCCCCGGACACGTCCCCCGGGCAGCCCTTGGAGAACTGTCCTTCCAGCGCCATGTGGACGCCGGGGCGGTAAGCATTCAGGAACAGGGCCTGTACAGCGTCTGCCACATAGGGCAGCTTGCCGCGGTAGACCGTCGAAAGGGCATCCGTCTCGCTCCACACGGCGGAGGTGTCCGTCTTTTCCAGCGCGCCCAGAATAATCTCGATGTATTTGTCCGACATCGGGTACAGGGTAAAGCGGCAGCCTGCAATGGGCAGTTCCGTGCCACGGCCTGCCCAAGGCAGGTCCGGACGGTTGCAGCCGGTACAGCAGTTTTCAGTTTTCATAGTCTTTCCTTCTTTTTTGTTTGTGCAAAATAAAAGGGATGCTTTTCGTCCGGAAAGCATCCCCCTTGCCAGCGAGTCCAACGGCCCACTGTATCAAGCAGCAGAAATGCATTTCCTACGCCGGTATTATCCGGATCAGGTGCAGGGAGTCGGGTGTGAACCCTCTCAGCATAAGGCCCCTCCAGCATTCTGATGATTCTCTTTTTATTGCCACTGCATAGCATACCGCAGCCGTGCAGAAATGTCAAATATTTGTTGCACTTTGGTGAAGGGTGGCGGCTTCCACTGTGATCATGGAGATGTTCATGGGCTTCTGGCGATGTCTATCGGTTCACGAAATTCAGCGCCAGCACAAGCACCAGCATATGCACAGGGTAAAAGGCATAGCAGGCATACTGGAATGGTTTGCTGTGGCAGCCCTGCCGCCCGCGATACAGCCAGATGGGCACCAGCGCCAGCAGCGCAAACCCCTGCTGGCAAAGCTCAAACTCCATGCCGAACAGCCGGATGGGGTACATCAACCCGCCCAGAAGCTCCACATTGATCCAGTACAGGGTCAACGCCTGTCCCAGCAGGCACCACCATTTCCGGCCCCGGAAGAGGTAGAAGGCGAATACAGTCAGCACGCCAGCGCCGTAGTAATCCGTCATGCCCAGCGTTCCCAGCAGCGCTCCTGCTGCCACTACTACGGCACACACCGGCAGTGAGACCCAGAGCTTTTGCTTTTTGCGCACCGTTTCCATCAGATGCACACCCAAAAGCCCCAGCAGCAGCGTCCAGATCACGTTCTGGTGCACCGGGTAGAACCATGTCCCGCCATACATCAGGTCAAAGGGCACTTCCGAAAGCAGTGCAAACAGCAGCAGCCGCAGGGCATAACGCTTCAGGTTTCGGGTGTAAAAGTAGCCTTCTACCGCCATAAACGCAAAGATGGGAAACGCCAGCCGCCCAGCACAGGTCAGCCAGTCCTGCGCCGGCAGAAGGGTCGCCCAGAGGTGATCCATCAGCATCAGTGCCATGGCAATGATATGAAGTGCTGCTGCGCTAAGCTCAAAGCGGCTGACAGCAGAGGGTCTGCGGCTGTATGTCTGCATTCTGTTCTCCTCTTTCTCTTGTCGGGATCCTGTCTCTTATCGTGTTTCCGTGCACAGTTCCTTCCAGCGCTGCGCCGGGATCACCGGCTCGGTGACAAACGCCTCCGGGTCAGGGGCAAGGACGTGCCGCGTCACTCGAAAAAGCTCGTTCGCGTCGCACAAGATGCACGCCGCGTCGCCAAATTTTGTGTTTTTCGCTGCGCCACAGTCCAGATACGCCTGCTCCAGCTTGACGAAATCCTCCGAGATGTGGGGCTGCTGCGCATTGTAGTGGCGGCGCATATAAACGGTGTGCTCTGCCCCGGCTTCATCCACCACAGTGAGCTGCAAGGGCTTGTCGGTAAGCCGGTTGGGGACGTTCAGCACCTCCTCCACGCTGTGAAGGAAGGTGTTCCGGGCATGGCTGACGCCCAGCAGCAGGATCTTTCCGCCGACCGCCCGTAGACGGTCGTAGCAGCCACCGGGGGTGCAGGGGGTGTTGTTTTCCAGTTCCCCTGCCAGATATTCTGCTGCGCCCCTGCCGCAGGCCGCGATGCTGTGCGTAGGATGAAGAGAACGCACTACCCCGGGCCGCTGCCGGAACAGTTCCGGCAGGATGCCCACGCAGCAGGGACTGCGGCGGACATCGAACACCGGGTGGTCATGGTCGATGGACTGCCATGTGTGGGTGGGCAGCAACAGCAGCCCCTCCGCAAAGAACTCCATCAGCGCGTCCAGAACCGTGTCTGCGCCGCCCTCGACAGCACCAATGGACTTCATGGAGGAGTGGATAAGAATGGTCTCAGTGCCAGTCAGCCCCATGGCAGCAAGATCCTGCTGAAGGGTCTGTTTTGTGTATGTCATGCGGTTTCTCCTTTTTCACATCGCGGTTTTATCGCAATTTTCAAAAATATAGCAATTCAACTTTTTAATGCAACAGCAACAGCGTTGAATTGCATATCGCAAATATGCTGTTTTCATGCTGCACTAATTTCTTGCCTTGCGATAGTGCCCGATCGGAGCGTCATCGCTCTCACCCGATTCACAGGATGTACTCCATCTGCCGTTCCTTTGTTTTCATACCCATCTTTTCGTAGAAGTGCTCTGCCGGGGTATTTCCTGCCCAGACGTTCAGGGTCACTTCATAGCAGCCCAGCTCTTTTGCCTGCTGCTTCACATATTCAAACAGACTTTCTCCGATGTGCTGCCCCCGTGCCTGCCGGTCAACGCAAAGGTCATCAATAAACAACGACTTGAAGGGCACCATGTTGGTGGAAAAAGGCTGCTCCTGCATCTGACAGAAGGCATAGCCTCTGCACACATCATCCTCGTCTACGGCAACGTAGATGGGTTTATCCTCCTGCTTCAGAAGCTCTGCCAGTTCACAGACGGTGTATTTGGTGGTGTCGGGAATAAAAATATCCGGGCGGATCTCTGCATGGATCTGCAATACCTGCCCCAGCAGGGCAAGGAGTCTTGGAATATCTTTTTTCTCTGCTTTCCGAATCTTCATTTCACTTTCCCTCAAAGCTTTTTTAAAGCTGCCCGTTTTCCTCGGTGGTTCCTATGTCGGCATCCACCGGCAGCTTATCCTCAAACATTCTCTTTATCAGACTGGAATTGGAACAGGTTCAGCCCGGTAACAGGGTCATACGCACGGTCTACCGTTCCGTCCAGAACATCGACCACCATCTCGCAGGTGGCGCTGACCACTGCCCGGTTCAGATGTCCGCCGAACACCTCGCCCTTGTCGTTCCCGGCGCTCATGTGCAGGTGGGTGTAAAATTCACCGTTCATGGTGTTGATGGTGCCGGTCAGAGAAACGATCTCAAAGCTGCCGCTGAAGGTGTTGGCGTAGTATTTCTTTTCCGCCACATTGTACACGCCCACCGTAAAGCTGTCGGTGGCACCCAGTGCCTGAACGGCGGCGAGGCGGATGTTTTCCTTCAGCGCAAGCTCTTTTACTTTTTCAAGGATCTCCTCGTCCTTATCGATGCGGACAATGATCTTACTGCCAAAGCGTTTGTATTCCATCGTAAAGCGTCTCCTTTTATGTATTTTTATGATCTGCCTCTTGTCAGGAACAAGTGCGCAAACTGGAATTTTCAAATTAGTCTTTGCAAATAACCTTTGAACCTTCACCATCAATTACAATTCCCTGACGGTTGTTAATTGGGCATAGATTCAAATCCGAAAACTCAGTCATTATTTTCTCGGTAACTTTCTTAAATGGTGCTGTAAGATAATGCGGAAGAACATAGAAATCAATCAAATCAAGCCCTGCATCATCTTCTTGTGAGTAGTCCTCCGGCTTTTCATCCATTTGCTCGATATATTGGATGCTTGGAGCGCATATAATCGCACCTGCCGATTCACCAATCATCAGTTTTCCCTTTGCCAATTCTTTCTTCAACAGCTCATCCGTTCCCGTTTTACGGAGCTGGTCTATAAGGAAAAAAGAATTTCCGCCGGTAAAATATATCACATCCGCATCTTCAAAAACAGACTGTATCGTTGAATAAGCCTCCGTTGAAATATCAATTTCAGTTACGATTGCTCCCAACTTTTTGAATAATTTTCGAGCCGAGCCGACATAACCGGTGTAGCCTTCACGCAGCGAAGCTGTTGGAATAAATGCGACTTTTTTATTTTCAATTTCTTCCTTTATCAGACTTCCTACACTTGAAAAGTGCGAACATAAAAACAGTTTCATCAATATTCTCCTTTATATATAAATTCTGAGTTGTTGCGTTCAGTATACCACATTGAACTACATTGTAAAGAAGAAACTGTCCGGACGAGCATTTCTCCCCTGCCCGGATTCGGGGGTCAAAATTGTGGTCAAAACCAAATGAGGCCAGCCTACAAACAAAAAAATCCAACGATTTCTAACGTGAAATCGTTGGATTTATGGTCCAGCAGAGCTGGACAAATCCGAACTTTTTTCCTCCGCAGAATCAGCGGTCAAAGTGTCCTCAAAACGGACGGTTTGGGTACCATCCTTGTAGTTGAACGTAATCAGCATCCGGTCATCGTACAGGAAAATGGCATTTACAAAAACTTCAATCAGTGCTTTCCGCTGCTTTTTCTGCGAAATATCGAACTTTCTGAATTTCATCAGCCAGAATCGGATGAAATCCTCATTGAAGCTGGGCTTCTTCAATTTTTCATCTGCGATTTTTACAGTCAGCTCATCTTTCTGGATTTCCAGCGCTTCCAGACGCTCTTTCGTTGTCCGGGTGTACAAGCCGTCCTCGATTGCCTTCATCAGGTTGTCCAACTTTTTGTTGACCTCTCGCAGTTGCTTTTCCAGCAGCGGGATCGTGGTGTTCTCCTGATTCTGGACATCCATGACCAGTTGAACGATCTTGTCGATCATCGCATCGTCCTGAATCAGCTTCATGGTCTCCCGGACGACCAGATCTTCCAGCCAGTCCTTCTGCACGGTCTTTTTATTGCAGCCCTTGCGGCGCTTGACGTTGGCGCATTTATAATAATAGTAGGTGCGTCCGGTGGCACTGGTTCCGCTTTCGCCGAACATCAGCGCACCACACTTGCCGCAGAGCAGCTTGGTGGTCAGCAGATATTCCTCGTCTGCCTTGCCACAGGCAGGAGCACGCTTGTTCTTATCCAGACGCTTCTGCACCCGGTCAAACAGGTCTTTCGGAACAATAACCGGAATTGCATCCGGCACAACGATATCCCGGAAAGACAGTTCGCCAATGTACCGGCGGTTCTTGAGCATGGTGTTCACGCTACTGTGGGTCATTTTGCCGCCCAACATATTGCGGACACCCTTGTCATTGAGGAAGTTTACGATCTCCACCATTTTATCGCCGTTGTCATACCTCTGAAAGGCTTCCAGCACCAGCGGCGAGGTCAGCGGGTCAAGATGATAAAACTTGTCCTCGTCGATTTTGTAGCCGATGGTTCCCGTACCACCAGTGCACTTACCATTCAGGGCGTTTTCGATCTGACCACGAATCACCTTTTCGGACAGCTCTGCCGAGTAGTATTCTGCCATGCCTTCCAGCAGCGTTTCCGCCAGAATGCCCTGTGAACCCTCGGCAATGGGTTTCATAACGGAAATCAGGTGGGCACCGTTCTTTTCCGCATAGGCGGTACATTCCCGAATCTGCCCCTCGATAGATTCTTCACGCTGGTTATCTGATGAATAGCGGGCATAGATTACGGCGGTCATAGACTCACTTCCTTTTTCTTATCGAACAGACGGGTAGCTTTTTGCGTACTTGTAAATCTGCCGTGCACAGTCAAGGCTTATTTTGCTGGAATCGTTGTGTTTGAGCCATGCGTTCACGTTGCCCGGATTCAGCTTCAAGTCCTTGTAAAGACGGTAATTCGTCAATTTCTTTTTCTGCTGAAGTTCCAATACCCGGCGATGGATCAGCTCTTTTGTGTCATTGTCTGCAAGGACGGCATCCCGCACCGAACAATAGCTGCGCCAAACCTTCAAATAGCCTTCCGGCAGTTCTGATGATTGCTTTTCAAGAAGCACCAGCATTTGCTCCAGCGAATAGAGATTAGAAAGCTGCTCATATTCCGCAGCAATCGTGCTGTTTGCGGTGTAGCGGAGCAGCAGTTCTACTTTATCAAAGGTCAGCGTATAGAGAAACAGCGGTTCTTTCAGGCGGGGATTTTCGTTCAGACAATCCGCCAGCTTATGGACGCTTGCCGTCTGTACCCCGGCAAGCTCTGCCACATACTGCTTCAAAAAGCCTTCGAATGTCAGCTTTCGCATGGTCTCCACTTCTCCACATACTCCTGATAGCGGTCGTTATTGTCGATCATCAGATCTGCGTCTTCGTCCAGACGTTCCAGACGCTTGCGGAGGTCATCTAAGATCATCTTGCCCATAAAACAGCCTTTCGTATTTTCAATAATAGTATTTTCTAAAATCATTTTACAGAAAAGGAATCCGATTGTCAAGCACAAATCAACGACATTTCATACAATTCATACTACCATGTTGTCAGTTCACATCTCACACTGGCTAATGACCGTGCTGATTGCCGTATCATATGCCACCGGTGGATACTTAAATTTTTTCAGTAAGTGTTTCACCATCTTACGCATACTCGCACGGGCAGTTTCTTTTTTCTGCAGGTCTATTACGCTCGCATTACTGAATTTCTGCGTTTCCAGCCATCTCCATTGCAGCGTTCGATTGACACAGGTTGAGTTATCGGCAGATACAGCAAACACAACGGGCAGCTCTGGTAACAGAGCTGCCCGTTGTGTTCGTTTATGAAAAGGAGAACTTAGATCTCATACCACTTGATCTCGTTGGCATCCAGATGCAGAGCAAAGCTGCTGCCGTCTGTGGTGTAAACGGTGGTGTCCTGCGGCTCGTACGTGTTGTTCACCACGCAGTACTTGCCGTTCTTGACGTAGGCGTGAACTTCTACATTATAATTGGAGCTGAACCATGTATGCAGTTCCTCCTCGCTGTGGGCACTCCACAGGATAGCGCGGTAAAGGGTGCGGCTGTTGGCAAAACTGTAAGGCACACCGCTGATGTACACGGCACGACCCTTGCCGAAGTCGTGGGCAGCCATCTGTACTTCCTTGTTCCGCTGCACCAGCACCTCGGTGCCCTCAAGGGCGTAGATGTTCTTTTTGCCCTCGCCAAAGTCCACGGGTTGGTCGGCGTCCTGCAAGATAAAGTGGTCGGGGTGCTCCTCCCAGTTGTATTTGTCGTAGTTGAGGGTGAAGCCGTTTTCTTCCTCCACGCCCAGCACGCTGGCAAGCTGGAGAATGTGGCCCTGATACGGGTGACCGGAAGGCTCACCCACGCCGATAAAGCCGCCGCCGTTCCAGACGAACTTGCGGATAGCGGAGGAGATCTCCGGGTCTTCCCACCAGATGCCGCCGGTGTGTGCGGTGTCGGCATCGCCGACATTGATAATGACATCCAACGAGTCCAGCAGATGCGGGTCGTTCTTGATGTCCTCAAAGCTGATGAACTTCACATCAAAGGGCGCACCGGACAGCATCTCAATGACACCGGCATAGCTATAGTTCTGCTTGTAATAGAGGGCGTGATGCACCATGTGACAGCCCCAAGCCCGCATTTTACCCCAACAGTTCAGCACGGCCACTCGCTTGACACAGTAGGGTGTGGTGCCCTTGATGTTCTCGTACAGTTCGCGGAACTCGTTGCAGACGCTCTCCACGTAATCCACGAACTCCGGGAACTGCAAGGCCAGTTTCAGATAGCCGCCATAGCCGATGCGGTCGATGGGCTTGCGCAGGATAGCGCGGCGGGCTGTAACCCAGTTCTCCTTGGCTTCCCGCACCGGGTCGCCGCCCTCGTGGAAGGTGTCGGGGAAGAAGTAGGGCAGGAAACGGCCCTCGGTGTACTTCACGCCCTCAATGTCAGAGATCAGGCGCAGGGTGGAGCCGTTGCCCACGCTGCCCACTACGGCATCCAGTCCGATGGTCTTGAACTCCGGCATGAAAGGTTCGGTGCCGATCCAGTGGTCGCCGAGGAACATCATGGCTTCGCACCCGCACTCGTGGGTGATGTCCACCATCTCCTTGGCAAGCTTTGCCACCTCGCGGCGCTGGAAGGCCTGAAAATCCCGGAATTCCTTGCTGGGCACCCGGTACTGGTTGTTATAGTAGCCCTGATCGATGATGTACTCCGGGCGGAACTTGTAGCCCACTTCCTGCTCAAACTGGTTGAGGATATAAGGGCTGACCGAAGCAGAGTATCCATACCAGTCCACGAACTTCTCCCGCTTCAGCTCGTCGAAGATCAGGGTGAACTGGTGGAAGAAGGTGGTGTAGCGGATGACGTTCACATACGGATGCTCCTGGATGAACTTGCGCAGGCGCTCCATGGAATACTTGTGGGTCTTGGGCTGACGCACATCAAAAGTAATCTGGTGCTCAAAGTTCGTCCAGCCGTTGGTGGTAGCGTTGTACATATGCACCGGGTCCCAGATGAGGTAGGCCAGAAAGCTGACCGTATATTCATGGAACGGCACGGCCTGCACGGTCACGCTGCCGTCCGCATAGCTCCACTTTTCCGGCGGCACGGGCTGGCCGGTGGTTCGGTCCATGACCTCCCACCAGCGGGTGATGTCATCGTTGGTGTTCACCTGCATCAGCTCCGGGCTGATGCCCTTCATCAGCGGGATGGTCACGGTGTCGCCGGGAGCGGTGTAGAAGCCGGTCATGATGTAGCACTGCTGTACCTCGTCCGGGTTCGCCTTGGCCCATGCGTTGTCCTTGCGGGTGGTATAATAGGTGGAGTAGATCTTTGCATCGGCATCCTTCAGCTGCTGCGGAAAGTCGGTGCCGTCGCAGTCGCGGATGGCGTCTGCACCCCACTTTTTCAGAATTTCCAGCGTTTCGGGCACCACGTCCAAGTCGGTGGGGATTGTCACGCGCCCGGACTTTCTTGTTTCATCCATAGGGATTCTCCTTTACCTCTCTCTTATCCTCAATCCTGATAGGTCGCATTGTAGATGGCCAGCACTGCCAGCAGCAACGCCACGCCCAAGAGCATAATGCCAAGACCAGCCAGCTGCCCGGTCATTTTCCAGCCTGCGACCACCAGTGCAATGGACAGCACAAACAGCACGATCATCAGCACGATGCGCAGGGCAGGATTGTTTTTCCAGAATGCTTTCATCGTTTGTCACCTTACCCTTTCAGACCGCCCACGGTCATGCCCTGCGTCAGCTGCCGCTGCACGCAGATGTACAAAATCAGGGTGGGCAGCATCACCAGCACTAAACCGGCATACATGGTGCCGTACTGCGCCGCACTCTGCTGGGCCTGCATCAGGTTCAGCAGGCCGACCGGCAGGGTGCGGGGTGCGCTGGTAGAACTCATGAGGGTCATGGAAATGATATACTCGTTCCAGAAGGACAGGAAGTTGAACAGGATAATGGTGATGATGGACGGCTTTGCCATGGGGAAGATGATGCGGGTCATGGTGGAGAAATAGCTCGCACCGTCGATGTAGGCCGCCTCCTCAAAGTCGTGGGGCAGGGTGGCAAAGTAGCCCGACAGCAGGTAGATGGTAAAGGGCAGCGCGGTGGCGGCGTATACCACCGCCAGCACCACCAGATTGTTCAGCAGAAAGCCGCTGCCGAAATGGCCTTTCAGCCACACATCGCTGTCCCGCAGCATCAAAAAGATGGGCACCACGATGTAGTTCACGTTGATGAACAGGCCCGCCATGAACAAGGTGTTCAGTATCTTGCGCCCCTTGAAGTGGAAGCGGGACAGACAGTAGGCGGCGGGCAGGGCAACGACCAGCAACAGTGCCAGCGCCAGCGCGGTGACGATGACCGAGTTGAGCATATATTCGCCCATTTTCGCGCCGTTCCATGCGTTGACGAAGTTCTGCCAGTAGAATCCGGCGGGCAGTGCCCAGGGGTTGCCGTAGAACTCGGCGTTCTGCTTGATGGAGGCCATGAACACCCATGCCACCGGCACGATGATGGTCACGGCCAGCAGAACCAGCACAAAATAGATGAAAAACTTGTACAGACCTTCCGCAGAGCGGGAAGATTTTTCGGTGGTATTCTGCATCTTCTTCCCTCCTTAAAATTCCAGCGGGTCACGGCTGGTGGCCTTGTTGACACAGGCGGACAGCGCAAACGAGAACAGGAAAATGACGACGCCGATGGCCATACTATAGCCATACAGGCCAGCGTCCTTCTGGCTGTACATATAGCTCAGCGCCACATCCGATGCGCCGTTGGGGCCGCCGCTTGTCATGGCCTTGACGAAGAGGAAGGCCATGTTGATGGTGGAGATGATAAAGAAGGTGAGGGTGGTGCGGATATTCGTCCAGATGAGGGGGATGGTAATCTGGAAGAACTGGGTCAGCCGCCCGGCACCGTCCAGATTGGCGCTCTCGTACAGGCTGATGGGCACGGCAGACATGGAGGCCATGTACATGACCATGTAGTAGCCGATGGCCTGCCACACCATGGCAATGATGATGGAGGGGATGACCAGTTTTTCGCCCTTCCACAGGATGGGGTCGCTCATGTTGCGGAACAGGCCGATGATGCTGTTCAGCATGCCGTTTTCCGGCTTATAGATGGCAGAGAAGATGCCGGAGATGACGACCACCGACAGGATGTTGGGGATGTAGAAGATGACCCGAAAGAAGTTCTGCCCTTTGATCTTTTCGCGGGTCAGGATGGCTGCAAACACCAGCGCAAACGCAAAGGTGACGATGGTGACCACCACCACGAGCAGGATCATATTCTGCATCGAGCGGATGAACTGGGTATCTTTCAGCAGATGCTGGAAGTTTTTGAGCCCCACAAAGGTCTCGTTGGGAGAATAGGCACCCCGCTCATACAAACTCATGCGGAACACGTTGAGGGTGGGCAGGATCATAAAGAGAAAAAACAGGATGGTAGCCGGTGCCACACAGAGGAATACGAACCGTTTGCGGCTTTTATCCGTTCTCATAGGGGATTGACCGCTCCTTTCTTGATGGTACTGTACAGCCCAAAAAAGCGGAGGCGGTAAAAACCGCCCCCGCTGGGCAGGGCTTAATTACTCGATGATGTTGGCGCGCATCTGGTCGCTGGCGGACTTGATGCCGTCGATCCACTGCTGCTCGGTCATGCTGCCGGACACCAGAGAGTTGACAGGATCGAAGAACACGGTGCGGACTTCCACGCCGGGGATGGCACTAAAGGCTGCAAAGTTGCCCATGGCGGCCTTTGCGCCGTTGTCGTAGATGGAGTAGAACATCTTGTTGTCGCCTTCCAGACTGTCGGCGATGCCCAGCACAGGCTGGATCGCGCCGCTCTCGGCAAACAGCTTGCAGGCTTCGTCGCTGTACAGGTAAGCCACGAACTGCTTGGCTGCATCCAGATGCTCAGCACCCGCCGGGATCCATGCCTGCTCGAACCAGGTGTAGCTGTAGCTGTCGCCGCCGGCCTTGACAGCGGGCAGAGCGGTCATGCCCCACTCAAAGCCGTCTGCACGGGGTGCTTCGGCCATCTCGCCCACGATCCAGGTGCCGTTGGGCATGAACAGGGCCTTGTTGTCCAGCACCAGCTGCTGGTTCTGGGTAAAGTCCTGATCGTTGGCCTGTGCGGGGGTGATGGGGTTGGTGTAGGAAGCCAGCTTTGCCACGATATCAAAGCAGGTCTTTGCCTCGGGGGTGTCCCAGATGCCTTCTTCGTAGTGGGTAGCCTTGTTGAAGAAGTCGGGGCCACCTGCGGCGTACATCAGCGCATAGAAGAAGGCGTCGAAGTAGCCGGTGGTGGGGTAGGTGAACAGGTAGGTGCCCTCAGCGGCAGCCTTGTCGCCCAGTGCCCACATCTCGTCCCAGGTCTTGGGCACGTCCCAGCCCTTTTCCTTCAGGAAACCGGCGTTGTAGAACAGGCCGCAGGGGCTGTAGAACATGGGAGCCAGATAGGTTTTGCCGTCGCCGTAGGGGTTGGTCAGGGAGGTGTCGGTAAAGCCGCCGGCGATCTTCTCGCTCACCTTCTTGCTCTCGCCGGGCACGGTCATGCTCAGAACATCGGTGATGTCCGCGATCAGGTTGCCCTTGATGAACTGCTCGGTCAGGGCAGCCTCACGGCCGGTGGCCAGATGGATCACATCGGGGTAATCGCCGCCCTGCATGGAGGGGCCGATGACGTCCTCCAGCTTCTTGTCGGTGGTCAGCTCCACCTTGATGCCGGTCTCAGCAGTAAAGGCCTCGGTGACCTTCTTCCACATCTCAGCGCCATAGCCGGTCTCGATGGCGGCAACCTTGATGGTGACGTCCGCAGCCACTGCGGAAGAAGTAGCGGCAGAAGATGCCGTGCTGGACGCGGTGGAGCTGGCAGCACCACCACAGGCAGCCAGGCTCAGTGCAGCGGCACCCACGCCAGCCACTTTCAGAAAATTGCGACGAGAAATGCGTTTCATAGTGTATCCTCCATCATAAAGTTCCGTTCAAAACACAGCCGGGGCAAACAGGCTTCGTCCGAAGGGGCTGTGGTTTTTTCTGCTTCCAATATAGAGGTTTTCACGGTTTGCAACAAGGTCTTTGTTGTTTCGTTTTTTAGAAATATTGCTTTTCGAAAATTTCTTTCAGCAAAAGCAATAAAATTTGTACTGTAGTTTTGGTGCATTTTCCCCGCCTGTAACCAGTTTGACATATTTTTGCACGCTATCGAAGGCAAAAGTATTGAACCCGTCCAAAAATCAGGGCTTGCATTTTTTCTTCATTGCCTCTATAATGAGAAAAAACGCACGAAAAAACGCATCGTTTTTAGGCTTGTATTTTTAGTATCTTGCTTTTATTTTTATAGTTTTTGCGCTTTGCCTCAAAAGGAGCCATTTATGAGTACCGAGCGATTTGATATCCGCCATGCTCCCGCTCCACGGGAATCCTTCCGGTTGCTGTACATCAGCAAAAGCAAATTTGGCGGCGATTGGAACAGCACTGCCCACACCCATTCCTGCACAGAGCTGTTCTACTGTCTGAGCGGAGAAGGTCAGTTTTATTTAAGCGGTCAGCTTTATCCGGTCAAACCGGATGATATGATTATCGTCAATCCGCAGGTAGAGCATACCGAGTTGAGCCTGAATGCTTCACCGCTGGAATACATTGTATTGGGCGTTGCTGGCATCGAGATCTTATTTGGAAAATCAGATTCTTCCTACGCCATATTCAACTGCCGGGAAAATCGGGAGCGGATGGTGACGCTGCTCCATATGCTGCTGGCCGAAGCAGACCGCAGTCTGGACGGCTGCGAAACGGTCTGTCAGGATCTGCTGGAAGTGCTGCTCATCTGGCTGGTGCGGTGTACCACGCTTTCTTTGCAGGTAGAGGAAACGCCCCGCTCCGACAGCCGGGAGTGTGTGGAGATCAAGCGGTATCTGGACAGCAACTATCGCGAAGATATCTCGCTGGATATCCTTGCTGAAATCGCCCACATCAACAAATACTATCTGGCCCATACCTTCCAAAAAGAGTATGGCATCTCTCCCATCACCTATCTGAACCGCCGTCGCATTGAGGAAAGCAAGTATATGCTGGGCAACACCGGTTACAGTCTGGCGCAGATCAGCGAGTTGATGGGTTTTTCCTCTCCCAGCTATTTTTCGCAATGCTTCCGCAAGGCGGAAGGCTTGACCCCCAATGAATACCGCCGTCAGGTGCGGCAGGGACAACGCCCTGCCCTGTCAAAACGGCATGAAGTATAATGAAAATGAGGAATTTATGATGAAATCCGTTACCCTTTCTCTGCTCCAGTCTGCTGCAAATGCTTTTGATTTTGGCGGGCCCGTGGTCTGCAATGCCAACCACTATGGTGAGGGGCATATCAACGACACCTTTGTGGCCTAGCGGGAAGATCATTCCAAACGCTTTATTTTGCAGCGCATCAACACAGATACCTTTACTAACCCGGTGGGCCTGATGGAGAATATCTGCGGCGTGACCCGGCATCTGCGGGCGAAAATTCTTGCCGAGGGCGGCGACCTAGCACGGGAAACGCTGAATGTCATCCCAACTTTGTCGGGGTCGACTTACTATCTGGATGCAGACGGCGGCGCATGGCGTGCCTATGACTTTGTAGAAGATACCATCTGTTTGCAGCAGGTCGGCAGCGAAACCGACTTCCGCACCGTGGCCGAGACGCTGGGCAAGTTCCAGAACCAGCTGGCGGATTACCCGGCCTCCACCCTCCACGAGACCATTGCCCGTTTCCACGACACGCCCAACCGCTATGCCAATTTTGAAAAAGCCCTCGCCGCCGATGCACTGGGCCGGGCAAAAAATATCACATCGGAAATCGAATTTATCTATGCGAGGGAGCAGGACTGCCATGTCCTGCTGGATCAGCTGGCAGCTGGCGAAATTCCTCTGCGCGTCACCCACAATGACACCAAGATCAACAATGTCCTCATCGATGCCGCTACCGGAAAAGGCATCTGTGTCATTGACCTCGACACCGTGATGCCGGGACTTTCGGCCTACGACTTCGGCGATTCCATCCGCACCGGTGCCAACGACTGCGCTGAGGACGAACCTGACCAGAGCAAAGTCCATTTTGACCTGCATCTGTACGAAGTGTTCGCCAAAGGGTATCTCTCCACTGCCGGGGCATCCATGAGCATGGCAGAAAAAAAGAGCCTTGCATGGGGTGCAAGGCTCATGACGCTGGAATGCGGCATCCGTTTTCTGACTGACTATCTGGAGGGCGACCATTATTTCCACATTGCCCGCCCGGATCACAACCTCGACCGCGCCCGCACCCAGTTCACGCTGGTGCGGCAGATGGAAGAGGTTTTCGATCAGATGCTGGAAATCGTCTGCCCGGACAATCACTGATTTCGCAATCTCCTCCATTCGGATACAGCAAGAAGCATGGACGCTCTCCTTTTCGGGGGCGTCCATGCTTCTTTTTACAGCTTATCCCTACACACCCATCAAATCGTCCTTTGAGGACGCTGGGAGCGTCGAGGACATGATGCGCTGCAGCAAATTATAAAAGCCCTTTTCAGCCCTGACCCATCACAATCCCCCAATGGCTATCATTGTAGCTATAAATAGAAAAAACAGCTCAAACAGCCTCCTATAAGTCCTACTATCACCGCTTTGCCGCAATAATTTTTTTCAAATTATCTTGACGCACCGTTCAATGCGTGATATTCTCTGTCACAAATCCCGCTGCTTTTGTGGATTGGCTTGAAGCCATCCACAAGATGTGGTCGTGTTCATTTTGAACACAGCCTCGCCATGGATCATCCCTAAAAGATCAACCGCCCCGCAACACACCCGATCTATTTTGCCGCCGTTTCACCCGACAAAATCATCGCTGCGCTGCGTGGGCGGTATTTTTCTTTTTCACAAATAAAATCTTATGTAGTTGTTAAATCTTTAAAAATTTGTTTTTAGTTGTTGACCGTACAACCCCAAAGTGTTATTCTTGCGTTTGAAAGAAGCAGGTTGTAGTGTCCGCACTGCGCCCGGCTTTCTTCATACTGTACCTTGAATCCTTCATAAGCCGTCTGAACGAGATACTGCGCCATGACCTCACACTTTCTGTGAACGAGCCGGACAACGCCGCTGCAAAACAGGGGCAGGAACTGCGTTCGGAGCAAACGGCGACCCCATTACATGAGCAGCACAACTTCTACTTATTTTTGCGCCTTAACAATTCGGAAACATTTGTTAAAAATACGTTTCGAGCGCAGCGGTAGAGGGCAAGAACCGTCCCGTGGCCACAAATTTTCAATTCTTGAAAATGTTGTGCTCCACCGGGACTTCACTTCTGCAATGCGTCTGCATTTCCGAAGTGATCTTGTTGGGGCGTGCCTGCCCCAAACCCTGCTCATCATTCGTGCCTTGCGGCACGAATGGAACGGCGTGTCGTGCTTACATAACTTCACCGAGGAGTTATCGAACAGACAGGAGGTACAATGACCAAAACGAATGTTCAATCGACCCCTAGCAATTCCCAGCACCACGACACGCCGAACAGCAAAACGCACGTCATCAAGTTCCGTGTGGCAGCGGAGGAAAAAGCGTCACTGGAACTCACTTGCAAACTCCTGAATCTCTCCCTCTCCACCTTCATCCGCCGCGCCATCCACAACGTCAAGATCGAGAAAACGGTCATCGTTGCAGGCGGCAGCGAAGAAACCCTGACCGCTGTTTCCACCCTGCTTGCCCAGTGCAGCAAGATGGGCAGCAATCTCAACCAGCTTGCAAGGCACTTCAATTCCGGCGGTGCAGACACCGAGCAGATCCGGGCGAAACTCCTTGACGAACTTGCAGACCTGACCGCATTCCGGCTGCACGCCGAGAAAGTTCTGGGTGAACTGTATGGCAACGCTCAAGCATATCGCCTCTAAAAACTCGGACTACACCGCCATCGAAGCGTACCTCGTTTACCAGCACGATACGTTCACCGGGAAGCAACTTCTGGATGAACAGAGCAAGCCGAAGCTGCGGGATTCGTACCTGCTCGACACCCTTGAGTGTGGCGATTTCTCGTTTGCAACAGCTTGTCTGCTGGCAAACCGCAAGTATGGTAAGAATACCCAGCATGGTGATATCAAGAGTCACCAGTATATCATCAGCTTTGACCCCAGAGATGCAGCCGACAACGGACTGACCATGGAAAAGGCACAGGCCCTTGGTCTGGAATTCTGTTCTGAAAACTTCCCCGGTCATCCCACCATCGTCTGCACTCACCCCGATGGGCACAACCATTCGGGAAATATCCACGTCCACATCGTGATCGGCAGCATCCGAACACGAGAGGTGGAGCGCAAGCCCTATATGCAGAAGCCCCGCGACTGGCTAGAGGGCATGAAGCACTCCAGCACAGCCCAGACCATGCGGCACTTGCGTGTCGAGGTCATGGAGCTGTGCGAGGGTGCCGGACTGTACCAGATCGATCTGCTCAACGGCTCGAAAGAGCGCGTGAGCGAAGCGGAGTATTGGGCGCGCAGGCGTGGTCAGCAGAAGCTCGACCTTGCAAACGCAGCCCTTACCGTAGCCGGACAGCAGCCCCGGCAGAAGAAGTTTGAAACCGTAAAGGACACTTTGCGGAAACAGATTTCTTCGGTGTTGTACCGCACAACGAGCTTTGAAGATTTCTCTGACAAGCTCATGCAGCAGTACGGCATCACCGTCAAGGAAAGCCGTGGACAGCTCAGCTATCTGCCCTCTGGCAGAACGAAGTTCATCCGGGCAAAAAAGCTCGGTGACAAGTTCGATAAGGCGGCAGTGCTTGCCACCCTGACCGCAAACGCAGAGCACAAACCCAAGGCGCAGTTCAAGCAGGATACCATCGGGAAACTGATCGACATCCAGTCGAGGATGACCGAAGGCAAGGGCATTGGCTATAAGCGTTGGCTCACGAAACACAATCTCAAAGTTATGGCACAGACCGTGCAGCTTCTGCAGGAAAAGGGCTTGACCGACGAGGACGCCCTGAATCAGCGCATCGCCGAACTGGAAACCAAGTATCACGACTCGCTGGCGGTGGTGAAAGACCTCGAAGGTCGCATGAAATTCAACAAAGAGCTGCGCTATCATGTCGCAGTCTATGCCAGCACCAAGGGTATCGTACAGCAGTTCAATACTGCCAAGCGACCCGTAGCCTTTGAGGAACAGCATCGTGCAGAGCTGACAGCGTACCGGGCGGCAGCAGACTATTTCAAGGCAAACGACATCACCAAGCTGCCCAGCCCGAAAAAGCTGGAAGCCGAGTATGCGCAGCTGGCATCCGAAAAAGCGAAGTTCTACGAGCAGTACAAAGAAGCGAAAGAAGAACTGCTCAAACTGAAAACCGCAAAGCAGAATGTTGCGTCCTTTTTCCGGGAGGAAGAACCGGCGCAGCAGGAGAGATAAAGGAGTGTGCGAATGATCAACTTGAAAATCGACCCGGAGTTTCAGTCCCAGATTCCCCCTCTGACCGATGATGAATTTAAGCAGCTTGAAGAAAACATCCTCAAAGAGGGCAAGTTGCTCTCTCCTTTGATCGTGTGGAACAACACCCTTGTTGACGGCCACAATCGTTATGAAATCGTTCAGGAGCATCCCGAAATCTCTTTCTCTACCATGCCGCTCCCGTTTGAAAGCAGAGAAGAAGTCCTCGCATGGATCTGCAAGAATCAGTTAGGGCGGCGTAATCTGACCCCGGAGCAGAAGAAGTTCCTTATGGGTAAGCAGTATTCCTCTGAAAAGCGCACCGAAGCATTTCGCGGCAATCAGCATACTGCAAAGAAATCTGGCAGTGTTCAATCTGAACACAACCAGAAGCCCATGAAAACCTGTGAGCGCATTGCACAGGAAAATCACAGCAGCGCAAGTTCAGTCCGCCGAGCAGAATACTATGCCCACGGCGTTGACGTTGCGGATGAACTGTCTCCCGGTTTCCGTGATCGGTTCTTCCGCGAGGAACTGCACATTCCCGATTATCTTCTCGAAAATCTCGGCAAGGCCAAGCCCGAAGAGCAGGCTGAAATCTTTAAAGAAATCAAGAATTATGTGCCGAAGCCGAAGAAAGTCAAGCCCAACAAAGTAACGGTGAAGCAGGCAGAAAAAGCCGCCAGCAACACCATTGATGAAAACTATGATGTTCCCCAAAAGTTTCTCGAACTGTACTATCGGCTCCACAATGCTGAATCTCTCATGCGAAAGAGTTGGGAAGTTACGTTCGACTTGAACCCGAAACTTCTTACGCATCCGGAACAGGTCAAAGTTCTTCGCTTTGCCTTGAAACCTCACCTTGAATTTTTGAAAACGCTGGACGAAGTTCTTGCAGAATCCAGCGGTGAATCCTCTAAAACGGCATAACGACAGGCACTTGTAAGCCATCAACGAGCCACCAGCCGCAAGTGCAGGGCGGAAACTATCCGCGCCCTTGCGCCTGATATGAAATTGGAACTTTGATTTTCTCGCCCGGCTTTGCCACGGTGGGACGATCAAAGGAGCGTGCGTTTGAACAAAAAGAAAAAGTCCACAAACATTTCCCCTTATCCCGATGAAGTCATCGACCGTCTGGCACGGGCATTCTACCCGGCCATCCTTGCCTGCTGGAACAGCGAGGAAGGCCAACGAGAGTTTGCCGCATGGCAGGCGGAACAGGCTCATCATACCCCTAGCAAAGAAAAACAGAGCGTTCCCGACTGCTGGGTATCCGTAAAACAGTTTTCGAAAAATGACACGGCAACTGCCTGTCAGGATTGGTTACGGAGTACCCGGCTAGGCCGAGGAAGCATCAAGTCCCATGTCCGCACCGTTAAGGTGTTGGGTATGGGGCTTTTTGCATTTCAGGAACGTGTACATCTCTGGAAAGGTGTAACACACTAGACTTTGTACCAAAGTCGTGTGCCAAGGGTGCTGCGCCCCTTTGGAATCCCTGCTCACATCGCCTGTGGGCGATGTGGATTCGCCGGACAGAAAGCTCTCACAAAGGTGCACCGGGCTGTCTGCGGCGAGGAAAAGGCACTTCTGCGGAAGTGTAATAACCCATTATGACGCTTTCAGCCCTGCGGTCTGCAAAGTGTAGTGGGCTCTCCGAGGGGGAAACGGCTATATAGGGTGCGCTTCGGGCAAATCGCTGCGTACGTGCGTACCAATCTCTCGTACGCACGTACGCAGTAAAACGGCTAAAATCTCCTATATAGGGGTGTTCTTCTGGAAATCAATATGATATACTCAACTTAACCAACCATCAACTAATAGGAGGCGGTAATATTATGGGAAAAACTTTTGTGTGTAGCTTATGCCGTAATGGAATCATTGGCGGTGGTTTGTACATTGATGAACAGAGCATTACATATTCAACTCAAAAGCTCACAGTCAGTCCACTGTATCGCAACCTTGTATTGCCCATGAACGAGATAAGGGAGCTTTCATGGAGTCAGATGGTCGTTCCTGTTGCAGCAATTTCCATGAAAGATGGAGAATGTTATAAATTTATCATACGCCAAAAAGAACCACTTCCCGAACCCGGTGTTCTTTGTGGATGATGGCTACTCCGGCACGAACTATGACCGTCCCGGCTTTCAGAGTATGCTGGTCGAGATCGAAGCAGGGCGTGTAGGAATCGTTATCACGAAGGATTTGTCCCGACTGGGGCGCAATTCTGCCTTGACTGGTCTGTACACCAACTTCACCTTTCCCCAGTATGGCGTTCGCTACATCGCCATTAACGACAACTACGACACCATTGACCCGAACAGCGTAAACAACGATTTTGCGGGCATTAAGAACTGGTTCAACGAGTTTTACGCCCGCGATACCAGCCGCAAGATTCGGGCCGTTCAGAAGGCCAAGGGAGAGCGTGGAGTACCGCTGACGGTTAATGTTCCGTACGGCTATGTAAAAGACCCGGAGAACCCGAAGCATTGGCTTGTTGACCCGGAAGCGGCTGCAATCGTGAAGCGCATCTTCTCCATGTGCATGGAAGGCCGTGGCCCGACCCAAATTGCAAACCAACTGTGGGTGGACAAAGTTCTGACTCCCACCGCCTATAAGTTGAGCCATGGCCTGAGTACGAACTCACCCGCCCCGGAAGACCCTTATCGCTGGGATAAAAGAGCAGTAAGTTTGATTCTGGAACGCCGGGAGTACACTGGCTGCACAGTCAACTTCAAGACCTATACTAACTCTATCTGGGATAAAAAGAGACATCTGAATCCTGTGGAAAATCAGGCTATCTTCCCGGATACACATGAGCGCATTATTGACGATGATGTGTTTGAAAAGGTTCAGGAGATTCGCAGCCAGCGTCACCGTATGACCCGAACAGGCAAGAGCAGCATTTTCTCCGGTATGGTCTACTGCGCTGACTGCGGTTCCAAGATGCAATATGGTTCGTCCAATAACAGGGACTTCAGTCAAGACTTCTTTGATTGCTCTCTGCACAAGAAGAACGGGAGCAAGTGCAAGGGACATTTCATCCGGGTAAAGGTTCTGGAAGGACGTGTGCTGAGTCATGTTCAGCGGGTGACGGACTACATTCTCCGTCATGAAAACTACTTCCGCAAGGTCATGGAGGAGCAGCTTCGTGTGGAAAGCAGCGAAAAGCTGACCGTCCTGAAGAAGCAGCTTGCCCGGAATGAGAAGCGGATCGCAGACCTCAAACGGCTGTTCATGAAAATCTACGAGGACAACGCCAATGGAAAGCTGAGCGATGACCGCTTCGACATGATGAGCCAGAGCTACGATGCCGAACAGAAGCAGCTGGAAGAGGAATCCCTCTCTATCCAACAGGAAATCGAAGTACAGGAACAGCAAATCGAGAATATTGAAAAATTCGTCCAGAAAGCGCACAAGTACGTTCATATTGAAGAACTCACTCCCTATGCTCTCCGTGAACTGGTGTCGGCTATCTATGTAGATGCCCCGGATAAGTCCAGCGGAAAGCGGGTGCAGCACATCCATATCAAGTACGACGGGCTGGGGTACATCCCTCTGGATGAACTGGAAGCAAAAGAAAAGGCGTGACCGAAGTCACGCCAAATCTTCCCCATTTAGGGAACTTTTGCAAATACTGTTTTATGGGAACTCTGCTCTGGGGAACTCCCTGCCTTACTTATCGTGTGTGGATTTTTGCAGGGTGCGTCCGCAGGGCGCACCCTGTTTTTGTTGCTTTCAATCTATTTGATTACTTATTCTTTTAGTTTCAAATTGCTCAAATAAACTGTTTTCGGCTTTTCTAATGTTCCATTCGGCAAATCTAATAAAGATTCGACTTCTTTTGGATATAAGCTCAAATTATAATTGTACGAAAGTTCATCCATAAACTCTTGAGGGGTGAACACATTCTCGGTCAATAGCATCATAACAGCAGTCTTCAAAAGTGTTGGACTTGCTGTTACTAAAATATTATCTAATGGTTCTTGTTTGCGTATACCTCTTCTCTGCATTGTTCGTATTATTTCTTGGTACTCTTCCATCGTAATAAGACCCAATGAAAAAGATCTCCGTGCCATAGCTTGAATAGAAACCTTCCATTTACGTTTTAACTCTGTATATGCTGGAATTGATTTGGGATTGACTGCTACATCTTTAGCAAAACCTTCTCTAGGTAATAAAAATGCTGCAGCAAATTCGTTTGCCTCCTTTTCACGTTCTTTGAATTCATCTCGATCAATTTTTTCGATATCCTCACTCCAACCATGCAAGCAAATATGTCCAAGTTCGTGAGCAATATCAAAATGAACGCGTGAAGCTGCCGTTTTGTTTTCTGAATAGCCGATTAAATATATATCTTCGTCTCCAATTCTAACCAACTGACTAAACGCATCTATGTCATTCGTTTCAACTGGAAACTTCGTTACAATAATTCCATTTGACTCTACCAGCGCAACGATATTTTCTATCGGGCGAGTTCCAAGGTGCCATTCTCGACGTAGGGTTGCGGCTGCTTCTTCCGGTGTCTGTCCAGAGCAATCTGGTATTGTGCGATGTGGAAATTCTAGATATTCCTGTAGAAATACAAAAATATCGGCTAAAAACTCCATCTTTTGTGTTTGAGCTTCTCTGTATCTAGAACTAGTGGTTAATAATGCACGGAAATATGTCGATCCAATTTCCGCTTTCATATCAGACTCGCAGAAAAAGCGTTCGGGAAAATCCAATGTCCTTGCAAGAGCTTCAATCGCATTCAGGTCCACACGTTTTGTTTTTTCTCTTTCATACATATAAATGCTCTGCCGACTACATCCTGATTTTTCAGCTAGTTCACTAACGGAAAATCCTCTATATATTCTTGCCTTCTTTAGGCGTTCTCCATTCAAATTGCCCTGCATGGCAATCGAGCCCTCTCTTTCTCCTATAATTAGCCTTCTGCGCTTTCATCCCACTTTTTAAGTCCAGCAACCTTTTTCTTACGCTGCTCAGCTTTCTTAGTCAGCTTTATACCCATATCAGGTGTATCAAAGTTGCTATTTTCTTCGTCTACCGTTTCAACCACAGCTACATTATTCAAATCGATGTATCTGCTCCAATTAGCCTGCTCTATGACAGTGAGCATCCGATTTACCGTTACTGCACGAATTGCCGTTAACCCAGTTTCATAGTTTGCATTGAACAGTATCAAAACGTGTCTTTTCAGTTCGTCAAGACTATCTACCAGAGTATACAGCAATTTCAAAAGTTGCTGCTTCATCGCCTCTTGATCAGAAGGTTTTTCAGGGAGCATCGACATCTGATTAAAATCATCATCTCTTAAGTCAGCGTTTATAATACCTGCCAAAAGGTCAAGATAATGCGATTGGTTTCTTCTTGCCTGCGTTCTTTGCAGTTCTGCAAAACGCTTTTCTCTCATAATAGTATAAAGGCAGCCATTCTTTTTGCAGTATATAACAGCCATTTCCCATGGTCAACGTGCAACAACATACGCCTGGCATTCTTCATTATAGAAAGCCTTACATAACGCCGTATTAATAAAATCCCATACAGCCGACGGAGATCTATTATGCGTCCGGATTTTTCTATTATGCTCTTGACTATCATTTCCTGTCGCACTTGACACGCATTCTGTAATTTTACGTGCGATTTCTTCATCTGTCAAGTATGCTGGAATTCTTTTCATGTAAAATATCCTCCATAATTTAATCAGATCGAGTTTATACGGCCGCATATGCTATCTGTATAGCATTATAGGCGTTTTCGATATTTTTGTCAATAGTTTCAAGCATCAAAAGCTCTATTGACATTTCTCATCTTACCTCATATTATAAAAGCAGGATACCCAACAACTGAAAGGCATCCTGCTTCTGTTTAATTATTCTTACTTCTATGTCTCAAATCTCAGTAGTCCACTACTGTTTCCAAATATTCCTCCGGGTCACCATTCAAAATCAAATCAGCATAGCCCAGTGGGTCATTGTAGATGAGATAATCCAGTTCTGACCTCTGCGCCATGGTCACATTCAGCGCATCCTCGACCCCGGTGCAATTGATGGAAATTTTTCTTCCATCCCGGAGCAGCAGCTCCACGCAGCCGGTGTCCATGTTGAAATGGCAAGCTCTTGCATCGTACTTCATGTTCGTATCCTCCTGAAATCATGTTGTGGTTTATATCGGTCAATCTATGATTTCGGATTTCATCTTCCACGGACACCCATATTGAGTTTTCCGAAGAAAACAAATAATCCGAACCCATCTCCTATCGGAAACAAGTTCGGATTATTTTTGTTTGGTCCGAGTGGCGAGAATCGAACTCACGGCCTCTTGAACCCCATTCAAGCGCGCTACCAAAACTGCGCTACACCCGGATATTTGTTGTGGCTCATCGCTCACAGCTCCATTAGTATACCCGTTGCAGGCCGTTTTGTCAAGCACTTTTTGCAATTTTCTTCAATTTTTTCTGGATTTTTCGCTCATGCTTCGGAAGCATTCGATGTTGCGTCCATTTCTCCACCTGACGCAGCCAGTGCCACCGCAAAGACGCTGTGTGCGCCTGCGTCCAAGAGGGCCTGCGCACAGGCTGCGGCTGTCGCGCCGGTAGTGATGACGTCATCCACCAGCAGCACCCGCTTTCCTTCCACAAGCTCCGGCTCCTGCGCACGAAACGCGCCTGCCACATTCACCAGACGTTCCTCCAGCGAAAGCCCGGCCTGATGGCGTCCGGCCCGGGCGCGGCAGAGCGCCTTCGGCAGCAGCGGAAGCCCCAGTGCATGAGACAGCGGCCAGGCCATCCGTTCCGGCACGTTGTAGCCGCGCCGACGGCTGCTGGCAGACACCGGGATGATGCAGTCATACCCGACTGCAGCGCCCGCCACAGGGCCGGGCACCGGCTCGGCAAAGTGCATCTCGACCTTTGCGCCGAACAGCCGGGCTGTCATCTCCAGGCCCAGCTCCACCGCCGTCCAGCTCTCCCCCTCGTATTTGGCGCGGAGGATAGCGTCCCGGACGACGCCCTCATACCGGTAGGGCGCGGCGGCCCCTTCCAGCCTGCCCAGATAGTGGCTGGCCCGGGCCAGCCGCATAGTCGGACTGCGGCGCAGCTCCTCCAGACGGGGCATACACGCCTCACAGCGCAGCAGCGTCCCCAATACCTCGCGGCAGTAGGGACACCGCCGCGGGAGAAGCAGTTGGCGCACCTGACGGCCCAGCCGTGCGGGGCGGCTGTAATAGCCCGGCATCAATCCTTCTTGACCGCGACGATGATGCGCACCTTCTTGCCGGCGGCGCAGCCGAAGTTGTCGTACCAGCCGGTGAGGTAGTAGTCATCGGAGTTCACCGAGGTGAGCTTGGTGTAGTAATACTGGCCCTTGTACCACAGATAGACCTGCGCGTCGTCGGCCATCTCGAACCGCTCCCCATTGGAGGAGAGGACGCTGGCTGCGCCCACCTTGTCGATCTTCATGGGCATCAGCTGCACCATGTTGCGGACTGAGCCGGTGGTCTCCTGACAGACCGCAATGCCGCCTGCCAGAACCGGATACTTGATGGGGGTGCTCAGGCTGACC
The DNA here is from genome assembly GCF_023347275.1 of Faecalibacterium sp. I3-3-89. Taxonomy (NCBI): domain Bacteria; kingdom Bacillati; phylum Bacillota; class Clostridia; order Eubacteriales; family Oscillospiraceae; genus Faecalibacterium; species Faecalibacterium sp. I3-3-89. The sequence goes on along the minus strand of NZ_CP094468.1, from coordinate 1,098,985 downwards.
TGCTGGCCGCCGACGTAGCCGATGTAGGTCGCGCCGCTGCCGATGAAGTTGAAGATCTGACTGAAGGGCGTGCCCGTGATCTGGGCGATCTGCTGGAAGCCGAGGCTCAGCAGGGCACCGGTATTGCTGGTGAGGCGCTCCCACGCCGTGCTGAGGATGTCGCCGGAGATGACGCCCCAGAGGATCTCGGTGGTGGTGGGCACCATGATGCTCTTCACCTGACTGACGACCGCATCGGTGTCGATGGTGCCGTCGCCCGGCTCAGCCTTGATGGCGCTGAGGAGGGTGCTGTAGTTGGTAGCGACATTTTTCACGTCGTCCAGCACACCGTAATACCACAGGTCACCGGTAACGTCGTTCAGGATGAGCTTATCGATCTGGCCCTGCGGATTGGTGGTGTAGTAGCGGACATCGGAAGCATCTAACTTTACCCCCGATAGGCGGCTGGGACGAACCGTCCCAGCCACACCCCCTGTACTCGTATCCAGTATCTGCACGTCGTCTGCAAGGGCCATATCGCCCAGTGCGGTGGCGTTCTCGTTCACGACGCCATTGACGGAGCACTCCGAGATCTTCTCCACGCTCTCGCCGTCGGCGTTGACCTTCACCTCCACCAGCCAGCCGGTGGGAAAGTTCAGGCTTTTGTCCACATTCACGGTGCGGGCGATGCCATCCGTGCACATGACCTTGACGGTCTGGAGCACATCGGCGCTGTTGTCCTCGTCGATGAGGTTGCGGGAAGCCGACTGCACCACGCCGTAAAAGACCTCATCGGCCTCCTCGCCGGTGACGATGCCTGCGGCCACATTGTTCATACCCAGCAGCAGCGTCACGATCTGGCCCACGCCGCCGCCGTTGAGGGAAGACACCTGCGAAGCGATGGCCGTGCTGCCCAGCGTATAGGAGGTGCCTGCCACCGTGATGGACGTGGGCGCACTGGCCGAGGGCGACACCTCGGTGATGCGGCCTGCGGCGCGGCGGGTGTAGACCCACAGGGTCTTGAGGCTCTCGCTGTAGTAATAGACATCGTACTTGTTCAGCTCGGCAGAGTCGGACACCTTATCGTTGCGGTAGACGCTGGCGGGCACGAAGGGCAGCACCGTGCTCTCCGAGGCGACAAAGGGACCCTGCAGGCTGCTGAGCAGGACGGTGGAGCCGTCCACCTGACCGTCGCTCACCGTAAAGCCCAGCGTCGTGCCGTAGGCCGAGCCGCTGGCGTTGTTGGCGGTGAGGGCGTTGTAGAGCAGGATGGCGCAGTCCTCGTAGTTCATCGCCTCGCCCTGACGGCGGTCAAGACCGCTGCGCAGGCCGATCTCGCTGGCCTTGTTGAGCTGGGCGTTGGGGAACGCGCCGCTCAGGTCGGTCATCTTATAGCCCATCAGCTTGAGGACGGCAGTGCAGGCTTCTTCCAGCGTGACGGCGTTGTCCGGGCGGAAGCTGCCGTCAGTGTAGCCGTTCATCCAGCCCTGCTGCACCGCGATGCGGACATAGGGTGCCCATGCCGAGGTGCCGGGCAGGTCGGTGTAAAGGGTGCCCACGGCCCCCTGAGAGGAGACGCTCTCCCGGAAGGTGGAGTAGGATGTGAGCATCTTGGCGAATGCGCCGCGGGTCACGGCTGCGTTCAGAGCGCCGGACTGGTCCGCATCCATAGCACCCAGCGTGATGGCAAACTGGACGGCGGTGTTATTGCCCGCAGCCGACACCGGCGCAGCCAGCATCGACACCGCGATGCTGAGCGCCAGCAGAAATGCGAGAAGACGTTTTTTCATGGTGGTTACTCCTTGTATCGCAATTTTTAAAAATAGTGCCTATCAAAATAGCATATTTGCGATATGCAGTTTGCGGATGTTGCTTGTGCATTAAAAGCGCAAACTGCTATAGAAATCAGCGCGAAGCCTCTCCCTTTGGGAGAGGTGGCGAGCGAATGCGAGACGGAGAGGGCAAGCCGCCTGACCAAGGCAAGCATCCTTGCGCTCTCAGTCACCTTCGGTGACAGTTCTCCCAAAGGGAGAGCCTTTCGCATTCCGGGGAGATCAATCATACCGCAGCGCGTCGATGGGGTTGAGCCGCGCTGCACGCTTTGCGGGCAGATAGCCGAACAGCACACCGATGAACACCGAGATGCCGAAGGCCGCCGCGATGGAGTTGAAGGACGGGCTGACCGTGACGTCCATGCCGTCGGTGAACATGGGAAGCACCTGATTGGCGATGGCCGACACGATATAGCCGAGGATGATGCCCAGCGTGCCGCCGAGGGCCGAAGTGGTGGCTGCCTCGGTGACGAACTGGGCCAGAATGGTCCTTTCCTTCGCGCCCATCGCCTTGCGGATGCCGATCTCGCGGGTGCGCTCGGTGACAGACACCAGCATGATGTTCATGATGCCGATGCCGCCCACCAGCAGCGAGATGCTGGCGATGCCGGTGAGGATGACGATGACCATGTTGATCATCTTATTCATCTCTTCCAGCCACTCGCTGGCGCTGTAGACATAGTAGGCACTGTCGCTCTTGAAGATGTCATACAGCCCCTGCTCCACCGCAGCCTTGGCCTCGTTGGCCTGACTCTCGTCCACCATGATGGCGGAGTAGGAGTCCGGCGAGCTTTCGTTGGAAAGGCGCATGGCCGTGGTGTAGGGCAGGTAGACGGCATCGTCGTCGCTGCCCTCCTGCTGGTCGGGATTGGAGATCTTGGCCTTCAGCACGCCCACGATGCGGAACTTGTACGCGCCGAGCTTGATGGTCTGGCCCACCGCATTGCCGCCGTAGGCCGTACGGTTGATGTAATCGCCGATGACGCAGATCTGCTTGTTGTCTGCGATGTCCATATACTGGATGTTCCGGCCCTTGGCGAGGGTGTAGCCCTTCGACTCGATGTAGTTCTCATCCACGCCGTACACCGTACCGTAACGGTAGCGCGTCGTGCCCACCTTGGGGGTGTTGTCGCTGAAATCCAGCTCCGGTGAGATGGAGGAAAGCAGTTCGGGGTTCTTTTTGACGATGTTGTACAGATCATCCACCGTCGCAGTGCGGGAACCATAGCCCCATATCTGGATGGAGAGGGTGCTGGTGCCCATTGCGGAAAAGCTGTCCCGCATACTTCTGGTCATGCCGTTGCCCAGACCGACGATGACGATGACCGCCATAACGCCGATGATGATGCCCAGCATGGTCAGGAAGGTGCGCAGCTTATTGCTCCAGACGTTTTGCAGCGCCTGACGGAAAGTCTCAAGGATCATTTGGTTGCCTCCTGTGCCGGTTCGGCGGACATGGTGGGCTGCACGATGGCCTCGGGCGCGTGGGCGTCGCCGTCATACACCACCTGTCCGTCCTCCAGACGGATGATTCGCTCCGCCTGCACGGCGATGGAATTGTCGTGGGTGATGAGCACCACGGTATGGCCCTCTTTATGGAGCTGCTGAAGCATCCCGATGACCTCGCGGCCGGTGTGGGAGTCCAGAGCACCGGTCGGCTCGTCGGCAAGGATGACCGCCGGGTTGCGCACCAGAGCACGGGCGATGGAAACGCGCTGCTGCTGGCCGCCGGAGAGCTGGTTGGGCAGGTTCTTGAGCTTGTCGCCCAGTCCCACCTTTTCCAGCACATCCTTGGCCAGCTTGTGGCGCTCGGCGCGGGAGATGTTGGCGTAGACCAGCGGCACCTCCACGTTTTCCAGAAGGTTCAGCCGGGGCAGAAGGTTGTACTGCTGGAAGATGAAGCCCAGCATCTCGTTGCGGACATCCGCCAGCTCGTCCCGGTTCATCTTGCCCACATCCCGGCCATTGAGCCGGTAGACGCCGTGGGTGGGCACATCCAGGCAGCCGATGATGTTCATGCAGGTGGACTTGCCCGAGCCGGACTGGCCCACAATGGCCACGAACTCCCCCTTCTCGATCTTCATCGAGATGTGGTCGGCAGCTTTCACCAGCGTGTCGCCCATCTGATAATACTTACACACCTGATCAAATTCGATAAGAGCGCTCATGGGCCACCTCCTTACCAGATACTGTCGCTGTCGCTGTAATAGTCATCCGACACAGAGCTGGTATCGTAGGCCACCGTGTCGTCCTCCTGCAGACCGCTCTTGATCTGGGTATAGCTGTCGTCGCTGACGCCGGTCTCGACCTTGACGTAGACATAGCCCTCCGGAGCGTCCATGTCCTCCACAGCGTTGGCCGCGCTGGGCGATTTTTTCGTCACCAGCACATAGCCGCCGCGGATGACAGCGGCGTTGGGCACAACGAGGGCGTTGCTGGCCTCTGCCACGACGATCTCTGCGTTGGCGTTCATGCCGGGGCGCAGGCCGTCGGTCTCATCGATGCGGATGGTGATGGGGTAAGTGGTGGTGCCGCCGCTGGAGCTGCCCTTCATGGACACGCGGGTCACGGTGCCCACATAGGTCTTGTCGGTGACGGCGTCGGCGGTCAGCTGGACCTTCTGGCCCACGGAGAGGGAGCTGATCTGCAGCTCGTCCACATTGATGACCATTTCCAGATAGTTCAGGTCATAGATGACGCAGAGGGTGCTGCCGGAGGTGAGGGCCTCGCCCTGCTGTGCGTCCTTCTCGATGATGGTGCCGCTGATGGGCGAGGTGATGATGTAGTTGGACATGGTATCCTGTTGGTTCTGCATCGAGATCTCGGCGCTGCGCAGGGTCTCAGAAGCAGACTGGATGGATTCGGTCAGGTCGTCGCCCGACAGCTCGATGAGGATGTCACCCTTGGTGACGTCGTCGCCCTCCTGCACATTGATGGAGGAGACCGTACCGGCAGCGGGAGCGGTCAGGGTGCGCTCTGCCTGATAGGCAAAGGTCGCGGAGGCGATGGAGCTGACGCCGTTGACGTTGGCAGTCGCTGCCTGTGCGGTGGTCAGACCGCCTGCATTGTTGACGCGGATGGTGACGGTTCGCACCAGCAGGTTTCCGGTGCTCAGCTCATCGGTGCCGGTGACGGCGGTGATGGTGCCCTTCAGGCTCTCGAAGGTGCCGTCCAGCACCACGTCGGCGCTCTGCCCCACCGAGAAGTTGGCGGCGTCGGCTGCGGGGAACTGCAGGCTCAGCATCATCTTGGAGCTGTCGCGGATGACCGCCACCTCCTGACCGCTGCTCACCTCGTCGCCCTTGGCGACCTTGAGGCTGCTGACGGTGCCGTCCACCTCAGCGTGGACGAACTGGCGGTCTACGGTCTTGTCGTAGCTGCGCTGGGCCTGCTGCAGGGCGATGCTGGCCTTTTCCAGATTGGTGGAAGCGTCCGAGCTGTCGATGGTGTAGAGCACATCGCCCTCCCCCACCTTGTCGCCCTCTTCAATATTGCTGGTGAGGATCTTGCCGTCCACCAGCGACTTGACGGTATAGGTATTGGCCGGGTTCAGGGTGCCGGTGCCGCTCAGGGAGTTGGAGACATCCTGACGGGTGGGGGTCGTCTCGGTGTAGGTCACATCACGGCTCGCAGCGCCCCTGCTGCCGCCGCCCACGACCAGCACGACGGCCGCCACCAGCACGACAGCCAGCGGGGCAAGCCATTTCCAGTTTTTCTTGGCGAATGCGGCTGCGCCGGACGAGGTCTTTGCCTCCGACGCCTCCCCAGCGGACTGGTTTGCTGCATCCTTTTTCTTTTTCCAGATCATGCTTTTCCTCCTATGGTAGGCAAACGGGCATACGATCCCCTTTGCACAAAAAATCTGTTATTGGTAGTGTATCGCATTTTGCCGAAATACACAAGCGTCCAAATTTCATTTCACCCATTATTTACAAAATATCCGGTCATTTTTGCGCAAAAAAAGACACCCGCAAAGCTCTTTGCAGAGTCTTGCGGGTGTCTTCATTCCTTTTGACCGGTCAGGATGCTGTGTCGGCCTCGCTCTGCGGAGCCAGCTGCACATACACCCCGGCAGGGACGCAGGCCGCCCATGCGCCCTCCTCGCTCAGCCAGCCAAACTGCTCACAGACATGGTCCGGACACTGGCTGTCCTGAAACGCAACCGCGCCGTCTTTCACCTGTAGATGGACGACATAGCCGCCCACCTCGTACAGGTAATCGTAGTCCTTGTCCAGTGGCAGCACCTCGGTGATGCCGTCGCCGAAATCCACGACTGCTTCCAGCGGCTCGGCCTTGCTGCGGGGACGCAGCAGCCAGAACAGCAGGGCTGCGGCCGCCAGAACGACGGCGGCGAAGAGGAGGTTCGCCTTCCAGCTCAGGCGCTTTCCGCCTTTGGCCGGTTCAGGCTGCTTGCGGATGCTCATGCAGCGTAGTCGCTGGCAGCAGCACCGGCGATGCGGCCAAAGACGGTAAAGTCGGCCACAGCGTTGCCGCCCAGACGGTTTGCACCGTGGACGCCGCCAGTCACCTCACCGGCTGCGAACAGGCCCGGGATGACCTCGCCGTTCTCGTTCAGCACCTCGGTGTTGGGGTTGATCTTCAGACCGCCCATGGTGTGGTGGACGCCGGCAGTGACCTTGATGGCATAGTAGGGAGCGGTGTTCAGGGGGTCGGCGAAGCTGGTGCGGCCAAAGTCGGGGTCGTTCTTTGCCTCCACATAGCCGTTCCAGTTGTTCATGGTCTCAGCGAGAGCAGCCTCATCGACGCCCATGGCCTTGGCCAGCTCCTCGTAGGTAGCACCGGTGACGGTGTAGCCCTTCTTGATGTAGCCCTGAATGACGCTGGAGTTGTCGACCATCGCCTGATCGACGACCAGCCAGCTGTAGCTGCCGGTCTGAGCGATCTCAGCAGCAGAGACGACGTCGCGGGTGCCGACCTCGTCGATGAAGCGCTTGCCCTCGGCGTTGATGAGGACCGCGCCGTCGCCGCGCAGACCCTCGGTGATGAGGGCAGCGGTGTTGGCCTCAACGGTGGGGTGGATCTGGATCTGGTCCATGTCCACGGTAGCAGCGCCGATGGCCTCTGCCATCTCGATGCCCTGACCCTGGATGCCAGCGGCGTTGGTGGTCATGAAGCCCTTCAGCTCAGGCTTGTACTTGACGACCATATCGAGGTTTGCGCCGAAGCCGCCGGTGGTCAGCACCACAGCCTTGGCGTTCACAGTGACGGTCTCGCCGGTAGAACCGGTGGCCTTGACGCCCACGGCAGCGCCGTTGGCATCGGTCAGGATCTCGTTGGCGGTGGTGTTCAGCAGGATCTGAACGCCAGCCTTCTTGCAGTTCTCCTCCAGCAGGGGGATCATGTAGGAACCGACGGAGACGACCTTGCCCTCGTCGTTCACGGGGCGATGGATGCGCTTGACGGATGCGCCGCCGAAGCTGGAGACGTTGTGCAGGGTGATGCCGTGCTCGTCCAGCCAGTCGATGGCGTCAGCAGAGTTTGCGCACAGAGTCTCGACCAGAGCAGGGTCGTTGATGCCCTTGCCGCCGATCATGGTATCCAGCTCCATCAGCTCGACCGAGTCGAAGTAGCCGGTGGGGTTGGCCTGATAGGCAGCCCACTGCTCGGAGACGGTCTTGGCCAGAGCGGTGATGGTCTCGTTGTCGGCATACTTTTCGGCAGCGGTCTTCAGGGTCTTCTCGACACCGGCAGACTCGCCGAACTCGTTCTCATCCTGATACACGGTCTTGCCGGCGTTCATGCCGCCGGTAGCGCGCACAGAGTTGCCGCCCACCATAGGCTGGCTCTCGAGGATGACGACGCTCTTGCCCTCACCGGCAGCGGTGATGGCAGCGGTCATGCCTGCGCCGCCTGCACCCACGATGACAACGTCAGCGTCAACGGTGGAGTCCTCGGCCTTGGTCTCGTCGGCCTTGACCTCGATCTTATAGTCGTCAGCGTTCAGGCCGGCGGCAGTCAGAGCAGCGGCTGCTGCCTCCTTGATGGCGTCAGAGGTGATGGTCGCGGTGGACACGCCGTCCACGGCGATGCTGCCGGTCTCAGCGATCTGAGCGGGCAGCTGCTCCAGTGCCAGCGTACCGATGCCAGGGGTCTCATCCTTGCCCTCAGCGATGCAGTCGGTGATCTTGCCGTCTTCCAGCGTCAGGGTAACGGTAACGTCGCCGCCCATGCCCTTGGCAGTGCCGGTGAAATCACCGGACACCCCTGCGGAGGTAGACTTCGTGCCGCAGCCATAGCCGAACAGGCTGACTGCGATGACAGCCGCCATCGCCAGTGCAGACACGCTCTTCTTGATCTGAGCTTTCTTCATGTTTTTCCTTCCTTGTTTGCTTCGTGGTTTGTTGGTGTGAACATATATCAGCATAAAAAGGGGGCTGCCCTTTTACAAGCAGCCCCCTCTGCCGAACTTAGAAAGTGATTCAGGCGTTGGCCTGTGCAGCAGCGACAGCGCAGGCGACGGTAGCGCCGACCATCGGGTTGTTGCCCATACCGATGAGGCCCATCATCTCGACGTGTGCAGGCACAGAAGAAGAACCTGCGAACTGAGCATCGCCATGGACGCGGCCCAGCGAGTCGGTCAGGCCGTAGCTGGCGGGGCCGGCTGCGACGTTATCGGGGTGCAGGGTACGGCCCGTGCCGCCGCCGGAAGCGACGGAGAAGTACTTCTTGCCGTTCTCGTTGGCCCACTTCTTATAGGTGCCGGCGACCAGATGCTGGAAGCGGACGGGGTTGGTGGAGTTGCCGGTGATGGAGCACTGGACGTCCTCCTTCTTCATGATGGCAACGCCCTCCATGACATCGTTTGCGCCGTAGCACTTGACGGCTGCGCGCTCACCCTCGGAGAAGGGGATCTCCTTGACGACCTTCAGGGTCTGGGTGGGGATGTCGTACTCGGTCTGCACATAGGTGAAGCCGTTGATGCGGGAGATGATGTAAGCGGCATCCTTGCCCAGACCGTTCAGGATGACGCGCAGGGGGGTCTTGCGGACCTTGTTTGCGGTGCGGGCGATGCCGATGGCACCCTCAGCAGCGGCGAAGGACTCGTGGCCTGCGAGGAAAGCGAAGCAGGTGGTGTCCTCGCTCAGCAGACGAGCGCCCAGATTGCCGTGGCCCAGACCGACCTGACGCTGCTCAGCGACAGAGCCGGGGATAGTGAAAGCTTCCAGACCTTCGCCGATGGCGGCTGCACACTCGGCAGCATCGGTCAGGCCGCGCTTGACAGCGATGGCGGTGCCCAGCGTGTAGGCCCAGACAGCGTTATCAAAGCAGATGGGCTGCACACCGCGGACGATCTTGTCGCAGTCGATGCCCTTAGCGAGGAGCATCTCGTTGCAGGCGTCCAGAGACTCGAGGCCGTTGGCCTTCAGGCATGCCTCGATCTTCGGCATGCGGCGATCCATAGATTCAAAAGTTGCCATGAGTTGTTCCTCCTCTCTTATTCCTCACGCGGGTCGATGTACTTGACAGCGCCCTGATCCTTGCTGAAGCGGCCGTAGGTACCCACGTTCTTCTCGTAAGCCTCGTTGGGGGTCTTGCCGTGACGGATGTCCTCCATCATCTTGCCCAGCTTGACGAACTGATAGCCGATGACCTCATCGTTGGAATCGAGAGCCAGCTTATTGATATAGCCCTCGGTCAGCTCCAGATAGCGGACGCCCTTCTCCTTGGTGGAGAAGATGGTGCCGGTCATAGAGCGCAGGCCCTTGCCCAGATCGTCCAGACCTGCGCCGATGGGCAGACCGTCCTCAGAGAAAGCGGTCTGGCTGCGGCCGTAGACGATCTGGAGGAACAGCTCGCGCATTGCCACGTTGATGGCGTCGCAGACGAGGTCGGTGTTCAGAGCTTCCAGAATGGTCTTGCCGGGCAGGATCTCGCCTGCCATAGCAGCGGAGTGGGTCATGCCGGAGCAGCCGATGGTCTCCACCAGAGCTTCCTCGATGACGCCGTTCTTGATGTTCAGAGACAGCTTGCAGGTGCCCTGCTGAGGTGCACACCAGCCCACACCGTGGGTGTAGCCGCTGATGTCCTTGATCTCATAGGCCTTGACCCATGCGCCCTCCTCGGGGATGGGAGCCGGACCATGCTTAGGACCTTTGGTGATCGGGCACATATTCTGTACTTGCTGCGAATAGGTCATAATCATACTCTCCTTTTGACAAATTGATGTCACACGGCCGGGGCTTCTCTCCCCTGCCGCCTTGCATTGACCGGGCTGCGCCGCTCTCTTTTCAGCGCTCCTCCCGGTACTACCACGCACAGTTTTATTATAGAGGACGACGGCGCAATTTGCAAGCTATTTCTGACAAATTTTTCGCAATCTTTTTGTTATTTTCGTTTTTCCTCGAAAGAGCGTTTCTCAGTTCGGCTTCTTCGGGCGCTCTGGCTGCACCGGCGTGACGGCCCAGATACAGGCAAAGCCTGCCGCCGCACCCGCGATGGCGAGGACGTGCCTCCCCGGCCCGAAGCCCCAGAAATTGGCGATAAACGGGAACAAAAGGCTTCCCACGCTCTGTCCCAGCGCCAGAAAGCCATAGTTCACTCCGGCGTGGGGCAGGCCGAACAGGTCGGTGGAGAGGGCGGGCAGCACTGCCGCCAGCGCCGAGTAGCAGAAGGTCAGCCCTGCGTACACCCCTACGACGGCCCATCCACGGGCTGACCAGAACACCACCGAAAGCCCCAGCGACGCGCTGAAGAGGATGAGGTCGGTCGGCCGCCGACCAATTTTGTCGCTGAGCAGGGGCATCAGCAGCCGCCCGGCCGCGCTGCCCACGCTGCCCAGCACCACGGCCCAGAGGGCGGCGCTCTCGTCCAGCCCCCGCTCCATGCCCAGCTTCAGGATGATGGGGCTGAACAGCAGCACCGCCGGGGTGGAAAAGCAGACCGCTCCGGCGCAGAGCCAGTACTGGTGTGTGCCCAGCATCTGCCGGGGCGAGAGGTCGAGGGATGGTGCGGCGTCCCCCTTTCCCTGCCCGCCGGGCCGGGGCTTTTCCGGCGGAGGGTCGGTGAGGAGAGCGCTCCCCGCAAGGCAGACCGGAAGGGTCAGCGCCCCCAGCGCCCAGAAGGCCCCTCGTATCCCCTGCACCGGCCCGAAGCCCCGCAGCGCCGTGCGGACGAAGACGGTGAGGAAGGCGCCGCTCAGGCCCACCGCGCCCCCGATGACGCCGGTGGCAAGGCCCTTCCGCCCCCGATACCACTTCTGGGCGCAGGACTGGATGGACGGATAGAGGAAGGCAGTGCCGAGGCCCGCCGGGATGCTGAACACCCCAAAAAAGAAGCTCCCCTTCCCGGCCGGGAGGGCCGCCGCCCCAAAGAATCCGCCGCAGAGCAGCCCCGTCCCCCAGAGGGCCGCAAAGCGAGGCCCCCGCTTGTCCTGCAAAAATCCCCCGATGACGCATCCGACGCCGAAGGCCGCGATGAGCACCCCGAACGCATAGCCCGCCCCCTGCTCACTGAGTCCGTATTCCTCCATGACCGGCTTCTGGAACACGCCCCACGCAGCGGGCAGGCCGGTCAGCACCTGTATCGCCGCCCCTGCCGCCAGGATGGCCCAAGGTCTTGTTTTCTGCATTCTTTGCATCACCTCAAAGAATAGTGTGTCCTTTTTGATTGACAAAAAGACAGTATTCTTTATAATTAGAAGGGTATTATATAGCAATTCAACTTTTTAATGCAACAGCAACAGCGTTGAATTGCATATCGCAAATATGCTGTTTGACTGTTGCACTAATTTCTTGACTTGCGATAAAAATCATCTCTCATGTTGCGCTGTCGTGTGTCCTGACCGCAGGGCACTCCCGTTTCTGGTTCAAGTAAGCTTGTGCGTCCCGCGCAGGCCTTGCCGACACGCCAGTGGCTCCCCCTTTGGGGGAGCTGTCGCGTCAGCGACTGAGAGGGCTATAAAGAGAGGACATACACTATGAAAACTCAGGCCTTAAAAGGGATGCGTGACCTTCTGCCCAACGAGCAGACCCTGCGCGACTACATTCAGGGCAAGATCCTCGAGACTTACCGCGCATCCGGCTTCGAGCGCATCTCCACCCCCATGCTGGAGGATATGGAGAACCTCGACAAGTCCGACGGCGGCGACAACCTGAACCTCATCTTCAAGGTGCTCAAGCGGGGCGACAAGCTCACCGCTGCCCTGAACTCCGGCGACCCGAAAGAGCTTTCGGATATGGGCCTGCGCTATGACCTGACCCTGCCCCTGAGCCGCTTCTACGCCGCCAACAAGGACAAGCTCCCCCACCCCTTCAAGGTCATCCAGACCGACCGCGTCTTCCGCGCCGAGCGCCCCCAGAAGGGCCGCCTGCGCGAGTTCGTCCAGTGTGACATCGACATTCTGGGCGACGAAAGCCCCAACGCCGAGGTCGAGCTGATCGACGTGACCACCCGCGCCCTGCTGGGCATCGGCTTCGACGGCTTCACCGTCAACATCAACGACCGCCGCATCCTCCGCGGGATGCTGGAGAGCATGGGCTTTGCCGCCGACACGCTGGACTCCGTCTGCATCACCTTCGACAAGATGGATAAGATCGGTGCCGACGGCGTCAAGGCCGAACTGCTGGAAAAGCAGCTGCCCGAGAGCGCTGTCAACGCACTGGCCGACTTCATCGCCGCCGGTGAGGTGACGCTGGACGCCGTGGCCTCCCGCTGCGCCGACCCCGCCATCGCCGACGACCTGAAGTATGTCCTCGCCACCGCCAACGCCATGGCTGCGGGCCGCTATCAGGTGGCCTACTGCCCCAGCCTCGTGCGCGGTCAGGGCTACTACACCGGCATGGTCTTCGAGATCACCTGCCCGCAGTTCAGCGGCGCAGTCGCCGGCGGCGGACGTTACGACAACATGGTGGGCAAGTTCCTTGGCACGCAGGTGCCCGCCGTCGGCTTCTCCATCGGCTTCGAGCGGGTCTGCGGCATCCTGCTCGAGCAGGGCTACCAGATCCCCGGCGCAAAGCAGAAGATCGCCCTGCTCTACGGCAGGGACGCCGACTTCACCGCCGTCCTGAGCCGGGCCGCCACCCTCCGCGAGACGTACAACGTCACCGTCCTGCCGCAGGGCAAGAAGCTCGGCAAGCAGCTGGGCCAGCTGGAAGCAGCCGGCTTTGCGGGTGCCGCCTTTATGGACAAGGACGAAGTGAAGATCTTCTGATCATCCCAGATACAGCAAAAGCGGCAGGCCCGACGGTCTGCCGCTTTTTTGTTTTGCTCTTATGCGCCAAAGACGGCGGTGTAGTCTGCCTTGAACTTCTCGATGCCCTGATCGGTGAGGGGGTGCTTGGTCATCTGCTCGATGACCTTGTAGGGCACGGTGGCGATGTCCGCACCGGCCAGCGCACACTCGGTGATATGAATGGGGTTGCGGACAGAGGCCGCAATGATCTGCGTATGGATGTCCGGGTAGTTGGCGAAGATCTCGCTGATGGTGCGGACAAGGTCGATTCCCGGCTGGCTGATGTCGTCAAGACGGCCAAGGAAGGGGCTGACGTAGGCCGCACCGGCCCGTGCAGCCAGCAGGGCCTGATTGGCCGAGAAGATGAGGGTACAGTTGGTGGGGATGCCCTTGGCGCTCAGGGCCTTGATGGCCTTGAGGCCCTCCACGGTCATGGGGATCTTGACGACCATGTGCTTGGGGTCGAGGGCATAGATGGCCTCTCCCTCCTTCACCATCGTCTCCGCATCAGTGGTAGTGGCCTTCACCTCGCCGGAGATGGGGCCGTCCACGATGGAGGCGATCTCCGCCAGCGTCTTGGCGTAGTCCTTGTGCTCCTTTGCGATGAGGCTGGGGTTGGTGGTGACGCCCGAAATGACGCCCATATCATTGGCCTTGCGGATTTCGTCCACATTTGCGGTATCGATAAAGAATTTCATACAGGTCCTCCTTCGTTCTTCGTGAGAACATTTCTGCCCTTATTTTACTACACTTCCGGCAGAGAGAAAAGAGTCCCCTGCAAATTTTACGTCTTCTTTGCGTTGGGGTATACCCGCTCCATCCGGGCATTGTCGAAGTGCTCGTCGAGGAAGACGTCCAGCCGGTTTGCCGGGGCGAGGCCGCTGGTGCGGGCGTCGTAGCGGGCCAGCGCCAGACCGGAAAGCCCCATGTTCACGGCCATGAACACCGTCAGCACCACCGTCATCCACGGCAGGATGTGCTTTTTGAGCTTTGCCATCAGCTTTGCGATGAGGGGGTAGCCGTACCGAATCCAGACCACCGCCGCGATGCCCCAGAAAAAGCAGTAGAGCAGGTTGACACGACCTCCCAGATTGAACTTGAAGCCGCTGTAATCCCAGAAGATGACACCGAAGAGCAGCTCACCCACGGCGCTGCAAAGATACTCATACGCGCCGCCCAGCACAAAGCCGAAGAGGAAGATGGAGCGGTCGCTCCGCTCCTCGCTGCCCCGCAGCAGGACAGCCGCCATGACCAGCGCCAGCCCCCACACCACGCTGAAGGGACCCCACACAAGGCTCGAGCGGCTCATCCAGACCCCCGCCGTCACCCGGCAGAAGAGCGTCTCCACCACATCGCCGAGGAAGGCGCCGATGACGAAGAGCCAGACGAGGTCGCCGAAGCTCAAAGCCTTCTCAGCCTGCACCGTCGGCTCGGGCCGGACAGCAGTCGGATAGGCCTTCTGGATACGCTTTTCCACATGGGCGATGAGCCGCTGGCGCAGCTTGTCCGAGTGCTTTTCCAGCTCAAGGTTGAACTGTTCCAACTTCGGGTGGCTGGCGGCGTACTGGTTGACGGCCAGCGCCGTACCCAGCTGGTCGAGGACGGCGATCGTCATCATGACCCAGACGCCCATATGCAGCAGCCATCCCGGCAGAAGGGCGCAGAGGCGCAGCAGCAGGCCGTTGCCCCATAGGACGCTGGCCATGCCCAGCAGGCCCCAGAGCACCGAATATTGCAGGCAGACATAGCCGTCCAGATTGAACTTCTTGTCCGAGTAGTCCCACCAGCGGCGGCGGTGCATCCGTTCCAGCAGCTTGGCCGTCACCCATTCCACCACGGTGGCGTCCGCCGCACAGCCGAGAAAGAGGGCCAGCGGGGCCGAACGCAGGTCGGCGAAGCCCACGGCCATCAGCACAGCCGCCGTGCCGTAGACGAAGCAGAACGGGCCGGACGCCACGCCACGGTTGACGAAGGCACGTCCTTTCACCGTTGCTGCCACCGTCTCGGCCACCCAGCCGAGGAATGAATAGACCAGATAAATGACGCAGAGGGTATAAAAATTCAGCTCCATTGCGTGTTTCCTTTCCCATATGAATGGTTACAGGGATATTGTACGCAGTTTTTGCTTCCCGTGCAAGAGGAAGGCAGAATTTTCACGCAAAAAGGCCGCCGTAGGCAGCCTCTCCGTCAGGCGTGACGAGAGGTTATTTTACAGCGGCCTATATTTTATAAGGGTAAAGCGCTCAGGCGCAGCTTACAGCTGGCTCTTGTACAGCTCCACGATCTCCTCCACGCTGGTGTCGCGGGGGTTGCCGGGACGGCAGGCGTCGGCATAAGCGGACTCGGCGAGGAACTGGATGTCCTCCTCCTTCAGGATGCCGTGGAGATTTGCGGGGATGCCCACGTCCGCAGACAGCTGCTTGACGGCGGCGATGGTGGCATCTGCTGCCTCGACGTCGTTCATCTCGTCGATGCCCACAACGCCCATCGCCTTGCCGACGGCGCGGTAACGCTCACCGGCGACGGTCTTGTTGTACTCCAGACCGACGGGCAGCAGGATAGCGCAGGCCACGCCGTGGGGGGTGTCGTACAGAGCGGACAGACCGTGTGCCATGGAGTGGACGATGCCCAGACCCACGTTGGAGAAGCCCATACCGGCGATGTACTGGCCCAGCGCCATGCCCTCGCGGCCCTCGGGGGTGTTCTGGACAGCGCCGCGCAGGTTCTCGCTGATGAGCTTGATGGCCTCGAGATGGAACATATCGGAGATGACGCAGTGGCCCTTGGTGATGTAGCCCTCGATGGCGTGGGTCAGAGCGTCCATACCGGTGGCGGCGGTCAGGCCCTTGGGCATAGAGGACATCATATCGGGATCGACGACGGCGATCTCCGGAATATCGTTGGTATCGACGCAGACGAACTTGCGCTTCTTCTCCACGTCGGTGATGACGTAGTTAATGGTGACTTCAGCCGCAGTACCGGCAGTGGTGGGCACTGCGATGGTGAAGACCGCGTGCTTCTTGGTGGGAGCAACGCCTTCCAGAGAGCGGACATCGGCGAACTCGGGGTTGTTGATGATGATGCCGATGGCCTTTGCGGTGTCCATCGAAGAACCGCCGCCGATGGTCACGATGCAGTCTGCCTCAGCGGCCTTGAAGGCAGCCACGCCGTCCTGCACGTTGGCGATTGTGGGGTTGGGCTTGATCTCGCTGTAGACGGCGTAGGCGAAGTTTGCCGCATCCAGCAGGTCCGTGACCTTCTTGGTGACGCCGAACTTGATGAGGTCGGGGTCGGAGCAGACGAAAGCTTTCTTGTAGCCGCGGGCTGTCAGCTCGGGCACGATGTTCTCGATGGCGCCGTGGCCATGGTAGGAAATGGTGTTCAGAACGATACGATCAGCCATTGGTAATAAACCTCCCAATTTTGCGTCCCGCCGGGCGGCAGGCACGACTCTCTTTGCTTCTACTTTACCACTTTGTTAAAACATTTTCAATGTCATTTCTTATGATTTTCATGAAATTTTTATACTTTTTTATATTTTTGCAGAGAAAGTGAACAAAGTCCCACGCTTGCAGACCGCAAAAAAGCGTCCTCCGGTGTGATTCCGGAGGGCGCCTTATTCCATAATGTGATTATTTCTTAAGTTGCAGTGTACCCAACCACTATGCACATAAGCTGTTCTTCACCATGTTTTGCAACAATATATCCGAAGGTTGCCCCGTCGTAATCAATGGAGACGCCTTTATCAGCCAATCCACTCTTCCATTCGGACATCTGATCCCTAATCTCACCCACCTGATATGTTGTGTTTGTCTTGTCGGTCATGAAAACCATCTCTTTTGTAACATCAATTCCCGCCTTATCGAGTATTTTCAACACAAACTGCTCATCAAGCTTTTGATTAGGGTTCTTTTTCGCCAGATCGACAACTACTTCCATGAATTTCTGAGCTTTTGCGCCTTTCGCCGCCTCATAGCTCATATTGATGCCAGTCGATGCCTGTGCATTGATAAATGCTTTGGAAAATTCTGTGTTAGCATTTTGGGTGCCGCTGATCGTTATCGTTCCTCCGTTACCGTCGGAAATGGCACCGCCACCACCGCCTCCGCCGCAGCCGGTGAGCAGGGTCAGGGCGAGGGCGCTGGCCAGAGCCAAAGCCATCAATTTTTTCATGATTTTCATATCGTTTCCTCCTCAGATTTTGAGAATTTGCAGAAGAGCGTTTCTGCTGTTTCCGATTCTACCCCCCCCTGTATCCATTTGTCAAGTTGTTCGGCTCTCAAAAGCCATATTTCGTCCTGTTTCACAAAGGCAGACTCCGTATTTTATCACAATATACAAAAAACACGGCAGATGCACATTAAAATGCACCTGCCGTGTTCCGCTCTAAGTAATTCTTTATTTCTTTGCCCCTTCGCCCGCGAAGAACTCCTTCGTGAGCTTTGCCACTGTGCCGGAGAGCAGGAGCAGGGCGATGAGGTTCGGGATGCTCATCAGGCCGTTGAAGGTGTCGGCGATGCTCCACAGCAGCCCGAGGTCCACCGTCGCGCCCAGAATGGACACGAAGGAGTAGACCACGAGGAACGGCCCGACCACCTTGTCGGTGTGGAACAGGAACTCGATGCACCGGGAGCCGTACAGACCCCAGCCGATGATGGTGGAGAACGCGAAGCAGCAGAGCGCCACCGCCGTGAAGATGGACGACCAGCCGCCGTAGGTGGCCGTGAAGCCGGAGATGGTCAGTTCCGCGCCTGCCGCGCTGCCGTAGCCCACCGGCACACCGCTGCACAGGATGACCATGGCGGTCAGGGTGCAGATGACGATGGTATCGGCAAAGACCTCGAAGATGCCGAACATTCCCTGCTTGACCGGCTTGTGGGTGTCGGCGCAGGCGTGGGCGATGGAGCCTGTGCCGAGGCCGGCCTCGTTGGAGAAGATGCCGCGGGAGACGCCCTTCTGCATACTGAGAAAGACGCTGCCGATGGCACCGCCGGTGACGGCCTGCGGGTCGAATGCACCGCCGACGATGGAGGCAAGAACCGCCGGGAAGCGGCGGTAGTTGAGCGCCACGACGCCCAGCGCCAGTACAATGTAGAACAGCGCCATAAAGGGCACCAGCTTCTCGGTGACGCTGCCGATGCGCTTGACGCCGCCCAGCAGCACCATTGCTACCATCATGGCCACCACGACGCCCACGATGAGGTTGAGGGTGGGCAGGATGCCGTTCAGGCCGCTGCCGGTGGCCAGCAGGGCTGAGTCGATGGCGGTGACGATGGTGTTCACCTGCGTGGCGTTGCCGGTGCCGAAGACGGTCAGCACGCCGAACAGGGAGTAGAGGACCGCGAGGAACTGCCACCGGCTGCCGAGGCCGTTCTTGATATAGTACATGGGGCCGCCCACAAGCTCACCGTTCTTGTTCCGCTCGCGGAAGTGCACCGCCAGCGTCACCTCGGCGAACTTGGTGCACATCCCCAGCAGAGCCGAGCACCACATCCAGAACACCGCGCCCGGCCCGCCGATGGCGATCGCGCCCGCCACGCCGGCGATGTTGCCGGTGCCGACGGTCGCAGCCAGCGCGGTGCAGACCGCCTGAAACGGCGTCATTGCGCCGTCGGAGGCGTCCTTCCTGCGGAAGATGCGTCCGATGGTGGTGCGGATGGCATAGGGGAATTTCCGGATCTGCAAAAAGCCGGTCCGCACGCTGAGCAGCAGGCCCACGCCGATGATGCAGACCATCGCCGGGATGCCCCAGATAAAGCTGTTGACCGCCTGATTGACGGCTGTGATGGTTTCGAGCATGATCGTTTACGCCTTTCTTTGGAAGCTGTTTTTGTAAGCGGTGTGCAACGCTTACAAAAACAGCTTCCTGATTTTAACACAACGAAAGATATTTTATCTCATTCCACACGCTCTGTCAATTTATTCCTGAGATCCGCCCGTTCTGGCTGAAATTTTTTGGATCCGCTTCCCCTGTGTTCTCTCTGCTTCTTTGCCGCTTTTTTGCCTGCCAAAGCTCTACACAAACCACGCCGATTGTGCTATGATAAGGGTGAAATTTCGGTTTGGCACTGCCAACCGCAAGGAGATGTCATTGATGTCTGAAACATCTGGTCTGATGGATACGCTGCGGCAGGAGGGGATCTCCCCCGACCTGCTGCGGGCTGTGGAAGAATACCGCGCCGCCCACCCGCTGGCCGAGGCCCTGCGTCCCCGCATCCCGGCTCCTGCTTTCGTCTACTACGGCAGAGAGGTGTGGGAGCAGGCGCTGGCCGCTCTGCTCTGCGGCGAGAACCTGCTGCTGGCGGGCGGCAAGGCCACCGGCAAGAACGTGCTGGCAGAGAACCTTGCCGCCGCCTTCGGGCGTCCCGCGTGGGACATCTCGTTCCACGTCAACATGGACGCAGCCTCCCTCATCGGCATGGACACCTTCGAGGGCGGACAGGTAAAGTTCCGGCCCGGCCCGGTCTACCGCTGCGCCCAGAGCGGCGGCTTCGGCGTGCTGGATGAGATCAATATGGCCAAAAACGAGGCGCTGGCCGTCCTCCACGCCGTGCTGGATTTTCGCCGGGCCATTGATGTGCCGGGCTACGACCGCATCCCGCTGGCTGAGGAGACCCGCTTCATCGCCACCATGAACTACGGCTATGCAGGCACCCGGGAGCTGAACGAGGCGCTGACCTCCCGTTTCGTGGTCATCCAGATGCCCACCATCACCGAAGAGAACCTTGAAAAGCTCCTGCGCACCCAGTTCCCCGACCTGAACGGCAAATACGTCCGGCAGTTTGCCCTCCTCTTCCTCGACTTGCAGAAAAAGTGCGACAGCGCGGAGATCTCCACCAAAGCCCTCGACCTGCGCGGGATGCTGGACGCTCTGCGCCTGATGCGCCGGGGCGTCGCCGCCGGAGCTGCGCTGGACATGGGCATCACCAACAAGGCCTTCGACTCCTACGAGCAGGGCCTCATCCGGGACGCCATCGCCGCCCGCATCCCGGCCCAGCTCACCGCCGCAAAGCTCTTCGGCTAAAGGAGCATTCCGATGGAAGCGCAGAGCTACACCGCCGAAGAGCGGCGTGCCGCCAATCAGGTGTGGGCGGCGGCAGGGGCCTACGGCTTCGAGCCGTTGTTCCTTGCCCGCAACACCGACGGCACCATTGATTTTTACATGAACTGCATCGTGGGGCTGGTGCACAAATACTACGGCGACGCGCTGGTGCGCAGCCTCTTCGACACATGGGAGGGCGACCTCCGGCAGACCATGCTGGACGATCTGAGCTGGCTCTACCTCGAAAGCGCGGCTTACGCCCTCGAGCTGCCCGGCCGCCCGGTGCTTTCGGCCCTCCGCCGCGCCCATGCGGATTATTTTTTCGGCATCCAGTACAAGCTCTCGCGGCAGGAGTGGATGGCGAAGAACCAGCTGGTCTACTCCATGCAGGCTGCACGCTGGCGGGCCGTGCAGGGCCGGACACCGCCCGTCATGACCCCCTACGAAAAGAGCCTCAGCGCTGCCCTCAGCCCCGAAACGCCCCCTCGCCCCGAGGAGCTGAAAGCCGCGCTGCTGGCTGTCTACGCCAAGTTCGAGCTGTTCGACGGGACGGTGCACCAGAAAGCCGGGCTGCACCTCCACTTGGACGGCCTCCTGGCGTCCCTCATGACCCGCACCATGCCCACCCAGATGATAAAGACCGACCGGGTGACGGTGGAGCACTCCGGCGCGGTGGATGCCTCCGGCGCGGTGGATGCCTCCGGCGGCGGTGTCCATGCGGACAAGCGGCTGGCCCACATCACCCTGCGCCAGCGCGCCGAGGAGGATCGGGCCTACATCGAGAGCTGCTTTGGCCGGTCGCTCTACCCGCCCGAGCGGCTGCGGAAGGCCGAGCAGGAGCTTTGCACCGGCGAGCATCTGGGCTGTCATCTCTGGTTCGCCTCCGGCGTGCCCAGCCCGGAACAGGCCCCCACCCCCGAGGCAAAGCATCTGGCCGAGCAGGCCCAGCTTCAGGCCGAGCGGAACCGGGCCTATTACGCGAAAAACCTTGAGCTTCACCGCAGCGTCGTGCTCCGGCTCTCCGAACAGATCCGCAACTGCATCCTCGTCCACCAGCAGCCCAACGCCCGGGTGGCCCGCAGCGGCAATCTCGACCCCGGGCGGGTCTGGCGCACCGTCATGGACGATGGCCGGGTGTTCCGCTGTGCAGAGGAGGAGAATCAGCCCTCCTTTACCGTCGATCTCCTGCTGGACGCCTCGGCCTCCCGCCTCCACTGTCAGGAGGTCATCGCGGCGCAGGGGTCTATCCTTGCCCAGAGCCTCGCGGCCTGCGGCATCCCGGTGCGGGTGAGCTGCTTTTCCAGCCTGCGAGGCTACACCGTCCTCCGGGTGCTCAAAGGCTTTAAAGAAAAGAGCCTGCAGGGCATCTGCCAGTATTTCGCCTCGGGCTGGAACCGGGACGGTCTGGCTCTGCGTGCCGCAGGCGACCTCATCGACTTCGACCCCGGCCCTGCCGCACGCCACCTGCTCATCCTCCTGACCGACGCCTCCCCCAACGACAGCCGCCGCATCCCGCCCTCTCCCAACGACCCGCTGGGCCGCGATTACAGCGGGAGCGCAGGCGTGGAGGATGCCGCCGCCGAGGTGCGGGCGCTCCAGCGCAAGGGCCTGCGGGTCTCCGCCGTCTTTATGGGCGAGGACTCCAGCGCCGCCGATGCCTCCCGCATCTACGGCAAGAACATGGCCCGCATCCGGGGGATGGACCAGCTGGCCCGCGCCGCCGGACGGCTCATCCAGAACGAGATCCGGGAGCTGGGCGACTGAGCTTCTTATTTATAAAGAGAGCCTGCGGGGCCGCTGTGCAGTTGTATCTGCTGCCAGCGGCCCCGTATTTTTGTTGTCGTATACAACCAACACGTTTTGTTTCGTAGGAAAGGCAAAAAATTTCTGGTTTTTTGGCAAACTTATAGTTGTATTTTGTCGTGATTTATGATATACTACAACCAACAAAGGGCCGTACCCCTCCGACAACACCCACGCTGCCCACAGGAAGGAGAACCACTATGGATGCCGCACGTTATTTTGAAGAGATGCACCTTGCCATGTCCAGCCAGAAGCCCGAGTACCGCCTTGTGCTCAGTGTCAAGGTACAAGACCTCGGCGGTGCGGACGCCTATCTCGAACTGCGGCAGGAGCCGGTCAGCGGCAAGGCCCGGGTCTTCTATTCCACGATGGGACGCCAGAAGTTGAACTTCCAGCTCATCCGAAAGGGGTGGCAGAGCTGCCACAACGCTTCCGGCGAGCTGACGGGGCGCTTCCCTGCCACCGCCGAGGGTCTGCTGGCCCAGACGGATTTCTCTGCCTTCATCCGGGACGACGCTCTCGACAGCCGCCGGATGGAGCACATCCTTTATGTGCTGGCCCATACTGCCGGTGGTTGTGGGACGGCCGCTCCCTCCTCTGTCCGGGAAGGGGCGCTCATCACGGTGGAGCGGTTCGCAGGCCGTCCCGCCCATTGGAGCTATTGGAGCGCCCGCGCCGCAGAGCAGCTCAACATCGCGGCCATCCTCTGCTGGCTGGGCGACTATCTCGCCGGAGCCGAGCGCCGCACCCTCCAGAGCTGCCCCGAGGCCATGCAGCTTGCCGCCGCGTGGCAGGCCGCCCTCCTCTCTCCCCTATCCCAGTCGGCCCAGCGTCCTCAGCCTGCGCAGACGCCCCGGCCCATCCGCCGTGCGCCTGCCGTCGAGAACCCGCGCTGGCAGAGCATCCTCGCCGTGCTGGCGACGGTGTAACAGAAAGGCCTCCCGCATCGGGAGGCCCATCGCCGTATCCGGCGCGCATTCGTTCATATTTTCAGTTTCGAGAAATCGGTGCAGAGATATTCATAGAGCTTGTCAACGGCCTGAAATCCCATCTTCGCATACAGTTCCTTCGGTGTATCCTCGGAGTCAGCGTGAAGATACAGGATCTCTCCGCGCTCCTGCGCCTTTTCGGCAATATGCTTCATCAGGGTCATGGCGATGTACTGGTGCCGGAAATCCTCGTCCACCAGCAGGCCGTCCATGCAGACATACCCATCGGATGCGAAAATATAGCAATCACCCACCAGCTTCCCGCCCAGATACGCGCCGAGGTAGGTCAGCTTTTCCCGGAGGTTCCGGTTGTTCCGCACGGTAAAATCATCTCCGTACAACGGGCCGTAGTATTTCAGTTCGTGCTGTTCCAGCTGGTCTGCGTCCGGGGCCTTGATCGAGACGTCCGGGTTCGTTTTCCAGCTGCGGATGTCTGTTTCCGGGGGCAGAACCATCGTCAGGGTCTCTTCGCACTCCATGCCGAATGCATCGGCCAGCGGCTCGTACCCTTCCAGCTTGAGGAAGGTGTCTCCCCGCTCTTTCTGGTAGGCCAGCGCGGCCCGGACTTCATCTGCCGAGGGCTGGCTGTAATAGCAGAACGCGTTGTGGTCGTATTTATCGCGCAGCTCGCTGTCCTCCCGCTTGGTCAGATGCTCTGAAACGGTGTGAGACGCGGAAAACAGCCGGTAAAAGCTTTCATCGGTCTTTCTTGTAGGGTTCATGCGTTCCTCCAAACCTTATCGCTCACTTCCACCCCCGGGCCGAAGGGTCGAGCATCTCGGCGGCGGAGTAGATGAGGGCGTTGCAGATGGCGGCGGCCACATTGCTGCCACCCTTGCGGCCCATCGCCGCGATGGCGGGCACACCGTGCTTTTCGCAGATGGCGAAGAGCCGCTCTTTGCTCTCCACCACATTCACGAAGCCCACCGGGACGCCAATGACCAGCGCAGGCCGCAGGCCGTTTTCGATCTGCTCTGCGATGGTCAGCAGGGCTGTGGGCGCGTTGCCGACGGCCAGGATCGCCCCGGGGTGCTCCTGCGCCGCCTTTTTCATAGCCGCAACGGCCCGGGTGGTGCCCGCCTCCTTGGCGGCAGCGGCCACCTCCGGGTCGGCCATGTAGCAGCAGGCCATGCCGCCCAGCTTTGCCAGCCCGGGCTTTGTGATGCCGGCCAGCGCCATGTTCGTGTCGGTCACGATGACCGCTCCGGCGTGGAGGGCCTTGACGGCCTGCTCCACGGCGTGGGGGGTAAAGCGGAGATTCCGCGCATAGTCGAAGTCGGCGGTGGTGTGGATGACCCGCTTGACCACGGCTTCGTGCTCGGGCGGCGGGGTCAGGCCCATCATGTCCAGTTCTTCGGTGATGATGCGGAAGCTCGTCCGCTCGATGTCGGCGGGAAGATGATGCTGCGGCGTCAATATTCTATCCCCTTTCGTGCTTTTATCCCCTTCTGGTAGGGGTGGCGGTGGCATTTCATCTCGGTGGAGTAATCGGCGGCATCCAGCATCCACTGGGGCGGCGTGTGGGCCGTCAGGACGCATTCACATCCGGCAGGCCGTTCCAAGACGGCCTTTTTTAATTGGCCGACGTCCACCATCTCCAGTTCCTCGGCGCTCCCGGCCTCGTCCAGCACCAGCAGGTCGGCAGGGCGGGCCATTGCAGCGGCAAGGTTCTGATTTTGCAGTTCACGGGTCGCGGCCTTTTCTTCCGGCGTCATCTGGAACACGAATTTCTGCCCGGCCTTGCCCCGGTAGATCTCCGCCCCCAGCCGGGCCAGAAGCGGGATCTCCCCGCTGTTCCCGCCTTTCAGGAACTGGACGATGACCACCCGCTTTCCGGCTCCCAGCGCACGGAGTGCAAGGCCCATAGCAGCGGTGGTCTTTCCCTTTCCATCGCCCCAGTAGAGGTGCAAAAGTCCCTGCTCCATTTCAGTGCTTCTCCATTCCCATCGCGGCATACACCGCGTCCATGTCCAGTGCCGCCCGGACGCCGTCGGCCAACTTGTTGAACTGCTGGCGGCGGTACTCCTCCATCGGGATGAGGGCCGCGTCGGAGGGGTCGATGCCCCTGCGGCGGCAGAGCCAGCCCGCCAGCGCCTCGGTGAGGGCGCCAGTGTCAAACAGGCCGTGGAGATAGGTGCCAAACACATTGCCCTGCACGCAGCCCTCCCGCCCGCCGTCCGGGTAGCGGGCGAACGGATCGCCCTCGGCCTCGGTGACGCCGGTGTGGATCTCGTAGGCTTCCAGCTCCGCGCCTGCAAAGGGGGCAGCCGTGACGACGGCCCGGACCTGTGCGCGGCGCTTGCGCTGGCTGAACACCGTCCGGGTGGGCAGCAGGCCCAGCCCCCGCAGCGTCTGCGGACGGCCGCTCTCGCTTCCCTCGGAGTCGTCGAGGGTCTGGCCCAGCATCTGGTAGCCGCCGCAGACCCCCAGCACCGGCGTCCCTTTCCCAGCCAGCCGGAGCAGAGCTGCCTCCAGCCCGCACTGCCGCAGCCAGAGCAGGTCGTCCACCGTGTTCTTAGTGCCCGGCAGCAGGATGAGGTCGGGCGTGCCCAGCTCGTGGGCGTTCGCCACATAGCGCACCCCCAGCAGCGGGTGCTGCTCCAGCGGCATAAAGTCCGTAAAATTGGACAGGTGCGGCAGGCGGAGGATGGCTGCATCCAGCGGCTTTTTTCCGCCCCGGCTCTCGAGGCGCTGGCTCAGGGAGTCCTCGTCCTCGATGTCCACCTTCAGATACGGCACGACCCCCACCACCGGCAGATGAGTCTTCTCTTCCAGCATCGCAAGGCCGGGGCGGAGGATCTCCACATCGCCCCGGAATTTGTTGATGACAAGCCCCTTGATGCGCGCCCGCTCCTTTTCTTCCAGCAGCTCCACCGTGCCGTAAAGCTGGGCGAACACGCCGCCCCGGTCGATGTCGCCCACCAGAAGCACCGGCGCATCCACCATCTCGGCGAGGCCCATGTTCACGATGTCCTCGCTTTTCAGGTTTATCTCCGCCGGGCTGCCTGCGCCCTCGATGACGATGACGTCAGCCTCCTCAGCCAGACTATCATATGCGGCCATGATGTCCGGCACCAGCTTTTTTTTCATGCGGAAATACTCCGCCGCCGCCATCTGGCCCCGCACTTCGCCGTTGACGATGACCTGACTGCCCACGTCGCTGCTGGGCTTCAGGAGGATCGGGTTCATCCGCACGTCCGGCTCAACGCCGGCCGCCTGTGCCTGCACCACCTGCGCCCGGCCCATCTCAAGGCCGTCCTTGGTGACGAAGCTGTTCAGGGCCATGTTCTGGCTCTTGAAGGGCACGGCGCGCAGGCCGTCCTGCGCAAAGATGCGGCAGAGCGCCGCGCAGAGCAGGCTTTTGCCCGCGCCGCTCATCGTGCCCTGCACCATGATGCATTTTGCTCTGCTCATTCCAGCACCTCCCTCATGATCTCCAGCAGCCGGGCGTTCTCGGGAGCCGTGCGCACCGCTGTGCGGTACCACTCCGGCCCGAGGCCCGGATAATTCGCGCAGCTGCGCACCTGTGTGCCCAGCGGGCGGAGTCGTTCGTTCAGGTCGGCAGGGGCGCGGAAGAGCAGATAGTTGGCTTTTCCGTCGATGACCCGCAGGCCCAGCGCCCGCAGCCCTGCCGTCATGGCCGGACGCTGCTGCGCGATCAGCGCCCGCACCTCATCCACATAGGCCGTCTCCTTCAAAGCCGCGATGCCCGCCGCCTGCGCCAGACTCGACACGGCCCACGGCTGACCCGCCGCCTGCATCTTCTCTAAAAGCACCTCGTCGCCGCAGAGGCAGTAGCCCAGCCGGACGCCTGCCATGCCGTAGAGCTTGGTAAAGGCCTTGAAGATGACGAGGCTGCCGCTTTCCAGCAGAGGCTTCGCCGTCCACCGGTCGGCGTCGGGCAGGAAATCGAGGAAGCATTCGTCCACCGCAAGGATCGCGCCACACGCCTCACACCGGCGCAGCAGCTTTTCGACCAGCCCGGGCGAAGCAAGCTGTCCCGTGGGGTTGTTGGGCTGGCAGAGGAACACCATGTCGGTGCTCTCGTCCACGGCGTCCACAAGGGCGTCCGTCACCGCGAAGTCCTCTGCTTCCTCGAGGAAAAAGCGTTTTACCTCACAGCCTGCCGTATCCAGCGCGGCGGCGTACTCGGCAAAGGTAGGGGCCGTCACGAGCGCCCGGCGGGGCTTTGCGGCCCAGACCAGCCGGAAGATGAGATCCGCCGCGCCGTTGCCGCAGAGGATCTGCTCCGGCGGCACGCCCTCGGCCCGGCTCAGCGCCGCGCGCAGGGTACGGCAGAGGGGGTCGGGGTAGCGGTCGGCCTCCGCCAGAGCCTCCCGGATGGCCTGCGCCACCCCCTCGGGCAGGCCGAGGGGGCTGACGTTCGCCGAAAAATCCAGTGCATCGCGGCCAAAGCGTTCGCGGTAGCTCATCCAGTCACCGCCGTGGACCAGTTGTTTCATCCCAAGAACCCCCGTATCGCACATCCAAACGCCAGCGCAAGCCCGCTGGCTGCATACATCATCTGATCTGCCCGCAGAATATCCTCCGGCTCGATGGGCCGCAGCGGGTCGCCGATGGTGGGCTTCGGATAATATTCCCCGAAATAATAGGCCGGCCCGGCCAGCTGGACGCCCAGCGCACCGGCGCAGGCGCTCTCAGTCTGGGCGCTGTTGGGGCTGGCGTGATTGCGGCGGTCCCGCCGCCAGATACGCCACGCGCCCTTGGCGTCATTGCGGGTGAACGCCGCCGCCATGATCCAGAGCAGCGCCGCCAGACGGCTCGGGATATAGTTTGCCACATCGTCCAGCTTTGCCGCCGCACGGCCAAAATAGAGATATTTCTCGTTCTTGTAGCCCACCATGCTGTCCATCGTGTTGATGGCCTTGTAGGTCAGGGCCAGCGGCGCACCGCCCAGCAGCATATAGAGCAGCGGCGCGATGACGCCGTCGCTGGCGTTTTCGGCCACGGTCTCCACCGCCGCTCGGGTCACGCCCTCAGCAGTCAGCGCTTCCGTGTCACGGCCCACGATGCGGCTCACGGCCTTCCGGGCAGCGGGCAGGCTGCCTTTTTTCAGCTCGGCATAGACATTCGTGCTCTCCTGCACCAGCCCCTTTGCGGCCAGCGCCTGCCCGCACCAGAACATCTGCACGGCAAGCCCCAGCAGAGGGTGGAGCCGTGCCGCACCCCAGCAGACAAGGCCCGTGAGCAGCAGCGTCCCCACCGGCAGGCAGAACGCCAGCACCGCGCCGCCCAGCAGCTCGCCCTGCGGCGTCTTCGGCAGGCGGGCGCGGAGAAATTTTTCCAGCCGGGAGATGGCCTTGCCCATGTACACCACCGGGTGAGGCAGCCACGCCGGGTCGCCGAAGATGGCATCCAGCACGAAGCCCCCCAGCACAGCCCAGACGGTCATCATGCGTCCGCCTCCGCGTCCTTCGTGTACTGCACGGTCCTGACGAGGCGGAGCTGGCGCTTTTCTGCCCAGTCGGCGGCGTCCAACACATAGCCGCCCGCGTTGGGGCCGCACCACTCATAATAGCCGCGCCGGGGCAGGACATACCGCTCCATCGCCGCCATCTGGGTGCCGCCGTGGGCGAGGATGACCAGCAGCTCCTCGCCGTCGGCCAGTGCCTTGTCCACCAGACCGGAGAATGCATTGCAAATGCGGGCGGAGAAATCGTCCTTCCGCTCGCCGTCGGGGCACTTGCTCTCGCAGTTGGCCTTCACCCACGCCTGATAGTCGGCGTCGTGCTCCATCTCGACGTAGTTCTTCCCCTCGAAGCTGCCAAAGCACATCTCCTGCAGGTCTTTGACGACCACGAGTTTTGCGTCCGGGAAGAGCACCCGGGCCGTCTGGGCCGTCCGCTGCAGCGGTGTGATATAGACCACCTTCGGGTCGATGTCGGCCCGGCGCAGCTGGCGCAGGCCCTCCGCCGAGAGCGGGATGTCGCGCTGGCCCTGATAGCGCTTCTGGGCGTTGTATTCGGTCAGGCCATGACGCAGTAAATAGATCAACATGAGGGCAATTCTCCTTTCAATACCGTCGGGATGCCGCAGAACATCTGCACCACGCAGTCGGCGCGGGCGGCCAGCAGGCAGGCCAGCCGCCCGGCGGCCTCCCGCCCGGCACGCGCTCCGGCATCCATCGGGACAACACCGCCGCCGACCTCGGTGGCGATGACAATATCGTATTCCGCCAGCTCCCGGGCCAGCGCTTCGAGCTGCTCCGGGGTCTGGACTTCCGCAGCGGCGTCCTGCACATCGGCGATGACGCTGCCCCGGAACTTCCGCGCAAAGGTGCGCTTGCCGCTGTAGAGCGGCCCTGTGATGAACATCATTTACAGCACTCCTCCCCACTGGCTGACAGCCAGCGCCGCCAGCATCCACAGCTCAGCCCGCTGCAGAAACCACCCGGCCAGATCGCCGGTGATGCCGCCGAACTGCTTTTTCGCCACAAAATAATAGCGGCTCATCGCCAGAAGCGCCGCTGCCGCCAGAGCACCACCCCCCAGCACCGTCAGCGCCAGCACCAGCAGGGCCGACGCCCCGCAGAGGAAACGGCGGACGGTCTGCCTGTCCGCCGCCGTGGCGAAGGTGTGGGCAAGGCCGGTATCCTTCGCCAGCGGGAATGCCGCCACGGCAAAGCCGGACAGCGCCCGTTCCAGCACCAGCGCCAGCGTCCAGCACAGCCCCACACGAGGGGTGAACCGCACACTGCCGCAGAGGCCGAAGTAGGCGACAAAATAACTGCACAGCCGGATGACGGCAAAGGCACCGCAGTGAGAATCCTTCAGGATCTCGAGCTTTTTTTCGCGGTCGCCGTAGCTCGAGAGGGCATCCGAGGTGTCGGCATAGCCGTCCAGATGGATGCCGCCGGTGACAGCCACCGGCACGAGGCAGAACGCCGCCGCCCGGGCCATATCCGGCAGGGGCAGGACGCCGCAGAGGCACCACAGCCCGCCGCACACCAGCCCGATGAGGGGGAAGGCACACATGGCGTACCGCATATTCTTCTCGTTCCACCCGAACTGCGGTACCGGCAGGGCCGAAAACATCGCAAAGGCTACCGCGATGGTCTGCAAAATGGTCACAGCTTCTCTCCCCCCTTGTAATACACCGGCAGGCCGCAGACCACCAGGCAGACGTTGTCCGCCCGGGCGGCGAAGGCGTTGTTTACCTGCGCCAGCGCCCGCAGATACTGCGCGGTATCGCCTACATAGTCGGCCCCGCCGCTGAACACCTCGTTCGACACGACGATGAGGTCGCTGCACCCGGCGGCGAGGCGCTCCAGCCCGGTCAGAACGGCCTTTGCGGTGTGCTCTCCCGCCCCGCCGGGGTCGTAAAGCTCATTGGCCACAAGGTTGCCGAGGTCTTCCAAGAGGACGGTCCCCCGGCCGGGCAGAGCCAGATGGTCGAGGTGGAGCGGGCACTCCAGCGTCTCGAACTGCTTTTCGGCCCGCATCTTCCGGTGCTTTTCCACCCGGGCGGCGCACTCGGCGTCCCAGACCTGCATGGTGGCGAGGTAGTACCGGGGCAGGCCGGTCTTTAAGACAAGACTCTCGGCGTAGGCGCTCTTTCCGCTGGCTGCGCCGCCGATGACCAGCGTCAGCATCCCGCGCCTCCCTGCGGCGTGTAGGCATCGATGCCGCCCTCTGCGAAGGAATAGCAGCCATCGTAGACGGCCAGCGCCATATCCCACAGCGGGATGGCGGCCACCGCGCCGGTGCCCTCGCCCAGATGGAGGCCTGCCGTGATGAGGGCTTTTTTGTTCAGTGCATCCAGCACCAGCTTCGCGGCCGGCTCGGTAGAGCAATGGCTGGCAAAGACCGCCTTTTCCGCCGCCGGGCAGAGCCGGACTGCGCAGAGCGCCGCCACTCCGCTGATGAAGCCGTCGGCCAGCACGGGCACTCCCTCCAAGGCCCCGCCGAGAAAGATGCCACAAAGCCCCGCGATGTCGAAGCCGCCCAGCTTCGCCATCACGTCCAGCGGGTCGGCGGGGTCGGGCTGATTCCGGACGATGCCGCGATGGATGGCATCGACCTTCCGGGCAAGGCCTGCATCCGAGAGGCCTGCCCCTCGTCCTGTCATCCGCTCCACCGGCTGCCCCAGCAGGACAGCGGCCACGGCGCTGGACGTTGTCGTGTTGCCAATGCCCATCTCCCCGGTGGCCAGCAGGCCGACGCCCGCTTTCTTCTGCTCCTGCACCAGCCGGATGCCCCGTCCGACCGCTTCCACAGCCTGCGCCCGGCTCATGGCCGGGCCAAGGGTAAAGTCCGCCGTGCCCGGGGCGATGCGGCAGTCGAGGACGCCTGCCACAGGCCCGCCCGCGATGCCCATATCCACCGGCACCACCTCGCACCGGGCCGTCTGGGCCATCCGGCAGACGCTGGTGCGGCGGGCGGCGAGGTTCTCGGCCACGGCGCGGGTCACGCTGCTGTCGGTCTGGCTGACGCCCTGCGCCACCACGCCGTTGTCGGCGCAGAGCACCAGCACCGCGCGGTGGGAAAACTCCAGTTTCGCGCTGCCGGTAAGGGCCGCGGCGTCTTCGAGCACAGTTTCCAGTGCCCCCAGCCCGCCCAGCGGTTTTGCGAGGCTGGCCCAGTGGGCGTGTGCCGCCGCCCGGGCGGCTTCGTCCGGCGGCGTGATGGCCGCGCAGAGGGCGGCAAGTTCTGTCTCAGTCATGGTCTCTCCTATATGTTTCCGCCGCAGCGGCAAAACGCTGCGGCAGGGGCGTGCCCGCCCAGTATAAATGCGGGAAACCCGCATAGAAATGCTCGTTTGCAAATCCGCACCGCCATTCCGTGCCCCCCACCGGCTTGCGGGCCGTGAGGGCCGTGCCGTTGGCGGTGGAGTCCCAGTGGTGGAACTCATGGATGGGAAAATGCTCTCCGGACCGGAAGAGCATACTGTCCTCTTCGGCCCTCAGCTCGGCATATCCGAACCGGACGAGCCGCCCGGCGTCCTGCGCCGTCCCCGGCAGAACGCCGGCCATCGGCCAGCTCTGCCCGGCGGTGTCGGTGAGCCGCTGCCCCAGATAGAGGAAGCCGCCGCACTCGGCCACTGTGGGCAGACCGGCTTCGACCCTCTTTTTTATCTCGCGCAGAAGCGCGGTATTTTCGCTCAGTGCTTTGGCGTGAAGCTCCGGGTAGCCGCCGGGCAGATACAGCCCGCCGACCTTCTCCGGCAGGCTTGCGTCCCGGAGAGGGCTGAAAAAGACTGGCTCTGCCCCGGCGTCCCGGAGCGCTTCCAGCGTCTCGGCGTAGGTGAAGCAGAAGGCTTCGTCCTGCGCCACAGCAATGCGGACGCGGGCCGGGGGTGTCTCCGCCTGCCCGGACAGGGCGGGCGGCTCTTTTTCGCAGAGGGCCAGCAGGCGGGGCCAGTCGATCTGCTCCTCCGCCGCTGCGGCCAGTGCGGCCAGCTTTTTTTGCAGGTCCTCCACCTCTGCCGCCGTATAGAGGCCGAGATGGCGGCTCCCGATGACGGCCTCCGGGAGCTTGGGCAGGAAACCCAGCACCGGCAGGCCCGTTTCCGCTTCCAGCATGGGGGCCAGCAGGGCGTGCATCCGGGCCGTGCAGTTGTTGAGCAGGATGCCCGCAAGATGGCTGGGGGTGCGGAAGCCGTCGAGGCCCCGCAGCTCTGCGGCCAGCGTCAGGCTCTGGCCCTTCGGCTCCACCACCAGCAGCACCGGCAGGCCCAGCGTGTCGGCCAGATGCCACGCGCTGGCCTTGTCGCTCACACCGCCGAGGCCATCGTAGAAGCCCATCGCCCCCTCACAGACCGCCGCGCCGTGGCCGGAGGCTCCCTTCGCGTAGAGGGTACGCACCGTTTCGGGCGGGGAGAAAAAGAGGTCGAGGTTGTGGCTCTCCACCCCCAGCACCGCCCGGTGGAACATGGGGTCGATGTAGTCCGGCCCGCTCTTGAATGCGCAGGGCGTGTAGCCCCGCCGCTTGAGCGCCATCAGGAGGGCGCAGGTCATGGTGGTCTTGCCGCTGCCCGAGCGGGGTGCCGCCAGCAGAAATTGGATCATGGTCATTCTCCCGTGATGAGGTAGATAGGGTTCTGGGCCATCATGAGGTGCAGCCCGCCCACGGCTCTGGCCCGGCTGACGGCGATCTGGCTCACCTGCACCGTCCGGCCCCGGGCCGTCAGCGCAGCCACCGCCGCCGAGAGGGTCTCGAGGGCGATGGCCGACGCACAGATGCGGGCGGCGGGGTTCTTTTCCAGCGCAGCGTCCACGATGGCGGCGAGGCTGCCCTTGCTGCCGCCGATAAAGACGGCGTCCGGCGCGGGCAGGTCGGCCAGCGCGGCGGGGGCAAGCCCCTCCACGAGGGTCAGGTTGCGGGCGAGGAATCTCTGGCGGTTGGCCCGGATGAGGGCGCAGCCCTCCGGGTCGCACTCCACCGCGTAGACCCTGCCCCGGGGCGCAGCCAGCGCCAGCTCCACGCTGACACTGCCCGTCCCGGCCCCCACGTCCCACAGGATATCCTCCGGGCGGACGGCCAGCTTTGCCAGCACAGCAGCCCGCACCTCCTGCTTGGTCATGGGGACACTGCCCCGCTCGAACGCTTCATCCGGCAGGCCCGGCGTGCGGCGGGGCTGCACCTCTGCGGCCTCCACGAGGAGGACGCTCAGGCTGTCGAAGCGGCCCGCCGCCAGCTCCTGCACCCTGCCCCGGAAGAGCTTCTCTTCCGGCGTGCCGAGGCACTGGCCCACGACGGCCTCCACCTCGCCGAAGCCCTCCGCCGCCAGCTGGGCGCAGAGGGTGGCAGGGTCTTCACTGCCGCCGGTGAGGAAAAAGGCGGGCCTGCCCTGCATACACTCGGCCACCGGGTCGCAGGCGCGGCCATGGGCCGAGACGAGGTTCCAGTCCTGCCACGGACGGCCCAGCGCCGCCGCAAGGAGCTGGACGCTGGAAAGACCCGGCAGCACCCGGGTGCGGATGCCGAGAGCCGAAAGCTTATCCAGCAGCGCGGCTGCGCCGGAGTAAAAGCCGGTGTCGCCGCTGTAGACCAGCACGGCGTTCTCTGCGCCGGAGGTGTGCAGAAGCTCCGCCACCTCGTCGGCGCGGTAGGCAGCGGCGCGGTTGGCAGTGCAGCCGGCGGGCAGAGCCGCCAGCAGACGCCGCGCACCAAGGATGAGGTCGGCCTGCCGCAGCGCGGCCAGACTCTGGAGGGTCAGACTCTCGGGCTGGCCGGAACCCATGCCGATGAGTGTCACGTTCATCTTATCATCTCCTTGCAGCGTTTCAGCACCTCTTCCGCCGTCTCGCCCTCCTCGGGCGGGCGGCGGATGACCACCAGCTGCGCCCCCGCGGCGGCGGCAGCAGCGGCTTTTTCGTCGAATCCGCCCGCTGCGCCGCCGTCTTTCGTGACCAGCCAGCGGATACGGAACTGCTCCATCATCGCCTGATTGAGCGCGAAGCTGAACGGCCCCTGCATGGCGATGATGTTGCGGTGGGGGATGCCCGCCGCCTCACAGGCTGCGATGCTTTCCAGCGTGGGCAGGACGCGGGGATAGAGCCGCTGGGGCGGGATGGCCGCAAACTGAGTCAGCTCTTTGGCTCCGGTGGCCAGCAGAAGGTTTCCTTCCTTTTGCGCCAGCGCCTCCGCCGCCTGCCCTGCGCTCCCGAAGACAAGACAGCCCTCCGGCAGGGGGCTGGCCGGGCGGAGGAGGCGGAGATACCCGACCCCCGCCGACTCTGCCGCCGCCCGGATGTTCTTCGTCGCCTCCACTGCGTAGGGGTGGGTGGCGTCGATGCAGAGGGCAGCGCCCTTCAGGAGAGCGGCCATCTCATCGGGCAGGAGCCGCCCGCACCGGACGGTGACGCCGGGGGCGCTCCCCTGCTCTTCCTGCCCCAGCGGGGTGGCTACGCTGACGGTGACTTCAAGGCCAAGCTCTGCCAGCCGACGGGAAAGCTCCCGCCCCTCGGTGGTACCGCTGAACAGGACCACTCTCATCGGCGATACCCCCGCGGCGTGACCATCCGCCCGCTCAGTGCGCGGGTAGCCGCGTTGCCCACAAAGACGGTGGTGAACATATCCACCTCGGTGTCCCGGAGCTGGCTGAGAGGCAGGAGCTGCTTTTCCTGTCCCTCCCGGCCGATGTTCCGCACCCAGCCGCAGAGGGTGTCAGGGGCCTTGCCGTGGGCCAGCAGGATGTCCACGGCCCGGCGCAGGTAGTCGGGGCGGCCCTTGGAGGAGGGATTGTACAGCGCCAGCGCGAAATCGCCCTGCGCCGCGCAGGCCAGACGCTTTTCGATGACCTCCCACGGCGTGAGGCGGTCGGACAGAGAGAGGACGCAGAAATCGTGGGCCAGCGGTGCCCCCAGCACCGCCCCGCCGCTGAGGGCGGCGGTCAGGCCGGGCACGACCTCCACATCAACACCCGGATACGCCTCGGCCAGTTCCAGAAGGGGGCTTGCCATGCCGTAGACCCCGGCATCGCCGGAGCAGACCAGCGCCACATCCCGGCCTGCCCGGGCGGTATCCAGCGCCCAGCGGCAGCGGTCAAGCTCCCGGGTCATGCCGGTGGCGTAGCACTCCTTTTCCGGGTAGAGGGGGCGCACAAGGTCGATGTAGACCGTATAGCCGCACAACACCTCGGCCTGCTGCAAGGCGCTCTGCGCCTGCACGGTCAGAAACTGTCCGCCGCCGGGGCCAAGCCCCACGACGAACACGGTCTTTCGGTTCTCACTCATTGCTCTGTCCTCCAATCGGGTGCAAAGGGGCGGACGGCCAGCGCCAGCGTCACGCCGCCGCCCGCTGTCTTGGGCAGCAGGAGCGCCCCGCCCGAGGCTTTTGCCGCTGCCCGCTCGCAGACGTTGTCCACGCCGGTGACACCGGCCACGAAGGCCGAGGGGGTGAACTGCCCCGGCACGGCCCGCAGCTGGTCTGCCGAATAGAATGTGATGGGCCAGCCGTGGGCTTCGCAGAACTGCGCAAGTCCCGGCTCCTCTTTTTTCAGGTCGATGCTGGCAGCCGCCGAGACTGCCGCCGGGCTGAGGCCCGACGAGGCACAGAAGGCCGAGAACGCCTCTTCCAGCCGCTCTGCCGTCGTGCCCCGGCGGCACCCCACGCCCAGCACCCCGATGGGGGGCACGAGGTGGAGCGCCCCGCCCTCCGGCGTGAGGGTGAGGGCGAAATCAGCGGCCTCGGGCGTCCCGGCCCGCTCCACCCCGGCGGGGGCCTCCCCCGCCACCGGCCACGCCGACCAGTACCGGACGGTCTGTCCGGCCAGCAGGGTGCCGCTGACGCGCTTGATGCGCTCCGGCTCAAGGAGGGCGCAGCCCTGCGCCTTGGCCCAGAGGTCCACGGCAAAAAGGCCGTTGACATCGGTGGCCGTCGTGATGACCGGCACCGCGCCGCAGACCTCCGCCAGCGCCCGGGCCAGCGCATTCGCGCCCCCCAGATGGCCCGACAACAGGGGCACGGCGAACTGCCCGCCCTCGTCCACAGCCACCACCGCTGGGTCGCTGGCCTTGCTTTTGCAATAGGGCGCGACGGCCCGGACGGCGATGCCCACAGCTCCTACAAAAATAAGCGCCTCGTTCTGTGCAAAGTGCTCCGCCGTCCAGCCCTTCAGGGTCACTTCCCCGCCGCAGCGGCTCACGCTGCCGGGCAGGGCCTCCGCCAGCCGACGGGCCAGTGCCTCGCCCCTTGCCGTAAAGGCCAGATACGCACAGCTCATTTTCCGGCCTCCGTCCCCTGCCGGAACTCGGTGGTAAAGGCAGGGTCGTAGAGCTTGCTGCGGTCGTAATCCCGCCCCAGAAAATCGCCCACGACGATGAGGGCCGTCTTGGTGATGCCGTTTTTGCGGGTCTCCTCGGCCAGCGTGGAGACGGTGCACCGCACCACCTTCTGCTCCGGCCATGTGGCCTTATACACCACTGCGGCGGGAGTGTCGGAGCGGTAGCCGCCGCTGGAAAGGAGGGCCTGCTGGACCTTGTCCACCAGCCCGATGGAGAGGAAGATGACCATGGTGGCCCCATGCGCGGCCAGCTTTGCCAGCTGCTCGGCCTCGGGGACGGGGGTGCGGCCCTCCATCCGGGTGATGATGACGGTCTGGCTCACATTGGGCAGGGTGTACTCGGCACAGAGCGCCGCCGCTGCGCCGCAGAAGCTGGACACACCCGGGGTGTCATCGTAGGGGATGCCGTCGGCGTCCAGCGCATCCATCTGCTCCCGGATGGCCCCATAAAGGCAGGGGTCGCCGGTGTGGAGGCGGACGGTGGTGCCGCCCGCCTGCTCCGTAGCGCGGATGGTGTCCAGCACCTGTTCCAGCGTCATCTCGGCGCTGTTGTAGATGGCGCAGCCGGGCTTTGCCAGACCCAGCAGGGCCGGGTTGACGAGGCTGCCCGCATAGATGATGCAGTCGGCATCGGCCAGCAGGGCCGCGCCCCGACGGGTGATGAGGTCGGGGGCACCCGGCCCCGCTCCCACAAAATGAACCATATCCGTTACCCTTCCTTTACTAAGATCGTTGCAAAATAGCCCGCCGGACGGCTGGCATCGCAGGCAGACAGGTCGGGCCAGACCTCCTCGTCCGGCAGGCCGCAGTTGCAGACCATCGCACTGCGGCCCAGAAGCCCGGCTTCGGCCAGTGCGGCCAGCGTCTCCGGCAGCTGACGGCCCGATTTCATCAGCACCTTCGTCCCCGGTGCGGCCAGTACCTCGGCCGCGTGTCGTCCCGGGGCGATGGTCAGAGGCGCTTCCATCCCGCCCGTCAGGGACTGGCCCAGCCGGGCCGCGGCGGCGCAGAAGCTTGGCACCCCGGGGATCCTCACGGTCTTATAGCCCTCTGCCTCTAAGATCTCCTGCAGATAGCCGAAGGTGGCATAGACCGAGACATCGCCGAGGTTGAGCATGGCGACGTCCTGCCCGGCATCCAGATACTCTTTCACCGCCCGGGCGGCCTCCTCATGGGAGGCGCGCAGCATCTCCGGGTCGCGGCTCATGGCAAAGCGCAGGGGCAGGATGGTCTTGCCGTCCAGCCCGACCGCGCCCCGGGCGATGTCCAGCGCCAGCATCCGGCCTCCTGCGGTCTGGGGTGCGGCGATGACCGGGCATTTTTCGAGGCAGCGGACCGCCTTCAGGGTCATCAGCTCCGGGTCGCCCGGGCCTACACTGACGCCGTACAAGACGCCGATCCGTTTTTCCATTCGTCCAGCAGCTCCTTTGCAGTCTTGGTCTGGCCCAGCGGGCCGTATTGGTTGGAGAAGAGCACCGCGCCCACCCGGAACGCCCCGGCGGCGCGACGGTCGAGGTGGAGCTGGATGGCGTCCAGCAAGCTCGACAGCACTGGCTCTCTCATCCCCGCCTTGTCTAGGATCTCCATGCAGGCGTCGGTGGTGGCGGCGCCCATCAGGGATGCGCAGACGCCCCGGGACGCGCCGCAGAGAGCGGCGTGGGCGCAGAGCAGCTCGGTGCGGCAGTCCGCCGTGCGGGAATGGGTGTTCATGACGCCCCCCGCCAGCTTGACCAGCTTGCCGATGTGGCCCACCAGCACCACCTGCTCGAATTTTGACGCAGCCGCCATATCCAGCGCATCGCCGATGAAGTTCGAGGTCTTGACCACCGGGATGCACTTCAGAGCCGGCAGATTCTCGTGGAGATAGTCCAGCCCGTAGTTGCCCGGGGCGAGGATGAGCCGCCGGGGCGTCCCTGCCCGAAGCGCGACCTGCCCCATCTCCAGCTGGATGGTGTCGAGGATGGCCTGCTGGCTCATCGGCTCGACAATGCCGCTGGTGCCGAGGACGCTGAGGCCGCCTTCCACGCCCATGTGGGGATTGAAGGTGCGCTTGGCTGTCTCGGCCCCGCCCTCGATGGAGATGGTGACATCGAAGCCGCCCGCATATCCGGCAGACTCCGCCTCCTTTTCCAGCGCCTCCTTTATCATGGCCCGGGGGACGTGGTTGATGGCGGCTTCGCCCACCGGCTGGTCGAGGCCGGGCTTCGTCACCCGGCCCACCCCCTCGCCGCCGTGGATGCACACCTCTCCGGCCAGCTCCGGCCGGAGGGTCACACCGGCAATGACCGGCAGGCCGGTGGTCACGTCCACATCGTCGCCGCCGTCTTTGCGGATGGCGCACGCCGCTCCCTCGCCCGACCGGCGGCAGAAGATCGGCTCTACCTCCACCACGATGCCCTTCGGGGTGCGGAGGGCCACCGTCTCCGGGGCGCGGCCGGTGAGGAGGAGACGGGCTGCGCCCGCCGCCCCCAGCGCCGCGCAGGTGCCGGTGGTGTAACCGCAGCGCAGGAGCTTTTGACCGCTGCGGACATAGTGCTCAAAGCGGGGCTGCCCCGTCTCGGCGGGCTTTTTCGCTTCACCGTACAGAAAAGCGTACTGCTCGTCGCTCAAATCATAAATTTTACAGATGTTTTCCCGGGCAAACGCCTGTCCGGGCGTCATAACGTCCGAGACGCCCGCCGCCGAGACGCAGACGACCTTATCCGAGATCTTCTGGGCCAGCTCTAATTCGTGGAGGCTGAGGATGACGGCCATCTTCTTGTCCCGGGCGAGGCTCTTCAGGATGGCCAGAAGCTCGGCCTTGCCCTTGATGTCAAGGAAGGACGTCGGCTCGTCCAGCAGGATCAGCTCCGGCTGCTGGCAGATGGCCCGGGCCAGCAGCACGCGCTGGCGCTGGCCGTCACTGATGCAGTTGAAGTCCCGCCCCGCCAGCGCTTCGGCCCCCACGAGAGCCAGCGCAGCGTGGACCTGCCGCCTGTCCTCCGCCGAGAGGACGCCCAGCCGCCCCGTGTAGGGGTAGCGCCCGGCGGAGGCCATTTCAAAGCAGGTGGTCAACTCAGTGCGGCGGGTGTGGGGCACCATCAGGGCCATCTTCCGGGCGCGCTCAGGGCCGGAGTAGTCCGCAAGGCTCTTTCCGTCCAGCAGGACAGCGCCCCCCTGCGGGGCCAGCTGGGCCGCCAGCGTCTTGAGGAGGGTAGATTTGCCCGCACCGTTGGGTCCGATGAGGGTGAGGATGCTCCCCTTTTCGGCTCCGAGGCGGATGTGCTCCATCAGGGGCGTTTTGCCGTAGCCGATGGCAAGGTCATCGGTGCGGCAGAAGGCTTTTTCTTCGCTCATTCCCGGCCTCCCTCTGTCTGGCGGCGCACCAGCAGCCAGATGACCACCGGTGCACCAAAAACTGCTGTCACCGAGCTGATGGACAGCTCGGTGGGCGCGAATAGGCTGCGGGCGATAAGGTCGCAGAGCAGGCAGAACGCCGCCCCGCCAAGGCAGCAGCCCGGCAGGACATAGAGGGGTTTGGCGCTGCCCAGCAGGCTCTTGACCAGATGAGGCACCGCGATGCCCACGAACGAGATCGGCCCGGCAAAGGCCGTCACGCAGGCGGAGAGGAGGCTGGAAAGGAGCACGAGGGCCGTCGAGAAGGCCCGCACCGGCACGCCGACGCTTCGGGCATAGCTTTCCCCCATCTGGTAGGCCGCCATAGGCTTGGAGAGGAGGAATGCCGCTGCCAGTGCGGGCAGCACCACGCAGGCCGCAGCGCCCACGTTGGCCCACGTCATGCCGGAAAAGCTGCCCATCGACCAGTTGTGGAGGTTGACGATGTTGGAGTCCTGCGCGAAGGTCACGACGATGTCGGTGATGGCCGAGCAGATGTAGCCGATCATGATGCCGCAGATGACAAGGATGCTCATCCGGGGCACCCGCCGGGCCACCACCAGCACGAAGGCCATCGCCGCCATCGCGCCCGCAAAGGCCGCGATGATGAGGGTGGCCGAACCGGTAAGCAGCCCCCTTTGCAGGAAGACCACCATCGTGAGGGCCACGGCCAGCTTCGCGCCGCTGGACACGCCCATGACGAAGGGGCCTGCAATGGGGTTGGCAAAGAAGGTCTGCAAAAGGTAGCCCGCTGCAGAGAGGGCCGCGCCCAGCAGCACCACCATGACGGCCCGGGGCAGGCGCAGCTGCAGCACGATGCCCACAGCCAGCGCATCCCCACCCCGGCCCAGCAGGGCTGCAGCCACTGCCCCGGGCGTCAGCTCCACGCTGCCCCAGAACAGGTTGAGCGCGAACAGCACCGCAAGCCCCGCCGTGAGGGCGAGGTAGGCGAGGCTGAGGCGGCGTGTGGTAGTCATGACAATGCTCCTTTTATACGATCTGCTGCAAAAAGCGGAGGGAGGCCGGGTCGGGCCTGCCCTCGGTAAAAACGAGGTTCATATCGGAGATGAGGTCGGCCAGCTCCATGCTCTGCTGGAACAGGCTCTGGGCCGTACACCAGCAGTCGCCGGACTGGACAGCCTTGAACTCCTCCAGCATGGGGCACTTTTCGATGAGCTGGTCACGGGTCTCCACGACGCCCTCGATGGTGCTGTTGTAGATGAGGACATCGACGTCTTTGGCCCGGGCGTAGAAGGTCTCGAGGGGCAGCTTGATGGTGGACTGGCCCGGGCTGTCCCCCTCGAGGTCGTCAAAAATGTAGACGCCGCCCGCCATCCCCACCATCTGGGCCACATAGTCGCTGGTGCGGCGGACGGTGATGAGGTTGTTCGACGTGATGGAGAAGAAAGCCACCGTTTTTCCGGTGCTCTCCTGCCCGAGGATGGGGGCCACCTGCTCCACCTTCTGGCGGAAAATTTCCTCCGCCTGCTCGGTCCTGCCCAGCAGGATGCCGTAGAGCTTGAGCCACTCCATCCGGGCCAGCGGGCCGCTCTCATAGCTCGAGCGCTCGATGAGCACCGGCACGCCGAACTTTTCCAGCTGTTCCTTGACCGCAGGGTCATGGAGGATCATGGTGTTCTCGATGGCGAGGCTGCACCCGGAAGCAAGGATCCGCTCATAGTCCGGGGCGCTGTACTTGCCGGCGTAGGCGATGCGGCCCTCCTGCATGGCCTGCTTGGCCTCCTCCACATACCAGCCCTCGGCCTTGGTGCCAGAGAGGGCGATGCAGTCCAGCGCATCCAGATGGACGAAGAGGTCCATCACCGAGGTGGAGACGAGGTAGATGTTGTCCAGCGGCTGGCGGAGCGGGACAACATCGGCGGGCAGGTCATCCACCTCTGCCGCGTCCTCGGGGATCACGAGGAATCTGCCGCTGTCCGGGATATTCACCAGCACATATCCCCCCTCATAGCAGTCGGCGGAGAACTGAGCCGCATAGTCCAGCGGATAGCTGTGGTCGAACACGAGAGAGGCCGTATTGGCCGGGGCGGTCTCTGCCTGTCCGCAGCCAGCGAGGGTAAGTGCGGCGGCGGGCAGGGCTTTCAGAAAATTGCGGCGCTTCATAGGCTTTAACCTCTCAGTCTGCGAAGCGGTTTACTTCAGCGTAAAGGTCAGCGTATACTCGATCTCGTGCGGGGTGCTCATGGCGACGGTATCGCCCACCACATCCAGCGGGGTGTCGAGGGCGGCGACGGGGATCTCGAAGGTGGAGTTGCCCTCGGTGTTGGTGGGCAGATACTTTTCGCCGTCCACCAGCATATAGTCGTAGTTGGGGCTGGACCAGACGATGGTGGCGGTCATCCTGCCGTCGGCCACGGTCAGGGCCGCAGGGCTTTCCACGGTGGCGCGGCCGGAGCCGCCCTCAAGGGTCACGTCGCAGGTATAGGCGCCGTCGGCAAGGGCCTCCTCCATCGTGGGCTGTGCATTGCGGACGCTGACGGTGTGGTCGTACCACTTGCCCTTCTTGCCGAGGATGGCAACGGAGAAGTCCGTGTCCAGTGCCTCCACCGGGATGTCGAAGCCGTACACCTCATCCGAGGTGCCGTCGCTGTAGTTCACCACATCGGTGGTGGGCTGGAGCCAGTCGGCCTCGTGGGAGGCCGCGTCCTCTGCCGTGCCGACGTAGAGGTTGACGATGTTCTTGGAGACGAGACTGACGTGGAGCGTCATCTGACCGTCCTTCACGGTCAGCGTGCCTTTTCCGTCGAATGCCTCATTGGCGTGGAACATGGAGCTGTCGGTGTCAAAATCAGCGGCGTAGGTGCCGTCGGGCAGCGCCGCCTCAGCGGAGGCAGAAGCAGCCTCGCTCACGGCAGAGGAGGCCGCTGCCTCGGAGGAAGCGGCAGAGCTGGCCGGGGCGCTGGATGCGCCGCAGCCGACGAGTGCACCGGCCAGCATCACACCGGCCAGCAGAAGAGAGCATTTATTTTTCAGTTTCATAGCAGTTACCTCGACTTATATCGTACCAAAAAGATTATAACACGCAATGGCCTGATTTCAAAGCAGGCCGAAAAAGAAATTGCCCGAAAAGGCACTCCTTTCCGGGCAATCATAGGGTCAGAATCAGCCGTTCAGGGAATCGACAGCGGCCTTGGTGTGTGCGATGTAGAGCTGCTGGATGTCAGCGATCTCGCCCAGACCTGCGATCTGGCACTCGACGGAATCGAATGCAGCAGAGGCCTCGAACTGGCTCTTCCAGGAATCATCGTCATCGCCCGCCATATCATTGTTGGCATGGTCGCCTGCAACGACCATCAGGGGACGCAGGACGACCTTGGTGTAGCCGGCGGCCTTGACCGCCTCGATGACATTCTCACAGTCAGTCTCCTCCGGCTCACCCTCGACGGTGCCGATGAAGACATTCTTGTAGCCCAGAGCGTTCATCTGAGCCTGCATCTGGCTGTAGCTCACCTTTGCGGTGTGAGAGGTGCCGTGGCCCATGAAAACGAAGGCGGTGCCATCCGCAGCAGCGGCGTCCACGCTGTCGAAGCCAGCGGTCTTGACGGCCTCAGCGGTGATTGCCTTGGCGACAGCCTCCTTGTCGGCGTTGATGACGGTGGCATCGCTGCCCACCTCGCCCAGCAGAGGCTCGGCGACAGCGACAGACTCGAACTTGTCGCGGTAGCTGTCCACCAGCTCCATCATCTCGTCGTACTCCGCGCCGTGCATCAGGTGGGTGGGCTGGACGACCAGATTCTTCACGCCGTTGGCGACAGCGCGCTCCATAGCCTGCTCCATGTTGTCGATCTTCTCGCCGTCACGGGCCTGCACATGGTTGATGATGATCTGTGCAGTGAAGGCACGGCGGACAGACCAGTCGGGGTAAGCGGCCTGAATGGCATCCTCGATGCCCTTGATGTCCGCTGCGCGGCTGTCGTTGAAGGAGGTGCCGAAGCTGACGACGAGGATCT
The DNA here is from genome assembly GCF_023347275.1 of Faecalibacterium sp. I3-3-89. Taxonomy (NCBI): domain Bacteria; kingdom Bacillati; phylum Bacillota; class Clostridia; order Eubacteriales; family Oscillospiraceae; genus Faecalibacterium; species Faecalibacterium sp. I3-3-89. Next base: position 1,055,057 of record NZ_CP094468.1, on the reverse strand, counting down.
CGTTGTCGCCGATGTTGTCCTCATTGCGGGGGTCGTCCTTGGAGGCATCGCCGGTGTCGCGGCCAAAGTAATCGGGGTCAGCCTCTTCACCCTCGACCAGCTCCTTCTGGGCATCGGTCAAGGCGTCCCATGCGGCCTTGGCGGCCTCGCACTGGGCGTCGGTGTTCTCGTTGCGCTCCTGCACATAGATGGCGTCGATGAGATCTGCCACGTTCTTTGCTGCCATTTCATCGGCCTCCTCGCTGCTCACCTCGCTGGCGGCAGCAGAGCTTGCTGCGGCGCTGCTGGCAGCAGTAGAAGAAGATGCACCGCAGCCGGTGAGCACACCGGCACACAGGGCCAGTGCGGCGGCAGCGGCGGTGACGCGCTGCCAGTTCTTGTTGGTTGCTTTACGCATTGTTTTGAGTCCTTTCTGTTTGGGTGGGATCGGTACTTCCGATAGAAAGGGTACGAAACGGGGGCCAGCTCAAACGAAAAAGAGCCTTTCTGCCGCGCGGAAGGCACAGCAAAAAGACCCTTTGAACGATTCGGGCTTTTTGGTACGACCAATTCCTCGTGATCCGGAGCTTGGCGCTCCTGTACCAACAGCGGGCAGGTTTCCTGACTGAAAGCTCATCATCCGCTGCCGCCTTCCCAGAAGCAAAGCTCCCAGTGACCGGCGACATGCGCCAAAGCAGCGGACTCCCTTATCACAGTGACGAGATCGCGCGGGACTCTCACCCGCTTCCCTTTTACCCTCCCGGCCAAAGGACAAGCCCTTGGCGGCAGGCACCTGCTGTTTTCTATTCAGACGAGAGGAAGTATAGCACACCTCACCTCAAAAAGCAATATCTCAGCTCTCCTGCGGCATCGTCCAGACCATCCCCAGCGCCTCAAGCTTCTGGACGTGGGCGGCTGTCAGCCGGTCATCGGCGGCAGCATAGCTCTCCCGCATCCGGCGGATCCAGTCGCCGAGGCAGAAGCCGTCGCCGGTCTTGTAGTTCACCGGCACCAGAAGGTCGCCGTGGGCGGCGCGGTATTCCTCGGCGCGACGGAACGCCCCGTCCCATTTGGCCTCCCGGGCGTCCCACTGCATCCCGATGGCGTCCAGCATGGCGATGTGCTCCGGCGTGACCTGAAAGGACTCAGGCCGGGCCTTGCGGGCAGCGCGGAGGTTCGAGATCCAGACGCCCAGCCGGAAGCCGCTCTCGTCCACATATCCGGCGGGCACGAGAAGGGTGCCCTTCTTTTCGGCATAGCGCTTGGCGCTTTGATAGTTGTCCAGCCAGTTCTGCTCCCGCACGCTGCACGCAGGCGGCACAGTGGCCGTAAGGCGGCGGGTGTTCTCGCCCTGAAACAGCTCCCTGAGGGCGGCGCAGCGCTCCGCGGAGAGCTTTTTGCCCTCCCGCAGCATCAGCTTCTGGCGGGAGAGCCAGCTGCCCAGCCAGATGCCGTCCTCCGTCCGGTACTGCGCCGGGACGGCCAGACTGCCGTGCTCTTTTTTGTATGCCGCCGCCAGCTCGTAGCGGTGCTGCCACGAGTCGGTCTTTTCCCAGATCATGCCCAGCTCATCCAGCAGGGCTTTCCGCTCCGGCGTGACCCGGGCACTGCTGCGCTCGGGGTTCTGCCATGCATACCGCTGGCGGGACACCCACTTGCCCAGCAGGATGCCGTCCTCATCGATGTACTCGGTGGGCACGTCGATGTTGCCATGGGCGCTGTAATATTTCACGGCGGCCTCGTAGGCAGTCTGCCACTTTCGGTCGTTCCGGTTCGCCCAGTCCACGCCGAGGGCTTCCAGCTTTTCGATCTGGGCGGCGGTCAGGGTTCCTTCCTTATAGGCGGCCCGCTGGCTGCCCAGCCAGACGCCCAGCGCCATGCCGTCCGGCGTGACGTACTTGACGGGGATCTCGAGGTCATCGTGCTCGAGATGGTACTGGACGGCAGCGGCATAGTTCTTTTCCCAGAGGATGCTGCCGGTGTCCCACACCATGCCCAGCGATTCCAGCCGCTCGATGCGGTCATCCGAAAGGCTGCCGCCCTGATAGCGCTGGCGGTTGTAGACGATCCACTCGCCCAGCGCGAAGCCGTTCTTATCTTTATAGTGGACCGGCACCAGAAGGTCGGCGTGGCTGTCGCGGTACCGCCGGGCCGAGGCCCAGCCGTTCTCCCACGCCAGCTCAAGGCGCTTTTTCCAGTTCATGCCGATCTTGTCCAGCCGGGCGACCTGCTCGGCAGTGAGGCGGCCATTCTTCTTTCCGGCCCGCACGAGGCGCTGGTTTTCCAGCCAGCGGCCCACGGCCACTCCCTCAAAGGTGTAGGCACGGGGCACATCCAGCGGCAGCTTTTTTGCGGCCATCTGTTTCGCGGCGGCAAAATAGCGCTCCCATTCGGCGTCCAGTGCCCGGCGAAGCTGCCGGTAGGCCCGGCGGCAGGCGGACAGCGGCTCAGACAGCGGGAATGGCTTCTCGCCGCACTCCTTCCGGAGCTGCGGCACGCAGGTCAGTCCTTCGAAGGTAGCGCTCAGCTCTGCCACCGGCACACTGCCGCAGGCCGCGAGGGCGCGGGCCAGCATCTGCCGATAGGCGGGTGCCTCAGCGGTGCGGCGGACGAGGACAACGCCTGAAATGCCGGTCAGCGGCGTCTCGACAGCAGGACTGTTGACGCAGACCAGCAGCCGCAGCGCTTCGGCCTCGTCGGTCAGGAAGGGCTCTGCATCGCTGGAAAGCGCATCGGCGCAGCAGGTATGCACCCCCGCACCAAACAGCGCTTCGGCCTGCTGGGCCATCTGCGCCGCCGTCTGGGCATCCTCGCAGAGGACGAGATACCGCCCGGCGGCATCGGGGAGCCACCGCGCCAGCAGCACTTCCACGGAGGGCAGCTGCTCCACAGCAAGGCTCAGTGCCTGATATTTTTCGGCGTTGGGGTCGGGCGTGCCGGGCACGCGGAGGTTCTTCACCTCGGCGCGGAGTCGGGCCATTGCGGCCTCCTGCGGCCAGAGCAGCGCCGTGTAGGAGGTCGGCATGGGCAGCAGCCCATCGGCCAATGCCCCGCCCAGCGTCAGCGGCTCCACCACAGCATCGCCCAGCAGCTCTTCGGCAGCGCGGCAGCTCTCGCCCGGGGCGTCCGGCTCGGCCAGCGCCAGCACCTTGGCCTCCGGACAGAGGCGGAACAGGAGCTGGACGCAGTCCGTCCAATCCCGTGCGCTCATCTCCCGCCAGCCGTCCAGCACCAACAGACCGGGCCGGAACTCTGCCAGCGCCACCCAGCCCAGCGCGCTCTGTGCAGCCAGCTGCTCACAGTCCATCAGCCGGACGCTGCCGTCCAGCGTTTTGCCCAGCTCCTTCGCCAGTCCGCGGCGCAGTTCGAGCCGCGCGGCGCAGGAGGCCACCCAGAGGACGCGGGTGTCAGGCTGTTCTGCCAGCATCTCCCACACGATGCGGCCCTTGCCGGTGCCCGCCGGACGCACCAGCGCGGCCCGGCAGCCCTGCTGCAAGGCGGCTGCCGCCGCACGGCAGGCCGCTTTGTTTGAATCATGCACTAAAATCGACATATCCTTTTCTGCCCCTCCCGGTGGTTCAGAAATCGTTTTTTCTGCAAAAAAGAAATGCGCCTGCGCAAAGCGGACTGCCCTGCCTGCGCTGCGCCTGCGTTCTTTTTCGTTAAAATGTTAGTTTCGTATCCTATTATTATCATAAAAGTTTATTTCTTGTCAAGGCAATTTTGCAAATATCTCTAAAATCTCCTGAAAAATCTTCTCCCCGGCAACAGTTGACGGCAGAGGCCGTTGGTGGTAGACTCTTGGCATCCGCTCCCCTTTTGCGGGAGACATCCCTATTCAGGACAAGTGAGGTAATCGATATGAACATCATCAGCACCGAAAAAGCCCCCGGCGCCATCGGCCCCTACTCTCAGGGCTACACCGTGGGCGGCCTCGTCTTCACCTCCGGCCAGATCCCGGTAGACCCCGCCACCGGCGCGGTCGCTGAGGGCATCGCTGCACAGGCAGACCAGAGCTGCCGCAATGTAGGTGCCATCCTTGAGGCTGCGGGCGTGGGCTTCGACAAGGTGGTCAAGACCACCTGCTTCCTCGCCGACATTGCCGACTTTGCCGCCTTCAACGAGGTGTACGCCAAGTACTTCACCTCCAAGCCTGCCCGCAGCTGCGTGGCGGTGAAGGATCTGCCCAAGGGCGTGCTCTGCGAGATCGAGGCCATCGCTGAGGCATAAGTTTTTCCCAGTCTGCAAAAAGGCCGTCTGCACCCTCTCCGGGGCGCGGACGGCCTTTTTGTGCTGCCATCGATTCCAGTTTTTCATGTCGGCTTACTTTCTTTTCCGGAGAATTGACTTCACTTTTCACTTTTGTTACAATAGAATCAAACTATTGTATCGCAAGACTAGAAATTAGCACAACTGAAGCAGCATATCTGCGATATGCAAACCAACATTGTTGCTGTTGCATTAAAAAGTTGGTTTGCTATAAAATATTTCCGGTCAGATTCGAAAGAGAGGTCCCCGCCATGTCCAATTCCCGTGTCGAAAGCCACAACCGCGCCGAGCTGCGCAACCGGATCATCAGCGCCGCCACGCTGCTCGAGATCCTGCTGTCCGGCCTCGTCCTCATCGGCCTGCTGCTGTCGATGATCCCCCTGCTGCAATGGATGCCCGGCCTGCTGTTCGACGGCAACGACGTCGAGGTGAGCATCTTCTTACAGCGCGCGCTGGACATCGTCATCGGCATCGAGTTCATCAAGATGCTGGCCAAGCACAGCCCCGGCTCCAGCCTCGAAGTGCTGCTCTACGCCATCGCACGCCACATGGTGGTGGGCCACGAATCTGCACTGGAGAATCTGCTGAGCGTGGGGGCCATCGCCCTCATCTTCGTCGTGCGGAAATTCTTCTTCGTCCCGGCCTTCGGCGCTCACCTGCCCGACGGCCACCCCGCACCCGACCTCACCCCCTCCCAGAGCGGCATCCCGGAAGACGAATTTGCCGCCCGGCTGCGCAAGCACCTCAGCAGCAAGTCTGCTGAACGGGAAGAGACCATCGCCATCGAAGACCCCGAGTACGAGGACAACACCGAGACCCTTCAGGAAGCCGACGCGGAATAACTCTGCCAAACAGCAAAACGCCCCGCAGGCAGCTCGATGGAACGAGCGCCCTGCGGGGCGTTGCTTTTTGCGGTTACTTGCTCTTGTGCTTCTGGCCGAAACGGTACTCCTTGCCGTCCCGGATGCGCTGGATATTGGTGCGGTGCATCCAGATGACCATGCCGCCCACGATGGCAGCGCCCACGGTGCAGACCACGACGTCCTGCGTCGGCAGGCCGCGCAGGAGGCTGTACACCAGCGTCAGCACCGGATAGGCTGCAGCCATCGTGATGCTGCCCAGCGACACCATACCGGTGGGCAGCAGGCAGGCGAGGAAGATAAGCGCCAGCACCGGCAGCAGCACCGGCTGGACGGCGAGGATGGCACCAGCGGCCACCAGCACGCCCTTGCCGCCCTTGAAGCCGAAGTAGATGGGCTTGGAGTGGCCCACCACGGCGAGGATGGCGGCGAGGTAGACGCCCAGATAGGGCGAGATGGCCGCATCGGCGGGCAGATGGCTGAACAGCCACCGGCCGAGGCAGACAGCCACGACGCCCTTGAGCACATCGCCCACCGCCGTGAGGGCAGCGGCCTTTTTGCCGAAGGTGCGCAGCATATTGGTCATTCCGGCAGCGCCCGAGCCGTGGGTGCGGACGTCGTCATGATAAAGGTATTTGCTGACGAGGATGCCGGTGTCCACGCTGCCCAGCAGGTAGGCTTCGGCAGCGACAGCCAGCACGATGAGAAATGCAGTCATGCAGCAAGGCTCCTTCCCTTATACGTCCTTTGCGCCCACCTCGCCGGAGCCGCGCTCCCGCACGACAAGGCGGATGGGGGTGTGCTCCAGACCGAAGTTCTCGCGGATCTGGTTGATGATATACCGCTGATAGCTGAAGTGGAACAAGTGCTTTGCGTTGACGAAGGCCACGAACGTCGGCGGACGGGTGGAGGCCTGCGTCAGGTAGAAGATCTTCAGGCGGCGGCCCTTGTCGCTGGGCGGCTGCATCCGGGCGGTCGCACGGGCCAGCATCTCGTTGAGGACGCCGGTGGGCACGCGGGCACCGTTCTGGCTGTCCACATCCCGGATGAGCTGCATCAGCTTGTTGACGTTGTAGCCGGTCTGGGCCGAGATGAAGATGATGGGAGCATAGCCCATAAAGCTGAAGCACTCGGCATAGCCGCGGCGCTGCAGCTCCATCGTGTTGGTCTCCTTGCCCTCCACGGCGTCCCACTTGTTGACGACGATGATGCAGGCCTTGCCCTGATCGTGGGCATAACCGGCCACCTTGCTGTCCTGCTCGGTGAAGCCGACGGTGGCATCCACGAGGATGAGGGCTACGCGGCTGCGCTCCACAGCGGCCAGTGCCCGGACGACCATGTAGCGCTCGAGGCCGTCGGTGATGTTGCTGCGCTTGCGCAGACCAGCGGTATCGGTGAAGATGAACTTGCCGTAGGCGTTGTCCACCGGGGTGTCGATGGCATCGCGGGTGGTGCCGGCCTCGTTGGCCACGATCATCCGGTTCTCTCCGAGGATGCGGTTGGTCAGGCTGGACTTGCCCACATTGGGGCGGCCGATGATGGCGACGGGGATGCGGTCCTCCTCCACGACGGTCTCACTGAAATCGAGGTGGGCACAGACGGCGTCCAGCAGGTCGCCGGTGCCGTGGCCGTGGACGGACGAGATGGGCATGACCTCGTCGAAGCCGAGGTTGTAGAACTCATAGAGCTCCATGGGGGTCTGGCCCACATTATCACACTTGTTGACGGCAAGAATGATGGGCTTATGGCTGCGGCGCAGCATATGAGCCACGTCCTCGTCGGAAGCGGTCAGGCCATTGCGGACATCCACCACCATGATGATGCAGTCGGCGGTGTCGATGGCGATCTGGGCCTGCTCGCGCATATGGGCCAGAATGCCCTCGGTGGCCTTCGGCTCGATGCCGCCGGTGTCCACCAGCAGGAACTCGTGGCCGCTCCACTCGCAGTTGGCGAAGATGCGGTCGCGGGTGATGCCGGGGGTATCCTCCACGATGGCCAGACGCTGGCCGCAGAGCTTATTGAACAGGGTGGACTTGCCCACGTTGGGACGGCCCACCACAGCTACGATCGGTTTGCTCATAGGGGGTTCCTCCTTTCACAAAAGGGGTAACGATTACGGTCTTCTCCGGCGGGCGATGTGGAGGCCGCTGCGCAGCAGGGCCTTGGCCTCGTCGCCGCCGCTGACGGGCAGGACTTCCACCTTCACGCCGAGCCGCTGGCCCAGCTGCTCGATGGTGACATCGTCGAGGAAGGTGTCCTTCTCCTCCCGCAGCATCACGGCAGGCACCCCCAGCGTGCCGCTGGTCAGCCTGCCCTCGCACTGGGCGATGATGTCCGTCGCCGTGACGAGGCCCGCCACGCCGACGTTGCCGCCGAAGAAGTTGTTTTTGATGGTATGCACTGTCACCTCGATCATGGGGTACTGACGGTGCAGCTCGTCCATCATCTCGGTGATGAGGGGGGACGCCATCGTGCCGGTGACGACGTCCAGCTTCTTGGAGCCATAGACACGGTGGGGCTTTTCCAGCTCGGCCAGAAATTCCTGCCGGAAGAGGCTCATCATTCCCACGCCGTTTTCCAGCTGGTCGTAGTCCTCATAGAACTCCGGGGCCGGGATGGGCCGGCCCGCCTTGAGGTACCACTCGTCGCTGGGGTAGATGATGCGCTTGCCGTGGCGGCGCTTGCACTCATCCCCAAACTCCTCCATGATGTCGATGACGGCGGCGCTGGTCTCGGCGTCGTAGGGCGTCTGCTTGAACAGGTTCTGCCGGTAATCCGTCACGCCGCAGGGCACCGCTGCCACGCTCTGCACCATCGGGGTCAGCTCCAGCAGGTCGGTGAGGGTGCGGCGCAGCTCGTCGCCGTCGTTGATGCCCCGGCAGAGCACCAGCTGGCAGTTGACGGCGATGCCGCCCTCCACCAGACGGGGCAGGTATTGGAGCACCTCGCCCGCCCGCTTGTTGGCCAGCATCCGGACCCGGAGCTGGGGGTTCGTCGTATGGACGGAGATGTTGATGGGCGAGATGTGCATCTTGATGATGCGGTCGATCTCGTGGTCCTGCATATTGGTCATGGTGATATAGTTGCCGAACAGGAAGGACAGCCGCTCGTCGTCGTCCTTGAAGTAGAGGCTCTCCCGCATCCCCGGCGGGAGCTGGTCGATGAAGCAGAACATGCAGTGGTTGGAGCAGGAGTGCTTCTGGTCGCCCAGATAGGTGGAGAAGTCGCAGCCAAAGGGGCCGCGCTCCTCCCGCCGGACATCCCATTCCCGGATGCCGTCTGCCACCCTCGCCTTGAGGTGGAAGCTCTTGCTGTCGGTATAAAAATCGTAGTCCAGCGTGTCGTTCAGCTCGTTGCCGTCCACGCTCAGCAGCTCGTCGCCGCCAGCGAGGCCGAGGACAGCGGCCTCGCTGCCCTCTTCCACACGCTCGATCCGGATGGCCATGCTTTCACCTCACAGTTTCATTCCCAGACAAAGCAAGAAGGGGAAGGCATTGCGCCCTCCCCTTCTGTACATAACACCAATGTGCCACCAATTCTGCGCAAATTAGCCCTTCTTGATGACTTCCTCGCCCTTGTAGTAACCGCAGTTGCCACATGCCTGGTGGGGGAGCTTCAGAGAGCCGCAGTTGCTGCACTTCACCAGTGCGGGGGCCTCCAGCTTCCAAACATTGCTGCGACGCTTGTCGCGGCGGGCCTTGGAAAGATGTCTCTTAGGTACTGCCATATTTTTGCACCTCCTTGATGGGTTTGTCAGTTCAGCAGTGATTTGAGTATCGCTAGCCTTGCGTCTGCGGGTTCGGCCTCAGCTTCTGCCGGAGGGCAGGTACATTCGGCCATCTTCTTCCCGCACCGGGGACACAAGCCCGGGCAGTCAGCGCTGCAAAGCAGCACCGTGGGGATCTGGAACATAAACTCCTGACAGAGCCATTCGTCTACATCCAGATGTCCTTTTTCGTCGAGGGGCAGGTCGAAATCCGGGTCATCCAGATCGCGCTCCCTGACCGTCCACTCTGCTTGCACCGTCTCTTCCCGTTCGACCGGGTCGAGACAGCGGGCGCACTCTCCGTGCACCAATGCGTTTGCCCGCAGCGTCATCCGGATCTCGTCGCCATCCGGCACCGCCTCAAAGCGGGCCGACACCGGCTGCTCGATCCTTGCACCGGCAAAATCCTTGGCAGACAAATCACACTGAAACTCTGCAACATAAGGTTTCGTGCCGGATACGATAAACTTTCTCAGGTCAAATTGCATAGTACACCTCATAAAAGGCTGCTTTGTTAGTATAGCGCCAACACAGCCCTTTGTCAACACCAAAACAGGCAGAAAACCGAAAAAATTTCAAATTCTCCGGTTTCCTGCCTGTCTGGGATGGTTCAAATCAGAAATTTCAGCGTTTTACAGGTACTTCTTCACATCGTGGGGCAGAGCAGACTCGTCGGCGCTGACCGTGACCGTGACCTTGACGGAGTCGCCGGCGGCAGCAGCCACCTCGTCCAGAACGACGCCCAGACGGTTGATGTCGTGATCCAGCACCTTCAGGATGCCGTCGATGTACAGGTCGGTGATGTCATAATTGCTTGCCAGCAGGCCGGCCACGAAGCCGTACAGCATCTCGCCGCCAGCGATCTTGTACTCGTCCAGATCGATGAGACGGGCTGCATTGTGGATCTCATAGGTCAGCTTCATGCCCTTCTCGACGACAACGACGTTGCCCTTGGAGGTCTTGACCGAATCATTGATCATGTCGATCATAGCCTTGGTCTTACCGGAGCCTTTGGTGCCAACAATCAGTTTAATCATAGTTCTGTCCTCCTGTATTTTCCACGCCTCGCGGCGGGAGATCATTTTTTGTTCCGCCAGATGTTACTTCAGCTTTGCTTCCAGCTCAGCGGTCAGGTTCTCGTAGCCCGGCTTGCCCAGCAGTGCGAACATATTTTTCTTATAGCTCTCGACGCCCGGCTGGTTGAAGGGGTTGACGCTCAGCAGATAGCCGCTGCAGGCGCAGGCACGCCAGAAGAAGTAGATGAGGTAGCCCACATTATAAGCAGACAGGTCGTCCACCTCGATGACCACCTCGGGCACGCCGCCGTCGGTGTGGGCGAGGATGGTGCCCTCCATGGCCTTGCGGTTGACCACGCTCATGTTCTGGTCGGCGAGGAAGTTCAGGCCGTCGAAGTTGCCCTCGAGCTTCTCGATGAAGAGATCCTGTGCGGGCTTTCTGACGTCCACGATGGTCTCGAACATGGTGCGGGCGCCTTCCTGAATGAACTGGCCCATGGAGTGCAGGTCGGTGGAGAAGATGCAGCTTGCGGGGAACAGGCCCTTGTTGTCCTTGCCCTCGCTCTCACCGAACAGCTGCTTGTACCACTCGTTCATGAGGGTGAAGTTCGGCTCATAGCACTCGAGGATCTCGATGCTCTTGCCCTTGCGGTACAGGATGTTGCGGATGGCAGCATACTTGTAAGCGTCGTTGTCGGGGCTGAGGACGGAGAAGCGCTCCATGGCGTCGGCTGCGCCCTGCATCACCTCGTCGATGCTGATGCCAGCGGCGGCGATGGGCAGCAGGCCCACAGCGGAAAGGACGGAGTAGCGGCCGCCGACATCGTCGGGGACGACGAAGGTGGGCCAGCCCTGTGCGTCAGCCAGCTGCTTGAGGGTGCCCTTAGCGCGGTCGGTGGTGGCATAGATGCGCTTGTTGGCCTCTTCCACGCCCATCTCGTCTTCCAGCAGCTTGCGCAGCACGCGGAAGGCCAGAGAGGTCTCGGTGGTGGTGCCGGACTTGGAGATAACGTTGATGGAGAAGCGCTTGCCCTTGCACAGCGCGATGATGTCATTCAGATAGGTGGGGCTGATGCTGTTGCCGCAGAAGTAGATCTTCAGGCCGTTGTCCAGCTCGTTGTGGTACATACCCTTGACAGCCTCGATGACGGCGCGTGCGCCCAGATAGCTGCCGCCGATGCCGGCCACCACCAGAACGTCGGAGTCCTCGCGGATCTTGGCTGCTGCGGCCTTGATGCGGGCGAACTCTTCCTTATCGTAATCGCGGGGCAGATACATCCAGCCCAAAAAGTCGCTGCCGGGGCCGTTCTTGGCTTCCAGCGTCTTGTGTGCGGCCTCCACCTGCGGGTAGATGGCCTTGTATTCCTCTTCCTTGATAAAGCTGGAGAGGTGCTTCGTATTCAGAGCGAGACTCATTCTATCAAAACCTCCAAAACATTTTACGGGCACTCTGCCCGGCGAGGGTTTGTCTTGGTATAAGTGTACCGTTCCCGCCGGGCAAAGTCAAGGCCAAAATCCTCGCTTTTCATACAATTTTAATAGTGTTGTTTTGTCAGCTCTTACATCTTTTATACAAACGTCCAAGCCGTTCTTTGCCTGCGCTAACCGTTTTTGGCCGGTAGTGCGCCGTTTTCGGTCAGGACGCGCCGACGAGGCTCTGCCACAGCAGCCCGATGGCATCCCGGACGGTCATTCTGGGTGCATCGGCGGCAGCACGCACCTCATACTCCTCCAAAAGGCTTTCGCCCTGATAAACAGCAGCTTTGCCCACCGTCTGCCCTTGCTCCACCGGGGCTTCCAGCTCCTGCGGCAGGGTCAGCTCGGTGTGGAGGGCGGAGGCCGTCCCCTTCTCCACCAGCACCGTCCCGGGCAGGGCCGTGTAATCCAGCGGGACGCTGCCCGCTGCGCTTCCCTTGACCGCGATTTGGAGCGGCTGAACCTCGAGCTTCGGCAGGGGTGCGGCCTCATAGGCCCCGAAACCGTAGTCCAGCAGTGTCGTGGCGGCGTCGAAGCGGTCGGCACTGGACGGTGCTCCCAAGATGACCGCGATGAGGGAAAGTCCGTTCCGGGTGGCACTGGCTGAGATGCAGATGCCCGCTCCGCCGGTGGTGCCGGTCTTGAGGCCGGTGATGCCCTCGTACCGGCGGAGGAGCTTGTTGGTGTTGACGAGCTGGGTCTGCCCGCCCCGGAGGGTATCCGTCCAGATACCGGTATAATGCAGCACCTCGGGGCAGGTGTTCAGGATGGTGCGGCTCATGACGGCCACGTCCCGGGCGGTGGAAAGATGGCCCTCGGCGTCCAGTCCGCAGGCATTGCGGAAGGTGGTCTGCTCCATCCCCAGCGCAGCGGCGCGGGCGTTCATCTGCTCCACGAAGGCCGGTTCACTGCCGCCCACCAGCTCGGCCACAGCCACGGCCGCGTCGTTGGCGGAGGAGACGCAGATGGCCTTTATCATCTCGTCCAGCGTAAAATGCTCCCCCGGCTCGAGCCAGATTTGACTGCCGCCCATATGGTAGGCGTGCTCACTGACCGGCACCGGCGTCTCCATCGTCAGCCGCCCGTCGTGGACGGCCTCGAAGGTGAGGAGCAGGGTCATGACCTTGGTGATGGAGGCGATGGGCACCCGCTCGTCGGCGTTCTTCTCGTAGAGCACTCGGCCGCTGCCCTGCTCGATGAGGATGGCGGCGCGGCAGTTGAGCGAGAGCTGGGGCGCGGCAGCCGCCGCCGGGAGAGCCGTCCCCTCTGCCGCCTCCCCTGCATCGGCGCTGACGGCCCTCTCCTCCGGGTGCATGACGGCCCGCAGGCCCACCCCCTCCGCTGTGCCAAGGGCCAGTGCAAACAGCCAGAAGCAGAGCACGGCGGCACAGAGCGCCGCAAAATTCTTTCGTTCCATCCCTTGTCCCTCCCCGCAATGTCTGTCTGATTGCATTCTATGCAAAAAAAGAAGGCGGAATGCCCTTTTCTCTCCGGGAAAAATCTGCTATAATAGGATGGTTTGTTATAAGGTAATAGCCTCTCCGCCCCGCATCTGCCCGACCATGCCGGAGAGGTTCTGGAAAGGACACCCCATGCGAGTTTGTTTTTATACCCTTGGCTGCAAGGTCAATCTGAACGAGACCGGCGCACTGGAGCAGATGTTCCGCTCCGCCGGTTTTACCATCGTGCCGGAGGGCGAAGAGGCCGACGTCTTCGTCGTCAACAGCTGCACCGTCACCAACTTCGGCGACCAGAAGAGCCGCAAGTGGCTCCGCCGGGCCAAGCGCGAGAACCCCGGCGCTGTGACGGTCCTCACCGGCTGCTATCCGCAGGCCTTCCCGGAGGAGGCGGCACAGTTCATGGAGGCTGACCTCGTCTGCGGCAACGGCGACCGGAAAGCCATCCTCGACAATGTGCTCAAGCTGCTGGACGGCCACGAGCGCATCGTCGCCATCGCCCCCCACGCCAAGGGCGAGCAGTTCGAGGAGCTGCCGGTGGAGCGGTTCGAGACCCACACCCGCGCCTTCATTAAGGTTGAGGACGGCTGCAACCGCCAGTGCGCCTACTGCGTCATCCCCCGTGCCCGCGGCCCGGTGCGCAGCCGCTCGGAGGAGAGCATCCTCGCCGAGCTGCGCCAGCTGGCCGCCTCCGGCTACCGGGAGGTGGTGCTCAGCGCCATTTCCCTGCCCAGTTACGGCCTCGACACCGGCACCGACCTCGTAGAGCTGGTGGAGAAGTGCGCCGAGGTGGAGGGCATCGAGCGGATCCGTCTGGGCAGCCTCGACCCCGATATGCTGACGCCCGAGTCCATCACCCGGCTGGCTGCGGTGGACAAGCTCTGCCCCCAGTACCATCTGAGCCTGCAGAGCGGCTGCAGTGCCACGCTGCGCCGGATGCGCCGCGTCTACACCGCTGAGCAGTATGCCGAGGTGGTCAGCCAGCTCCGTGCCGCCTATGGCGGGCGTCCGGTCAGCTTCACCACCGACTGCATCTGCGGCTTCCCCGGCGAGACGGAGGCAGACTTCCGGGAGAGCTGCGATTTCCTGAAGCAGATCGGCTTTTTGAAGGTCCATGTCTTCCCCTACTCCCGCCGCAGCGGCACCCCCGCCTACGACTTCCCCGATCAGGTGCACGAGCGGGAGAAGCAGGCCCGCAGCCGGGAGATGAACGCCATCGCTGAGGATATCCGCCGCGAGGTGCTGGCCGCCTACGAGGGCAGCGAGGACGACGTGCTGCTGGAAACGCCCCTGTCCGGCACCCTCTTCACCGGCTACACCCGGCTGTACATCCCCGTCGTGGTGTCGGCCCCGGGCCGCAAGAGCGGCGAGATCGTCCATGTCCGGCTGGGCCGTTACGATGGCGAGCGCGTCCGGGCAGAGCTGGCCTGAGTCTTAGCCGTTTCTTTGCTATTTTGTACAAATCCAAATATTCGCGTTTGTGCAAGATATACCAGTTGTGAATTTCATAACGAATTTTGGACTTTCCCCTTTTCATCCCGAAAGGTTTATGCTACAATAAAAGTGGATCATTCGGGGCATCGGGCTGTTTGCAGCAGCCCAGTACCGACCCGTCCCGGATAAAGCCGCGTACCAGCGGCCTTTTGTTCTGTTGTTTCAAAGCAAGGAGAGATTGGAATGAGTTTCAGAGGAATCAATACGACGGTCATCCAGATCCGCCGCCAGGTGTTCACCGAGGTCGCACGGATGGCCTATGCCAACGTCAAGGGCGAGCAGGCAAACCACCTGATGCGCAAGATCCCTTACACCATCATCCCCGGTGAGGAAGGCAAGCTCCGCAAGGACATCTTCCTTGAGCGCGCCATCGTTGAGGAGCGCGTGCGTCTGGCCATGGGCCTGCCCACCCGCCGTATGGACGAGCACAACAGCGTCGTCTCCGGTCTGGAGGACGCTTCCATCGCCGATAAGTATTACGACCCCCCGCTGGTGAATGTCATCAAGTTCGCCTGCAACCGCTGCCCTGAGAAGCTGGTCAAGGTCTCCGACCTGTGTCAGGGCTGCCTCGCTCACCCCTGTATGGAAGTCTGCCCCAAGAAGGCCATCACTTGGGAGAGCGGCCGCTCCACCATCGATCAGGACAAGTGCATCAAGTGCGGCCGCTGCGTGACTGTCTGCCCCTACAACGCCATCGTCAAGACCGAGCGCCCCTGCGCCGCTGCCTGCGGCATGGGTGCCATCCACTCCGACGAGCTGGGCCGCGCTGAGATCGACTACAGCAAGTGCGTGTCCTGCGGCCAGTGTCTGGTCAACTGCCCCTTCGGTGCCATCGCCGACAAGGGCCAGATCTACCAGCTCATTCAGGGCTTTAACCGCGGCGACCGCATCTACGCCCTCGTCGCCCCTGCCTTCATCAACCAGTTCCCGACGCTGGCCTCTACCGGCAAGCTCAAGGCTGCGCTGAAGGCTCTGGGCTTCTGTGACGTCGTCGAGGTCGCCATCGGCGCTGACCTGTGCACCGTGGACGAGGCCCACGACTTCCTCGAAGAGGTGCCCGGCAAGCTGAACTTCATGGCTACCTCCTGCTGCCCGGCATGGAGCATGATGGCTAAGACCGCTTTCCCGGATCTGGCCAAGAACATCTCCATGACCATGACCCCCATGGTCTTCACTGCCCGCATGATGAAGCAGGCCGACCCCGAGGCCCGTATGTGCTTCATCGGACCCTGCGCTGCCAAGAAGCTGGAGGCTTCCCGCCGCACCGTCCGCTCTGATGTGGACTTCGTGCTGACCTTCGAGGAGCTGGCCGGCATCATCGAGGCCAAGGACATCGATGTGGCCAATCTCGAGGTCGATCCCGATGAGATCGATCTGGTGCATGCTTCCGGCGCAGGCCGCGGCTTCGCACAGTCCGGCGGCGTCGCCAAGGCTGTCGCCGATAAGATCAAGGAGTGGAACCCCGATATGGACGTCAAGATCGCGTCTGCACAGGGCCTCGCCGAGTGCAAGAAGCTGCTGATGCTGGCTAAGGCCGGCAAGTACAACGGCTACCTGCTGGAGGGCATGGGCTGTCCCGGCGGCTGCATCGGCGGCGCAGGCACCATCGCCGACCCCGCCCGCACTGCCATCGCACTGAACAAGTATGTCAAGGAGGCTCCGTTCCAGGATCCTGAGCAGAGCGCCTTTATGACCAGCATCCATGTGCTGAAGGACGACCCCGACTTTGAGGTCTGATCTTCCCTGACCTCTGCCGCCTCCCGCACGCCGGGAGGCGGCTTTTTTGCGCCTTCGGCCGCATCTGCGGTTTTTGCTACATAAAATATGTCCAATGTGAAACGGTTTTGTGAAACTATGACAAGGCAGATTGACTTTTTCTTCTGAATATGTTATTTTTGCGGTGATAAATCCTTCTCGTTCGTTCTGGCTGCGCAGCAGGAAGCAAATGCCCGCTCTGCACAGAACGCACGAATAGAGCCGCACCTGCGGCTGGAAAGGTCGATCTTTGCTATGATGATTTCTTTAAAGCATCTGAACAGACGCGCCGGGGCGGTCCTTGTCTCGCTGCTGCTCCTCCTGACGCTGGCGGTCAGCGCCAGTGCCGCCGCCGTCAAGATGAGTGTCGGCGTCCGGTTCTGGCGGGAAATCGGAGATAAGGAGTCGATGGCCGACAGCGCCGTGGACACCGCCCGCGAAGCCACTCTCACCCGCCAGCCCAACGGCACCTTCACCCTCGAGCTTCCAGTCAAGCAGATCTCTTCCATGAACGTGACCGGTTCCCTCACCGGCATCCGCATCGGCGAGGTGAACTATGAGGGTACCCTGAGCGGCGAGCTGTCCAACGGCACTGCCGTGCTGACCCTCAAAAACCTGCCTGCCTCGGTGCTCACTGGCAGCGACTCCAATCAGGCGCTGGCCGTCACCTGCAGCATCAAGATGGATACCGTCCTCCTCGGTGACATCACCACCAGCGCGCGGATGTCCATCTGGGTCGAGCGCTGAACACACGGTACAAAAAACGCCCCGCAGTTCGCAACAGAACTGCGGGGCGCTTGCTTTGTTTCAGGTAGTGCTTACTCGGCGATGATGCTCTTGCCGGTCATCTCGGCCGGGACGGGCAGGCCGATGTAGGGCAGCATGGTGGGAGCGATGTCGGCCAGACAGCCGCCCTCGCGCAGCTTCACGTCGCCGCAGCCGATGGCCACGAAGGGCACGACATTGGTGGTGTGGGCGGTGAAGGGGGTGCCATCCGGGTTCTTCATCTTTTCGGCGTTGCCGTGGTCAGCGGTCAGGAAGGCGCAGCCGCCAGCGTTCAGCACAGCGGTGACGACCTTCTCAACGGCAGCGTCCACAGCCTCGACGGCCTTGACTGCTGCTTCAAAGACGCCGGTGTGGCCGACCATATCGCAGTTGGCGAAGTTCAGGATGACCACGTCATACTTGCCGCTCTCGATGCGCTTGACGCACTCGTCGGCCACCTCGGGGGCGCTCATCTCAGGCTTCAGGTCATAGGTGGCCACCTTCGGGCTGGGGATGACGCAGCGGTCCTCGCCCTCGTAGGGAGCCTCAACGCCGCCGTTGAAGAAGAAGGTGACGTGAGCGTACTTCTCGGTCTCGGCGATGCGCAGCTGGGTCTTGCCGTTCTCGGACAGGTACTGGCCCAGAACATTCTTCAGCTCGACGGGAGGATATGCGACCTCACAGTTGGGCATGGTGGCGTCATACTCTGCCATGCAGACGTAATTGACCTGCTTGCGGCCGCCGCGGCGCTCGAAGCCGGTGAAGGCGTCGTCGCAGAAGATACGGGTCATCTGACGGGCACGGTCGGGGCGGAAGTTCATGAAGATGACGGTGTCGCCGTCCTGCACGCGGCCACCCTCACAGGTGACGCAGGGCAGAACGAACTCGTCGGTCTTATCGTCGGCGTAGGATGCCTCAATGGCCTCCTGCGCGTTGGCGGCGTGGTTGCCCTCGCCGTAGACGAAGGCCGCGTAGGCCTTCTCCTCGCGGTCCCAGTTGTTGTCGCGGTCCATTGCGTAGTAGCGGCCGGAGACGCTGGCGATCTTGCCGATGCCCAGCTCGTCCAGCTTGGCCTGCAGATCGGCGAGGAAGCCCTTGCCGGAGTGGGGGTCGGTGTCACGGCCATCGGTGATGCAGTGGAGGTAGACCTCCTTCGCTCCCATATGCTTTGCCATCTCCAGTACGCCGAACCAGTGGTCTGCGTGGCTGTGGACGCCGCCGGTGCCCACCAGACCCATCAGGTGGATGGCCTTGCCCGCGTCGATGGCGGCCTTCATGTTCTTGACGAGGACGGGGTTCTTGAGCATCTCGCCGTCGCGGATGGACTTGGTGATAAGGGTCAGCTGCTGGTAGACGATGCGGCCAGCGCCCATGTTGGTATGGCCCACCTCAGAGTTGCCCATCTGACCGTCGGGCAGACCGACTGCCATGCCGGAGGCGTCAATGGTGGTCATGGGGTATTTTGCCATCAGGGAATCGATGAAGGGCTTGTTGGCTGCGGCCACGGCGTTGCCGTAGGTCTCGTTGGGGGTCCAGCCAAAGCCATCCATGATACAGAGCAGAACAGGTTTCTTGGACATAAAAATGAGTCTCCTTTGAAAGTTCAACAAACAGCGCCCGGCTCGATGCCGGAAATGCGGCGCAGCCGGGCGCAGAGAAAGTGTTTTTTCCGTCAGCGCTTACGCTCAGCCCTTGGAGGCGGCGTTAACGATGACAGCAAAGTCGGGAGCCTTCAGGGATGCGCCGCCGATGAGGCCGCCGTCCACGTCCTTCTTGCTCAGCAGCTCCTCGCAGTTCTTGGCGTTCATGCTGCCGCCGTACTGGACCGTGGTAGCCTCGGCCACAGCCTCGCCGTAGACCTCGCCGATGACCTTGCGGATCTGAGCGCAGACCTCCTCGGCCTGCTCGGCGGTGGCGGTCTTGCCGGTGCCGATGGCCCAGATCGGCTCATAGGCGATGACGACATTTGCCATTTGCTCGGCAGTGACATCACGCAGGGCGATTTTGGTCTGCATCCGGACCAGCTCCTCGGTGACGCCCTCCTCGCGCTGCTGCAGGCTCTCGCCCACGCAGATGATGACCTTCAGGCCGGCGTTCAGAGCGGCCAGAGCGCGCTTGTTGACGGTCTGGTCGGTCTCGGCGAAGTACTGGCGGCGCTCGGAGTGGCCGACGATGACGTACTCGACGCCCAGATCCACCAGCATATCTGCGCTGATCTCGCCGGTGAAGGCACCGGACTTCTCGAAGTGGACGTTTTCAGCGCCAACATGGATGTTGGTGCCCTTGGTCTTTGCCACAGCCGTGACCAGATCGGTGTAGGGAGTGCAGATGACGACCTCGCAGGATGCGTCCTTGACGGCGGGGATCAGCTCGTCCACCAGAACAGCAGCCTCGGAGGCGGTCTTGTTCATCTTCCAGTTGCCAGCAATGATAGCCTTGCGCTTTGCCTTATCCATGATATGTTCTCCTTACCTTCTTATTGATAAAAACAGAAAGGTGCGGCGGCGAAACAGCCGCCGCACCCGTTTATGATGCCGGAATTATGCGTTCTGGATGACTGCGATGCCGGGCAGCTCCTTGCCCTCCAGATACTCCAGAGAAGCGCCGCCGCCGGTGGAGATGTGGGTCATCTTGTCGCCCAGACCCATCTGCTGGACAGCTGCTGCGCTGTCGCCGCCGCCGATGACGGTGGTAGCGTCGCTCTCAGCCATTGCCTTGGCCACAGCCAGAGTGCCGGCTGCCAGAGTCGGGTTCTCGAAGACGCCCATGGGGCCGTTCCAGACGACGGTCTTGGAAGCCTTGACCGCATCGGCGAACAGCTTCATGGTCTCGGGGCCGATGTCGCAGC
Organism: Faecalibacterium sp. I3-3-89; assembly: GCF_023347275.1. Classification (NCBI taxonomy): domain Bacteria; kingdom Bacillati; phylum Bacillota; class Clostridia; order Eubacteriales; family Oscillospiraceae; genus Faecalibacterium; species Faecalibacterium sp. I3-3-89. Next base: position 1,035,372 of record NZ_CP094468.1, on the reverse strand, counting down.
CCTCCATGTCAGCCGGGATGGCGGTGACAGGGACAACGGTGGTCTCGACGGGAGCGTCGATGGGGTCAGGGAAGTTCTCGACACAGGCAGTATCGACGGGCAGGAGCAGCTTGACGCCCTTCTCCTGAGCCTTTGCCATCATCTCCTTGCAGTAGTCCAGCTTGGAGTCGTCGCACAGGCTCTTGCCGACCTCATAGCCCTGTGCCTTGATGAAGGTATAGGCCATGCCGCCGCCGATGATGAGGGTATCGACCTTCTCCAGCAGGTTGGAGATGACATTCAGCTTGTCAGCGACCTTTGCGCCGCCCAGAATGGCGGTGAAGGGACGGACGGGATCGTTCACGGCGTTGCCGAGGTACTTGATCTCCTTCTCCATCAGGTAGCCGACAGCGGTGTCCTTGATGTAGTCGGTGACGCCTGCGGTGGAGCAGTGTGCACGGTGGCAGCTGCCGAATGCATCGTCAACATAAGCGTCGGCCAGAGAAGCCAGCTCCTGAGAGAACTCGGGGATGTTCTTGGTCTCTTCCTTGCGGAAACGGGTGTTCTGCAGCAGGACGACGTCGCCGTTGTTCATGGCAGCGACAGCAGCCTTTGCATTCTCGCCCACGACGTTGTCGTCGTCAGCAAACACGACGGTCTTGCCCAGCTTTGCGCTCAGAGCCACAGCAACGGGTGCGAGGCTGAACTTTGCCTCGGGGCCGTTCTTCGGCTTGCCCAGATGGCTGCACAGGATGACCTTTGCGCCGTCATTGACCAGCTTCTGGATGGTGGGCAGAGCCGCATTGATACGGTTCTCGTTGGTGATGACGCCGTCCTTCATGGGGACGTTGAAATCGCAGCGGACAAGGACCTTCTTGCCGCAGTAGTTCTGATCGTCGATCGTCTTTTTACCTAAACCCATAGTGATTATTCTCCTCTCAATTCATTCTTCGGAATCGAATTTCGCTCACTCTCGGGGCCTTGACCCCTATGACACTATTATAAACAAAATGTGTGTGTATTGCAAGGACGGCGGATGGATAATTTATTAACAAACTTTTCCCGGGATATTCTGGAATTGTGTCTATTTTGACAGTGGCTTGACAAAGAGCAGCCTTTCCATCCCGCGTCCGCCCGGCAAGGCCGGGCTGCGAGGCTCAGTCTCTCCGGAACAGGTCGCGGGTGTAGACCTTCTCCTGTACATCATCAAGGCAGCTGTCATAGCGGTTGGCAATGATGGCCTGACTCCGCTTTTTGAACGCCTCAAGGTCGTTTACCACCTCGCTGCCAAAGAAGGTCGTGCCGTTCTCCAGCGTCGGCTCGTAGATGATGACGGTCGCGCCCTTGGCCTTGATCCGCTTCATGACGCCCTGAATGGAGGACTGCCGGAAGTTGTCGGAGTTCGCCTTCATGGTCAGGCGGTAGACGCCGATGACGCAGGGTTTCTCTTCCCTTGCGTCGTACTCGTTCTCCTCCCCATAGCTGTAGTAGCCCGCCATCTGAAGCACCCGGTCGGCGATAAAGTCCTTGCGGGTGCGGTTGGACTCCACAATGGCCTCGATGAGGTTCTCGGGCACGTCGGCGTAGTTGGCGAGAAGCTGCTTTGTGTCCTTGGGCAGGCAGTAGCCGCCGTAGCCGAAGCTGGGGTTATTATAATGTGTGCCGATGCGGGGGTCGAGGCAGACGCCCTCGATGATCTTCTGGGTGTCAAGGCCCTTCATCTCGGCATAGGTGTCCAGCTCGTTGAAGAAGGAGACGCGGAGCGCCAGATATGTGTTTGCAAACAGTTTGACGGCCTCTGCCTCTGTGAAGCCCATGAAGAGGGTCTCGACATCTTTCTTGATGGCCCCCTCCTGCAGCAGATGGGCGAAGGTGTGGGCCGCCTCCACAAGGCGGTCGTCCTGCATATCCGTACCCACGATGATGCGGCTGGGGTAGAGATTGTCATACAGCGCTTTGGACTCCCGCAGAAACTCCGGGCTGAAGATGATGTTCCTGCACTGATATTTTTCCCGAACCGAAGCCGTGAAGCCCACCGGGATGGTGGACTTGATGACCATGATGGCCTCGGGGTTCACCTTCATCACCAGCTGGATGACCGCCTCCACCGCAGAGGTATCGAAGAAGTTCTTCCGGCTGTCGTAGTTGGTCGGGGCGGCAATGACCACGAAGTCCGCATCCCGGTAGGCCGCTTTCCCGTCCAGCGTAGCGGTCAGGTCGAGATCCTTTTCCGCAAGGTATCGTTCAATGTAGTCATCCTGAATGGGAGACTTTTTGTGGTTGATCTGCTCCACCTTCTCCGGCACGATGTCCACAGCGGTGACATGGTGGTGCTGGCTCAGCAGGGTGGCGATGGACAGGCCGACATAGCCTGTGCCCGCAACGGCAATGTTCAGTTTTTCGAATGCTCTCATGGCTTTCGCTCCTACGACACAACTATAAAATGTTCGACGGCTTCTGTTTTATTGTATCATGAAGCAGGCCGAACAGCAAGCAAGGATAAACAAAAAACACCCTTCCCTCTGCGGAGACCCGCAGAAGAAAGGGTGTCGGACTCACTTATTGGCATCCGTGCTTTTCAGCACGACACCTCAAGCACTTTTGAGCGTAGAGCTGTGATTAGCAGTTCTCAGCGAAGTACTTAATGGTACGGACCATCTGAGAGGTGTAGGAGTTCTCGTTGTCGTACCAAGACACGACCTGAACCTGATAGGTGTCGTCGTCGATCTTAGCGACCATGGTCTGGGTGGAATCGAACAGAGAGCCGTAACGCATACCGATGACATCGGAGGAAACGATCTGATCCTCGTTGTAGCCGAAGGACTCAGAAGTAGCAGCCTTCATAGCAGCGTTGATGGACTCCTTGGTGACGTCCTTGCCCTTGACGACTGCGACCAGAATGGTGGTGGAGCCGGTGGGGACAGGCACACGCTGAGCAGAGCCGATCAGCTTGCCGTTCAGCTCGGGAATGACCAGACCGATGGCCTTAGCAGCACCGGTGCTGTTGGGGACGATGTTCTGTGCGCCAGCGCGAGCACGGCGCAGGTCGCCCTTGCGCTGAGGACCATCCAGGATCATCTGATCGCCGGTGTAAGCATGAACGGTGGTCATGATGCCGGAGACGATGGGGTAGGTCTTGTTCAGGGTGTCGGCCATAGGAGCCAGGCAGTTGGTGGTGCAGGAAGCAGCAGAGATGACCTGATCTTCCTTGGTCAGGGTCTTCTCGTTGACGGAGTAAACGATGGTCTTCAGGTCGTTGCCTGCGGGAGCAGAGATAACGACCTTCTTAGCGCCAGCCTGAATGTGAGCCATGCTCTTCTCCTTGCTGGTGTAGAAGCCGGTGCACTCCAGAACGACATCGACGTTCAGCTCGCCCCAAGGAGCATCCTTAGCGTCCTTGACAGCGTAGATCTTGATCTCCTTGCCATCGACAATGATGGAATCCTCGGTAGCCTCGACGGTGTGCTTGTTCTCGCCGATCTTGCCGCAGAAGGAACCCTGAGCGGTATCGTACTTCAGCAGGTGAGCCAGCATCTTGGGGCTGGTCAGGTCGTTGATAGCGACGACCTCGTAACCCTCAGCATCAAACATCTGACGGAAAGCCAGACGGCCAATACGACCAAAACCATTGATAGCAACTCTAACAGCCATGTTAATAGTACCTCCTAAATGTTTCTTACCCTGATTCGGATAATTCACGGTACTCTTATTTTAGACCAAAACGGCAAAAGTTTCAAGTGCCTGCCAAAAAATTAACAAGTCGTTTTCACACTTTTTTGCTTTTGTACTATTTTATCCGGGAAAGGTGTGCTGTTTTGAGCAATTCAACCAACCGGCTGCTGATGGGTTTATGCACCCTGTCCAGCACGGCAGCACCGCACGGCGCACAAGCCCCCCAGCACACCCACGCAGCACAGCCCCAGCCGGAACAGCAGCTCCGGTGTCAGGAGGGCGGCGCTGCCGTTTTCTGTCAGCATCTGCACCACACTGGGCATCTCCCAGCACAGGCAGAGCGCGAAGGACGCCAGTGCCCCGGCGCAGAGGGTGCGGCCATCGGAGGTGCCGGGCAGATAGAGCGCCCGGGCCAGCGCCGAGAGGAACACCAGCCCCGCCAGCAGCTGCCAGACCATCGCAGTGGGGGCGACGCGGTGCCAGCTGGAGCTGTTCTCCATGAAGCGGGCCAGCACGCACCAGTAAAAGATGACGCTGCCCAGCACGGCGGGCGTGAGGCTGCGGGTGGGGGCCTTCCAATCCTTCCGCAGCCAGCTCAGCCCCAGCCCGAGCATCCAGAACGCGCACAGCGCCTCCAGCACTGCGCGCAGGAGCATCACCACGCTGCTGTGCATCCAGAGGATGCGCAGCACAGCGGTCTCTCCATAGCAGACCGCTGCCGCCAGTGCCGCGACGCCGGAGGGGATGCACCGCCCCCGCAGCGCATCAGGCTTCGGCTGACTGCTGCGGCCCGCCGCCACAGCGATGCCGACCACCGCAGCCAGCGCCGCATACCGCAGCCAGACCGGACCGACCACGCAGAGGCCCGTTTCTGCGTCCGTCCAGAACGTCAGGTCGATGCCCCGGAAAATGCCCAGCAGCACACTCAGGATAAGCGAAACCAAGATCAAAGAATTCATCTGTCATCCTCGAATTTTATCCCCTCTGGGGAGAATCTTATAGAATATGATAACGCGCTTTCGGCTGAAATGCAAGGCATTCCTTTCTTGTGCGCTTTTTTGCTGACGTCAGCCGGTAGACTGAGAGTAAAATGTCTGTCCGGGAGGGATGTTCTCAGTGAAAAAAGCCTTTCTGCTCCTCTGTGCCCTGCTCCTCGTGCTGGGCAGCGCTCTGCCGCTGGCGGGCTATCGGCTGGCCCGGGCGGTGCTGGGCCGCAGGGCGGATGTCGCTCCTTCCCCCGCGTCCAGCGCCGTCCCGGCCGCCCCGGAAGCCGCTCCTGCCGCTTACGAGGGCGACGCAGACCTCTTTCTCATCGAGGACAGTACCACCGGCGAAGTGCAGCAGGTGCCGAAGCGGGACTATCTCATCGGGGCAGCGGCGGCTGAGATGCCGCTCTCGTGGCCGGACGAGGCCCTCAAAGCCCAGATCGTCGCCGCCCACAGCTACGCCCTCTACTGCCGCGACCACGCCTCTGCGGCCAACGGCAGCTGGCTCTCCGCCGACCCCGCGCGGCGGCAGGGCTATCTGACCGACGCCGTTCTCCACAGCTACTGGGGCACCGACTACGAGGCCAATTATGCCCGGCTCTCCTCCCTCGTGGATTCCGTCCTCGGCGATGTCCTCTGCTATGACGGCGCGGCGGCAGGGACGAGCTATTTTGCCCTCTCCAACGGCCGCACCGAGGCCAGCGAGAACGTCTGGGGCAGCGCCCTCCCCTATCTCGTCCCGGTAGACAGTAGCACCGACCTGTCCGCCGACAACTACGAGGTCACGCTCACCCTCTCTGCCGCGCAGACGGGGCAGCTCCTTTCGGAAGGACTGGGCATTGCCGCCGACCCTGCCGCGCCCGGGCAATGGTTCGGCGAACCGACCCTGACGGCCTCCGGCTATGTCGCCTCTCTGCCCGTCTGCGGCCAGACCGTCTCCGGCGCGGCCCTCCGGCGGGCACTGGGTCTGCGGAGCGCCTGCTTCACCCTCCGGTATCAGGACGGCGGCTTCTGCATCACGACGCGGGGCTACGGCCACGGCGTCGGCCTGAGCCAGTGGGGCGCAAAGGCGCTGGCCGAGCAGGGGCAGGGCTATGCAGACATCCTCTCCCACTATTTCCCCGGCACCCAGCTCTGCCGGTGACGCAAAAACAGGGTGGCCGGCAAGTGCTGACCACCCTGTTCTTATTTCGGAAACTCAGCCCAGAAGCCAGCTCCAGATGTTCTTTTTCGTCTCGCCTACGGCCTCAGAGCCAGACTCCACTGCCTCGACAGCTGCCGCTTCGACCTCCTGAACGATCTGGCTCACCTTCGAGCCGGAGGGATCCTGCACCGACCAGTAGACAGCGGTGCTGTTGGCGCTGCCGGACACCGTGAAATCGCTCATGAAGCAGAGGGTCTGCCCATTGGAGTCAATCAGGACGACCATGTAGGTGTAGCTGCCCTCCGGCAGCTCACCGAAGCGGATCTGACTGTCGAGGTTCTTCAGCGACCAACTGGACACGTTGGGGGCCGCTTCGGCGCTCTGGACGGTCTGGTCGTTGGCGTCAAGGATGACCACCTCGACCTCCGTCAGTACGGCGTTCGAGGCGCTGGCGGCGATGCCGCTCACGCTCATGCCCTTTCCGGTGCGGATGTTGACCGGATAGTGCATCCCTTCCAGACGGAGGCTGTCCGGCGAGGCCGTGACACTATTCTGATCCGAGGTGATGTACCAGTAGCAGGACGCCCCCGCGATGGAGATGCTTGCCGCCGAGATGGGCACGCGGCCCAGCGAAACGCTCCCGGCCGGGTCGGAGCAATAGAAGACGCCGTCGGTGTAATCCGTCAGGAGAACAGCGTGGGGACGGCTGCGGTCATAGAGGACGATGCCCTCGGGGTGCTCGGCCAGCAGCTGGATAAGCGTCTGCTTCTTGGCTTCCGTGCCGGAGGGCAGGGTGGCGTAGCCCACCTGCATGGCATTATAGTTGAAACTGTGGGCCAGTCCCCCGGACCATGCACTGCCCCGGACGCTGTTCTCGGTCACATCCGTCCAGTCGGTCAGGCCGTCCAGAAAAGCGCGGCGGCGAAGCATCATGGCGGCAGAAGCCAGCGTACAGGTTCCGCCCCGGCTCTGTTTGAAGTAGAAGCCTGCGTCCACATTGAGGTCTACGGCCAGCGCTCCCGGCAGCATCACAGCCATCATCACGAGCGACAGCACAAGGGCCATCAGTTTCTTCCACATCCGGTGCGGCGCACATTCCATGTTTGACTCATCCCTTCAGCTATTATCGCAATTTTCAAAAATAGTGCCTATCAAAATAGCATATTTGCGATATGCAGTTTGCGGATGTTGCTTGTGCATTAAAAACGCAAACTGCTATATTCACTGCTGTAAAGTATAACAGTTTGTTACACTTTTGTAAACCACATGAAGACTTTTTTCTCAAATTTCACACCCTTTGTACACAGTTTCAGAGCAAGGTGCACAATTATCGGCTAACTTTTTGGGCTATATCACAAAAAAGCCCCCGCCATCCCGAAGGACAGCAGGGGCAGGAATGGAACGAAATTTCGTTTAGAACAGGCCTGTGATCTTGCCGTCGGCGTCCACATCGATACCCACGGCAGCGGGCTTCTTGGGCAGACCGGGCATGGTCATGATGTTTCCGCAGATGACCACCACGAAACCGGCACCCGCAGCCAGACGCACCTCACGCACCTCCATCGTAAAGCCGGTGGGTGCGCCGGTGAGCTTGGCATTATCGCTGAAGCTGTACTGGGTCTTGGCGATGCAGACGGGCAGATCGCCGTAACCCATCTCCGTCAGCTCGGCCAGCGTCTTGGCGGCAGCAGCGCTGTAGTTCACGCCGTCGGCGCGGTAGATCTTCGTGGCGATGGCGCTGATCTTATCCTTCAGGGGCATCTCCAGCGGGTAGGTGTACTGGACGGAGCAGTCCTCCATGATGTCCAGCACCTTCTCTGCCAGCGCCTTGCCGCCCTCGCCGCCCTTGGCAAAGACTTCGCTCAGGACGCAGGGCACGCCCTGCTCGGCGCAGACCTGCTCGACGTAGGCCTGCTCCTCGGCGGTGTCAGTGGGGAAGGCGTTGATTGCCACCACCACGGGCAGACCGAAGCCGTTCTTCATGTTGTCGATGTGGCGGACGAGATTGGCTGCGCCCTTCTTGACGGCCTCGAGGTTGGGAGCGTTCAAGTCCGCCTTTGCCACACCGCCGTGGCTCTTGAGGGCGCGGAGGGTCGCCACCAGCACGCAGGCGCTGGGTGCAATGCCCGCATAGCGGCACTTGATGTCAAGGAACTTTTCCGCGCCGAGGTCTGCACCGAAGCCGGCCTCGGTGATGACGTAATCGGCCAGCGAGAGGCTGAGCTTGGTGGCCATGACACTGTTGCAGCCGTGGGCAATGTTGGCGAAGGGGCCACCGTGGATGATGGCGGGGTTGTTCTCGAGGGTCTGGACGAGGTTGGGGTCGAGCGCATCCTTCAGCAGGGCGGTCATGGCACCGGCCGCGCCGATCTCCCCGGCGGTGACGGGCTTGCCGTCGTAGGTATAGGCGCAGACGATCTTGGCGAGGCGCTCTTTCAGGTCGGAGATGCTGGTGGCGAGGCAGAAGATGGCCATGACCTCGCTGGCGACGGTGATGTCGAAGCCGTCCTCCCGGGGGGTGCCGTTGACCTTGCCGCCCAGACCGTCCACGATGAAGCGGAGCTGACGGTCGTTCATGTCCATGCAGCGCTTCCAAGTGATGCGGCGGGGGTCGATGTTCAGGGGGTTGCCCTGCTGGATGCTGTTGTCGATCATCGCGGCCAGCAGGTTGTTGGCTGCGCCGATGGCGTGAAGGTCACCGGTGAAGTGGAGGTTGATGTCCTCCATCGGCACCACCTGCGCATAGCCGCCGCCGGCTGCGCCGCCCTTGACGCCAAAAACGGGGCCGAGGGAAGGCTCGCGGAGGCAGAGCATGGTCTTCTTGCCCAGCGCATTCATGGCGTCGGCCAGACCCACGCTGGTGGTCGTCTTGCCCTCGCCTGCGGGGGTGGGGCTGATGGCCGTGACGAGGATCAGCTTGCCCTGCTTCGAGGCCTTATGGATGAGGCGGTGGTTGATCTTGGCCTTGTAGCGGCCATAGGGGATCACGTCCTCGTCGGCAAGGCCCAGACCGGCGGCGATCTCTGCGATGGGCTTCATTTTGGCTTCCTGTGCGATCTCGATGTCAGACTTCATGTTCAGCATCCTCCTTGATAACAAAAAAGGCAGCTTTGCGCACCATTACGCAAGGCTGCCCAGACGGTCGGCAAAAAGCTTTTCTTCCCTTCCGCACTGTGGTGCTCCACAAGATCCGTCAGCAGAAGGGTCAGCTAACATCTAAAAGATAACACACCCGCGCAGGGTTTGTCAAGCACAAACGAAAAAAGACGCTCCCGCCTTGCAGCGAGAGCGTCTCTTTGTTCAAGAATCGAAATTCAAGAAGCCAACTTCGGGGAGATTAAATTACTTAACCTCAACCTTAGCGCCGGCATCCTCCAGCTTCTTCTTGATGTCGTCAGCCTCAGCCTTGGAAGCCTTCTCCTTGACAGCCTTGGGAGCGCCGTCAACGATAGCCTTAGCCTCCTTCAGGCCCAGACCGGTGATCTCCTTGACCAGCTTGATGACGCCCATCTTGCCAGCGCCAGCCTCGACCAGGATGACGTCGAACTCGGTCTTCTCTTCCTCAGCGGCAGCAGCAGCGCCAGCAGCAGCGGGAGCAGCAGCAGCAACAGCAGAAACGCCGAACTCCTCGCAGTATGCGTCGATCAGCTCTTTCAGCTCCAGAACGGACAGCTCCTTGACGGAGTCGATGATGGCAGTAATCTTCTCAGAAGCCATAGTAGTAACCCTCCAATATAAATGGTTTGTTGTTTGTTTCAGATGTGTTTTAAGCAGCGGTCATGCAGCCATTAGGCAGCAGGCTCCTCCTGCTTGTCGGCATAAGCCTGCATTGCAACAGCCAGACCAGACAGAGTGCTGGTGAGGGCGCCTGCAAACATGGACAGCATGCCTTCGCGGTTGGGCAGCTTTGCGATGGCGTTGGTCTCGGCAGCGTCCATGACCTTGCCCTCCATGAAGCCTGCCTTCACGACGAACTTCTTGGACTTATCGCCATCCTGATACTTGCACAGGATGCGGGCAGCGGACATGGGGTCCTCCTCGTGAGCAAAAGCGATAGCGGTATCGCCCTTGAACTGCTCAGCCAGGGCCTCCAGAGAAGTGCCCTTGACAGCCAGACGCAGCATGGTGTTCTTCACGACCATGTAATCGACGCCTGCCTCACGCAGCTCCTTACGGAGCTTGGTGTCGTTCTCGACGTTGATGCCGCCGTAAGCGACGACGCAGCCGGAAACCGCACTCTCAAACTTTGCCTTCAGATCAGCGACGTAAGCCTGCTTCTCAGAAAGAATCTTTGCACTGGGCATTCGGTTTCACCTCGTTTCAAAAACTTATATCGAAAGCTGGTGAGCAACGAAAAAAGCCTCTTTCCCGCACTTGGCCGAGAAAGAGGCATAAAGCAACTTTACGCACGTTTCTCGGCAGGCGGCATAGCCTTACGCTGGACTCCAGCACCTGCTGTCTCAAAAACAGCATGATTATTTTACCGCAAACGTGCGGAGTTGTCAAGTACTTTTTTGAATTTTTTCAAAAAAGTACTCTTGATCCAAAAATCAGACGCCGTACTTCAGGGTGTTGAGACGGATGCCAGGGCCCATGGTGGTGGCGATGGTAGCGCTCTTGAAGTAAGTGCCCTTTGCAGCGGCGGGCTTAGCCTTTGCAATGGCGCTCATGACGGTATCCAGGTTGGTGTACAGCTTCTCTGCACCGAAGGAAGCCTTGCCCACGGGGACATGGATGATGTTCTGCTTGTCCAGACGGTACTCGATCTTACCAGCCTTGGCCTCGGTGACTGCCTTGCCCAGATCGGGAGCGACAGTACCAGCCTTGGGGTTGGGCATCAGGCCGCGGGGGCCCAGCACCTTACCGAGACGGCCGACGCGGCCCATCATGTCGGGGGTGGTGACGACAACGTCGAAGTCCATGAAGCCGCCGGCGATCTTTGCGATCAGCTCATCATCACCGACAATATCAGCGCCGGCTGCCTCAGCAGCAGCGGCAGCAGCGCCCTTTGCGATGGCGCAGACGCGGACGGTCTTGCCGGTGCCGTTGGGCAGGACGACAGCGCCGCGGACCTGCTGGTCAGCGTGGCGGCCATCGACGCCCAGACGGACGTGCAGCTCGACAGTCTCGTCGAACTTGGCAGAAGCGGTCTTGCAAGCCAGCTCCAGAGCCTCGTTCACATCGTACATTTTAGTAGAATCGACCAGCTTTGCAGCGTCGACATAGTGCTTGCCATGTTTCATTGTATATCCTCCTGTGTGGTCATGCGGGCAGTGTTATGCCCTCCCACTGTTTATGTCTCAGCCCTCGACAGTGATGCCCATGGAACGGCAGGTGCCGCGGACCATGCTGCATGCAGCTTCCAGAGAAGCAGCGTTCAGGTCGGGCATCTTGGTCTTAGCGATCTCTTCCACCTGAGCGGCGGTCAGAGTAGCGACCTTTTCCTTGTTGGGCTTGCCGGAAGCGGTGTTGATGCCAGCGGCCTTCTTGATCAGAACAGCTGCCGGAGGAGTCTTGGTGATGAAGCTGAAGGAGCGGTCAGCGTAGACGGTGATGACGACGGGGATGACATAACCCATCTGGTTCTTAGTACGCTCGTTGAACTCCTTGGTGAAGGCCATGATGTTGACGCCCTTCTGACCCAGAGCAGGGCCAACAGGGGGAGCCGGAGTCGCCTTGCCGGCCTCGATCTGCAGCTTAATGTAGCCAGTAACTTTCTGTGCCATAGTAAATGCACCTCCAAAAATCTGTGGTGAGTTGCGGCGCGGTGTCTCCGCGCCTCCCACGAGCGCGCACCCGATGTGCACGCTCTATAAGAACCGCACTGCGGTCTTACCTTGGTAGAACGGTCTGTGCCGGTTGGTTACGGCAGCTCGACCTGCGCGATGTCCACCTCTGCGGGCGTCTCGCGGCCGAACATATTGACCTTGAGCTTGACTTTGAAGCTCTCGGTATCGATCCCCTCCACAAGGCCCATAAAGCCTTCCAGAGGGCCGGCGGTGATCTGCACGGTATCGCCGACTTTGAAATCGACGGTCAGCGGAGCCGCCTTCTCGACGCCCATCTTCTCCACTTCCTCAGCGGTCAGGGGGACAGGCTTCGAGGCAGGGCCGACGAAACCGGTGCAGCCGCGCGTGTTGCGCACGACATACCAAGTGTCGTCGTTCATGACCATCTTGACCAGAACGTAGCCGGGGAACAGCTTGTGCTCCACCATACGCTCCTTGCCGTCCTTGATCTCAGGGACCATCTCGGTCGGGACCTTGATGTCGCAGATCAGATCCTGCAGGCGGCGGTTCTCCACCATAGTCTGTAAGTCCGTTGCCACTTTGTTTTCGTAGCCGGAATAGGTATGCACGACATACCAAAGAGCCTCATTGGACTGCTCTTCCATTCTGGTTGACCCTCCGTTTCAAGATGATTCAAGCGCCGATGATAAGGCCCAGAATACCGCCGAAGACGGCATCCAGTGCGATCATCACGACGGCTGCGATCGCCACAGTCACGAGCACCACGACGGTGTTGGTCTTGATGTCCGCCTTAGACGGCCACACGACCTTTTTCAGCTCGCTCTTCGTGTCGCGGAAGAACTTTGCCGCATTTGCGGCAAAACCCTTCACGGCGGCCTTCATTCTGGCCACAAAGCCCGGCTTTTTCTCGGTTTTGTCTGCCATGATGTTGTCCGCCTTTCTTACTTGGTTTCGCGATGAACGGTGTGCTTCTTGCAGAAGCGGCAGTACTTCTTCATCTCGAGACGATCGGGGTTGTTCTTCTTGTTCTTCGTGGTGTTGTAGTTGCGCTGCTTGCACTCGGTGCAGGCCAGAGTGATTTTAACGGTCATTTGTTGACACCTCCATTATAACGGTTGTTTTGAACCTCCCTCGGCTTGCGGGTGTGCCCTCTAAACAGGCGCACTTAATAACCCCGCAAAAGAGGTGTTATCATTGTATCACGTCTTTTTCCATTCGTCAAGCGGAAATCCTGCGTTTTTTCTGGTTTTTTGCTTTTTCTTTCTCCCGGCTTGTCTGTGCGGCGGCGCTTGCATCCCGGACATAAATATTATATAATAAGTGTATCTATGGATATAGACTAAATTTTGGGCCTGTCTGCCGGGTGCAGCGGCCCTGAGATCAGGAGAGATCGATTATGTTATCCGATTCTGAACATAAAATGTGCGTTGTCGTCCTGTTCGGCGGGATGTCCAGTGAGCACGAGGTCAGCCGCGTGTCCGCCGGTACCTTCGTGGACCAGCTCGACCGCCAGCGCTACGAGCTACTGACCATCGGCATCACGAAAGATGGCCGCTGGCTCTACACCGAAGCCACCTCGGCCCAGATGGCCGACGGCAGCTGGGAAGAGCTGCCGGGCAATATGCCCTGCGTGGTCAGTCCCGACCGCGCCGACCACGGCCTCATCCTCTTCACCCCCGCCGGGCAGGTGGAGAAGGTCCGCGCCGATGTGGTCATCCCCGTCCTCCACGGCCTGTGGGGCGAGGACGGCACCGTGCAGGGCCTGCTGGAGCTGGCCGGCATCCCCTACGTCGGCTGCGGCGTTCTGGCCAGCGCCGTCTGCATGGACAAGGCAGTGGCCAACGCTATGTTCGACGCTTCCGGCATCCCCCACACCAAGTGGCTCTCCGCCACCCGCTGGGAGATCGAGTGCGACCCCGAGGGCGTCTGTGACGGCGTCATCGCCAAGCTGGGCTGGCCCATCTTCGTCAAGCCCGCCAACGCCGGTTCCAGCGTGGGCATCACCAAGGCCCACGACCGCACTGAGCTGAAGGAGGCCATCCGTCTGGCTCTGGCAAACGACCGCAAGGTGGTCTTTGAGGCCTTCGTGGACGGCCACGAGGTGGAGTGCGCCGTCATCGGCTCTGACCCCGCCGTCTCCACCCGCCCGGGCGAAATTCTGGCAGGCGCGGAATTCTACACCTACGACGACAAGTACAAGAACGGCGTCAGTCAGGTGGTCATCCCGGCAAAGCTGCCCGAAGAAAAGCTGGACGAGGTGAAGACCTACGCCGCCATGGCCTACACCGCACTGGGCTGCGAGGGTCTGGCCCGCTGCGACTTCTTCGTAGAGAAGAACACCGGCCGCGTCCTCATCAACGAGATCAACACCCTCCCCGGCTTTACCCCCATCAGTATGTATCCCAAGCTGATGGAGCACGAGGGCATCCCCGTGCCCGCCCTCATCGACCGCCTCATCGCTCTGGCTCTGGAAAGGACGGAAAAGCAGCATGGATAACCGTCCCATCGGCGTATTCGACAGCGGCCTTGGCGGGCTGACCGGCGTGCGGGAGCTGCGCAAGCGCCTCCCCCACGAGAACATCGTCTATTTCGGCGATACCGGCCGCGTCCCCTACGGCAGCCGCAGCCCTGAGACTATTTTGCAGTACGCCCGGCAGGACATCGCCTTCCTGCTGTCGAAGGATGTGAAGTGCATCATGGCCGCCTGCGGCACGGTGTCCAGCATCTACCCCGCCGCCGAGGCCGCGAAGCTCCCCGTCCCCTATCTGGGCGTCGTGGACGCCGCCGCCCGGGAGGCCGCTTTCGTCACCCGCAACCGCCGCATCGGCGTCATCGGCACGGCGGCCACCATCCGTTCCCGCAGTTATGAGACCCTGCTGCGGAAGCTTGTCCCCGGCGTGGAGATCACCGCCCGTCCCTGTCCCCTCTTCGTCCCCCTCGTGGAGGCCGGTTATGTGGACCACAGTGCCCTCGACAAGCAGCAGGTGACCCGTCTGGTCATCGCGCAGTATCTGGCCGAGGTGCGAGAGGCCGGGGTGGACACCCTCATCCTCGGCTGCACCCACTATCCCCTGCTCAAGGAGATGATCGGCTGGTACATGGGCAAGAACGTCACCCTCGTGGACCCGGCCCAGACTGCCGCTCATCATCTGGAACGGACGCTCAGCGAGCACGGCCTGAAGGGTGACCACGAAAAGGGCGAGGCCCATTTCTACGTCAGCGACGTGCCCGACAGCTTCGCCCAGACCGCCGACCTTTTCCTCGGGGAGTACAAGGGTGGACTCATCGATCAGGTCGCCATTGAAAAATACTGATAAGGACACAAAACTGTGAGCAGATCACCCATTGAAAATTACATCATCCGCATCAAAAGCTCCATCGACCAGTTCGACAACGAGGGCGTCATCCGCGAGGAGGACCGCGATCACATCGAGCTGATGACCCGGGGCAGCTTTACCAAAAAGAACGGCAGCTACTACATCTCCTACAAGGAGACACAGACCATCGGCTTCGAGGGCTGCACCACCACCATCAAGATCGCCGAGGACGGCAGCCGAGTGGCTCTTCTCCGCTTCGGGCGGGCCAACAGCCAGCTCCTCATCGAGCGCGACCGCCGCAACCTCTGCCACTATGAGACGGAGGTCGGCTCTCTGACGCTGGGCGTCACCGGCGACGGCATCGACTGTCAGCTGACCGAAAAAGGCGGCAGCGCCTCTTTCAGCTACCTGCTGGACGCTGACGATGCCCGCATCGTCAGCCGCAACACGCTGGAAATGACGGTACAGCACGTCAACTAAGGATATGCACCTCAAATGAAAGGAATCATACCAATGACCGACTTTGAAAAGACCTACCAGAACTACAACCCCCGGCAGACCGCGCTGGACGAGGCCCGTGCCCTGCTGACTGCCGCCGCCAAGGCTGCAATGGCCGACGGTGCTCTGCCCGAGGCTGAGCTGCCCGCCTTCATCGTGGAGATCCCCGCCGACGTCAAGAACGGCGACATCGCTTCCAACATCGCCATGGCCGGTGCACGCACCTGGCGCAAGGCCCCCAAGATGATCGCCGACGCCCTCATCGCCCACCTGCCCGACCTGACCGGCGGCGTCTTTGCCAAGGTCGAGGTGGCCGGCCCCGGCTTCATCAACCTCTTCCTTGCCCCCTCCTTCTGGGCCGGCGTCGTGCTGGGTGCCTGCGCAAACAAGGAGTATGGCCGCACCGACCACGGCAAGGGCGCAAAGTACAATGTGGAGTTCGTCTCCGCCAACCCCACCGGCCCCATGCACATGGGCAACGCCCGCGGCGGCGCTCTGGGCGACTGTCTGGCCGCTGTCCTCGACTGGTCGGGCTACGACGTGACCCGCGAGTTCTATATCAATGACGCGGGCAACCAGATCCAGAAGTTCGGCAAGAGCCTCGCCGTCCGCTATCTCCAGCAGTACTGCGGCGAGGAGGCCTATCCCCTGCCCGCCGAGTGCTATCAGGGCGGTGACATCAAGGTTCTGGCCGGTGAGTTTGCCGAGCAGAACGGTGACAAGTACGTCGCTGCCTGCAAGGGGATGGACGAGGAGACCCTCTTTGAGAGCGAGGCCTTCGCCGCCCTCAAGGACGCCCTCGTGGCCTACGCCCTGCCCAAGAACATCGCTGCCCTCAAGCGCGACCTCGGCAAGTACCGCATCGACTACGACGTCTGGTTCCACGAGAGCACCCTCCACGAGTCCGGCGCTGTGCTGGCCGTGGTGGACAAGCTGCTGGAGCTGGGGGCCTGCTATAAGGCCGAGGACGGCGCTGTGATGTACCGCAGCGCCCAGTACGCCGCCAAGTACGGCACCGTCAACAAGAAGAAGACCGACGACGGCACCGAGGAGGAGGCCAAGGACGAGGTCCTCGTCCGCGCCAACGGCATCCCCACCTACTTTGCCGCCGACATCGCCTACCACTACAACAAGCTGGCCACCCGCGGCTTTGCCAAGGCCATCGACGTCTGGGGTGCAGACCACCACGGCCATGTCGCCCGCATGAAGGGCGCTATGGACGCCATCGGCCTCCACGGCGAGGACCTCGACGTCGTCCTGATGCAGATGGTCAACCTGATGCGGGACGGCCAGCCCGTCCGTATGTCCAAGCGCACCGGCAATGCCATCACCCTGACCGACCTGCTGGAAGAGGTGCCCATCGACAGCGCCCGCTTCCTGTTCAATATGCACGACGCCGGCAGCGGCATCGACTTCGACCTCGATCAGGCCGTCAAGACCGACAACGACAACCCGGTCTACTACGTCCAGTACGCACACGCCCGCATCTGCTCCATCCTCAAGAAGATGGAGAGCGAGGGCGTGGCCTTCGCAGGCGCGGAGCAGATCGATGCCACCCTGCTGACCGAGCCGTCTGAGATGGACCTCATCCGGATGCTGGCCGCCTACCCGCAGGAGATCGTCATGGCCGCCGAGAAGTACGACCCCAGCCGCATCAACCGCTTCGTCATCGACCTCGCCAGCGCCTTCCACCGCTTCTACGGCAGCTGCCGCATTCAGGGCGCAGACCCCGCCGTCCAGCAGGCCCGTCTGGCCCTCTGCATCGGCGTCAAGAATGTCATCTTCAACGCACTGACCATGTTCAAGATCAATGTCCCTGAGAAGATGTAAGCCGCCTCTCCGTACCTTATAAGATAAGCAAAGCGCCCCCGGAGCTTGAAAAAGTTCCGGGGGCGCTTTTTGGCTTGTGTTTTCCGAAACGGCGGCGGAGCTTACTCCTCCGTCACCTCAAAGTCCAGCGGCTTGCCGCAGTTGGGGCAGACAGGCTCGCCATCCAGCAGGGCTTCCTCGTCCACAACGGAGGTCGCGCCGCAGGCGGGGCAGGTCACTTCGTACTGCACCGGACCGTCCTGCTCGGCTGCTTCGTCGTCCTCGGGGTCTTCCAGTGCGACCTCAAAGGCCACCTTGCAGCTGGGGCAGATGGCTTCGCCGACGTCGAGGTCATCCTCGCTCACATAGACGGTCTTGCCGCAGGCCGGGCAGGCCACTTCGTAGTAAGGCTCACCTGCCACATCCGCGTTGTCGTCGGCCTCGGTCTCGTCATCGGCGTCATCCTCTTCTTCCTCGTCCTCGGCGTCGTCCTCTTCGTACAGGTCTGCTTCAAGGTCTTCCAGCTCTTCGCTCAGGTCGTTGATCTGGTCGTAGGCATGGGTGACATCCTCGTCGATGCTGTCCACAGCCTCGGCCATCTCGCTCAGCAGCTCGCTCATAGCCTTGATGACCTTGCCCTCTTTGGTGCTCTCATCAATGCCAAGGCCATCGATCAGGCCCTTCAGGTATGCAGCTTTTTCCTTCATAGGGAATACCTCCTATCGCAAAACAGCATTTTATGAAAAAACCGGGCAAACGGTCGCCCGCTGCCCGGTCTTATCGATAACGTATCAGACGCGCTCCATATACTCGCCCGTGCGGGTATCGATGCGGATGTGGTCGCCCTCGTTGATAAACAGGGGGACGCGGATCTCAGCACCGGTCTCGACGGTAGCGGGCTTCAGGGTGTTGGTGGCAGTGTTGCCCTTGACGCCCGGCTCGGTCTGGGTGACTTCCAGCTCGATGAAGTTGGGGATCTCAACGCTGAAGACCTTGCCCTTGTAGCTCAGCAGCTTGCACAGCTCGTTCTCCTTGCAGAACTTGAAGTTATCGGGCACATCGCTTGCGTTGACGGGGATGTCATCGTAAGTCTCGTTGTCCATGAAGTGGTACAGGTCACCATCCTCATAGCTGTAGGTCACGTCCTTGCGCTCGATGAAAGCCTGCGGGAACTTAGCGGTCGGGTTGTAGCTGGTCTCGACCACAGAGCCGGTGATGACGTTCTTGGTCTTGGTGCGGACAAAGGCAGCGCCCTTGCCGGGCTTGACGTGCTGGAACTCGACGACCTGAAGAACCTGGCCGTCCTGCTCAAAGGTCACGCCATTGCGAAACTCGCCTGCAGAAATCATAGGAATTCCTCCATTAGTTTAATGTCTCAGATGCATTACGCATATCTCTATTTATTTTACCCAATCCCGCGCCGTTTGGCAAGGGGTTTCGGCAAAAAAGACGATGAAAATGACAAAAAGTGTGGGATAAAGCCGTTGAAGGCTCTCCCTTTGGGAGAGCTGGCGCGAAGCGCCTGAGAGGGCAAGGATGTTGACAGGGACTTATCCACGCTGCGACAGCATCGCTCTGACCAAGGCTTTTGCCCATCGGTGTGCGGCGGCTCTATCGCACCGGGCTTGCCCTCTCCGTCACCTGCGGTGCCACCTCTCCCAAAGGGAGAGGCTTTTATACAGGGTCACTTTGCAGCTTCCTCGTACATCCTCTTCATCGCCTGCGCATCCTCGGCCTGCGTGCCGGCGCTCTCGCAGATGATGACCGGTGCGAGCCTGCGCTCGGCCAGCAGCTCCATCAGGGGCTGCGGCTCAGGGCCGAACTGAGTCTGCGCAAAGGTCCAGTGGCGTTTCTCGCCCCCGGCGGAGAACTCGATGCGGGAGAAGTGGACGTGGAAGCGCTGGGCACGCTCATCTCCCAGTGCCTCACCCAGATGGTCGAGGAGGACGGCGTAGTCCGCCTTGGACTGGATGCCGCCCAGCGTCCGGGCGTTCAGGTGGCCGAAGTCGATGCAGGGCGTGATGCGCTCATCCACCCCGCAGAGGGCCAGCACCTCGTCCAGCGTGCCCAGCTGGCCGATCTTCCCCATGGTCTCGGGGCAGAGGGTCATATCGCCGTAGCCCGCTTCATCCAGCGCTTCCACAGCCCGGCGCATGGTGTCCAGCGCCTTTTCGAGGGCAGCTTCCCGGCTCTGTCTGCCGCAGCTGCCCGAGTGGAAGATGATCCGCCTGCCGCCCAGCGCCCGGCAGACCTCGGCGCTCTGGAGGAGGTAGCGGACGCTGTTCAGCCGCTTTTCTTCCTCAAGGCTGGACATACTGATATAATAAGGTGCGTGGACGCTGAACAGAATGCCCCGCTCTGCGGCGTCTGCGGCCATCCTCCGGGCCTTATCCACCCCGAGGCGGACGCCGTGGCCGCACTGGTACTCAAAAGCGTCCAGCCCCATCTCTGCCGTGTAGGCGGGGATGTCGAGGCTGGTCTTGTAGCCCTTGGCCTCGAAGCTGTCGCTGGTACCGGCGGTGCCGAACCGTATTTTCCAATCACACTCGCTCACAGCGTCTTCCCTCCCCGGTCGTAATACTCCTGCCAGTGGCGCTTTTCCCACTTGCGCTTGAGCACCACCTGTGCGCCGAGGTCAGGGCCGCGGGGAATGACCATCAGCCCCGGGATGCCGTAGAGGGCCGCCGCCATCCGGTCGGCGTAGAGCTGGTCGCCCACCATCGCCATCTCCCGGCGCTTCACGCCCATCCGGCGGCGGGCCGCCATCAGGGCGAAGGGCAGGGGCTTTGCCGAGCGATAGAGATAGGCCAGCCCCAGCTTCTGGGCGAAGGGGCGGACCCGCTTCTCTGCGCCGTTGGAGACGATGGTAAGGCCGATGCCGGCCTCCCGCATCCGGGTCAGCCACCCGGCCACCTCGTCGGGCAGCTCCTGACTGCGGTCGGCGGTGAGGGTGTTGTCGATGTCCAGCACAAGGGCGCGGATTCCCTTTTCTGCCAGAAACTCCGGGGTGATGTGGGTGACATCCTTAAACACATATTCGGGCGTGATCAGCATAACGGCTTTCCCTTTCTCTGCTCTCTGCCGTAAATGAAAATAGAGGAGCCTGAAGTTCAGGCTCCTCTACATCGGCGTTAGCAACGCGTTTGAAATCTAAAGCAACAATGCGATTCCAAGCAGTTAATTACTTGAACTTACGCTTGCGGGCTGCTTCGGACTTCTTCTTGCGCTTAACAGACGGCTTCTCGTAAGCCTCGCGCTTACGGACCTCTGCGAGCACACCGCTGCGGGCAGTGCTACGCTTGAAGCGACGCAGTGCGCTCTCCAGCGACTCGCCCTCTTTAACACGAATTTCCGACATCTTATTCCCTCCCTTGGACCGTGAGGCAGGAATTTCGTTGTTACATGGTAACTAACAGTAGACAGTATAGCGCATTTTCATGCGTTCGTCAACCTTTTTCAGAAAGTTTTTTTGAAAAAACTTTAGCCCTTGACTGCCAGATTGACCAGACGGCCCTTGACGTAGATCTCCTTCACCACAGTCTTGCCAGCCAGAGCCTCGGCGACGGCCGGGTCAGCCTTTGCGGCAGCGATGGCGTCCTCAGAGGTGATGTCTGCGGCCACCTTCAGACGGGCCTTGACCTTGCCGTTGACCTGCACGGCAATCTCCACGGTGGATTCAACGCACTTGGCCTCCTCATACTTGGGCCAAGGATAGTAAGCCAGCTGCTCGTCGTGGCTGTGGCCCAGCTTCTCCCACAGCTCCTCGGTCATATGGGGAGCGAAGGGGTTCAGCAGCTGGACGACGGTCTCGAACTCAGCCTTGGTCGCGCCGCCGTTGTCGTACAGGGCGTTCACCAGCGTCATCAGCTGGGCGATGGCGGTGTTCATCTTCAGGCCCTCGATGTCCGCGCCCACCTTCTTGATGGTCTGGTGCATCAGGGTCTCGATCTGAGGACGGTAGCCCTCGCCCTCCACCAGCTTGTCGGACAGTGCCCACACGCGGTCGAGGAAGCGGTTGCAGCCTGCGATGGCCGAGGTCTGCCACGGTGCAGCCTGCTCGAAGTCGCCCATGAACATCTCATACAGACGCATGGTGTCGGCACCGTAGGTATCCACCACCTCATCGGGGTTGATGACGTTGCCCAGAGACTTGGACATCTTGACGATGGGGTGGCGGGCCATCTCGCCGTACTTCTCCTCCAGAGCCTTCTCGGCGGCCTTCTGGCTGCCGTACTCCTTCAGCAGCTTCTCCTGCTCCTCAGCGGGCAGGTTGACGAAGCTGTGGGGGTTCAGACCGAGGATCATGCCGTGGGCCGTGCGCTTCTGATAAGGCTCTGCAGTGGGCACGACGCCGATGTCGTAGAGGAACTTATGCCAGAAGCGGCTGTAGAGCAGATGCAGGGTGGTGTGCTCCATGCCGCCGTTGTACCAGTCCACCGGAGACCAGTATTCCAGCGCCTCCTTGGAGGCGATGGCGTCCTTGCAGTGGGGATCCATATAGCGCAGGAAATACCAGGAGGAACCGGCCCACTGCGGCATGGTGTCGGTCTCGCGGGTGGCAGGGCCACCGCAGCAGGGGCAGGTGGTCTTGACCCAGTCGGTATGACGGGCCAGCGGAGATTCGCCATCGGGACCCGGCTCAAAGTCGGTGATGTCGGGCAGGGTCAGAGGCAGGCTGCTCTCGGGCAGGGGCTGCCAGCCGCACTTCTCGCACTTGACCATCGGGATCGGCTCACCCCAGTAGCGCTGACGGCTGAAGACCCAGTCGCGGAGCTTGTAGTTGACCTTATCCTGCCCCTTGCCGTTGGCTTCCAGCCACTCGATCATCTTTTTCTTGGCGTCGGTGACAGACAGGCCATCGAGGAAGCCGGAGTTGACCAGCGTACCGGTGGCTACATCGGTGAAGGCCGCCTCGTCGAGGTTGGAGGGGGTGTTGCCCTTGACGACCTCGATGATGGGCAGGCCGAACTTCTTGGCAAACTCCCAGTCACGGGTGTCGTGGGCAGGCACAGCCATGATGGCGCCGGTGCCGTAGGTGGACAGGACGTAGTCGGAGATGAAGATAGGGATCTCCTTGTCGTTGACGGGGTTGATGCCCATAACGCCGTCCAGACGGACGCCGGTCTTCTCCTTGTTCAGCTCGCTGCGCTCAAAGTCGCTCTTGCGGGCCGCCTCGGCCTGATAGGCTTTGACAGCGTCGGCGTTCTTGAGGATGCCCTTTTCCAGCCACTCCTTGACGATGGCGTGCTCGGGAGAGACGACCATGTAGGTCGCACCGAACAGGGTATCGCAGCGGGTGGTGTAGACGGTGAGGGTGTCGCCTGCGGTGGTGCCGAAGTTGACCTCTGCGCCGTGGCTGCGGCCGATCCAGTTCTTCTGCTGGGTGGCGACGCGCTCGATGTAATCCAGACCATCCAGACCGTCGATGAGCTTATCGGCATAGGCGGTAATCTTCAGCATCCACTGGCTCTTGACTCGGTGGACGACCTCGCTGCCGCAGCGCTCGCAGACGCCGTTGACGACCTCTTCGTTCGCCAGCACGCACTTGCAGCCGGTGCACCAGTTGACGTTCATTTCCTTCTTGTAGGCCAGACCCTTCTTGTACAGCTGCAGGAAGATCCACTGGGTCCACTTGTAGTACTCGGGGTCGGTGGTGTTGATCTCACGGTCCCAGTCGAAGGAGAAGCCCAGAGCCTTCAGCTGCTGGCGGAAGTGGTCCACATTGTTCTTGGTGACGATGGCCGGGTGGATGTGGTTCTTCATGGCGAAGTTCTCGGTGGGCAGACCAAAAGCGTCCCAGCCCATCGGGTAGAGCACGTTGTAGCCGTTCTGGCGGCGCTTGCGGCTCACGACATCCAGCGCAGTGTAGCTGCGGGGATGGCCGACGTGCAGACCCGCACCCGAGGGGTACGGGAACTCCACCAGTGCATAGAACTTGGGCTTGGCGTGGTCGATCTCAACGTGGAAGGTCTTTTCGTCCTCCCACACCTTCTGCCACTTGGCCTCCACGGCCTTGTAATCATACTTCATTTTTGTAATCAGCTCCAGACTTTTTCTAAAACAATACCAATGATTTATGACAAACTCAGCGATGCGGCGGACAACCTCTCAGTCTCGCTTCGCTCGACAGCTCCCCTACCGAGGGGAGCCTCTGGCGAAGAGATTAAGCTTTACGAAATGCCAAAGCCTCCCCTCGATAGGGGAGGTGGCACGCCGCAGGCGTGACGAAGAGGTTATCTCCACACCCGAGCCGTTTGCCTTACAGACTGTTATCCGGGGTCAGATACTCCGAGATGTCGATGGGTTCGCCGTCGGCCCACAGGTGCTCGAGGTCGTAGTAAGTGCGGGTGTTGGGCACGAAGACATGGACGATGACGCTGGAATAGTCCAGCAGCACCCAGTTCTTGGAGTCGAAGCCCTCGGTGGTGTGCGGCTCGATGCCGCTCTGGGAAAGCTCGTACTCCACCTCATCGGCCAGAGAGCCGACCTGCGTGGTGGACGTACCGGAGGCGATGACGAAGTAGTCGGTGAGGACAGTCAGGCTGTCCACCTTGAGCACCCGCACGTCCTGCGCCTTCTTCTTGTCGAGGATCTTTGCGATCTCAATGGCAAGAGTCTTGCTGTCGATGTTCTTATCCATAGATATTTCTCCTTATCATTGTCCGACCGGCTGACCGTCGGTGGTGGTCGCGCCTGCCACATCGGTGTCGCCGCTGAGGATGGCGTCGTCCGACTCCTTATCCAGCTGGCCCACGAACTGGACGTTGGCGCTGGTGGAGGCGGTGCCGTGGGGCCAGCTGTCCGTCACGAGGTTCAGCTCGTCGGCACTCACCGGGCCGGTATAATTGCGGAAATAGGTGTTGAGCAGCTCTGCGATGGAACCGGCGTCCGGCACCACACAGGAGTAGCCGTCAAAGCTCTCGGTCGCGCCCACATTGGGCACGCCCATGAAAACAGGGGTCTGCGCCAGCATGATGTTGGCGCTGTCGATGCGGGTGAAGGACACCAGCATCTTGGCGATGGTGGTCAGATCCATATCCGTGTGGATATAGTTGTTGAAGACCAGCGGCAGCTGGTTGAGCACGTCAGTGATGCCCATGCTGCGCACCCGCTTGAACAGGCCGGCGTAGAAGTAGCGCTGCATATTCAGGCGGTCGATGTCCGAGTTGGAGTAGCCCTGACCGTGGCGGCAGCGGACGAAGAACTCCGCCGATGTGCCGTCCAGATTGCGGTAGCCCTTCTTGAGAGCGCTGCCTGCAAAGGACATATCGTGGGGGATATAGACCTCGATGCCGCCGAAGTTGTCCACCATCTCCACCAGCGCCTGCATATCCACCGTCACATAGTAGTCGATGGGCAGCTTGTACTGGTCATAGATGACCTCAGCCAGCGCGGCGATGCTGCCGCCGTTGGACAGGGCCACGGAGTTGATCTGATAGTTGGTGGCGGCGTAGGTCTTGCCGTTCGAAAGGGCGACCTTGCGGCTCTTGGCGGTCACGAGGCTGTTGCGGGGGATCTGCAGCATCCGCAGCGCACCGCCCTTGATGTCGAACTGGCAGTAGAGGATCATGTCCGTCATGCCATCGTTGGAGGTGGGGTCGTTGGAGTAGTTGCGGCCCTCCTCGTAGTCGATGCCGCAGACGAGGATGTTCACCACATCGCCCTTGTATTCCTCGAGGGTCTGGATCTCCTCGATGATGGAGGGAGCATCCTCCTCCGGGCGGATATTCTCCTCCACCCGGTTCACCATGCTGGCGGCATACACCACCACGCCTGAGATGACGGCCAGCACCGCCAGCGTCACGACCAGCGGGAGCCAGAGCGGGGTCTTTTTCTTCTTTTTGCGGCGGCGGGGCGGCTCGCTTCTGCCTGCGGGAGACGGGGCACGGGGCGGCTTTGCGCCGCCGCCTGCGCCTGCGCCTGCGCGGCGCAGCGGCTCTGCGGGTCCTTCCTCTGCAAAGAAGTCCGGCTGGGCAGGCTGCACAGGCCGGGACGCGGAGGCTTTTTCGGCCCGCTGTTCCGTCGGGCGGTTGAGTGAACGGTCTGTCTTGATATGACGCGGATTCTGACTCATTCCATCTTATTCCTTCCAAGCGTTTTAGGGAGCAGGCCGGCCGTCGGCCAAAGCTCCTGTGCTCTTTTTAGTATACCATTCTTCCCCACGATTCGCAATCAGCATTCTTTTTTCTGATGGTTCAGGATGTCCTCGTAGGCAGCAGCGGATTCAGGGTCCAGCGGCTTGCCCTGCGAGAGGACGAAATCGTTGGTCTGCCGGAGGGCCGCCAGCATGGCAGCGTCGAGGTCCTTCAGCTCCAGCTTCCGCAGCTTTCCCACGCCGGGCCAGTCCCGCTCCTTGCTGGTCATGTCGGCCAGATAGACCACCTTATCCAGCTTGGACATCCCCGCCTTGCCCGCCGTGTGGCAGGCGATGGCGGAGAGGATGGCTTCGTCCTCCACGCCCCACTGGGTGCGGGCGAGGATGGCGGCACAGATGCCGTGCCAGACCGGGGTAGGCCGGGCCTCTCCGCCCTCGGCGTACTGGGGATACTGACGCATCAGCGCACGCATCTCGTCTTTGGAGATCTCTTTCGCAGCGTCATGGAGCAGCGCAGCCAGCGCGGCCCTGTTCTCATCCACGCCGTGGCGCTTGGCCAGCTTGACGGCCATCTTTTTCACATTCAGGGTATGCTCGTAGCGCTTGTCACTCAACCGGCTGCGCACAAGCTCTTTTGCCTGTTTCTGGTTCATTTGTGACTTCTTCTCCTTTGGTGTAAAGCCCCTCGCGCCGGATGACCCGGCGCACCGAGGCCGGAAGCTCTTTTTCGCATTCCTCTCCGGCCGCGAGCCGTGCGCGGAGGGCGCTGGACGCCATGGGCAGAGCTTCCACCGGCGCGAACAGGATGCGGCTCCCGCTTTCGTCCAGCTGGTGGGCCTTTGCGTGGAGCGCCGGGTCGTCGCCGACGTTCCGGCTTGTGACCACCAGACGGGCCAGCTTCAGGATGTCCTCCCAGCGGCACCACCCGTCGAAGCTGAGCAGCATATCGCTGCCGATGGCCAGATACAGCTCATCGCCGGGGTTCTCCCGGGCCAGCTTTTCCAGCGTGAGTACGCTGTAATTTTTCCTGCCCAGCGCGGCCTGCTCCACCTCCCAGCCGCTGACTTCGAGACCGAAGCCCAGCTCCCGGGCCAGCGCGGCAAAGCACCCGCACATTTCTACCCGGAGCGGGCCGGAGGCGGTCGTGCCCTGTTTGAAGGGCGAAACGCCCGCCGGCATGACCACCACGCGGTCGGGCCTTACCCGGGCGGCGGCGGCGCGGAGATTGTTCATATGGCCGTAGTGAGGGGGGTCGAAGGAGCCGCCGTAAAGCAGGACCCGCATTACTTCAGCAGATCGGCGTAGGCGCTGTCCTTCTTTTTCTGGAGGTAGAGCACGAACTTGGAGCCGATGACCTGCACACAGTCGGCGCCGGTGGCCTCCGCCAGCTTGACGGAAGCCTCACGGGCGTTGTACATGCTGCTCTCCAGCACCTTCAGTTTGATGAGTTCGCGGGCCTCGAGGCAGTCCTTGACGCCCTGGATCATGGTCTCGTCGATCTCGCCCTTACCCACGATGAATACGGGGTCCATGGTGTTTGCCTTGCCGCGCAGGATCGCGCGCTGTTTGCTCGTCAGCATAATTGTAGTTTCTCCTTTATCATTCGTTTTATTTTCAAGTCAAATTTTTGTACGGCCTTGCTCAAGCCTCTCCCTTTGGGAGAGGTGTCACCGAAGGTGACGGAGAGGGCAAGCCCGTTTTTCAAGAGCCGCCGCACAGCGATAGGCAGATTCTTTGTCAGTGCGATGCTATCGCCATGCTTGCACTTTTCTGTCAGCGTCCTTGCCCTCTCAGGCGCTTACGCGCCAGCTCTCCCAAAGGGAGAGCCTTCAGGCCTTTTTCAAAAACTCCGGCAGCTGCTTCTCCATCTGGGCCAGCGCGTTGCCGCGGTGGCTGATGGCGTCCTTTTCGTCGGGGGTGAGCTGGGCGTAGCTGCGGCCCTCTGTGTTGGGGCGCTTGCCGGTCCTGCCCACGCCGCACTCGGCCGGGATGAACAGCGGGTCGTAGCCGAAGCCGTAGTCCCCGGCCAGCCGCTCGAAAGCCACCCGGCCCGGGCACTCGCCCCGGCAGGTGAGATGCTGGCCGGTGGGCAGGATGAAGCAGACCGCTGCCACGAACTTCGCGCCGCGCTGCTCCGCCGGGACGTCCTTCATCTCCTCGAGGAGCTTGTCGTTGTTGGCCTCGTCGTCGCCGTGATGGCCGCAGTAGCGGGCGCTGTAGACGCCGGGCGCACCGCCCAGCGCGTCCACGCAGAGGCCGGAGTCGTCGGCGATGGTGGGCAGGCCGCTGGCCTTGCAGATGGTCTCGGCCTTGATGAGGGCATTCTCCTCAAAGGTGGTGCCGGTCTCGTCCGGCTCAATGGTGATGCCAAGCTCCTTCTGGCTGACCACCTCGTGGCCCTGTGCCTCGAGGATGCGCCGCAGCTCGCGGAGCTTTCCGGCATTGCCGGTGGCTGCACAAATTCTCATCGGGTTGCTCCCTTTCTATGTCTGTTGCTCCCTGCCCTCGGCAGCAGGGCACTACTGTCTCCGGGGCATCGAGCCTTGCTCGTCCAGCGTCGGCCTGCCCGGCACGCCAGTGGTGCTTCGCACCCGGGTTGCGGCACCCAGCGTCTGCTTCACTGTCGCTCGCATCCTGCTGGCCGCTGCCCCAACAACTCCTCCCTGTTTCCGCCACTGGCGGCGGTCGTCGTCGTTGCCCCTCTTGGGGAGAGGTGTCACCGCAGGTGACGGAGAGGGCTCAATGCTTCCATCCCGTGCGGGGGATCAGTTCTTCCACAAAGCCCTCCGGGGTGAAGGGGATGAGGTCGTCGATGCCCTCGCCCACGCCGATGAACCGCACCGGCAGGCCGAGGCGCTGTTTGACGGCCACCACGCAGCCGCCCTTCGCCGTGCCGTCGAGCTTGGTGAGGATGATGCCGGTGGCGTCGGCGGCCTTGCAGAATTCCTTGGCCTGACTGATGGCGTTCTGGCCCGTGATGGCGTCCAGCACCAGCAGCGTCTCGAGACTGGCCTCGGGCGCGGCCTTCTTGACGCTCCGGCTGATCTTGGACAGCTCATTCATCAGGTTCGACTTGTTGTGCAGACGGCCTGCGGTGTCGGCGATGACCATGTCATAGCCCCGGGCGGCGGCGGACTTCACGGTGTCGAAGATGACAGCGGCAGGGTCCGCACCCTCGCCTGCCTTGACGATGGGCACGCCGGCCCGACCGGCCCAGATCTCCAGCTGCTCGCTGGCGGCGGCGCGGAAGGTGTCGCCTGCGGCCAGCATGACCTTTTTGCCCTGACGGGTGTAGTAGTCGGCCAGCTTGGCGATGCTGGTGGTCTTGCCCACGCCGTTGACGCCGATGACGAGGATGACGGCGGGGTGGCCGTCCAGCGCCATCTCGGCCTCCGGGCGCATCTCGTCGGCGATGAGGCCGCGCAGAGCGTCGGCCGCCTGTTCGCCGGTCTTGAGGCCCTTTTCCTGCACCCGGTCGCGGAGCGCATCCACCAGCTTGATGGCCACATCGCCGCCCACATCGGCGAGGATGAGCTGCTCTTCCAGTTCATCGTAAAGGTCGTCGTCGATCTTGCTACCGGTGAGGGTGTTCATGATGCTGCCCCAAAAGCCCGTGCGGGTCTTTTCGAGGCCATCCTTCATTTTGTCCTTTTCTTTTTTGCCAAATCCAAAGAGTCCCATTGGTTCTCTCCTTTTTCAGGTTTTATTCTCTTTTTCAACTTACCCCTTCGTACAACCTCTCAGTCGGGCTTGCGCCCGCCAGCTCCCCTAGTAGGGGAGCCTCTGGCGAAGAGGGAAAGTTTCCGATATGCCAAGGCCTCCCCTATCGAGGGGAGGTGGCACGGCGTCCGCCGTGACGGAGAGGTTTGATTTACGTCTTATTATACCTACGAAACCATCTCCGCGTCAACCTGTTCAAGGTCGAGCTTGAGCAGCTTGGAGACGCCGTCCTCCTGCATGGTGACGCCGTAGAGGACATTGGCGGCCTCCATCGTGCCGCGGCGGTGGGTGATGACGATGAACTGGGTCTTGTCGCTCACCCGGCGGAGATACTGGGCAAAGCGGACGACGTTGGCGTCGTCCAGCGCGGCTTCGATCTCATCGAGGATGCAGAAGGGCGCAGGGTTGACGGCAAGGATGGCGAAGTAGATGCTGATGGCCACCAGCGCCTGTTCGCCGCCGGACAGCGCCTCCAGATTCTTGATGACCTTGCCCGGCGGGGCCACCCGGATGCCGATGCCGCAGGCGAGCACATCGCTCTCGTCCTCGAGGACGAGGCTGGCCTCGCCGCCGCCGAACAGCTCCGTAAAGACCCGCCCGAAGTTCTCGTTGATGGCACGGAAGCTGTCGGTGAAGATGTCCCTCATCTGGTTCGACAGACCGTTTATCATCCGGGTCAGCTCGTTTTTGCTGCCCTCAACGTCCTCCACCTGTGCCCGGAGGGCATCGTAGCGGGCTTTGACCTCCTGATATTCCTCAATGGCGCTGACGTTGACGCTGCCCAGTGCGCGGATCTTTCCGCGCAGGTCGGCCACCTGTGCCCGGAGGGCGTTGATGTTCTCGAACTCCACACAGAGCGCCTCGGCCTGCGAGAGGGTCAGCTGGTACTCGTCCCAGAGCTTTGCGGCCATCTGGTCGTATTCGCTCTCGGCGGCGGCCTTCCGCTCGGCCAGACGGGCCATCTCCCGGCCCATCTCTTCCCGCTCGTCGGAGGCGGCACGGCCCTTGGCCAGCGCCTCGGTCTCGCTCTTCTGACAGAGCAGCCGCTTCTCGGTGGCAGCACGGATCTCCGCCTCCTTCTCGGCGATGAGTCCGGTGCTGTCCACCTTGGCCCGCCGGATGGCTTCGATCTCCTCCTGACAAGCCCCGCTGCGGGCAGCAAGGGCGGTGAGGCTCTCTTCCAGCGCAGCGCGGCGGCTCTCGGCGTCCTTGGCCTGCTTTTCCAGCGCCTCGATCTGGCTGCGGGCCAGCTCGGCGTCCTTCTGGCGGGCCAGCTGCTCCATCCGCTTGGCACTCAGCCGCTCGGCGAGGCTCCGCTGCCGGGCAAGGAAGGCGTCGTCGCCCTCGGCGATGCGTTCCAGCTCTGCCGTGCGGGCGGCGATGTCGGCGGCGAAGGCCGCTTCCTGCTTCTCTGCCTCGTCGGCCCGGGCGCGGGCGGCTTCCAGCTGGGCCTTCCACCGCTCCATCTCGTCCTGACGGCCTGCAAGAGCAGCTTCCGACTGCGTCACAGCCGCCTCAAGCCGTTTCTGCTCGGCCTCGGCGCGGACGCGGTCATTGGCGGCAGTGATGATCTCGCTCTCGGCGGCGGTCAGCTCTGCGGCCAGCGCATCGGTCTGCGTCTTCAGCTCGTCGGTGCGCTCCTGTGCCGCGAGGCAGTCCTTCTGGAGCTTGGCGGCCTTGACCCGCAGCTCTTCCATCTCCTGCCTGCGGGTGAACAGGCCCGCCGACCGCTGGACGCTGCCGCCGGTGAAACTGCCGCCTGCGTTGATGACCTGACCATCCAGCGTCACCACCTTGTTGTGGTAACCCAGCTCCCGGGCCACCCGGGAGGCTTCGTTGATGTCGTCCACCACCACGATGCGGCCCAGCAGGTTCGACACGATGTTGGCGTAGCGGGGGTCTGCCTTCACGAGGGTGGAGGCCAGCCGGGCCGAACCGGAGAGGTTTCCCCGGAAAAAGCCGGGCTGGACGGTATCCAGCGGCAGAAAGGTGGCGCGGCCCGCATTCTCGCTGCGGAGGAGGGCGATGCCAGCCTTGGCGGCGGCTTCGTTCTCCACCACGATGTTCTGCAAAGCGCCGCCCAGCGCCGTCTCGATGGCCACTTCCCGGCCCGGCTCGACGCTGAGGATGGACGACACCGGCCCGATGATGCCCCGCAGGCGGCGGGCCGAGGCGGCGCGCATGACGGTCTTGACCGAGTTCTGGTAGCCGTCCATGTTCTTTTCCAGCTCTTTCAGCACGCCGAGGCGCTGGCGGGCAGCATCCAGCTCCCGGCCCAGCTTCTGCTCGGCGGCATCGGCCTCGCTGAGGGCGGCTTTCCGGCCCTTGAGCTTGAGGCTGAGGCCCGCCCTGACGTTGGCCAGCTGCTTTTCGTTCTCGTCCAGCAGCTTCCGGTACTGGATGGTATCGGCGAGGTCCTGCTTTGCTTCATCCCGCTGGGCCTCGAGGGCCTCAGCGTTCTCGGCGAGGGTGGGCAGCTGCTGCTGCGCCGCCTCAGCGGCAGCCTCGGCAGCAGCTTTCGCCACCTGTGCCTCAGTGCGCTTGGCAGTCAGGTCGGCCACCTCTGCCCGCAGGGTGTCCCGGCGGGCACCGCTGGCGTTGTTCTCACTGGTCAGCCGCAGAAGCTCTGCATCCAGCTCGGCCAGCTCTGCGGCCAGCTTCTCTCCTGCTGCCGCCATCGACCGGGCCACGGCGCGGTGGCGTTCCAGCGCGGCGGCGGCCTCGGTGCTGTCCTGCTCCCCGGCGGCGATGTCCGCCTGTAAAGCAGCGGCACTCTCCTCGTTGCGGGCGATGTCGTTTTCCAGCACGGCGATACGGCTGTCGCTGCCGTTCAGTTCTTCGGTGATGCTGCGAATATCCCCATTCAGGCGCTCGACGGCGATGGTCAGCTGCTGTGCCTGCATACGGATCTTCTCAGCCTCGGCTTCGGCGGCCTTGGCCTCCCGGTCGAACCGCTCATAGTCGGCCTGCGCGGTCTCATAGTCCCGCACCTGACGGCGGACGGCCTCCCGGGCGCGGTGGACGCCGTCGGTCCAGAGGGTAACTTCCAGCGTCTTGCGCCGGGCGCTCAGCTCGAGGAAGCGCTGGGCCTTTTCGCTCTCTTTTTCCAGCGGGCCGACCCGGGCCTCCAGCTCGCCGAGGATGTCCCGCAGACGCTCGAGGTTCTCGGCCGCTGCGGCCAGACGGCGCTCGGCCTCGTTCCTGCGGTAGCGGTACTTTGCGATGCCGCAGGCCTCCTCGAAGATCTCGCGGCGCTCGCTGCTCTTTGCGGCGACGATCTCCGCGATGCGGCCCTGCCCGATGACGGAGTAGCCATCCCGGCCGATGCCGGTGTCCAGCAGCAGCTCGTAGATGTCTTTGAGGCGGCAGACCTGACCGTTGATGGTGTATTCGCTCTCGCCGGAGCGGTAGTATTTGCGGCCGATGACGGCCTCATCAGCGTCGATGTCCAGCGTGTGGGCGCTGTTGTCCAGTGTCAGACGCACCATGGCAAAGCCCATGGCCCCCCGGCGGCGGGTACCGCCAAAGATGACGTCCTCCATCTTGCCGGCAGCGCGAAGCTGGCGGGAGCTGGTCTCGCCCAGCACCCACCGCACCGCGTCCGACAGGTTCGACTTGCCCGAGCCGTTGGGGCCGACGACGCCGGTGACGCCCTCGTCGAACCGTATCCGGACCTTGTCCGGAAAGCTCTTGAAGCCTTGGATCTCCAGTTCCTTGAACACCATTTTACTTTTCCTTAATGACGCCCAGCAGCTTCAGGGCCTCCCGGGCAGCGTGCTGCTCTGCCATCTTCTTACTGCGGCCCTCGCCCCGGGCGATGCAGTCCGAGTTGAACCGGACCGCCACCACGAAGTGCTTGTCATGGTCGGGGCCGGTCTCCTGCTCCACCACATAGCTCAGTTTCTCTTCGGGGTTCTGCTGGACGATCTCCTGCAGACGGGTCTTGTAGTCGGCCTCGGCGTGCTTGCCCTCGGTGATGAAGGGCAGGATGAAGCCCTTGGCCACCTCCATGCCGCCGTCAAGATAGAGGGCGGCAATGACAGCCTCGAAGGCGTCCGACACGACGCTGGGGCGGGTGCGTCCGCCGCAGCGCTCCTCGCCGCGGCCCAGACGCAGGTAGTCGCCCAGATGGATCTCCTGCGCAAACTGGAACAGCGCCCCCTCGCTGACGAGGCTGGCACGGATGCGGGTCAGGTCGCCCTCGGGACGGTCGGCGTAGGCGTGGAAGAGGTAGTCTGCCGAAACGATCTGAAGCACGCTGTCGCCCAGAAATTCCAGACGCTCATTGTGCTTGACCGGCGGGCGGGTCTCGTTGGCGTAGCTGGTGTGGGTGAGCGCCGTTTCCAGCAGCTCCGGGTGCTTGAACTTGTAGCCAATGATAGTTTCCAACGGATGGCTCATGTCTTTTTAACTCCCTTGATTTCCTTATTCCTTCGCAGTATTCAGCTCATCCAGCGCAGTCTGCATGGTGCCGCACAGGTCGTTTTCCACGCAGATCTTTGCCTGCCGGATGGCGTTCTTGATGCCCTTGGCCTTGGAGGAGCCGTGGGCCTTGATGACCGGCTGCTTTGCGCCGAGGAAGGGTGCGCCGCCGTACTCCTCGCTGTCCATCTGATGCTTGAGGCCGGACACGCTGTTCTTCAGCAGCAGGAAAGCCAGCTTTCCGCCCAGATTTTTCAGGAACATCTCCTTCAGCATCCCCAGCAGCATCTTGGCCACGCCCTCGGTAAGCTTGAGGATGACGTTGCCGGTAAAACCGTCGCAGACGACGACGTCCACGTCGCCGTTCGGCACGTCCCGCGGCTCGATGTTGCCCACAAAGCGGATGCCCGGGGTGGTCTTGAGGAGCTGGTGGGCCTCCTTAAGCATGGGCGTGCCCTTGCTCTCCTCCGCGCCGTTGTTGGCCAGCGCCACGCTGGGGGAGGTGCGGCCCTCTACCTTGTTCACATAGCAGCTGCCCATGACGGCGAAGGCAGCCAGCATCTCGGGGCGGCACTCCACATTCGCGCCGCAGTCCAGCAGCAGGTAGGCCTTATTCTTGGCAGGCACCATGGTGGCCAGCGCCGGGCGCTTGATGCCCCGCAGGGTGCGGACGATAAGGCTCGCGCCCACATGGAGCGCGCCGGTGCTGCCGGCCGAGACGAATGCGTCGCCCCTGCCCTCCTTCAGCAGGTTCAGGCCCACGACGATGGAGGAGTCCTTCTTGGTGCGGATGGCCCTGGCCGGCTCGTCGCACATCTCGATGACCTCGGTGCAGTTGACCAGCTCGATGCCGTCCAGCGGGATGTTGTTGTCCGCAGCAGTCTTGCGGACAAGGGCCTCATCGCCCACGCCGATGAGCTGGACGCCATACTCCTTGACAGCTGCGGCTGCGCCCTCCAGCACAGCCAGCGGGGCGTTGTCGCCGCCCATCATATCCACGATGATCTTCATAGGTTTTGTCTCCCTTCTTGGGGGATAACCTCTCCGTCACGCCTGCGGCGTGCCACCTCCCCTACCGAGGGGAGGCCTTGGCATTCCGGAAAGCTTTTCCTCTTCGCCAGAGGCTCCCCTCGGTAGGGGAGCTGTCGAGCGAAGCGAGACTGAGAGGTTGTCCATTTTACAGAGAAGTTTCCTCCAGCCACTGCTGGAAGCTGGCCACGGCGCGTTCGGCCACGGCCATGTAACGCAGGCGCTTGTCCCGCGGGCGGGTCTCGGCGGGCAGCGGGGGCAGGATGCCCATGTTCGCGCCCATCGGCTGGAAATGCTTGTTCTCGGTGGTGAGGTACTGGATGAGCGCGCCGCACATGGTATCGATGGGCGGCGCGGGCAGCTCTTTCCCCTCCAGACGGGCGTAGAGGCTGCGGGCCGCCAGCAGGCCGCAGGCCGCGCTCTCCATATAGCCCTCAAAGCCGGTGATCTGGCCCGCGAAGAAGACATTGGGGTGCTCCTTGAGGTACAGGCCGGTGCTCAGCACCCGGGGCGCGTCGAGGAAGGTGTTGCGGTGCATAACGCCGTACCGGACGAACTCGGCGTTCTCGAGGCCGGGGATCATGCTGAACACCCGCTTCTGCTCTCCCCATTTCAGGTTGGTCTGGAAACCCACGATATTATACAGCGTCCGCTCCTTATTTTCAGCCCGGAGCTGGACGTTGGCCCACGGGCGGTGGCCCGTGCGGGGGTCGATGAGGCCCACCGGGCGCAGCGGGCCGAACCGCATGGTGTCCGCGCCCCGCGCCGCCATGATCTCGATGGGCATACAGCCCTCATAGACCGTGACGGTGTCGGCCTTCTTGCCGTGGGCGTCGGGGTCGGGCTGTGCGCCCTGCTCTGCCCCTGCATCAAAATCGTGGAGGGGAGCGCGCTCGGCAGAGGCCAGCGCGGCGTGGAAGGCCTCGTACTCGGCCTTATTGAAGGGGCAGTTGAGGTAGTCGGCCTCGCCCCGGTCGTACCGGGAGGCGGCAAAGACCTTCTCGTAGTCGAGGCTCTCCGCCGTCACGATGGGAGCCACAGCGTCATAGAAGTGGAGGCGCTCATCTCCGGTGAGGCGTCCGATCTCGTCCGCCAGCGCGCCGTCGGTCAGCGGGCCGGTGGCCACGAGGACGGGGGCGCTCTCATCAATGTGCTCCACCCGCTCGCGGTGGACGGTGATGCCCGGGCATTCCTCCACCATCCGGGTGACTTCGGCGCTGAAGGTGTCGCGGTCTACCGCCAGCGCACCGCCTGCGGCCACGCGGGCCGTCTCGGCGGCATTCAGGAGCTGGCTGCCCATCCGGCGCATCTCCTCCTTCAGCAGGCCGGAGGCGGAGTCCAGCCGCTCGGCCTTGAGGCTGTTGGAGCAGATCAGCTCCGCGAAACCCTCGCTCTTGTGGGCCGGGGAGAAGTGTGTGGGCTTCTGCTCGTAAAGCTCCACCTGCACGCCCCGGCCCGCCAGCCAGAGGGCCGCTTCGCAGCCCGCCAGACCGGCGCCTAATACGGTAACTTTATAGTTGCTCATTTAATATCCCTTTTATCTCACTTCAAGCTCAAGGCAGTCAGCGAAGACTTTCCCGCACTGCCAAAGGCTCCCCTCGATAGGGGAGCTGTCTGCGAAGCAGACTGAGAGGTTCAATCTTAATCGCCTTTTTTCGGCACCGGCATCTCGAAGCCGCAGCCCTCCTTTGCGCAGTAGAGCTTGGAGCCTTTGCGGAAGAGAGTGGAGCCGCACTTCTCACACTTGGTGGGTACCGGCATATCCCAGGTCATGAAGTCGCAGTCGGGGTAGCGCTCGCAGCCGTAGTAGATGCGGCCCTTGGCGCTCTTGCGCTCCAGCATACGGCCCTTGCCGCACTTGGGGCAGATGCCGCCGGTATCCTTCACGAGACGCTTGGTGCCCCGGCACTCGGGGAAGCCGCTGCAGGCAAGGAACTTGCCGAACTTGCCCACCTTGATGACCATGGGGCGTCCGCAGAGGTCGCAGACCTCGCTGGACGGTTCATCGGGCACCTTGACCTTCTTGCCTTCCATGTTCTTCTCGGCCTGCTCGAGGCTGGCGGCGAAGCCCTTGTAGAAGTCGTCCACCGTCTTGTGCCAGTCGGCCTTGCCGCTCTCCACCTTATCAAGGTTCTTTTCCATCTCCGCGGAGAAGTCCACGTCCACGATGTGGGGGAACTGCTCCAGCATCAGGCCGTCCACGGCACGGCCCAGCAGGGTGGGCTTGAGCTTCTTCTGCTCCCGCTCCACATAGCCGCGGTCGATGATGGTGGTGATGATGGGGGCGTAGGTAGAGGGGCGGCCGATGCCGTTCTCTTCCAGCGCCTTGATGAGGGTGGCTTCGGTATAGCGGGCGGGGGGCTGGGTGAACTTCTGCTCGCTCTTCAGCTCCCGCAGCTTGAGCACCTGACCCTCCTCGAGAGGGGGCAGGCTGGTCTCCTTCTTCTCCTTCTCGTCGGTGGCCTCCTCGTAGAGAACGGTAAAGCCGTCGAAGGTGACGGTGTAGCCGCTGGCCTTGAAGCGGTAGCCCCCGGCGGTGACGGTGACGGAGACGGTGTCC
The DNA here is from genome assembly GCF_023347275.1 of Faecalibacterium sp. I3-3-89. Taxonomy (NCBI): domain Bacteria; kingdom Bacillati; phylum Bacillota; class Clostridia; order Eubacteriales; family Oscillospiraceae; genus Faecalibacterium; species Faecalibacterium sp. I3-3-89. The sequence goes on along the minus strand of NZ_CP094468.1, from coordinate 998,391 downwards.
TGCTGGCAGTCGGCCATCTGGCTGGCCATGAAGCGGCTCCAGATCATCCGGTAGAGCTTGGCGGTGTCGCCGCTGATGCTCTTGTCCACTTCATCGGGGGTCAGGCCCGGCACAGAGGGGCGGATGGCCTCATGGGCGTCCTGCGCTGCCGTGGCGCTCTTGGTCTTCCAAGTGCGCTTGTAGGGGCAGATGTAGCTCTCGCCGTAGGCCCCGGCGATATACTCCTTAGCGGCGGCGACGGCCTCATCCGAGATGCGGAGGCTGTCGGTACGCATATAGGTGATGAGGCCCATGGTGCCGTGGCCCGCGATGTCCACACCTTCGTAGAGGGTCTGGGCGGCCCGCATGGTGCGGGTGGCCGTAAAGCCCAGACGGCGGGAGGCCTCCTGCTGCAGCGTACTGGTAATGAAGGCCGGAGTGGGCTGCTTTGCGCGCTTGCCCTTCTTCAGCTCGGTCACGGTGTACTCGGCCCCCTCGAGGCCCTGCTCGATGGCGCGGGCCTCAGCCTCGGTGCGGGGCAGGAGCTTTTTGCCCTTGGCGTCAGAGGCCAGCCGGGCGGTGAAACTCTTGTGGCCCACGCCCAGCGTGGCGTCCACGTTCCAGTATTCCTCGGGCTTGAAGGCCTCGATCTCCTTCTCGCGGTCGTCGATAAGGCGGACGGCTACGCTCTGGACACGGCCCGCCGACAGGCCCCGGCGCACCTTCCGCCAGAGGAAGGGGCTGAGCTTGTAGCCCACGAGACGGTCCAGCACACGGCGGGCCTGCTGGGCGTTGAAGAGGTCTTCGTCGATGGCGCGGGGGTGGGCCATGCCCTCCTTGACGCCCTTCTTGGTGATCTCATCGAAGGTCACGCGGTTGGGGGCGTGGGGGTCAAGGCCGAGGATGTTGGCCAGATGCCAGCTGATGGCTTCGCCTTCGCGGTCCGGGTCGGTCGCAAGGATCACGCCGTCGGCGTGTTTGGCCTTGCTCTTCAGCTCCTTGATGAGCTTTTCCTTGCCCTTGATGCTGATGTACTGCGGCGTATAGTCATGCTCGACATCGATGCCCAGCTGGGAGGCGGGCAAGTCGCGGATATGGCCCATGCTGGCCGTAACCTCATAGTCGTTGCCCAGATATTTGCCGATGGTCTTCGCCTTGGCAGGCGACTCCACGATCACGAGTTTTGCCATTACACTTTACTCCTATATATAGATCCTCATCAGCCGCTGCCGCGCGGGCAGAGGCGAAGCCCGGCCTTGGCGGACTGAGAGGTTTGCTCTCTTTAAATTGCGCGTCCTCAGCGCAGAATATACCGTTTGCCCGGCAGGCAGGTCACCCTGCCGGAAAGCTCGAGCCGCATCAGGACGCCCAGCAGTGCCGCCGTGGGCAGGCCGCTCCTGACGCCCAGCTCCTCGATGCCCTGCGTTCTGCCGCTCATGCAGGAGAGCACGAGCCGCTCGTTCTCGCTCAGAGGCTGGGGCGCAGCCTTGGGCGGCGGGGCCGGCCTTGCAGCGCTCAGCCCCAGTGTACCAAATAAATCCTCTGCTGTACAGACCGCTTTTGCGCGGCCATCCCGCAGAAGAGCGTTCGTCCCCGCCGAGGAAGGCGAAAAGATGCTTCCCGGCAGCGCGAACACCGGCTTGCCGTACCGCTCCGCGTGGGCCACGGTGGACATGGTGCCGCTCTTTTCCTTGGCTTCCAGCACCACCAGCGCCCCCGAGAGGGCCGCGATGAGGCGGTTGCGCTGCAAAAAGCCCACCGTCCCCACAGCGTCGTTCTCGGGCGGGTACTCGCTGATGACGCAGCCCTTCTGCTCGATGGCCCGGCGCAGCTCCCGGTTGGCGGCGGGATAGGTGCGGTCGATGGGGACGCCCATCACCGCGATGGTGGGGCAGTTCTCCCCCACCGCCGCCCGGTGTCCGGCACTGTCCAGCCCGTCGGCCAGACCGCTCACGATGATGGCCCCCGCCCGGGCGAGGCCCTTCCCGATGTCAGCAGCGGCCCGCAGGCCGTATTCGGTGGGTCTTCTCGTCCCCACCATCCCCACGGCGGCAGGCTCGTTGAGCCAGCGGGGGTCGCCGGTGCAGTAGAGCACCAGCGGCATATCCGGGATGCGGGAGAAGGCCAGCGGGTAGTCGGGGTCGTCATAGGTCAGGATGCGGATGCGGCGGGCCGCACACCGCCGCGCAAAAGCGCTGTAGTGCACCGGCGTGTTGTCGGGCAGACAAGCCCGCTGGGCGGCGGCAGGGCCGACAGCGGCGGCGAAGGCATCGGTGTCCCGGGCCTCCCATGCCTCCTGCGCTCCACCGAAAGCATCCAGCACGGCTCCGGCCCGCAGGCTGCCCGCCCCCAGCGTCCCCGCCAGCCAGAGCCAGCACAGGAGCGGGTCGGGGACAGGCTCGGGCGGGAAAAGGCTCAGCTGCCCCTCCCCGGCCCGGTTCACAGGCTCTCCTCCCGGAAGTGCCACAGCAGGATGCTGCCCGCAATGCCTGCGTTCAGGCTCTCGACCCGGTCGGTCATGGGGATGCGCACCGTGCCGGTGCAGGCGGCGATGGTCTCATCCGTCAGGCCCTGTCCCTCGCTACCGATGACGACGCAGACGCCGTCCGGGCAGCTGGACGCCGCCGCGCTCAGGGGCTGGGACTGGTAGAGGGCAGCGGCGAGACAGGTGATGCCCAGTGCCCGCAGCCGGGCGATGGTCTCGGGCATCTTTCCGGCCTCGATGACCGGGATGCGCACCGCTGCCCCCATGGAGGCCCGGAGAGTCTTGGGGGCGAAAACGCTGGCACAGCCGTCGCTGAGCAGCACGCCGTCGAAGCCGAAGGCCGCTGCCGAGCGCAGCAGGGTGCCCACATTGCCGGGGTCCTGCACCCGCTCGAGGGCGAGGTAGCGTCCGCCCTTCTTCACCTCTTCCAAGGTATGCACCGGCGTGCGGAAAACACCGAACACCCCCTGATGGGTGCCCACGTCGGCCAGCTTGTCGGCCACATGGTCCTCCACCAGATAGTGCTCCCCCGGCAGGCCGGAAAGCTCCGGGCATTTTTCCAGCGCCGCCTCGGTGCAGAAGAGGGTCTCCAGCTCTGCGCCCCGGCAAAGCTCGGGGCAGAGCTTCCGCCCCTCGGCCAGAAAGCGGCCCTCGGCGCGGCGGAACGCCCCGCTGGACGCCAGACGGCAGGCGTATTTGACTTTTGCGTTTTCCCGGCTGGTGATCTTCTCCATCCGTCTTTCCTCCTACTGCCAAAACATACAAAAAGGACGCCCGCGTATCAGTACGCGCGGGCGTCTTTTTTAAGGTCTATTAGGCGTTCTTCACGGTCTCGACCAGAGCTGCGAAGCTCTTGGGATCGTTGATGGCCATCTCGCTGAGCATCTTGCGGTTCAGCTCGATGCCAGCCTTCTTCAGGCCAGCCATGAAGCTGGAGTAGTTCATGCCCAGAGGACGGACAGCGTTGTTGATGCGGCATATCCACAGGTTGCGGAACTGACGCTTCTTCATGCGGCGGCCAGCCAGAGCGTAGTTGCCGCTCTTCATGACCTGCTGCTTAGCCATCTTAAAGTGCTTGCTCTTGCAGCCGTAGAAGCCCTTGGCCAGCTTCAGCATCTTCTTGCGACGTTTGTGAGTCATGGTTGCGCCCTTAATACGTGCCATTTTTTATATCTCCTTTAGTATCTCAGTAGAATGTGTTTGCTTGCGGCTCGCTCTTAGGCGTAGGGCAGCATGCTCTTGATGGTAGCTGCGTTGGTCTTGTCAACGTAGCTGGGCTGACGGTAGCCACGGGTCAGCTTGGTGGTCTTCTTGGTCAGGATGTGGCTGCGGAATGCATGACCGCGCTTGATCTTGCCGTTCTTGGTCAGCTTAAAGCGCTTCTTAGCGCCGGAGTGCGTCTTCAGTTTCATCTTAGCCATTTTAGTATCCTCCTAAAATTAGTCCTTATTGGGTTTCGGGATCAGCAGAATGGACATCGTACGGCCCTCGAGGACCGGCGGCTTATCCATGCTTGCCTGAGGCAGGGCCTCAGCGAAGCGCTTCAGCACGTCGGCGCCCAGAGCGCTGTGCGCCATCTCACGGCCGCGGAAACGGATCGAAGCCTTTACCTTGTGGCCAGCGGCCAGAAACTTGGCCGTCTGGTTCAGCTTGGTGTTGAAGTCGTTGGTGTCAATGTTGAGCGAGAGGCGGGTCTCTTTGACTTCGACCACCTTCTGGTTCTTCTTGGCTTCCTTCTCCTTCTTCTGCTGTTCAAAGCGGTACTTGCCGTAATCCAGCACCTTGCACACAGGCGGGACAGCCTGCGGGGCGATCTTGACCAGATCAAGGCCGGCGTCCTCAGCAGCGCGCATGGCCACCTGAATGCTGACCACGCCCTTCTGCTCGCCGTCAGCACCGATCAGGCGAACCTCACGGTCACGGATCTGACCGTTGATCTCCAGTTCCTTCGACTTTCCAGCGGTAGCGATAATGAATGCACCTCCAAACAATAGTCCATAGTGTTGCGTTTTTGGCATAGAAAACGCGGCCGCCCCAGTTTCGGGACAGCCGCGCGAAATTCACTCAAAAGCGCGATTCGTTCTTTAAGACGAACCGGTTCAGGGTATAGCCCGGGAGTCCAGACTCCACAAGGCGAGCGCGGCACAGGCCGTAGCTGCTTTCTTTACTCAAGTATTCTACCACACCCCGGAGAGGCTGTCAAGCATTTTTATGCGCTTTTTTGAAATTTTATGTTTGAGACCGCCCCAAGGCTCTCCCCTTGGGAGAGCTGGCGCGAAGCGCCTGAGAGGGCAAGCCCGGCGCGACAGGGCCTCTTTACAGCGATCGGCAGGCGCTTCGTCAGAGCGATGCTATCGCTGTGCCTGCGATTTTCCGTCAGCATCCTTGCCCTCTCCGTCACCTTCGGTGACACCTCTCCCAAAGGGAGAGGCTTTGGCGTCCCGCAACGCTTCGCCCTCTCTCTATACCTTTATCAATTCCCCCAGCTCCAGCGAGTAGATTCCCTTATACGTCACCCGCCGGGGCGCGAAGCGCTTGTCGATGGCCTTGGCGTACAGCTCCAGCTGGGCGCGGTAGGCGCGGACGAAATCGGCGCGTGTCTTGCGGCGGTCGGTCTTGTAGTCCAGCAGCTCAAGGTGGTCGGGGTAGACGAGGACGATGTCCGCGATGCCCTGCACCAGCACCCCGGCGTCGGCAGCGCTGTTCCCCTCCGGCAGGGCACGTCCCTGCGCGGCCATGACCTCTGCGGCGGGCAGCGAGGTGATGAAGGCCAGCTCCCGCAGCACCTCCTCTGCACCGCAGATGCGGTCAAAGGCCTCGCTGCGCACAAAGCGGAGGATCTTATTTTCATCCAGTTTTTCGGCGATGGCGGGGGGCGTGAGCTGTGCCGCCACCTGACGCTCCCGCTCGGTGCGGACTGCATCCAGCACAGCGGCATCCTCCCCGCCCTGCACCGCCGCCAGCGCGGCGAAGTCGGCGTGCTCGAGGAAGGCGTGGAGGGCCGTGCCCATCTCGGCAGCGGTGAGGCCGTCCTTTGAGAGGAAGCCCGGGCGCTCAAGAGTGGTGCGTTCGGCGGCGTGGACAAGGCTGGTGACGCTGACCTTGGCGGGGATATTTGCCAGCGCCGCCGCCGGATACTGCCAGCCGAAGCCCTGCCGCAGCGTTTCCACAAGGGCGGGGTCGGCCTCGGGCTGAGGCGGCGTTTCCTCCCCGGTGCGCGGCCCTGCGGGCGGGAGGGGGTCTGCCTGCACTGTGAGGGTGAGGGTGCTCCGGGTATCCACAAAGGGCAGTTCAAGGTTCCCCGCAAGGCGGCGGAGCGGCCCGCCGTTCGGGTGGACGAGGAGAGCTGCCCGCAGCCAGTCGGCAAAGCTGCCCGCCTGGGCGTTCAGGGTCTGGCCCGCCCCGGCGGCAAGGAAGGCGGCGGCTTTGGCGAAGGGGTTGGACGTCCGGCCGATGCCCAGCGGGACGGTGAGGATGAGCTTGTCCTGCGCCCGGGTGAGCGCCACATACAAAAGCCGCATCTGCTCGCTGCGCAGCTCAGCGGCGTGGACAGTGGCAAGGGCGGTGTAGGCCGCCGTCCGATAAGACCCCTCGCCGCCCTCGGGACGGAGGCGGAGTCCCGCCCCGCAGACCCGGTGGAGCAGGACGGGCTGGCGGGTATCGGCGGCGTTGAACTGCCGGGCCGTGTCGGCCACGAAGACCACCGGGAACTGCAGGCCCTTGGAGCGATGGATGGTCATGATGGTGACGCAGCCGGGCCTTGCCCCGCCGGGGGTGGTCTCCTGCCCGGTGGAACCGGCCAGCGCGGCCGCGTCGATGGCCCGGACGAGGGCCGAGATGCCCCCCGCGCCCGCACCGGCGCAGAAAGCGGCAAACCTTCTCGCGTCCTCCCGGCGGCGCTGACCGTTCTCCATGGCACCGAGGGCGGCGAGATAGCCGGTGGAGACGAAGATCTCCTCCAGCAGTTCCTCCACCGGCACGCTCCGGGCCATCCGGCGCAGGGCGGTGAGACGCTGGTAAAAAGCCCCCACCCGGCGGGTGAAGTCATCCTCCGCCCCGCTGCGTGCAGCCTGCAATACCGCGCCGTAGAGGCTGATGCGGGTGTGCTGGTCGGTGCTCTGCGCCCCTGCCCGGAGGCGGACGAGGTCATCGTCGGTGAAGCCGAACATGGGGCCGAGCATAGCGGCAGCAAGGTAGATGTCCTGCGCGGGGTTGTCGATGACCCGCAGCAGGGCGATGAGGGGGCGGATGTGGGGTGCGTCCAAGAGGTTCTCCCGGGCGTCGGCGTAGACCGGGATGCCCCGGGCCGTCAGGGCCTCGGCGTAGGCCGGAAAGTCGCCGCGTGCCGCCAGCAGGACGCAGCAGTCCTCATACTGCACCGGACGGGTGGTGCCGCCATCCCGCACCGGCTCACCGGAGGCTACCATCGTCTCGATGCGGTCGGCAATATAATTTGCATCCGTCTCGGCGGTGTCATCGGACAGGAAGCAGGCCTCCACGCTGCCCTCATACTCCCCCGGCGCACCGCAGACAAGGCGCTGGCCGTCGCCGTAGGCCGTATCGCCCAGCTGAGGGGTCATGAGCTGTTCGAAGAGGAAGTTGATGCCCGCCACCACCTGCGGGGCGGAGCGGAAGTTGGCGTCCAGCGCCAGCAGGGCGTTCCTGCCGGGGGCACCCTCTTCGGGGCGGGGGCGGGCCGCGCCGCCGGGCAGGGGCGGCCAGCTCTCCAGCTTCTCCCGGAAGATGGTGGGGTCGGCCTGCCGGAAGCGGTAGATGCTCTGCTTGAGGTCGCCCACGAGGAAGAGGTCGTCCCCTGCCGGGCTTGCGAGGCAGCGGTAAAGGGCATCCTGCAATGCGTTGGTGTCCTGATATTCGTCCACCATGACGGCAGCATAGCCCTGTCGGATGCTCTGGCACAGCTCAGTGGGCTGGCCGTCCTCGTCCCGCAGGAGGCGGAGGGCCAGATGCTCGAAATCGCTGAATTCCAGCAGCCGGCGCTCCCGCTTCCGGGCCGTAAAGCGGGCGTCGAAGTCCCGCACGGCGGCAAAAAGGGCGCGCAGGCGGGGTTCGGCGGCTCTCCGGTCCAGCTCGGCCTCGTCCAGACTACAGCTGATCAGATCTTCTATTTTTTCAAAGAGCTTCGCGGCCTCGTCGGCCCGGGTCTTGACAGCGTCCTTGTGCTCGCCGGTGAGCCGCTTTTTCATATTCTTGAGGCCGGGGACCTGCTCCATGCCGAGGACGTAGGGCGTCAGCTTATCGTAGAGGGGCGTCCACTCCCCCGCCTCCGCCAGATGCTCCACCTCTCCCAGCAGGGCGGCGGCGCTCTCGAGCCGTTCCAGCGGCTCGGCGAACCGCTCATTCATGCCCGCCACAGCCTTTTCCTTGGCGGCGGGGGTCTTTTTGCTGGCCTCGGCGTCGGCCCGCGCCGTGACGAGGTCGGCCCGGCTGTCCTTCAATGCGGCGGACAGCAGCTCCCCCGCCGCCCGGGCCGACCGGGCGGCTTCGGCCAGCAGGATGTCGTGCCAGCAGGTGCGGACGAAGCCGTTCTCGTCCTGCCATGGGGCCAGCATCTCGTCCAGCTTCCTGCCGTAGTCGGGCAGGGCGCGGAGGAAGTCATAGACCTGCAGGACGGCCTCCCCCGCCGCACTGTCGGTGCGGCCCTTGCCGTAAAGGTCGGCGAAGGCACAGAAATCCGCGTTCAGATAGGCCGCTTCCAGCGTCTCGGCGAGGGCCGCAGTGCGCAGCGTCTCCACGCTGCCGGGGTCGGCGGGGGTGAAGTCGGGCGGGATGTCCAGCGCCTGAAAGTGCTTGCGGAGCAGGTCGAGGCAGAAGGCGTCAATGGTGCAGATGGGGGCACGCTGCAAAAGCATCCGCTGGCGGCGGAGGGCCGTGTTGGACGGCTCGGCCTGACTGCGGCGGAGCAGCGCCTGCCCGATGCGGGCGCGAAGCTCGGCGGCGGCGGCGTTGGTAAAGGTGACGATGAGGAGCCGGTCGGCGTCCACGGGGTGCTCCGGGTCGGTGATGAGCCGGACGGCCCGCTCCGTCAGCACGGCGGTCTTGCCGCTGCCCGCGGCGGCGCTCACCAGCAGCGCACCGCCCCGGTCGTCGATGGCGGCACGCTGGGCCGGGGTCCATTTTGTCTCGCTCACGGGTCTTTTTCCTCCTTCTTATCGGGGTCTTCGGATGGCTCAAAGGGCTTTGCGGGGGCGTCGAGGGCGCGCTCTCCCACGCCGTCCTCGTGGCAGCAGATAAAGCCGTAATCGCACCACCGGCAGGGGCTTCGGCCCGTGACCAGCGGCTCGGCGGCGATGCAGCCGCTGTAGAGCTGCTCGCCCATCCGGGTGACGAGGTCGTCGAGGTGGAGCTGGATGCGGGAGAGCTTGGCCTTGTCGGCCCGCTTGTCCTTCTGGTAGGGGCTGGGTTCGCCGCCCCGGAAGCTGAAGGGCAGATACCGTCCCGTCTCCTCGGCGTCCATGGCGTCGAAGACCTTTCGCTCGTCCCGCACGAGGCCGTCCAGTTTATAGTCCATGGTCTGGGCGGCCTTGTCTCGGGTGGTGGTCTCGGGGGCGGGGTCGGCCAGCAGATACAAAACGCCCGCCGGTTCGGCCCCGGTGAAGCGTCCGCCCGCGTCCCGGGTCAGGCTGAACAGGTAGAGCAGCATCTGGCAGTCAAGACCGCAGTAGACCTCCCGGAGGTCCAGCTTCTTCGAGCCGGTCTTGTAGTCCACCACCCGCACCCAGCGGGTGCCGTCGTCCTCGATCCACTCGTCGGCACGGTCCACCGTGCCGATGAGCTGCACCGTCCGCCCGTCGGAGAGGCGGTAGGTCTGGCCCCGGACGGCGTCCTCGCCGGGGCCGATCTTCAGCTCACAGGCCACAGGGCGGAAGCTGGACTGACGCTGCTCGTCCCGCAGGTAGCACAGCAGGCCTGCCATGCTCTTTTTCAGGCGGGAGAGCAGGTAGGCAAAGCGGGCCGTGTCCTCGGGGAGGTAGCGCTTTGCATACTCGTCCACCAGCAGCCCGGCCAGCGCTGCCATGGCCTCGTCGTCGAGGTCGAGGAAGGGCTGCAGGCCCGCGCAGGGGTTGTCGGGGCCGGGATGGGGGTCGAGGGCCATCTGGAGCACCCAGTGCATGAGGGTGCCGCTCTGGTCGGCGGAGAGCTCGGCCCGCCTGCGGGGGCGGAGGCCCAGAACATATTGCAGAAAATAGCCGTACCGACAGGTGTAATATTTTTCCAGCTGGCTGGGCGAAATGCGCAGACGCCGCCCCAACAGGGTCTCGAGGGCCTCAAGGTCGCTGACCTGACGGGGGGCGCGGCCCGCCATCCGGCGCAGGAGGGCGAGCCCCTCCGGCTCGGCTGCACCGGGGGCGCAGAGGGCCTCGGTGAGGCTGGCCCGTTCGGTGTCCGTCAGGGGCCAGCCGCCGCCCAGCACATCGAGGCCGTCGGCGGGGGTGGCGGCGAGGTCGGGCAGCTCCAGCACGGGAGCAGCGGGGGCCAGCAGGTCCACGACCGGCTCGAGGGCGGCGCAGAGGGTCTGGCCCTGCCCCTTGGGCCAGCTGAGCCAGAGGCCCTTGGCCGGGGCGGTGAGGGCCTTGTAGAAGCAGACCTGCTCACGGACGACCCGGTTCTCGAAGCAGTCGGGCAGCTCGACCTCCTGCGCCATGAGGGCGTCCCGGTCGGCGTGGGTCAGGAGGCCCGTCTCGCCGGGCGCGGCGGGAAACTCGCCCTCGGAGAGGCCCAGCACAAAGACGTAGTCCGGCGCATCGAGGCGCATCTTGCCCGCGCTGGCCAGCACCACAGCGTCCAGCGTCTGGGGGATGTGGCCGAGGTCGGAGGAGCGCAGCAGCAGACCGAAGAGCTCCTCGTACTCGGCGATGGTGACGCTCTGACCGCCCAACAGGCTGGCCATCTCGTCCAGCAGGCCCATGACCACATTCCACTCCCGGGCGGCTTCCTCGGCGGCGGGGATGCCCCGCTCGGCCCGGATGGCCTCCACCTGCGCGGCCTGTGCCTCCTCGGCCCCCAGCTCCTTGAGGCAGAAGTAGAGAGCGCGGCTCATCTGCTCGGCGCTGGCGGAGCGGAGCTTTGCACGCAGACCGTCGGCGGCCGTTACAAGGAGGGCGCGGGCCTTCTCGGCCCGGGCGAGGTTCTCGGTATCCTCGGCGGTGGGGTCTGCGTCGCCGAAGCCCCGGGGATTCTTTTCGAAGGGAGCGCGCCACGCTGCCGCGCCCGGCGACCATGTGTAGGCGTAGTTCTCGAGGGCGCAGACCTCCTCTTCGGTGAGGGCACACAGGCCCGTCTTTGCCAGCGTGGTGAGCTGTTCGGTCAGCTCTGCGCCCCGGGCAATGGCCAGCAGGCAGCGCACCGCCGTGGCCGGAGCGCTGAACTCAGGGGTGGTCGGCTCGTCGCAGTAGAGGGGGATGTCCGCCATCCGGAACTCGTACCGGACGGCGGCGCGGTACTTTGCAATGTCGCGGCAGACCACGGCGACCCTGCCGCAGCGGACGCCCTGCCGCATGAGGCGGCAGATAGCCGCAGCAGCAGCCCGGGCTTCCTCCTCCCGGCTGGGGGCGGCGAAGAGCTTTATTTCCGGGCAGGCCGGGGGCGGGTCGCACTGGCCCGACGCCAGCAGCCGGGCCGCTGCCGCGAGGCCGGGGGCATCGGCGTGGCGCACGTCCCGGCGCAGCAGCTCCGGCACGGCCACCTCGGTGCCGCTCCGGCGGGCTAGCTGGCGCAGCTGTGCCGCCACCTGCTTTGCCCCCGAGAAAAGGCTCATATCCCCCGGGATGAGGGGAGCGCCGTCATCGCAGAGAGCCACCGTCACGGTGGGCAGAGAGGCCAGCAGCGCACCCATCAGCCGCTTTTTCGGGGCGTTGAAGGTGTCGAACTCGTCGATGAACACCTCCCGACCGCGCAGAAACTCCGGCAGTCCTCCCCGGGCAAGGGCGTTCTCGAGGCGGGACGCAGCCAGCGTGAGGCGGTCGGAGGGGTCCATGCCCGTCCCGGCCAGCAGGGTCTCGTAGCCCTGAAAGATGAGGGCCAGCTCGCTGAGCTTTGCGCTGTCTGCGCCGCACTCCTGCGCCAGCGCATAGAGCCGCTGGCCCGAGAGGCCCGCGCTCTTCAGCTCGTCGATGGTCTCCGCAGCCATCTGGCAGAAGGCGGCAGAGCGGCGGTGGCGATAGTAATAATGGACGTTGTCCTGCAATTCCTCGAGGGCTCGGCGGACCAGCACGGCCCGGCCCGCATCGCTGAGGGTCTGGACGGCGGAGCCGCCCTCCGCCGACAGGATGTGCTCGGCGAGGCTGGTGAAGGAAAAGCTCTCCACCAGCCCGCTCAGCGCGTCTCCCAGCTCCCGGTGGATGCGGCCCTCGGTGGACGAGGTGAACTGTTCCGGCACCAGCAGGATGCTCCTGCCGCCCGCCTCGGCCCGGGCGCGGATGCGCTGGTACAGCAGGGTGGTCTTTCCGCTGCCGGAAGCTCCTAAAAGTAGTTTTAACATGATGAATCTCTCCGTTGGATGGATTTTCTGCTTATTTCTCATTGTACCACAAAATTGCAGCGACATCTATTCTGTGGTACAATGGAGAAAAAATCATCTCAGGAGGATGACCCTGCATGAAAATATTAGCCGTAGATTACGGTGACAGCCGCACCGGCCTCGCCACCTGCGACCGCACCGAATTTCTCACCACCGCCATCACGCCCCAGATCACCCTCAAGGCCCGGGACAAGGTGGCCTCGAAGGTCTGCGAGGTGGCAAAGGACATCGGGGCGGAGCTGATCGTCATCGGCCTGCCGCTGAACATGGACGGCACCGAGGGCGAGCGTGCCCGCAAGAGCCGGAAGCTGGCCAAGACTGTGGAGATCTGGAGCGGGCTGCCCGTCCGGATGTGGGACGAGCGCCAGACCACCTGCGCCGCCGCCGACCTCCTCGACGAGAGCGGCACCTTCGGCGCAAAGCGGAAGGGCATCCTCGATTCGGTGAGCGCGACGGTCATTCTGGACGACTATCTCGCATGGCGGAAGGAGCATCCGGGGGAGGTCTGAAAGCCCCCCGCCGCCCCTGCGGCAAAGTTTCTTTGCGAAATCCGGACAGTTTGTTGCGAAGTCCGCAGAAAATCGTCGTTTTCCGGTTTGTTTTCACAATTTTCCCAAGCCGAATTTGTATAGTTTTCCGGCTTGACAGCACCGGCTCTTCTCCGATAAAATGAGGGTAGAAGAACCCCCTGCCCAGATGGCCGGGGATGACGCTTCTTCATGAGAAAAAACAACTGGACTCACCGAAACAAAAACGATTGGAGGCGACCCACATGACAAAACTGAGAAAACTGACTGCCCTGCTTCTGGCCGGTGCACTGACCCTTCTGTTCCTGACCGCCTGCAGCGGTGGCGGCGGTTCTTCCGGCCCGGAGGCCCAGGCCGAAGCCGAGGTGATGGGGGCCATCCAACGCAATACCTCCACCGCAAGCCTAAAAAATGACGATGGGATGCAGCGTATCGCCAAAGCCAGTCTGAAGGCCAAACTGAAAGGTAGCTTCAGAGGATACACAGGCTACCACGAAGTAACGTACGATGAAAAAACTTCGACCCTGACCCTCATCGCCCAATACGATTATAAGGACACTACCTTGGAAAAACTCATTGGTTACATCACCGAGAACAAGGAGGCTTCTAACCTGAAGTTCAATCTTTCCAGCAACTGGGCCAAGGTAGGCGTAGCAGCTGAGACCTATCGAGGGAAGACCTACATCGCCATCACTCTGCAGGTAAAGAAGACCTGACCTGTCCCTTTTCCCCATAAACGCAAATCACCCGCCAGTTGGCGGGTGATTTTTTTGCAGCTGTCCCACCGCCCGGAGGGCGGAAAAGCAGCTTCTTATTCGTATTTCGTGATGGTCACACTGTTGATGGTGATGGGTTCGGTGGGGCGCTGAGCCTCATCCACGCCGGTCCGGGCGATGGCGTCCACCACGTCCATCCCCTCGTACACCTGCCCGAAGACGGTATCGGTGTAGTCGAGATAGGGTGCGCCGCCCGCCGTCTGGTAAGCGCTGATGACCTCGGCCCGCCAGCCGGCGGCAGTCATCTGGTCGGTCAGCTCCTGTGTCACTGAGTCTGCGCCCGGCAGCGTCTCCATGACGTAGAAAACGCTGGCGCATTCGCCCGAGGCGTCCGCCGCCGCACAGAGGGCACCGGAGTAATGGTGGAGCTTATCGGTGGTCTCGGCGGGGTAGCGGCTGCCGTTCCAGATGGTGGTGCCCCTGCCGTCTGCGCCCTGCCCGGCCTCGACCACAAAATCCTTCTCCACCCGGGTGACGGTGAGACCGTTATAAAAGCCCTGCCCGGCCAGCGTGGTGAAGTTCTGCACCGCCTGCGGGGCTTCGTCGGGGAAAAGCACGGCCTTAAAGATGCCCGCCGAGGTGTCGAACACCGCGATGGTGTCCCCCGCCGCCGGGTGGGCGAACTGCAGCTCTGCCGACTCCACCGCCGGGCGGCTGATGCTCTGAGCTGACGTGCTGCCGCCCTTGAGGCTGGAGAGGACGCCGCCCCCACTGCACCCGGCCAGCACTGCCGTCAGGGCCAGTGCGGCCATTATTTTTTTCAAGGCTCTCATATCCGGGCCTCCCTCTTCGTATGCTGTAGTAAAAGCTATCGATATAGTATAGCACATTCCGGGATGAAATGCGAGAGAAAAAAGCATCAAACTTTGTCCGATAATTTCTTTGAAAAAACTCTTGACGAGTGACGATAAAAACGCTAAACTATAGGCGTACCCGGAACCCGCACCACCAGAGCGATGGGGCCGCCGGGGCATATGTGAGATAATCTGTTTGTGTATAATAGTGCATACCCGGTATTTCGATAGGAGAACGTGATCTATGGCAGAAGAGATGAAGAAGCCCGCCGCTGAGACCGAAGAGGAGTATCAGCCTGATCTGATGACCCTCGAGGACGAGGATGGCAACGAGGTCACGTTTGAAGTGATCGACGCTCTGGACCACAAGGGCGTGCATTATCTTGCCGTCGTGGAATACGCCGAGAACGAGGATGATCTGGACGAGGATGCCCAGTTGGTCATCCTGAGTGTCGGCGAGGACGATGAGGGCGAGTATCTCGACGTGGTGGAGGACGATGAAACGCTGCTGGAAGTCAGCAAGCTGTTCGAGAAGCGTCTGAGCGACCAGTTTGAGATCGACTGATTTGTCAACTGCGTAAGGTTTTCCTGCCCGACTCGATTTGTTGCGGTTTATATGATCCTACTAATCAATCAACGGGAGCTTGGAGTTCTCCGGTGGATTGCAGACCTCCCCGTCATGGGTCGACCATGAAGGCTCGATGAGGAAGCGCGAAACCGGCGACAGGGCACCCACCTGTCCGTAAGGGTAGGTTTGATTGCCGCAGACGATCGGGTGGGATATCTTTTTATAAAACACACTGGCTTTCGTGCCATTCTTTTCGGTCGGCATGGGAGTCTGAGGTACTGAGATCTGTTCGTGCCATCATTTCCTGCTGGCATGAGCGCCCTGTACGATACAAAAAAGGCTTTCGCGCCGCATTCCTGACGGCACGAGAGCCTTTTTGTTTTGTCCGGAGGCCGGGGTCACTCCCCGGTCTCGTCGTCACCGAACAGCCCCGGGATGCCGCAGACTGCGGCCACGCCCACCAGCGTAAAGACGATGCGCGACCAGATGGACGCGCTGCCCCCCAGCAGCCAGCCGACGAAATCGAACTGGAACAGGCCCACCAGCCCCCAGTTGATGCCCCCGACGATCATCAGGACGAGACAGATTTTGTAAAAGCTCTGCACAAAAAGGCCCTCCCTTCCTGCGGGCAGTATGCCCAAAGGGAGGGAGGGTTATGCATTTGGGGAGGCGAAGGACAGCTTGACCGATACGACGAGAACCGCAAAGCCTAAAAAGGAAAGCCCCCTTGGAGTTCACGGCTCCTTGGGGGCTTTTCCATTGGGGGTTAGGCCAATGGAGTATTCACATTCCTGAATCTATTATATGCCATCCCGCCCAAAAGTCAAGCACGGCATAAAAAATTCACAGATGCATCGTACTGTCAGCGCCGTCTCACCGGCTGCACCTCCGCCCCTCCCCTTACGGGCTGGGCGGTATAGACCTCCGGCCAGCGAGGACGGAGGGCGGCGGCAGCGGCAAGGGCCTCGTCCTCGGTGCGGAAGACGCCAAAGACTGCTGCACCGCTGCCGGTCATGAGGGCAGCGACCGCGCCGTTTTCCCGCAGGGCGTTCTTGATGGCCTCATTGTCCTTCGCGCCGCTGCACTCCTCGAGGGCATTGCCTGCGGCGGCACAGACTCCGTCGAGGTCCTCGGCCCGGATGGCGGCCTCCTGCGCGGCGCAGTCGGGGTGGACGCTGCTGCCCACCCGGTCATAGGCCGCAAATGCCTCAGGGGTGGAGACGCCGTAGTCGGGCATGACCACCGTGAACCAGCACTCCGGCAGGGGCGGCAGGGGCTTGAGCACATCGCCGAGGCCCTGCACCCGGCAGGTGCCGCCCATGAGGGCGAAGGGCACGTCCGCGCCGATGGACGCCCCCAGCGCGCACAGCTCGCTCATGGACAGCCGCGCACCGTACAGCTCATTCAGGCCCACCAGCACGGCGGCAGCGTCGGCGCTGCCGCCTGCCATGCCAGCCCGGACAGGCACGTTTTTATAGATGGTGATGTCGGCCCCCGCCAGCAGGCCTGTGTAGTGAAAAAAGGCCAGCGCCGCCTTGATGGCGGTGTTGCCGGGGCCTGCCTTGACCTTGCTGCCCGGGAGGGTCAGGTCGAGGTAGGGGCTGCGGCGGATGACCACCCGCTCATACAGCGAAATGGCCTGCATGGTCATGTCCAGCGCGTGGTAGCCCCCGGGCAGGATGCCCACCACGTCCAGCGCCAGATTCAGCTTGGCCGGGGCCAGCACCGTCACACTGCTGCGCATCGTCTGTCCCCTCCTCACTTGCCGTTCTCGCTCAGGAACTCCCGGATGCGGCGGAGGGCCTCCATCAGGTGCTCCACGCTGTAGGCGTAGGACACCCGGGCGTACCCCTCGCCGGACGCACCAAAGGCGTTGCCCGGAATGATGGCAACATGCTTCTGCTCCAGAAGCTTGGTGCAGAACTCCTCGCTGGTCATGCCGCTGGACTTGATGCAGGGGAAGGCATAGAATGCGCCCCGAGGCTCAAAGCAGCTCAGGCCCATGTCGTTGAAGCTCTTGACCACGAGGCGGCGGCGCATATTGTACTCGTTGCGCATCCGCTCGATCTCGCCGTCGCAGTCCTTGAGGGCCGTGATGGCGGCATACTGGCTGGTGGTGGGGGCGCTCATGATGGCGCTCTGATGAATTTTCGTCATAATTTTGATGATGGGCGCGGGGCCGCAGGCATAGCCCAGCCGCCAGCCCGTCATAGCGTAAGTCTTGGAGAAGCCGTTGACCACCACCGTCCGCTCAGCCATGCCGGGCAGGGTGGCGATGGAGACATGGTTCTGGAGGCCGTAGTTCAGCTCAGCATAGATCTCATCCGACAGCACCATGATGTCGGTGCCCCGCAGCACCTCGGCGATGGCCTCAAGGTCTTCCCGCTCCATCACTGCGCCGGTGGGGTTGTTGGGGAAAGGCATGATGAGGAGCTTGGTGCGCGGGGTGATGGCGGCTTTCAGGGCGTCGGCCCGGAGGCGGAACTCGTCCTCCTGATGACAGGCCACGTGTACCGGCACGCCGCCGGAGAGGGTCGTGATCGGCTCATAGCAGACGAAGCACGGCTCGGGGATGATGACCTCATCGCCGGGCTGTACCAGTGTGCGGATGCACATATCAATGGCCTCGCTGCCGCCCACGGTGACGAGGACCTCCTTGGCCGGGTCGTATTTCAGGCCCATCCGGCGGTCGAGGTAGCGGGCGATCTCGGCCCGCAGCTCCTTCAGACCGGCGTTGGAGGTATAGCGGGTGCGGCCATGCTCGAGACTCTCGATGCCGGCCTCCCGGACGGCCCACGGGGTCTTGAAGTCCGGCTCGCCGACGCCGAGGCTGATGCACTCGGGCATCTCGGCGGCAAGGTCGAAAAATTTGCGGATGCCGGAGGGCCGCATGGCGGCGGCGGCAGGCGCGATCAGTCTATCATAATCCATCACAGCACCGTGCACTCTCTTTCATCGATTTCTTCGTCCTGATACAGACGGCCCTCTTTCTTGTAGGTGCGGAGCACGAAGTGGGTAGCTGTGGACAGCACATCGTCCAGCGGGGACAGACGCTTTGCCACGAAGAGGGCGATCTCCTGAAAGGTCTGGCCCTTGATGACCAGCTGCAGGTCGTAGCCGCCGCTCATCAGCAGCACGCTCTCCACCTCGTCGAAGGAGGCGATAGTGGCTGCGATCTCGTCGAAGCCCCGGCTCTTTTTGGGGCTGACGTTCAGCTCGATGACGGCCTCCACCCGGTTCACCCCGGCCTTCTCCCAGTCCACGAGGGTCTTGTAGCCCTTGATGATGCCCTGCGCCCGGGCAAGGTCGATCATCGCCGCCACCTCGGCGGGGGATTTGTTCAGCATAGCCGCGATGTCCTCCACCGACATCCGGGCGTTGTCCTCAAGGATCTTCAGAAGCTGTTCCATAGTCGTTTCTCCTTTGTTCAGCCTGTGCGATATTTCTATCAGTATAACACACCAGCGGGCGGTTTGCACCCAGTTTTTGCAGTTTCCCGCCCCATTCCGCCCACAATAGACACTCTTTTGTCCTTCTTCCCTGCTCTTTTTTCCAAAAAGAGTGTTCATTTTTCGTGAAATCTGCTATACTAAGGGAGGATTAACCACTCGGGTATGCCCACGAATCAACCTCTCCGTCACGGCTTTGCCGTGCCACCTCCCCTACCGAGGGGAGGCCTTGGCATTTCGTAAAGTTTCGCCTTTTCGCCAGAGGCTCCCCTACTAGGGGAGCTGGCTGCGAAGCAGACTGAGAGGTTGTACGAGGAGAAGCCTGCCCTCACGCCAAAGGCGTGACGGAGAGGCCGTACCACCACATAAGAGAAGGGGTAGAACTATGAAAGCATTCATTACCGTCATCGGCCACGACACCGTGGGCGTCGTCGCCCGCGTCTCGGGCCTGTGCAGCGAGCTGAACATCAACATCGAAGACGTCACCCAGAGCATCCTGCAGGGTATGTTCGCCATGATCATGCTGGTGGACATCACCAAGTGCAATGTCTCCCACGAGGAGCTGCACCAGAAGATGAATGTTCTCGCCGCCGAGATGGGGATGCAGATCAATCTCACCCGTCAGGAAGTTTTTGACGCGATGCATACCATCTGAGGAGATACGAATATGAACATGATGAACACCGGCGACATCCTCGAGACCATCGAGATGTTCACGCAGGACAATCTGGACGTGCGCACCGTCACCATGGGCATCAGCCTGTTGGACTGCATCGATCCGGACCCCAAAAAGGCCTGCGAAAAGATCTACAATAAGATCACCACCCGTGCCGCCCGGCTCGTGCCCGCTGTGGAGCACATCAGCGCCGAGTACGGCATCCCCATCATCAACAAGCGCATCAGCGTCACCCCCATCGCCATGCTGCTGGGTGCCTGCCCGGACGCCGACCCGGTGGACTTTGCCAAGACCCTCGACGCCGCCGGTAAGAAGGTCGGCGTCAACTTCGTGGGCGGCTACACTGCCCTCGTCCACAAAGGCTTCTCGGCGGGCGACCTGCGCCTCATCGAGTCCATCCCCCGTGCCCTCGCCGAGACGGACATCGTCTGCAGCTCGGTGAACATCGGCGCGACCAAAGCGGGCCTGAACATGGACGCCGTGAAGCTGATGGGCGAGGCCGTCAAGAAGGCCAGCGAGCTGACCGCCGACCGTCAGTGCATCGGCGCAGCAAAGCTCGTTGTCTTCTGCAATGCACCCGAGGACAACCCCTTCATGGCGGGCGCGTTCCACGGCCCCGGCGAGCCGGACTGCGAGATCCATGTGGGCGTCTCCGGCCCGGGCGCAGTCCGCGCCGCGCTGGCCCGCCTGCCCAAGGATGCCCCCATCGATCAGGTGGCCGAGCTGGTGAAGCGGACGGCCTTCAAGATCACCCGCGTGGGCCAGCTGGTGGCCAATCTCGCCTCCGAGGAGCTGGGCGTGCCCGCCGGCATCATTGACCTGTCTCTGGCCCCCACCCCCGCCGTGGGCGACAGCGTGGCCAACATCCTCGAGGAGATGGGCCTTGAGACCTGCGGCTGCTGCGGCACCACCGCCTGCCTCGCCCTGCTGAACGACGCCGTCAAGAAGGGCGGCGTCATGGCCTCCAACCATGTCGGCGGCCTGTCGGGCGCGTTCATCCCCGTCAGCGAGGACGACGGCATGATCCACGCCGCCGAGTCCGGTTGTCTGACCATCGAGAAACTGGAGGCCATGACGGCTGTCTGCTCGGTGGGCATCGACATGGTCATCATCCCCGGCGACACCACCCCCGCCGTCATCAGCGCCCTCATCGCCGACGAAGCCGCCATCGGCATGGTCAACACCAAGACCACCGCCGTCCGCGTCATCCCGGCCATCGGCCGGAAGGCGGGCGAGGTGCTGGACTTCGGCGGCCTGCTGGGCTACGGGCCGATCATGCCCGTCAACCAGCGCGACCCCTCCGTCTTCATCAACCGCGGCGGCCGCCTTCCCGCACCCATGCAGTCGCTGAAGAACTAAGTAAGGCTCCGGCATTCTGATACGGGAGTTGTAAACTTTCCGTGCAGTGCTTGACTTCTGCGGGAAATCGCATATAATAAAAGTACGAGAGTAAAACTCAGCATAACATTTCACCAAAAGCAAAAGAAAACCCCCTTACGGAGCTGCTACTCCACAAGGGGGTCTTCTTTTTAGTGCTTGCGGCCCGAGAACCATCCGTCAAGCCACTTGCAACGGCGACGACCGCCGCCAGTGGCGGAAACAGGGAGGAGCTGTTGGGGCCGCGGCCAGCAGGATGCGAGCGGCAGCGAAGCAGACGCTGGGAGCCGCAACCCGGGTTCCTTTAAAAAATCATTGGCCTCCCTCCCATTTTGTAATGGGCGGGCAAGGCCGCAAGACTATTATAGCACACTTTTCGACGAAAAGGAACTGTGAATAAAACACCCTCCGCCAGCCCATCCTCTGGATAAAACTTCCAGAGGAGGCTGGTTTTTATGTTATCACGCCGGGAGATGGGGGCGCTGTGCGCCGCCCTGCTGCTCTGCTTTTTGCTGTCGCTGGGGGCAGGCTGGGCGAAGGGGCAGCTGGACGCCGCCGACGCCCTCGCTGCCGACACCCTGCGGCTCCACATCCGGGCCGACACCAACGCAGTGCGGGACCAGAGCGCGAAGCTGGCCGTCCGGGATGCCGTGCTGGCCCTTGCCGACGAGAGCTGCCCAGCGGACGGCAAAGCCGACGCCAAGGTCTGGGCGGCGTCAAATCTCGTCCGGCTCGAACTGACGGCCCGGGAGGTGCTGGCAGCGCGGGGCACCCACGCACCGGTGCACGCCTGCCTCGTCAATATGTATTTCCCCACCCGGCGCTACGCAGGAGCGGCCCTGCCCGCCGGACGGTACGATGCAGTGCGGCTGGACATCGGGACGCACCGGCCGGGCCGCAACTGGTGGTGTGTGCTCTACCCGGGCCTCTGCCGGTCGGCCTGCGGCGGGTATGCACGGCCCGAAGAAAACGACCTCGTCTGCGGGGAGTACCTCGTGCGATTCCGGCTGGTGGAGTGGTGGGGCGAAGTCACCGCCCCCCGGGAGGATGCAGTGCTGGCCGGGGGAACGCTCTGCCCCGACGCCGCATAGGATAGGCGCGGAAGGAGTGTGACAACACTATGGCGATCCCTGCTTACTACTCACTCATCCAGCGCGGCAGCTCCGGCCCCGACGTGGCCCTCGTACAGACGTGGCTCAACGGCATCCGGGACAGCTGCACATGGCACGCAGCCCTCACCGTGGACGGCCGCTTCGGTGCAAAGGCCGAAAAGGCCGTCCGGGAGTTCCAGCTGCGGTATGGTCTGGCAGAGGACGGCAAGGTGGGCGCGAACACATGGAACGTCCTCTACGCCCGCTACACGGCCAAGCACGGCCTGACCGTCCCCTACCCCGGCATCGTGCTGCGCAGCGGCAGCACAGGCGGCTGCGTCCGTCTGGTGCAGCAGAAGCTCAACGCCGAGGGCGAGCGCCTGACCACCGACGGCAAGTTCGGCACAGGCACTGCTGCCGCCGTCAAGCGCTATCAGGCCCGCCATGGCCTCGCCGCCGACGGCACGGTGGGCAAGGCCACATGGGAGAAGCTGTTCCCGACGGCGTGATGTAAAAAGGAGTCTGGGCAGCGGCCCAGCGCATATTCTCCCACGCCTCCGCACACCCTAAGTACGGAGGTGTTTTTTATGGAATCTCTCACACCCTTCATCCGCCGCCAGCTTGAGGACGCACCCGGCCCCAGCAGTCCGCCGGAGGAGGCGGGCAGCCGGGTCAGTCCGGCCCTCGGACAGCCGCCGAGCACAGAGCCGCCCAAACCGGGTTGCGGCTCTCAGCAGCCGCCGTCACAGCCGGATGACCCCGATGTGCAGCTGCCTCCCGAGATCGAGCAGCCCGGCGTCCCGATGACGAACGGCACCCCTGTCGCCTGTCGGCAGAAGAACGCCGCCGAGTATCTGGCCGGGCGGTCGCCGGGCGTGATGGCACAGTACGGAGACGGGCTTTTCGGTGCAGAGCAGCACACGAAGAGCCGTCAGCCGGCGCCCGACAAAGACGAGAGCGGCGTTTTACAGCTGGTAGAGTGGCGCGAAGAAGCGCCTTACGGTTGAAACGGGACTAAAATTCAGAAAATATTTTCCAATTACCTGTTGAAATCTTTGCGCAGTTCTTTTATTATGGTAGCAAACAAAGCAAAGGCAGGTAATCTATTATGGCAGAGATCAAATATGAGATCGTGGAGCGCATCGCCGTCCTCGGCGAGCGTCCCCGGGGCTGGGAGCGTCAGCTGAACCTCATCAGCTGGAACGACGGCGACCCCAAATATGACATCCGCGACTGGTCCCCGGACGGCACCCGCATGGGCAAGGGCATCTCCCTGAGCCACGACGAGCTGGCCATCCTCAAGGGCATCCTCGAGGATATGGAGCTGTAAGATGACGGAGCGCGAGGAGTTTCTGGACATTTTCCACCGGTACGTCACCCGTCCCGGCAGTGAAAAGCTGCTGGACTGGCTGGACACCAAGACGGATTTCTTCACCGCACCGGCCTCCACCCGCTTTCATGGGGCCTATGACGGGGGGCTGTGCGCCCACAGCCTCAATGTCTACCGGGTGCTGCGGAGCAGCTTTTTCGAGCCGGACACCGACACGGAGGAGACTTACGCCATCGTCGCCCTGCTCCACGACCTGTGCAAGGCCAACTTCTACAAAAAAGGCACCCGCAACGTGAAGAACGACGAGACCGGCAAGTGGGAGAAGGTACCCTCCTACAGCGTGGAGGATATGTTCCCCTACGGCCACGGCGAGAAAAGTGTCTTTCTCATCGAGCGGTTCATGAAGCTCAAGGTCGAGGAGGCCGTGGCCATCCGCTGGCATATGGGCGGCTTCGACGACGCCGTCCGGGGCGGAAGCTTTGCCATGTCGGGGGCTTTCGAGAAGTACCCTCTGGCCGTCAAGCTGCATATCTCCGACCTTGAGGCGACGTATCTGATGGAGACGAGGGGAGAGTAACCTCTCCGTCATCGCTGACGCGATGCCACTGCCCGGGTTGCGGCACCCAGCGTCTGCTTCGCTGTCGCTTGCATCCTGCTGGCCGCGGCCCCAACAGCTCCTCCCTGTTTCCGCCGCTGGCGGCGGTTGTCGCCGTTGCTCCTATCGAGGGGAGGCCTTGGCATCCCGGAAAGCCTCGCCTCTTCGCCAGAGGCTCCCCTACTAGGGGAGCTGTCTGCGAAGCAGACTGAGAGGTTGTACGAAGGCGAGGCCTGTCCAAGAGACAATAACGGAGAGGTCATCCCACAAACCTAAAAACCGCCCATCGCGCAAAAGCACGCGATGAGCGGTTCTTTTTTACGTTATTTTTCTCCCGGCATCAGCCTCGCCAGCTGAGCCAGCACCTCATCGCCGAGATGTTCGAGGCGGGTCTTGGGCCGGGCCGGGGCAGCCGGAGGCGCAGGGGCAGGCGCAGCGGCCTCCGGGGGCTGCTCTGCATCCTTCTTTTCGTCCCCGGGGAAGGAGATGGTGGGCAGAGGGGGCAGCTCCGGCAGGGGCTTGAGAGCCTCCGCAGCCAGCTTCTCCACCTCGGCGTGCAGCACATCGCACCGGGCGCTCAGGTCGGCATTCTCCTTCCGCAGGGCCAGAATGGTGCGCTCGTAGGCGAACATCCGCGTCTCATAGCGGCGCAGCTCGGCGTTGGCAGCGTTGAGCTGACGGCTCAGCTGCTCAAGCTTGGCCCGTTCCGCCGCCTCGGGCGCAGGGGCAGGGCATGACCGCTCTGGTTCGGGTGCCATGGCTTCTTCCACCTCCTGCAGTCTGCGCTGGGCGCAGCGCTCCTCCCGGGCAGTCTCCCGGCAGAGCGCCTCGAGCCGATGCAGCTCCGGGGTCCGGCGGCTGCTCAGCCATTCCAACGGCAGCTTGGTCTCCTGCTGCTCCACGGTCGGGGCCTCCTTGTGTTTATCTCCGCTTGTTCAGGATCGCCAGCAGGTCGTCATAATAGCTGGTGTCGCTGTTCTCCTCCTCCACGGGCTTGGCGGCAGCGGTGCCGGAAGCGGCAGAGGGGGTGTTGACCTCGGCGCTGAAGACTGCGCTGGGGGCGGAAGCGGTGACGCCGGGTGCTGCGGCACCGGCGGCAGAAGTGCCGAGGGTGCTGCGCAGGCCGTCCGCAGCCTTGTTGTCGAAGCCGGTGGCCACGACCGTGACCCGCATCTCGTCCGACAGGTTCTCATCGAAGGCAGTACCCCAGATGATGTTGGCATCGGGGTGAGCGCTCTGGGTGATGAGGCCTGCAGCGGTCTCCACGTCCTCCAGACCGATGTCGGGGCTGGAGGTGATGTTGATGATGACGCCGTGTGCGCCGGCGATGCTGGTCTCCAGCAGCGGGGAGGAGATGGCAGCCTTGGCGGCGTTCTCGGCCTTCCCTGCGCCCTTGGCGCTGCCGACACCCATGTGGGCGTAACCGGCATCCTTCATGATGGAGCGCACGTCGGCGAAGTCGAGGTTGATGAAAGCCGGCACGTTGATGAGGGCGGAGATGGACTCGACGCCCTGACGCAGCACATTGTCGGCTGCCTGGAAGGCGTTCATCAGGGTGATCTTCTCCTGACTGATCATCTTCAGGCGCTCGTTGGGGATGACGATGAGGCTGTCCACGTGCATCAGCAGGTTGGCGATGCCCTGCTCGGCCAGACCCATCTTCCGCTTGCCCTCAAAGGAGAAGGGCTTGGTGACGATACCCACGGTCAGGATGCCCAGATCGTGTGCCACCTCGGCCACCACGGGGGCTGCGCCGGTGCCGGTGCCGCCGCCCATACCGGCGGTAATGAAGACCATCTGAGAGCCCTTCAGGGCGTTTGCGATCTCGTCCTTGCTCTCCTCGGCGGCGCGCTGGCCGATCTCAGGGTCGGCACCTGCGCCGCGGCCCTTGGTGAGCTTGGAGCCGAGCTGTACTTTCGTTGCAGCATGGTTCTTGGAGAGAGCCTGCTGGTCGGTGTTCATTGCGATGAACTCGACGCCCTGCAGGCCGTCGCTGACCATGCGGTTGACGGCGTTGCCGCCGCCGCCGCCCACGCCGATGACCTTTATCGTCGTTACGTTTTCGTCCATTTCTTCGTCGAGCATGAGTGCCATATCATTGTCCTCCATCGGATTTTATCGTGACCCGCGCCTGCGCGCGCAGGATTATACGCATACTGAAGCTACTATATAACAGTATCGTATCATCTTTTTGCCCCGAATGCAAGTCTATTCTGGTTTTTAGCTGGTATTTTTTTCACACAGCCCGGAGCAGGGGTCATTTCTCTCCCAATTCGTGCCCCGAGCGCGGCCAGCGTCTCCGTCAGGCCCGCGTAACCCCGGTCGATATGACGGGTGTCCTCCACCCAGCTCTTTCCTCCTGCCGCAAGGGCGGCAAGGACCAGTGCCGCGCCGCCCCGCAGGTCGGGGGCCGAGAGAGTCGTACCATGCAGGCCGCTCTCCGGCAGCGGGCCGACGGAGAGCACCCTCCCGGCCCGTTTTGCCCGCCCGCCCAGCCGCTCAAAGCCCTCTGCGCAGCCGAAGCGCTCCTCGAAGACGACGTCCTCGATGCTGCCCTCCCCCTCGGCGCAGAGCATGGCGGCAGCCAGCAGGGGCGCAGCGTCGGTGGCGAGGCCCGGATACACCCCTGTGAAGACCCTGCCCACCCCATACAGCCGCCCGAAGCGGGCTATTTCGGCCCGGTCTGCTCCCCGCTTCACGGTGCAGCCCATTTGTTCCAGAATTTCCAGTACCGGCTCGTAGAGTCCGGGCGGGCATCCGGCCAGTTCCACCCGCCCTCCGGCTGCAGCAGCGGCGCAGGCAAGCGTGGAGGCGAAGATGCGGTCGGGCAGAGGCGAAAAATCGCAGCCGGAGAGCACCCGCCGCCCCTCGATGCGGATGGTAGATGTCCCCGCCCCTTCGATCTGTCCGCCGCAGCGGCGGAGGAAGTCCGCGAGGTCGGATATTTCCGGCTCCCGCGCAGCCCCCCGCAGCACCGTGGTGCCCCGGGCACAGACAGCGGCCAGCAGCAGGGTCTCGGTAGCCCCCACGCTGGGGAAACGGAGGGTGAAGTCAGCCCCGTGAAGCCCGCCCGGCGCGGCCAGCACCAGCCGTCCCGCCCCGGCGTCCAGCTCTTTCGCGCCCATCCGGCCAAGCCCCTCGAGGTGCAGGTCGATGGGCCGCTGGCCGATGGGGCAGCCCCCGGGCAGGGAGGTCTCGGCCCGGCCCAGCCGCGCCAGCAGCGGTGCGCAGAAGAGGATGGAGGCCCGCATCCGGGCGGCAGCGTCCCCCGGCAGGGTGCTGCACACCGGCGTGCCGCTGACGACTACGTCCGCCCCCTGCCGCCGGGCGTCACACCCTGCTCCCCGCAGCAGCGCAAGGCAGCACTCCACGTCCGACAGGGCCGGGACAGCCCGCAGCCGCACCGTCCCCCGGCAGAGCAGCGCCGCCGCAAGGAGCGGCAGCACGCTGTTTTTCGCCGCAGGCACCGCCGCCGTCCCGTTCAGCGGCCTCCCGCCTATCACCCAGATCCGCCCGCTCTCCTGTGTCATATCCCCGGCCCCCCGTTCTCGAAAAGATACCCCACAGTATGCGGAAGCGGAGAAATATGTTTGCAGTTTTGGCAAAAGACTCTCCCTTTTGGGGAGCTGGCGCAAAGCGCCATTTTCTGTTTCTTTTCGTCGAAAAATATGTTATACTTGTTCTGCGGCCTCGTCCGCCCATTACCAGATGGGAGGGAGGTGAACAACATGCAGGACTTGCACTCTCTTGTACTGTCTGTCGCAGCAGATGTGATCTCGTATTGTATCTGCAATGTGCTTGACAGATGGCTGAAGGGCCGTAAGCACTAAAAAGGACCCCTCTTTTTGGAGCGGCAACTCCGAAAGAGGGGTCTTTTTCTTTTGGTGAGCACTTATGCAGGACTCTATTCTCTTGCATCTTTATTATATCCCATCCCATCTAAAAGTCAAGCAGGGTGCAGAAAGTTTACAAAGGAGTCCGGGTTGCGGCTCCCAGCGTCTGCTTCGCTGCCGCTCGCATCCTGCTGGCCGCGGCCCGAGCTTCGCCTCCCTGTTTCCGCCGCTGGCGGCGGTCGGCTCAGCTCCGTGATACCCCCAGTACCACCCCCATCTCTCCCAGCAGCATCATGAGACTGGTGCCGCCTGAGGAGAAAAAGGGCAGGGAGATGCCGGTGTTGGGGATGGTGTTGGTGACGACGGCCACGTTCAGCACCGCCTGCAGCGCCACCTGCACCACGAACCCCACCACCAGCAGCGCCCCGAAGCGGTCGGGGGCGTGGGCAGCGATGACGATGCCACGGCACAGCAGCAGCACGAACAGCCCCACCACCGCACAGGCCCCCACGAAGCCCAGCTCCTCGCAGACGATGGAGAAGATGAAGTCGTTCTGCGGCTCGGGAACAAAAAGATGCTTCTGGCGGCTGCTGCCGAGGCCGAGACCGGCGGCCCCGCCCGAGCCGATGGCGTAGAGGCTCTGGATGGTCTGGTGGCCGTCCCCCAGCGGGTCGGCGAAGGGGTCGAGCCACGACCGCAGCCGGTCGGCGGCGTAGGGCACGAGGTCGGGCATAATGGCCACTGCCGCCGCGACGGCCCCAATGCCGCCTGCCCCTGCCAGCAAGAACCACCGCAGCCCCGTGCCCCCCACGAACATCAGCACCGCCCCGATGCCGAGGATAAGGACGGTGCCAGAGAGGTGGGGTTCCAGCAGCATCAGCGCTGCCACCACCCCCAGCACCAGCGCGAAGGGCAGCACCCCCACGCTGAAATCCTTCATCCGGTCGTGGTTCAGCGCAATGATGTGGGCGAACACCAGCACCACCGCGAACTTTGCGATCTCGCTGGGCTGCAAAGTGCCCAGCCCCGGGATGACCAGCCACCGCTTGCAGCCGTTGTACTCGGGCATGAAGAGCACCGCCGTCAGCATCACCAGCGACAGCCCCAGCACCGGCCATGCCAGCTTGTGGAAGATGTGGTAGTCCACCCGGCTGGCCAGCCCCATACCGCACAGCCCCAGCGCCGCATAGAGCAGCTGCGGCCGCAGGTAGGCCCACGCATCCCCCCGCCGGTAGAGGGCCACAGCGCTGGACGCACTGGCCAGCATCACCAGCCCGAAGCCCACCAGCGTGAGCACCAAGATCAAAAACGGCAGGTCCATGCCGGGCATCGGGCGCAACAGCTTTTTCATCCTCTCCCCCCTTCCCTTTAGTGTACGCAGCCGCCCGGGCGGCTAGTCACACCGACCGCCGCATATCCTGTAGAGAGGGAGGTGCTGTCATGTCAAACGATTCCGACACCCTGCGCACCCTGCCGGAGCGGGCCTTCCGCGCCCGGGCGGGGCTTGCGGCGGGGGTGTTTTGCCTCATCTGCCTCGGGTTGGCGGTGCGGCTGCTGTTTTTGCAGGTGGTGGGCGGCGGCTGGTACGCCCAGCGCGCCCTCGGCCAGCAGCTGCGGGACACCGTCGTCCCCGCCGACCGGGGCCGCATCACCAGCGCCGACGGCCTCCTTCTCGCAGCCAACAGCAGCTGCTGGACCCTCCGGGCCTCCCCCCGGGAGATGCCGGAAGACCGCCTTACCCTTGCGGCCAAGGGCCTTTCCGACCTTCTGGCGCTGGACGAAAAGAAGCTGCTGGAAAAGTTCAGCGACCGCCGCTCCAACGACTGTCTTCTCCGCTACCGGGTGGACCGTCAGACCGCCGACGCCGTCCGGGACTTCTGCGAGGCCAACGGCATCACCGGCATCCGCATCCAGCAGGATTCCAAGCGCTGGTATCCGCAGGGAGAATTTCTTGCGTCGGTGCTGGGCTTCACTAACGTGGACAACGCAGGTGTCTCGGGCCTCGAGCTGAAGTATGACGACCTGCTCACCGGCGAGAACGGCGTGGTGCTGACCGCCGTGAATGCGTGGGGCTACACCCTCGAGCAGAGCTATGAGACAGAGATCCCGCCCACCGAGGGGGACGGTCTCCGCCTCACCATCGACACGAATATCCAGCACTACCTCGAGAACGCGCTGGGCTATGCAGTGAAGGAACACCATGTGGCGGCCCGGGCCGTGGGCATCGTCATGGACGTGAACACCGGGGCAGTGCTGGCCATGTCCACCACTCCCTCCTACGACCCCAATCAGCCCCGGGTGATCGCTGACAAAGCCGCCCGGGAGGCCGTGGAGGGTCTGACCGGCAGCGAGCGGGCGGCAGCGCTCCAGCTGGCCCAGCAGACCCAGTGGCGGAACAAGGCCGTCAGCGACCTCTATGAGCCGGGCAGCGTTTTTAAGCTCATCACCTGTGCGGCGGCGCTGGACACCGGGGCCATCGGCAAACATTCCAGCTTCTACTGCGGCGACTCCATCTCGGTAGCAGGCACCCGCTTCCACTGTGCCAACCACAAGCGCCACGGGGCGCAGACCGTGACGCAGGCGCTGGAAAACTCCTGCAACCAGAGCTTCATCCAGATCGGTGCACGGCTGGGCAAAGAGGCTTTCTGCGACTACTTCGAGGCCTTCGGACTCCGCGCCCCCACCGGCATCGACCTGCCTGCCGAGCCGAAAAAGAGCCTCTACTACACCGCCGAGCGGATGGGGCCTGTGGAGCTGGCCTCCTGCGCCTTTGGCCAGAGCAGCAAGGTCTCCTACCTCGAGATGGCGGCGGCGGTCTGTGCCGTGGTCAACGGCGGGCGGCTGATGCAGCCCTATGTCGTCTCGGACATCCTCGGCCCGGAGGGCGAGGTCATCGACCATCTCGCCCCGGTCTGCCGCCGCCGGGTGCTCAAGGAAGAGACCTCCCGCACCATGCGGGAGATGATGGAGGCTGTTGTGCTCTACGGCGGCGGACGGAACGCCCAGATCCCGGGCTACCGGGTGGGCGGCAAGAGCGGCACCAGCCAGAAGCTGGACAGCACCGACGAGAAAGCCCGCATCGCCAGCTTCGTGGCCGTGGCCCCCATCGACGAGCCCCAGTTCCTCTGCCTCGTCTGTCTCGATGAGCCTCACAGCTGGACGACGGCGGGAGGCAGCCTCTCGGCTCCGGTCTGCGCCGAGGTCCTTGAGCAGACGCTGGTCTATAAGGGCATCCCCCGGGCCAGCCTCCCGGCTCCCTCCACCGCTGAGACCTCCGCCGACCTTCCCGAAGACGGCGACAGCTTCGATGGGGCGTGATTTTTTCGTAAAAGAAAAGACCGCCCGGAGGCGGTCTCGAGTGCATATTCTCCTTAGCTCTGCTGCGGCTGGTCGCGGAAGGTGATCTCGCCGGTGGCGCTGTCCATGGCATCGACGATGGCGAGGCTCTCCAGCTGGATGCCCTTGCTGCGGATCAGCTCGCCGCCCTGCTGGAAGCCCTTCTCGACGGCGATGCCGATGCCCTCCACGGCGGCACCGGCCTTCTCGGTCAGCTCCAGCAGACCCATCAGGGCGCAGCCGTTGGCAAGGAAGTCGTCGATGATGAGGACGTGGTCCTCCGGGGTGAGGAACTTCTTGGAGACGATGACGTTGTAAATTTTCTTGTGGGTGAAGGACTGGATCTTCGTCTCGTAGTTGTCGTAGTCGAGGTTGATGCTCATAGACTTCTTGGCGAACACCACCGGCACGTTGAACTCGCTGGCCACCACAGCCGCAATGCCGATGCCGCTGGCCTCGATGGTGAGCACCTTGTTGATGGGTTTGCCCGCGAACAGGCGCTTCCACTCCTTGGCCATCTCCCGGAACAGCGGGATGTCCATCTGGTGGTTGATGAAGCTGTCCACCTTCAGCACGTTGCCTTCGCGGACGATGCCGTCTTTGCGGATGCGGTCTTCCAGCATTTTCATGTTCTGTCTCTTCCTCCCTGATCTCCTGTCACAAAACGGTCGATATTTCATATCAGTATACCGGAAGCCGCCCCTGTTGGCAAGGCCCTTTCTGCCCAAATTTTGCCTCTTCTCCCCGGTTTTTTCAGCGCTTTGCGTTAAAAGTACGACTTTGCCCTTTCCCGTGCGCTGGGGCGCGTCCATCCGGGGGCAGATTTCTTCCGTTTTCTCTTGTTTTCTGCGCAAAATCGAGTATACTGGTAGCAACCGGAAACGGCTGCTGCGGCCTGTGGGGGCCGCGCCAGAAAAAAGGAGTCACCATATGAAAACAGGGCTAGTATTAGAGGGCGGTGCCATGCGCGGGATGTTCACCGCAGGCGTCCTCGATGTTCTCATGGAGCACGGCCTCACCACCGACGGCACTATCGGGGTATCCGCCGGTGCAGTGTTCGGCTGCAACTTCAAGTCTCATCAGATCGGGCGCGCCATCCGCTACAACACCGAGTATTGCGACGACAAGCGGTATGCCAGCTTCGGCAACCTGCTGCGCACCGGCAATCTCTATAGCGAGGATTTCTGCTACCACATCGTGCCGGAAAAACTCGACCCCTTCGACGAGGAGGCTTTCCGCGCCTCGCCGATGGACTTTTTCGTCGTCTGCACCGACCTTCGCACCGGCGAGCCCATCTACCACAAGTGCCGCACCGGCGATGCCGAGGACGTGCGTTGGATGGAGGCCTCGGCGTCCATGCCGCTGGCCGCCAAGGCCGTCCGGATCGGCCACTATGCCCTTCTGGATGGCGGCGTAGCTGACTCCATCCCCGTCCGCTTCTTCGAGAGTCTGGGCTACAAGCGCAACATCATCATCCTGACCCAGCCCAAAGGCTTCGTGAAAAAGAAGAATCCCTTCCTTCCTGCCATCCGGGCGCGGTATCTGCGCTACCCTGCCTTCGTGGCGGCGGTGGCCGACCGCCACGAGCGGTACAACGAGACGCTCTCCTACATCGCCATGCAGGAATCCACTGGCAGGGACTTTGTCATCCGCCCGCCTATCCCGCTGGAGATCGGCGCTATGGAGCGCGACCCCGCCCAGCTGCGCCGGGTCTACGATACCGGCCGCGCCGTGGCGGAGAATCAGCTGGATAAGATCGAGGCTTTCCTGAATGAAGTGAAGGCGATGCCGGAAGCATAAAGCCTCTCCCTTTGGGAGAGCCTGAGCAACGGCAAAGCCCACCTTCGTACAACCTCCCCAATCATGCAAAAAAGCAGGCCTCCGCCCGGAAGGGCGGAGGCCTGCTTTGCTTTTATCTCTTACGGGACATCGGTCTCGGAGATGGGCGTATCCAGCTCATCGGCGGGCGCGGAGGCGTCCGCTGCTGCTTTTCCGCCCTTTTTCTCCTTGCGGGGCGCTTTCTCCTTTTCGGGCTTGCCGCCCTTGGGGC
Organism: Faecalibacterium sp. I3-3-89; assembly: GCF_023347275.1. NCBI lineage: Bacteria > Bacillati > Bacillota > Clostridia > Eubacteriales > Oscillospiraceae > Faecalibacterium > Faecalibacterium sp. I3-3-89. Next base: position 965,987 of record NZ_CP094468.1, on the reverse strand, counting down.
CGCGCTTGCTGCGAATGCGCTTTGCCAGCAGCAGGAGCAGCACCAGCAGGGCCGCGCCGCCGGCGCAGAACGCCCAGACGGGAAGTTTGCTGGGCACAAAGGCCACTTCCACTTCGGTGCCGGTGACGGTGAAGGTGGTGTAGCTGCCGAAGCTGCCCGTCTCCACTCGCTGCCAGCTGCCGTCGGCCTGCTTGACGTAGACCTTGCCCTCGGCCTTGCCCGGGGTCAGGTAGCGGATCTGATGGGTCTCGTTGCCGTCGTCGGTGAACTCCAGCAGCCACTGCTCGGTGACGCCATGGACGTCGGCTGTGATGTCCTGCTGGGTGACCTGCACCGCGTTGGAGCCGCCGAAGAAGCCGTCCACATAGAAGACCGGGCGACCGTTCTCACGGGTCACGCTGCTGCCCAGCGCCGGGATGTAGGAGGTGTACTCCACATTCACTACGGTGTCGGTGTGGAGGGCATCCAGCACGGGGGTGCTCCACTCGGCGTAGTAGCCCTCCTTCTGGGGGATCTCCGGGTAGTCGGCCTCCGTGAAGGACGCGCCGTAGTCGAAGCTGATCTTCTTGATGGTGTGACCGTCAGCCTTGAAGACGAGGTTCAGCTTGCGGAAGGCCTTGGGCAGGCCCTCCTGCGCGAGCAGGGTCTCATAAGTGACCGGCTCGGCCTGACCGGCCCGGCTCAGGCGGTCGATGCCCTGCAGGTCGTCGGAGACGAAGAGGTTGCCCACGAAGCTGCCGTCCTGACCGCCGGAGATGGCGCCCACATACTGCTGGCCTGCCAGCACCGAGACGAGGGCGCGGTTGTTGATGGCGATAAGACTGCCGTCGGTGAGGTCGCTGTCGCTGCCCTGACCCACGATGCCGCCGACGTACTTTTCACCGCTGAGGGCGCATTTTGCCCAGTTGCTGCGGAGCTTTGCGCTGGCCGCACCAGCGATGCCGCCCACCTGATTGACACCGGTGACGTCGCCGTAGGACTCGCAGGCCGTCACAAGGCCCAGCTCCTCCTGACCCACGATGCCGCCGACCATGTCCTTCTTGGCGGTGACGCTGCCCTCGTTGGTGTTGCCGATGAGGACGGCGCTGACGGTGTAGGAGGTGCGCAGGAGCGAGGTGCCCTCGTCCTTGTTGTCCTCCTCGGGGTCCAGCAGGTTCTCGACGCCCATGGTGCCGGCGATGCCGCCCACGTTCATGTCGGCGTCGATGATGCCCCGGTTGATGCTGTTCTCGATCTTTCCGTCGGACTGGGCGGCGATGAGGTCTTCGGACTCATCCTCATAGATGGTCTTGCTGCCCGGATCGCTGATCTCCTGCACGGCGTCCAGCATCAGGTTGGACACGACGCTGACCTGTGCGGTCACAGCCCGCATCTTGGCGGTCAGCTGCTCGCTGGAAGCCCGCATGGTGCTGTTGATGTCCTCCATCTTATCGGTCAGGCCGCTGACCGCATCAAAGAGGGAGTCCTTGGTGTTGGTCAGCTCCGCCGAGGGACGAGGCACCTTGATGGGGTCCTGCTGGTTGAGCCAGTGGAGGATGTCGCGGGTCTGGCTCATCATGTCAGTCAGCCCGCCGAGGCCGTCCTGCAGCTGGCCCAGCGCCACAGAGGTATGGACCAGCGTTGCACTGGTGAGGGCGGCGTCGGTCTTGAGCAGGTCGATGGAGTCGCTCAGGTCGTCCATGCCATCGCTGAGCTTATCGGACGCATCTCTCAGCCTTTCGATGCCGCTCTTGATGTCGTCTGCGCCGTCCAGACCGCCGACCCAGTCCTTGATGCTGCCCATGATGTCGTCGGTGATGCTGCCCATCCCGGTCAGGGCGTCAGAGGTCTTGGTCAGGGCCGACGCCAGCTCGGGATGGTCGGCGGCAGAGACGGCCTTAGCCGCACTGCCCACGATGCCGCCCATCTGGGTGGTGATGGTGGAGATGGTTCCGATGGCGCTGGCGATCTGAGAGGTCGCACGGGCGATGTCACTGTCGTTGGACAGGAGGGATGCCGTCCGCAGCAGGCCCATGCCTGCGGTGACGGCCTTCATGGCCGGAGAGAGGCCGCTGCCCAGCGTAAAGACGCTGGCCACAGAGTTGGCCACCTTCAGCAGCTCGATGCCGGTCTTGAGGTTCTGATCGGACTTTGTATCCGGGGAGAGGGAGTCGTAGGCCGAGAGGATGCCGGAGATGGCCTGCGAGGCGGCGGTGTCGTCGCCGGTGTTGATGGATTCCAGCAGCTTCTTGATGCCGTTGGAGATACCATGCAGGCCGTCGCGGTTATCTGCGGCGGCGTCTGACACCTTATCCAGACTGTCGCTGGTCTTGGCAAGGGCGCGGGAGGCCATCAGCATCTCCGCAGCCATCTCGCGGATGGCCCACTTGAGGCTGCCGGTGGCTTCGGCGAGCTTGGTCATGGCGTCCTCGCCGGTGTCCATGACCGGCTCCAGCTTGGTGAGGGTATCGGCCAGCAAAGTGGAGGCGCGGTCGATCTCGTCGGCCACCTCATCGCCGTAGTCGCTGGCCTGATCGTCCAGCTGGCGGGCCGTGGCAATAGCGGTATCCATCTGGCTGGTCATGGCGTTGAAGGAATTGGAGATGCTGGTGGTGGAGTTCTCGATGACGCCGGTGGTGTCGTCCACGAGGCCCCGCAGCACATCCAGCTCGGAGCGGAGGCGGCGGATGGTGTCCTTGGACAGGTCCAGCTCCCGGTAAGGCTCGGCCTGACCGGCGATGCCGCCCACGTCCTTGCGGCCCAGCACACGGCCCTGATTGACGCAGCCGGACACAAGGCCGTCGGTACGGCCCACGATGCCGCCCACGTTGTAGCCGATGTGCTCGTAGCCGATGGTGCCGGTGTTGACGCTGGTGAGGATCATGCCGGAGGAGCGGCCCGCGATGCCGCCGGTGTCGGTGGCGACATTGGTGGTGGAGCTTCCACTGTTGTCGGAGGAGTCGATGCTGGCCTTCCGACTGTTGATGTAATCCACCATTTTTGCCGTGAAGCCGTCGGTATCCAGCGAGGCCTCCTGATACTCGGTGTTGATGCTGCCGACGTTGGTACAGCCGGTAATCGCGCCGAGGTTGTAGCCGGTGATGCCGCCGGTGGCGGACTTACCGGTGACGATGGCCCGGGCGGTACAGTGGTCGATGGTGCCCTCGGCCTCGTTGCGGCCCACGATACCGCCCACCTCGCTGTCGCCGGTGACGACGCCGGTGAACTGGCAGCTGATGAGGGTGCCATGGTTGATGCCCACGATGCCGCCGGTGGTGGTGTCCTTGGTGTCCGAAACGGACACGACGCCCCGCACGCTCAGGGACTCGATGGAGCCTTTTTCCTCCACGATGCCGAAGAGGCCCGCCGGGGAGTACTCGCCCGACACCGTCAGGTCGGAGATGGTATGTCCGTTGCCCTTGAACTGTCCGCTGAAGGACGGGATGGGCGCCCAGAACATCCCCTCAAGGGAGAGGTCCTGCTGCAGGACGACGGTCTTGCCCACCGACCACTGATCGTAGGCACAGCTCTTGGCCAGCGAAAGCAGGTCCGAGACGCTGTTGATGTAAATGGTATCGCTGTCGTCAGACGCGAACACTGGCAGAGCGATGCTCAGCGTCAGCACAGCGGCCAGAAGCGCAGCCGTCAGGCGGCGCAGCAGCTTATTCTTCTTCATTCTGCACCTCCTGCGGTCTGTTGTCATCCAGTTCCTGCGCCACATTGCCCGAGATAACGGTCAGCTGGACGTCACCGTCCACGATGGCGTTCATCGTACCGGCCACAGAGCCGTGGATCTCACCCTGCACGATGCCGTTGACCCGCATCCGGCCATTGCCGCTGCTGCGTGCCACCAGCTTGGGCACGGCGAAGCTCGTCTTATCGACGATCTTAGAGCCAACCAGCAGGATCTGGGGCAGGACGAAGAGGACGAGGAAGATGGAGATGATGGTGCCTCGGCCAAGGCACTGGCCGATGCCTACGATGCAGGCGTCGGAGGTCATCTGGCCGATAAGGGTGCCCGACACGGCCATGATCGTGCCGGAGGTCAGGATGGTGGGGAAGGCAAAGTTGATGGTCTCGATCATGGCCTGCTCGTGATCCATCTTGTCCTTCAGCTCGCTGAAGCGGGTACCGATGACGATGGCGTAGTCGATGTTCGCACCCATCTGGATGGAGCTGACGATCAGGTAGCCCATGAAGTAGAGGTTGGTGTGGGAGAAATAAGGGAAGGAGAAGTTGAGCCAGATGGCGCCCTGAATGACCACGATGAGCAGCAGGGGCATACCCACCGACTGGAAGGTGAACAGCAGCACCAGCAGGACGATGAAGATGGACACGACGCTGACGACGACGTTGTCGATGGCGAAGGACTTCTGGAAATCGTACTCGTTGGTGGCGTTGCCGGCCATGTACAGCTCGCCGTCCGGATAATACTTCCGGGCGATGGAGCGGATGGTATCGGTGAACTCATAGGTCGTCTGGCCGGCCTCCAGCGAGGGGCTGAGGTAGATGAGGACGCGGTTGTACTTGTCGCCCTGCAGCTGAGCCAGTGCGCTCTCCATCTTCTCCCGGGCCTCGTGGAGGTCGTCCAGTTCCTCCTGCGAGAGGGAGACGATGCCGGTGTCGGCCTCGTCGCAGACGTAGAGGAACATATCCACAAGGGGCACCCGGTACGAGGCAAAGTTGCCGATGATCTGGCCGTACTCCTCGTTCTCGATGGCGTAGGCGGTGTAGACGAGCTGGGCGGCCTCGTAGTCGAGGTCGGCCATTTCAGAGAACTGGCGGGCGGTGAGCTTGTCTTCCAGCATATAGCCGTCCTGGGCCTCGATGTTGGACAGGCCCTGCGTGTGGTCGATCTCGTCGTAGCTTTCCAGCTCCTCCAGCATCTTTTTCTCGACGCTGTAGTCGTCATTCTTAGGGTAGACGAGGGCCACGAGGTTGGACTTCGTAAAATTCTCCTCGATCATCTGGTCCGCGATGAGGGATTCGTTCATCTTGGGCACCTTGATGACATCGTAGCCGTAGGCGTAGGGGCAGAGGCTCGAGAAGTGGTAGGCGATGAGGATGACCACCACGAAGATGGCGGGGACGATCTTGCGGGTACGCCATGCAAAGCGGCCCACGAAGGGGATGTCCGGCACGAAGTTTTTGTGCTTGGTCTTGTCCATGTAGGGGCCGAAGAGCATCAGCAGACCAGGCATGACTACGAACACCGAGATCATCGAGAAGAGGATGGCCTTGATGAGGCAGGTGGCCATATCCGCGCCGATCTTGAACTGCATGAACAGCATGGCCACCAGACCGCCGATGGTGGTCAGGGAGCTGGAGCTGATCTCCGGGATGCTCTTGCTCAGCGACTCGATGACAGCTTCCTTCAGCGGCATGGTCTGGTGCTCTTCTTTAAAGTGATTGCAGAAGATGATGGCATAGTCCAGCGACAGGGCCAGCTGCAGGATGTTCGTCACCGAGTTGGAGACGAAGGAGATGGTGCCCAGCAGGAAGTTGGTGCCCATGTTCAGGATCATGCCCACCACAAAGGTGAGGATGAGGACGGGCACCTCGGCGTAGGTCTGGGAGGTGAAGATCAGCACCACCACAATGATGACGGCGACGTACACCATGATGACCCGCACCTCGGCATCAATGGTCTCCTGCTGGGTGTTGCCCAGCGAGGTGGAAACGTAGATGTCGTAGTCGGCCAGATACTCCTTCACCCGGTCGAGGGCCTCGAGGCACTGGTCGTCCTCCTCGGGGTAATCGAAGGTGATGGAGTAGAGGGCCGATACCGCGTCCTTATTATAGTGGTCTGTGGTGTCGTCGTAGTCCAGCATCTGGACGCCCTTCAGCTCGGTGAGCTGATCGGAAAGCGCGTCAGCCTCGTCGGGGGTGATGTTGGCCACCATGACGTCGGCAGAGCCGTAGGTCGTGAACTGATCCTCCATGATGTCCAGACCCAGACGTGTCTCTGAGGTCTTGGGCAGATAGGTGGTCATGTCCGTCTCGACCTTGACCCATTTCACCGCGAATACCGTGAAAATGGTCGCCAGAACGACGAACAGGAACACAAGGTTGCGGCGCTCTACGATCTGGCGCGCAAGCTTGTGCATAAAGTCTATCTGTGGTTTTTCGTGTTCGTTCAAAGCGTCTGACCTCCTTTACGATGGTTTGTCGGCAGTTTCATCCCCGGGGATGGGCTGCACAGTCGTCTCATAAGCAACCTCCGTCTAATACACAACTTTTGGTGATTTTGTTAAAATTCACACGGCAATATTTGTACAAATGATATAATAAAGCCCGACCTGTCAAAATGCAATCAACAAAGCCGCTCGAATGATAAAATTAACCCATTCTTTGCCGGGGCGAAGCTTGCCTCAATGCCTGCGCCGCCTGCGCGGGCCTGCATTGACATAGCCGAACACCGTGCCGCACACGCCGCCGACGATATGCATAAAGTTGGCCACGTTGTCCCGCACAAAGATGATGTCATACACCTGCTGGCCCAGATAGAGCGCCGCCACCAGCAGCATGGTCACCGGGATGCCGCCCGAAAAGCCGGACAGGGACGCCAGCATGATGAGCATAAAGACGATGCCCGACGCCCCCAGCAGGGCCGTGCGGGGGAACAGAAGGCACTGCAATACGCCCGAGATGAGGGCCGTGAGCAGGATGCCCTTCAGAAGCGGCAGACTGCCGTACTTTTCCTCCATCGGCGGGCCGACCACCAGCAGCAGGAGCATATTGTTGATAAAGTGGTCCCAGCTGCCGTGCCCCAGCACATGGCCGAAGAGCCGGAAATAGAACAGCGGGTCTTTCAGCGAGGAGCGGTAGACGCTGAACAGATGGGTGGTGGTCCAGCCTCCGGTGTACCGGCCCAGAAACAGTGCCCCCAGCGAGAGGAGGAAAAATGTAAGGATGACCGGCGAATTGTACTGGACTGCCAGCGTGAGTTTAGGTCGTTTCGTGTCTGTTTCCTTCTTTCCCAGCGGGCCGTCCGGGCCGCAAGCTGCGTGATGAAGCAATGATACCATAAGTTCCAAGGCTTTTCCAGATTTTTTCCGCCAGAGAAGCCGATTTTCCGCCCCTTCAGCCCCGGGTCTGCACCCAGTAGGCACCCATGCTCTGGCCGGGCTGGTCGGTGACTTCGTCCCGGAGGTAGTCTGCAAGGCCCACGGCCTCCGGCTGCCAGCTGCGGGCGGCCTCCACGGTGGGGTACTCCACCTCGGCGTACCAGAACTCCGTGGGCTGGCCCTCATCCACATGGTTCACCTCCAGCACCGCGCCGTCGGGCAGCCGGTAGCTGCGGCGGAGCTTCGGGATGAGGGGCTTCGCAATGATCTTCGTCTCAAGGTCGTGGAAGAGTGCTTCGTCGATGTCCCGCTCGATCTCCTCCCGGGCCAGCCCGCCGCCCGACTTGAAGCAGAGGACATAGCTGGTCTTTCCGCCGGTGAGGGCCTCTTCCCGGATGCGGACGGTGGGCTGCACGCTGATGTAGCCCTGCCGCATGGCAAACTCCTCCTCCATCGCCAGCCCCTCCGGCCAGCCCGTCACCATCCATTTGCGCTCGATCTCCATGATGTTTTCCTTCCTTTCGGTGGTTTTTGTATTTATTCTAGCACACTTTTATGGTATTATAAAGAAGCAGCCGACCGCGTGCAAAAGCCTCTCCCTTTGGGAGAGGTGTCACCGAAGGTGACGGAGAGGGCAAGCCGCCTGTGGCAGAGTCTCCGCACAGCGATAAGCAGTTCCTTTGTCAAAGCGATGCTGTCACAGCGTCCGTGCGTTTCCTTCAGCATCCTTGCCCTCTCAGGCGCTTCGCGCCAGCTCTCCCAAAGGGAGAGCCTTAAAAAGCATCAAGGAGCAATCATATGAAATCAGACCGCACCTACCCCGTTTATAAAGTAAATAAAAAAGCCGAGGCCAGCCTTGTGGGCGGACACCCGTGGGTGTACGAGAACGACATCCTCGCCTTCCCCGAGAGCGAGCCGGAGAACGGCACCCTCGCCGATGTGGTGAGCACCAAGGGTGCCTACCTCGGCACCGGCTTCGTCTCCCTCAAGAGCAAGATCCGCGTTCGTCTCATCTCCCGCAACGCCAACGATACCTTCGACGCCAGCTTCTGGCGGCGTCGGGTGGAGTATGCGTGGGCCTACCGTAAGACCGTCCTTGAGCCGGATGACCTCTCGGCCTGCCGGGTCATCTTTGGTGAGGCCGACCAGTTCCCGGGCCTGACCGTAGACCGCTTCAACAACATCCTCGTCACCCAGACTCTCAGCGTGGGGATGGAGAAGCTCAAGCCCCTCCTCTTCCCCCTCCTCGCCGAGGTGCTGCGGGCCGACGGCCAGACCATCGACGGCATCTACGAGCGGAACGACGAGGCTCTGCGCGCCAAGGAGGGCCTCGGGCAGAACAAGGGCTGGTTCGAGCTGCCGGGTGAGACGCACCCCGCCTCCACCCAGACCGAGATCTGCGAGAACGGCGTCTACTACCACGTCGATTTCGAGAACGGCCAGAAGACCGGTTTCTTCCTCGACCAGAAGTACAACCGCCGGGCCGTGGCACGCCTCGCCGCCGGACACACCGTGCTGGACTGCTTCACCCACACCGGCAGCTTCGCCCTCAACGCCGCCAGCGGCGGCGCAGCCCGGGTCACGGCGGCAGACATCAGCGCCGACGCCATCGCCATGGCCCAGCGGAACGCCGCGCGCAACGGCCTGACCAACATGGACTTCCTCTGCGAGGACACCTTCGAGCTTCTGCCCCGCCTCGAGAAGGAGGGCCACCCCTACGACTTCATCATCCTCGACCCGCCTGCCTTCACCAAGGCACGCCGCACCGTGGAAAACGCCATGCGCGGCTACAAGGAGATCAACTACCGGGCCATGAAGCTCCTGCCCCGGGGCGGCTACCTCGCTACGGCCAGCTGCTCCCACTTCGCCACCGAGGAGCTGTTCATCAAGATGCTCCGCTCCGCCGCCAAGGACGCCCACCGCCAGCTGCGCCAGATCGAAGTCCGCCAGCAGGCCCCCGACCACCCCATCCTCTGGGGCGTGCCGGAGACGAATTATCTGAAGTTTTTCTTATTCCAAGTGATTTAACCTCTCCGTCACGCCTGACGGCGTGCCACCTCCCCTATCGAGGGGAGGCTTTGGCATACCGGAAAACTTTCCCTCTTCGCCAGAGGCTCCCCTCGGTAGGGGAGCTGTCTGCGAAGCAGACTGAGAGGTTTTCCCTTTGCAATAGTCATACCCTCCGCGCAAAACTCCAAAATTTCGAGAGTCGGTTTGTGCAGAATCGTCAAATCTGTCTATTGCCTTTTTCGGCCTCTTCGGCTATAATCAACGCATAGACAGCAACGGCGCTGTGAGTCACCTCCTGACTCGCAGCGTCGTTTCGTTTAACCAAATATTTCGCGGGCAGGGGTCTCCCCTCTCCGCGCAAAAATCCACGGCAAGCTGAAGCATTTTGTTCAAGTAAGGAGTAGGAATTTATGGCAGCAAATGTTATGGAGATCTACGGCAGCAAAGTCTTTAACGAGCACGTCATGAAGGAGCGTCTTCCCAGCGCTACCTATAAGAGCCTCGAGAAGACCCTGCACAAGGGCGCGCCTCTGGACATCGAGGTCGCAAACGTCGTGGCCAGCGTCATGAAGCGCTGGGCAATGGAGCTGGGTGCCACCCACTACACCCACTGGTTCCAGCCTCTGACCGGCATCACCAGCGAGAAGCACGATGGCTTCGTCTCCCCCGTGGGCGACGGCACCGCCATCATGGAGTTCAACGGCAAGGAGCTTGTCCGCGGCGAGCCGGATGCCTCCTCCTTCCCCTCCGGCGGCCTGCGTGCCACCTGTGAGGCCCGCGGCTACACCGCATGGGACCCCACCAGCTACGCTTTCGTGAAGGACGACGTCCTCTGCATCCCCACCGCTTTCGTCAGCTACACCGGCGAGGCTCTGGACAAGAAGACTCCCCTGCTGCGCTCCATGAACGCGCTCTCCAATCAGGCCATCCGCGTGCTGAAGCTCTTCGGCAAGGATGTGGACTACGTCTCCACCACCGTCGGCCCCGAGCAGGAGTACTTCCTCATCAAGAAGGAGGACTACGAGGCCCGTCAGGACCTCATCCTCACCGGCCGCACCCTCTTTGGCGCACCTTCGGCCAAGGGTCAGGAGCTGGAAGAGCACTACTTCGGCGTCATCCGCCCCGAGGTCTCCGCGTTCATGAAAGAGCTGGACGAGGAGCTGTGGAAGCTGGGCGTCCCCGCCAAGACCAAGCACAACGAGGTGGCCCCCTGCCAGCACGAGCTGGCCCCCATCTTCGATACCACCAATGTCGCCATCGACCACAACCTGCTGACGATGGAGATGATGAAGAAGCTGGCCCCCAAGTACGGCCTCGTCTGCCTGCAGCATGAGAAGCCCTTCGAAGGCGTCAACGGCAGCGGCAAGCACAACAACTGGTCCATGTCCACCACCCATGAGAATCTGCTGGACCCGGGCGACACCCCCATGGAGAACCTGCAGTTCCTCGTCTTCCTCGCCGCTGTCATCAAGGCAGTCGATGAGTACGCCGACCTGCTGCGCACCTCCGTCGCTACCCCCGGCAACGACCATCGTCTGGGTGCCAACGAGGCACCTCCGGCCATCATCTCCATCTTCGTGGGCGAAGAGCTGGAGGCCGTCATCGACGCCATCGCTTCCGATTCTCCCTACGCCGGCCCCGTCAAGATGAAGATGGACCTGGGCGTGGACGTCCTGCCCAAGTTCAGCAAGGACACCACCGACCGCAACCGTACCTCCCCCTTCGCCTTCACCGGCAATAAGTTCGAGTTCCGTATGCCCGGCTCTGCCGAGAACCTGAGCGACGCCAACACCATCCTGAACACTGCCGTCGCCAAGGAGCTGAAGGGCTACGCCGACGAGCTGGAGAAGGCCGACGACTTCACCAGCGCCGCCATCGCCCTCATCAAGCGCACCATCCGCGACCACCGCCGCGTCATCTTCAACGGAAACGGCTACACCGCCGAGTGGGAGGCCGAGGCAGCAAAGCGCGGCCTGCCCAACAAGAAGAACACCCCCGCCGCTCTGCCCGCCCTCATCGACCCGAAGAACATCCAGCTGATGGAGGACTTCGGCGTCCTGACCAAGGTGGAGATGGAGAGCCGGTACGAGGTCGAGCTGGAGCACTACTCCAAGATCATCAACATCGAGGCCCTGACCATGCTGGAGATGGCCCGCAAGCAGCTGCTGCCCGCCATCAACTCCTACATGAGCGAGGTCGCCAACACCGCTGCCTCCAAGCTGGCCGTCAGCGAGAGCCTGAGCGTCCGCAGCGAGACGAAGACGCTGAGCCACCTGTCCGCCGATGCCGACGCCATGAGCGACGCCATCGACGAGCTGCAGGCAGCCGTCGATGCCGCCAAGGCCCTCTCCGACGAGAGCGCAAAGGCCGTCGCCTTCCACGACGATGTGCTGCTCAAGATGGACGCTCTCCGCGCCGCCGCTGACGACGCCGAGACCATCTGCGGCGAGGACTACTGGCCTCTGCCCAGCTACAGCAAGATGCTTTACTACGTTTGAGCTTCTCGCATCAGCGCAGAATAAAGCACCTTGGGCTGAGGCGCTTCTCTAAGCCATTCTCCTTTTCCTATTTCTTACACCAGCCTGAAGACCTGCTCCTGTATGGGGGCAGGCCTTTGGGCGTTTTTTAAGAGGACACACTATGAGCTATACGACACAGCAGGACATCCTCGATTTCGTCGAGGACAATAACGTAAAATTTGTCCGCTTCGCGTTCTGTGACATCTTTGGCGTTCAGAAGAACATCGCCGTGCTGGCCAGCGACCTGCCCAAGGCGCTGGAAGAGGGCGTCTGCTTCGACGGCAGCTCCATTGCGGGCTTCATGCATGTGGAGGAGAGCGACCTTGTCCTCCGGCCCGACCTGTCCACCACGACCATCCTGCCCTGGCGCACCGCCGAGGGGCGGGTGATGCAGTTCTTCTGCGACGTGGAAAAGCCGGACAACGCCCCCTTCGGCGGCAACTGCCGCGGCTTCCTGCGGGACATCAACCGCCGGTTCCGAAATCTGGGCCTGAGCTGCAATGTAGGCACCGAGTGCGAGTTCTATCTCTTCGAGAACGACGACCATGGCCGTCCCACCCGCATCCCCATCGACGCAGGCGGCTATTTCGATGTGGCCCCGCTGGATGCAGGCGAGAACCTGCGCCGGGACATCTGCCTGACCATGGAGCAGATGGGCCTTGCGCCCCAGCACAGCCACCACGAGAACGGCCACGGCCAGAACGAGATCGATTTCCACTACGCAGGCCCCCTGCGGACTGCCGACAATATCTTCCTGTTCAAGCAGATCGTCCGGGCCGTGGCCGCCAGCAACGGCTTCCACTCCAGCTTCCTGCCCAAGCCCCTGCCCGATCAGGCCGGCAGCGGACTCCACATCAACTTCTCGCTGTCCATGGATGGCAGGAACCTCTTTGAGGGCGACATCGCCCCCGACAGCATCCCCGGCAGCTTCATGGCGGGCATCCTCCGCCACAGCCGGGAGCTGACGGCCTTCACCAACCCCCTGCCCAACAGCTACCTCCGCTTCGGCTGTGACGAAGCCCCCCGCTATGTGAGCTGGAGCCGCCAGAACCGCAGCCAGCTCATCCGCATCCCGCAGGTGAGGGGCAACAACTGCCGGATGGAGCTGCGCAGCCCCGACCCGGCCTGCAACCCCTACCTCGCCATCGGCCTCGTGCTGGCGGCAGGCCTCGATGGCATCGAGAACCGGATGCAGCTGTCTGCCCCTGTCAACCGCAACCTCTTTATCCCGGCCGAGGCCGTCGGCCTCGGCCTCGAGACCCTGCCCGCCTCGCTGGAAGAGGCCGTGGAGGTGGCCAAGGGCAGCGAGTTCCTGCACAAGTTCCTGCCCGACGAGCTGAGTCGGCGCTACTACGCCGAGGCCCTGCGCCGGTGCGAGGCGCTGAAGAGCGCCGCCGACCCGATCGAATACGAGCGCGTCCACTACTTCAATGCCATCTGAGACAGCATGACATGAGAAAGGAGTGAGCCGTATGGGACGTGCCCTGATCGTAAGCGCAGGCGCAAGCTCGAACGAATATATCTCCGCACGCCTGACTGAGCTGGGCTATGCGCGGCCCCTCATCGTGCCCAGCGCGGCGGAGGCGAGGCGGCGGATGCTGGAATCCGACTTCGAACTGATCGTGGTCAACGCGCCTCTGCCGGATGAGTTCGGCCATGAGCTGTGCACCGACGCCGTGGAAAAGACCGACGCGGGCGTGGTGTTTCTGGCCAAAGCCGCTGTCGCCGAGCAGCTTCTGACCCCTCTGAGCGAGCAGGGGGTGCTGCTGGTGACAAAGCCCTTCTCCAACACTTTTTTTCTACAGGCCATCCATATGGCCGCCGCCAGCAACCACCGCCTGCTGCTCCTGCGTCAGGAGAACCAGCGGCTGCAGGAAAAGCTGGCGCAGGTGCGGCTGGTCAGCCGCGCCAAGTGCTGCCTCATCGAGCTGGGTCACATGACCGAGGCCGAGGCGCATCGCTGCATCGAAAAAAAGGCAATGGACACCCGGCGCGACCGCACCGAAGTCGCGCAGGAGATCCTGGACTCCTACGACCCCGCGCAGTGATATATTTGAAGCACTGCGCCCCCACAGCGGGAAAGCATATGTTTCAAGACCATCTGTAATCTGTAAATAGAGGAGAATACTATGGCAAAATTTATTTTCGTGACCGGCGGCGTCGTCTCCGGTCTGGGCAAAGGCATCACCGCCGCCTCTCTGGGCCGACTGCTGAAGTGCCGCGGCCTCAAGGTAGCCAGCCAGAAGCTGGACCCCTATGTGAACGTGGACCCGGGCACCATGAGCCCCCTGCAGCACGGCGAGGTCTTCGTCACCGACGACGGCACTGAGACCGACCTCGACCTCGGCCATTACGAACGCTTCATCGACGAGAACCTGAACAAGTACTCGAACCTGACCACCGGCAAGGTGTACTGGAACGTGCTGAACAAGGAGCGTCAGGGCGCTTATCTCGGCCAGACCGTCCAGATCATCCCCCACATCACCAACGAGATCAAGAGCTACATCTACAATCTGGCCTCTTCCACCGAGGCTGATGTGGTCATCACTGAGATCGGCGGCACCACCGGCGACATCGAGAGCCAGCCCTTCCTTGAGGCCATCCGTCAGGTGGGTCTCGAGCAGGGCAAGGAGAACTGCTGCTTCATCCATGTCGTCCTCGTGCCCTACATCTCCGGTTCGGACGAGTACAAGTCCAAGCCCGCACAGCACTCCGTCAAGGAGCTGCAGGGCATGGGCGTCAGCCCCGACATCATCATCCTCCGCGCCGACGGCAACGTGGGCAGCGACATCCGCCGGAAGATCAGCACCTTCTGCAACGTCAAGCCCGAGTGCGTCATCGAGAACCTGACCATGCCCAGCCTCTACCAGTGCCCGCTGATGCTCCACACCGGCGGCTTGGACGATGTGGTGGTCAGGCAGCTCCACCTCGATGTCCCCCCCGCCGACCTCACCGAGTGGAAGGAGATGCTGTCCCGGATCGCCACCCGCACCAAGACCTGCACCATCGCCCTCGTGGGCAAGTACGTCAAGCTGCACGATGCCTATCTGTCGGTCATGGAGAGCCTCTATCACGCCGGCTTTGAGAACGACAGTCAGGTGGAGATCAAGTGGGTCGAGAGCGAGGACCTGCCCGATCAGGCCGCCTGCCGGGAGGCTTTTGCGGACGTGGACGGCATCATCGTGCCCGGCGGCTTCGGCGACCGCGGCATCGAGGGTATGATCCAGGCCGCACAGTATGCCCGTGAGAACCATGTCCCCTACTTCGGCATCTGCCTCGGTATGCAGATCATGGTGATGGAGTTCGCCCGCCACGTTCTGGGCTACGCCGACGCCAATTCCAGTGAGTTCACCCCGGAGGGCCATCACAACGTCATCGACCTGATGGCCGACCAGCAGGGCAACATCCCCAAGGGCGGCACCATGCGTCTGGGCAAGTACCCCTGCGCCGTCCTGCCCGGCACCAAGATGGCCGAGTGCTACGGCCAGAGCGAGATCTGGGAGCGCCACCGCCACCGCTACGAGTTCAACAACGAATACCGTCAGGAGATGCAGGATGCCGGTCTTGTCATCTCGGGCACCAGCCCTGACGGCCG
This sequence comes from Faecalibacterium sp. I3-3-89, assembly GCF_023347275.1. Taxonomy (NCBI): domain Bacteria; kingdom Bacillati; phylum Bacillota; class Clostridia; order Eubacteriales; family Oscillospiraceae; genus Faecalibacterium; species Faecalibacterium sp. I3-3-89. The sequence goes on along the minus strand of NZ_CP094468.1, from coordinate 950,817 downwards.
CCTCGTGGAGACCGTTGAGCTGCCGGGCCGCGATTTCCACCTCGGCGCACAGTTCCACCCCGAGTTCAAGAGCCGCCCCAACCGCGCACACCCCCTGTTCAAGGGCTTCATCGCCGCCGCGCTGAAGGCCAAGAAGGAGAAGATGGGGCACTGAAACAGATAACAAAAGCCTCCGATTTTCTGCGAAAATCGGAGGCTTTTGTTTCTAATATGTAACTCTTACTTACTTGCTGGCCTTGGTGCACTTCTTCCGTGCGGCGGTCTTGCGGGCAGGCTTTGCGGCGGGCGCCTTGGCGGCAGGGGCAGCGGCCTTTGCAGCCGGAGCGGCCTCGGCGGGCTTCTCCTCAGCCTTGGCGGGGGCAGTCTCTGCCTTGACCTCGGCAACCTTTTCAGCGGCCTTGGCAGCGGACTTCTTGGCCGCAGGCTTCTTTTCGGTCTTCGGCTCAGCCTTGGGGGCTGCCTTCTTGGCGGCGGGCTTCTTCGCTGCGGGTGCGGCCTTTTCCTCGGTCTTTGCGGCGGCGGGGACAGCGGCCTCAGCCTTGGCCTCAGCGGGCTTGTCCTCGGCCTTGGGAGCGTGCTTTGCACGGTCCTTTACCTCCGAGATGGTCCACAGCTGGTCCTCACCAGCCGTCTCCTGCCAGATCTGGAGGACAGCGCCATCGGCGGTGCCCATGCCCACGGTGTCGATGCACTTGCCTGCGGCCCACATGGAGCGCAGACGGACGGTGCCCGCCGGGGTCGGCTCCACCTTCCACATCTGGGACGTGCCGCCCACGTCCTCCCACAGGTGCAGCCATGTGCCGTTGGCGGTGCCGGTCATCATCAGGTCGATGAGCTTGCCGGAGGCGCGGTTGCGGATGCGGTAGACGCCATCGCCCTCCCGGACGAAGGCCCACTCCTGCTCGGGCGCGTGCCCGTACTTGCCCAGACGGATGCTGCCGCCATCCTTGGCGTTCTCCACAGCCTGAATGACGCTGCCGGTCTTGGCGGCGATGGTGTAGAAGCGGTCTGCTTCGATAACGGTCTGTGCCACAGATTTCATAAATTTTCCCTCCGTGTTCTGAGGAACTGTTCCCTCAAAGCTCTTCTCAGCGCTGTTTTTTCTCGCAGCGTTTTTCTCTCATGTACCAAATTATACCACTTGACGTGATTTCCCACAAGCAATTCGACCTTTCTTTGTCAAATGTGCTAAAAGACATTCCATTTTTTCCTGCTTTTGCGCTCAATGCCCTAACTTTTTGGAGCCGTCAGCCCCAAACTCCCAGACCTCGACATTTTGCAGGATCTGCGTTATACTTATTTTAATTATGAAAGCGAGGTATCCAGCCCATGCATTCCCCGTCCCAAGCCGATGAGACCGCGCGCAGTGCGCTCCAGTTCGAGAAGATGACCAAGACCCCTGTGCCGAAGCTCATCCTCGGCCTCGCCGCGCCCACCATCCTGAGTATGCTCATCACCAGCATCTACAATCTGGCCGACACCTTCTTTGTGGGCCAGCTGTCCACCAGCGCGTCGGGCGCGGTGGGCGTCGTGTCCAGCCTCATGGCCATCATTCAGGCCCTCGGCTTCATGCTAGGCCATGGCGCAGGCGGAATCATCAGCCGCAGCCTCGGCAATCAGGACACCCACGCCGCCACCAAGTTCGCCTCCACCAGCTTCTTCACGGCACTGGTCTTCGGCATCGTGCTGGCGGGGGTCGGCCTTTCCAACCTGCCCGGCTTCATGATGCTGCTGGGCAGCACCGACACCATCCTGCCCCACGCCTGCGCCTATGCGCGGCCCATCCTCATCGCTGCGCCCCTCATGATGTCCAGCCTTGTGATGAACAACATCCTGCGCTACGAGGGCAAGGCCAGCTTCGCCATGATCGGCCTTGTCACCGGCGGCGTGCTCAACATCCTGCTGGACCCCATCTTTATCTTCGGCTTCGGCATGGGCACCGGCGGCGCGGGTGTCGCCACCGCTCTGAGCCAGAGCATCGGCTTCTGTATCCTGCTGTCTATGTTCCTGCGGGGCAGGACGGTGAGCCAGTTCCGCATCACGAAAGTCACCCGCAGCGCCCGGGACTTCGGCCTCATCTTCTTCAACGGTGCACCCAGCTTTGGCCGTCAGGGCCTGAACAGCATCGGCAGTATGCTGCTGAACGTCGCAGCCCGCAGCTACGGCGACGCCGCCGTGGCCGGCATGAGCATCGTGTCCCGCATCTTCCAGTTCCTGCTGTCGGTGGCCATCGGCGTCGGGCAGGGCCTGCAGCCTGTGGCGGCGTTCAACTACGGCGCACGCCGCTTCGCCCGGGTGCGGCAGGCGGCCATCTTCACCATCTCGACGGCCTTCTGCTTCGTCACGGTGCTGAACATCCTCTGCTGGTTCAATGCCGAGCCTCTCATCCGCCTCTTCCGCGATGACCCCGCTGTCACCGCCGTGGCCCTGCCCGCTCTGCGGTATCAGTGCATCGCCATGTTCTTACAGCCTGTCATCATCGTCACCAACATGATGTTCCAGTCCATCGGCAAATCGGGCCGGGCCACCTTCCTCGCCTGCTGCCGTCAGGGCATCTGCTTCATCCCCCTCATCCTTACCCTGCCCCGCATCTGGGGCCTGCCCGGCATCGAGCTGTGCCAGCCCATCGCCGACGCCCTCACCTTCTGCATCTCGATGCCCTTCCTCCTGCCCTTCCTGAAAGAGCTGGGAGAAAAAGGGGACGAAGCTTGAATTGCCTCCTTCTCCGGCAATTCCCCCGCAAATAACCCGGGACACCTGTCCCGCCCTATTGCCTGCGGCAACAGGGTCCCACCTCCCGGACATTTGCGGGGGAACCGCCCTCGCGTCGGCGGGTAAATGCAGTTGCCCCATTGTCACCAAACTGTAACCAGACCCGGCCAACTTTCTGCAATGAAATGGCCGGGTCTTTCGTATATACTATAAACAGGAAAGTCAAATTCTGGGAAACTGCGAGGTGTTTCTATGAAGACCGCTCTGCTTCGACTCCGCTGCCGCGCCGCCTGCCTTGTGCTGGCAGGCGGACTGCTGACGAGCTGTTCGCTGCTGCCCGCGGCGTCGCCCCGGCCCGAGGGGACGGCGGCATCGCAGGCACCGCAGTATTACAGTGAATCGTGGCTCACCGACGATGCGCTCCATTTCATTTATTCCTACGCTGGCAACGGCGGCGGCACCATCCTCCGGGGCGGGAAAGTGCTCTATCAGGGCAGCCGCTCCGACAGCGTCCAGCTGGTGCGGAACACCCTCACCGGCGAGGCAGACTACTATCTTGTCTCCCACTCCACCCCCGGCACCGAGGAGCGCACCTCCACCCTCTACGACGCCGACGGCAGCGCCGTCATGGCCTTTCCCTATGCCGTGAACGCCACCCTCTCGGGCGGGCTGCTCATCCTGCGGGACGACGCCGACGTCTGGGCCTTTGAGAGCGGTGCCACCGGCGGCATCCGGGTGTACGACCTCGCCACCGGGGCCGAGCTGCCCGTGCCGGAAACGGCCCTTGACTGTCTCGTGGTGGATGAGGGCGGCCAGCGCCTCATCTTCAACTGCTACGACCTGCCCGAGGGCCTCACCTACGCCTACGACGACCCCGACCAGCCCCTGCATCAATACGTCCTCGTCACCGACCGGGAGGGCAATGTGCTGCTGCGGGAGGACGGCTGCACGGCCCAGAGCCTTGCGTCGTATCGCGGCAGCTTCGCCGACTGGCTGACCTTGAGCTGGTTTCGCGGCGCAGACTGGGGCATCGCCCGGGAAGGGCTTTACAACATCCTCACTGGCCAGCTGCTCACCGGCGAGGACGACAGCTCCGCCTCTGCCTGCGGCGTCGGCATCGCCTGCCTCCAGAGCCGTCAGGACAGCCACTCCATCCTCTACGACCTGAACAGCGACGAGGCCGTGGAGCTGGGCCGCTTCGACTGGTGCGTGATGGACCACACGCCCGGCTGTGTCACCCTCCTCGGCAGCGATGACCCGGATAACCCCTACACCCTCATCGACCTCGCCAGCGGCGAAAAAACCGCTGTCCAGCGGTGCGACAGGGACTATCACTCCGGCAATGTCGCCGTCCTGACAGCGGACAACGTCCTGAAGGTCTACGACGGCACCACCGGCGCACTCCTGACCGATGTGGAGGTGACACCCATTGAAGAGGCTCGTCATGTCAGTGTGACGGCCCTGCCCGGCGGCTATGCCCTGCTGCAATATGACGACGAGGACTACAATACCCTCGCCATCCAGACCTACGGCGGCGAAGGGCTGCTCTGGTCGTCTGCTGACGAGACGGAGCAGTACACCTACGTCTCCTACCTCACCAACACCGCCAACGGCCCTCTGCTCACAGCCCACCGGGACAACAGCGACTCGTCGAACCTCTCCGACGTGCTGGACATGGAGGGCAGTGTGCTCCTCCGCCGCCTCGGCAGCTGCTACAGCATCGACGGCCTGCCCGACGACTGCTTTATCGCGCGGCAGGGCTTCGACTACGGCCTGATGGACTCCACCGGCCAGTGGCTCTACCGCGAAAGCATCTTTTCCTCTCCCGGCGACGACTCCGGCGGAGGCTATCTGTATTGACAACGGAGGTTTTTGGATATGAAAGAGAAGATTTCCCGCCGCAGCTTCCTGCAGGTGCTGGGCCTCGGTCTCGGGGCGGCAGTGCTCACCGCCTGCACCCCCGGCGCAGCAGACTCCCCCGTCAACTCTCCGGCGGCGTCTGTCCCCGACCCGGACACCACCCCTGAACCTTTCCTGACCGTGGAGGAGTTTCCCCGCCTCGACGGCTCCACGGCCTGCATCCCTCTGATGGCCCAGCTCAAGGCTGACATCACCGGCATGGACCTGCTCGAAGCTCAGACCGGCATCACCGTCAGCACCACAGCCTATGCGTGGGAGAACTTCGGCCTCTGGTCCCGCAGCGACAGCGACGACTACGGCGCACAGCTGCTCATCGTCTACGAGGCCCCCGAGTACGTTAAGGAAGAGCTGGCCGAGGCCGACGCAAAGCTGGAGCAGAAAGCCATCGGCCGGGACGCGCTGGTCTTCATCGTCAACGAGTCCAACCCCGTCCAAAGCCTGACCCAGCAGCAGCTGCGGGACATCTATGCGGGCCGCATCACCAACTGGAAGGATGTCGGCGGCGCAGACGCCCCCATCGTGGCCTTCCAGCGGGGAGTGGACTCGGGCAGTCAGACCCTTTTCAAAAAGCTGCTCATCGACAAGGGCGATGGCCAGTTGATGACCGCCCCCACCGAGCTGGCTCCCGCCGACATGGGCGGGCTGGTGGACCGCATCGCCGAGTACAACAACTCTGCCAACGCCATCGGTTTCTCCGTCTATTACTACATCGACCAGATGTATTCGAAGCCCGGACTCCGCCTGCTGGCCGTGGATGGTGTGACCCCCGGCAATGACACCATCGCCAGCGAGAGCTACCCCCTGTGCAACGAGTTTTATGCGGTCATCCATGGGAATGCCGCCCCCGACAGCCCCCAGCGGAAGATCTACGACTGGCTGAGCACCGACGAGGGCCGCCGATGCATCGAAACGGCAGGGTATGTGGCCTGCGGCGGAGCGGCTACACCACCAGACACCACAGCGGCGTCGTAATGAGGGACAGTACCGTAGAGAGGGCCGTACACTTGCTGGCGAACGTGGAATCGGCACCGTACTTCTCGGCAAGGATGGCGGTGGTGCCGCCCATCGGCATCCCCGCCAGAACAACAGCGACCCCGGTGGTCAGCTCTCCCACATGGGCTGCGCGGCAGCCCACCAGCACCACCAGCGGCATCAGGAACAGCCGGATGACACAGTAAAGGATGGCGTCCCGGTCCAGCAGCGGGTGGAGGTCGCAGCTGCCGATGATGGCCCCGATGAGGAGCATCGACATGGTCATGTTGCAGTTGCTGGTGCACTGGAGAGCCTTGCCGAGAAAGGCGGGCAGCTGGCATTGGGTCAGCATGAGGGCCATGCCCACGAACACCGCCAGAATACAGGGGTGAGTCAGGGTCTTGCGGAGGACGGCGCGGTGGCGCGTCCTTCCCCCGGGGCTGGCGGCTGCATCGTCCTGCATGAAATAGGACACGCCCATCGACCACATTACGATGCGCTGCGGGATGAGGTAAACGGATGTCAGCAGCAGCCCCACTCCGCCGAACAGGCCCTCGGTCAGCGGACTTCCCAGAAAGCCCGCGTTGGAGCAGACCGTGCCGTACTGCATCACAGCCTTCCGCGCGACGGCGTAGCGATTGTAGCAGACCGCGCAGATCACGCCATAAAACACCTGCAGCACGATGGACAGGATGAGGATGTCCCGCGTGCTGCGGAAGATCTCCGCATTGAACTCGATGCGGAACGACTGGATGGTGTTTGCCGGCAGGATGAGAAAGAGCAGCAGGTCGGTCAGGCAGGCGCGGCCCTGCTCGGTGATGATGTTCTTCTTCGTCAGAAAGATGCCAATGGCCAACAGCAGCAGCATCTGTGCCTGCAGGCTCAGCATGGTGGAAAATTCGGGCACAGATATTCCCCTCTCGTTTGAACGTCCTCTTTTGATGATTTTTCGATGAATTTATTATACCGGCATGGTGCGGGAAGTGCAAGGCCCGCAAGCCCTCCGGCAGCATGATTTTTCCGAATGGTCGGATACCGCCACGCCGCAAAAAGCAAAAGCCCCGCGATACACGCCGCCTTTCGGCGGTATATCGCAGGGCTTTTTTGGAGCTGGTGACAGGAGTTGAACCTGCAACCCACTGATTACAAATCAGTTGCGCTGCCATTGCGCCACACCAGCAAAGCGTACCCTCTCGCATCGCGCAGGGTACTTTAGTAGAATACCAGAAATTTCCCCGGTTGTCAATATCTTCTGCGGCTTCTGCCTCAGAATGCGAAAGCGCCCCGCCGCTCCTGACAGAACGGCGGGGCGCCTGAGTGGTTTCGTGAGTGTTACTGTGCAGCCATTGCCCGCTGGATGGCGGCGAAGTTCTCGAGGGTCAGGGCCTCAGGGCGGATGCGGGCATCAAAGCCCGCCGCCTCGATGGCGGCGATGACCTTCTCCTTTGGCAGACCGAGACCACTGGCGATGGCGTTGGCGGCGGTCTTGCGGCGCTGGCCAAAGGCCGCGCGGATGAGGGCAAAGTAACCGTCCTCATCCTCCACCTGCACGGCAGGAGCGGGGCGGATGTCCATCCGCACAACGGCGCTGGTGACTTTTGGGGCCGGGTAGAAACTGCCCGGCGCGGCAGTAAACATCAGCTTGGAGGTGGCGTAGTAGCTCACAGCACAGCTGATGGCGCTGGAGGCGCGGGTGCCGGGCGCAGCGGCCAGACGGTCGGCGGCCTCCTTCTGCACCATGACCGTCAGGTTCTGGATGGGCAGGCGGTCGCCCAGCAGCTTCATGACGATGGGGCTGGTGATGTAGTAGGGCAGATTGGCGCAGACGGCCACCGGCATCCCGGGGAACTCCTCCTCAATGAGGGCACGGAGATCCACTTTCAAAACATCCTGTAATACCAGCTTAAAATTATCCACACCAGCCATTGTTTCGGCCAGCAGAGGCGGCAGACGCTCGTCCACCTCGATGGACACCACCTTGGCGGCGCGGCTGGCCAGCTCTTTGGTCAGCACGCCGATGCCGGGGCCGATCTCCAGCACGCCCCAGTTCTTATCGACGCCGCTGGCATCCACGATCTTCGGAGGCAGGCCGGGATTGATGATGAAGTTCTGTCCAAAACCCTTGGAAAGCGCAAAATCGTATTTTTCGCACAGGGTACGGATCACGGAGAGGTCGGTCAGCTCCGGCATAGTGTTTTTTCCTTTCTCTTATATCAAGACGCGCTTTCCACGCTGGAAGCAGCAGCCGCCGAGGAAGCCTCGCCCTCCCCTGCTGCCTCGGAAGAGGCGGCGGCGGAGTCTGCTGCGAGGTCGGCATCGTTCACGCCGCCTACGGTGGTGGTGCCGGTGAGCTGCTGTGCGCAGCTGACGGCACGCTGGATCTGGGGGTCGGTGTCGAGAGTGTAATCGTAATAGCTTACCTGCTCGTCCGGGGTCAGCGGACGCTCCACGTCCACGGTCAGGCCGGTGCCGTCGAAGCAAGAGCCGTCGCCGCAGATGAGCTTAGCTACCGTGACCACCACAGCACTGCCGTCCGAGAGGCGCTGAGGGCTGCTTTGGATGGTGCCCTTGCCCATGGTGCTGCTGCCCACGAGGCGTGCGCCGCACAGGGAGCGCAGGCTGGACGCAAACAGCTCTGCCGCGCTGGCGGTGTTCTCGTTCACGAGGCAGACGGAGGGCTGGCTGATGACGGTGTCGTCGGTGCTGCTGCCCAGCAGGGTGCGGTTTCCGGTCTTATCCTCGGCATAGGCCAGCACGCCTTCCGGTGCGACGAGGTCGATACAGCTGATGGCATCGTCAAGGATGCCGCCGCTGTTGTCGCGCAGGTCGAACACGAAGCTCTGTGCACCGCTGGCGGTCAGGCTGCGCAGGGCAAAGTCCAGTTCACTGGGGGTGGAGTTGTCGAACTGCCAGATCTTGATATAGCCCACATTGTCCTGCACCATGGCGGAATCGACGCTGTTGGCCGTGAAACCGTAGTGGGTCAGGTCAGCGGTGTGCTGGGCGTTCTCGCTGTCCAGCCAGACCACATTGACGGTGATGCCGCTCTCGCCCCGGAGCTTGTTCTGGACGGCCTCTGCGCTGCCCAGACTCTTGACGTCCGTGCCGTCGATGGTGATGATGTAATCGCCTTTTTGCAGGTCGGCCTCCTTTGCGGGGGACTCGTCGTACACCTTGGTGACCTTGGCGTAGCCGGACTGGTCGATGGCCAGCTCCACACCGATGCCGATCAGCTTGCCGCTCTGGGCATTGAGCAGGTCGGTGTAGGCCGAGGCGGTGTAGTAGCGGGCGTACTTGTCGCCGGTGCCCAGCAGATAGCCTGCGGTCAGACGGTCGTACAGCATCGTCTCGTCGATGTCGTAGTAGTCGTTGGCACGCACATAGCGGTCTACTTCGGCCACCTTGTTGTACATACTCTCCTTTTCCTTCACGCTGGTGACGGTGCGGTCAAACAGCCGCATCGCCAACAGCATCGTGATGGAAAATGTGACCGTCATTGCCAGAATGACGATGGTCACGGTCATCCCTACGGAAATTTTACGGTTCATTCAGTTTTCCTCCCCGGTTCAGACCAAAAGCATCAGGACGACGCTGCCCAGCACCGACAGCAGGAATACTCCCGCCAGCAGCAGACAGCCCGCCCGAAGGATACGCTTGCGTTTTTGCTCGTTCATTTCGCCTTATGGCCTCCTTTGACCCCTCGACACAGTATTATTTCATAGGAATATAACCACGGGGATTGACTGCATTGGCCTTGGAGCCGCCCTTCCACACCTCAAGGTGGAGATGGTTGCCCGTCGAGTTGCCGGTAGAGCCGACATAGCCGATGAGTTCGCCCTGCTTGACGTACTTGCCCGCCGACGTTGCCACCGAGCGCATATGGCCGTAGAGGGTGGAGTAGGCGTTGCCGTCCGACATTTTGCCGTGGTAGATGATGACGTAGTTGCCGTAGCCGCCGCTGGACCATCCGGCCACCTGTACATAGCCGCTGGCGGCTGCGTAGATGGGGGTGCCGGCGGGGGCGGCGAAGTCGGTGCCCGCGTGGAGCTTGTTGACACCCGAGACGGGGTTCTTTCGCCAGCCGTATTCACTGGAGATGCGGGTATAGCTCTTGAGGGGGCAGATGAAGCCGCTGAAGCTCAGTTGCGGCTTGCTGGCCGCTGCGGCTGCGATGAGTTTCTGGATCTCCTTCTTGACGGCCTCGTAGTTCATCTCATCCGACTCGATGGCCGCCTGCGCGTCCTTCTGGGCCTGCTGAGCCTCGGCGGCGCTCAGACGGGCCTCCTTGACGCTGGAGTTCAGCTCGTTCTGCTTGCTCTGCATCTGCTTATTCTGGGCACTCAGCTCGGCCTTTTTGTTCTGCAGCTGGGTGCGCTCCGCCACAAGCTGGGTGCGGTCATTCACAAGGCTCTCTCGGGCAGCCTTCATGGTGTCAAGGATCTCGGTATCCTTCACCGAGATGTCCTGCATGACCTCGTTGAAGGTCAGCAGCTCGTACAGGTCGTTCACCGAGCTGAGCATGGCCACGCTGCCGCCGTCCCGCAGCTCCTGCATCGCGGCCATATGGCTCTTGAAGCCTTCCCACTGGTCGGCGATGTCCTGCTCCTTCTGGGCGATCTCGGCCTGCTTGGCGCTGATCTGCTGCTCCTTGACGCCGATGCTGTTCTGCACCTCGGCGATCTGGCCCTGAAGCACGCTGATCTGGCTCTGGATCACCGAGACCTTTTCCTTCAGCTCAGACTCGAGGGCCTTTGCGGCAGCTTCCTTCTTCTTGGCGTTGTTCAGTTCTGTCTTATGCTGCTGGATGGACTGGGAGAGCTTATCCAGCTTATTCTGCAGCGAACTCATGCTGGTGGCCGCGCTGGCCGGATAGACCGTCATGCTCAGCACAAGGCAGGCCGCCGCCACAAAGGCGCAGGCAGCACGCATCATGACCGAGTGGCCGGAGGGCTTTGCATGGCGGGGCGAGTGGCGCAGGACGAAGCCTGCGGAATGCTTATCGTGATACACAGTAGGCCCTCCTTACACATTAAGGTGCTTGCGGATGGAGAACATACTGCCCAGACCGCCCACCAGAGCGCCCGCCACGAGGCTGTAGGTCAGGATGGTGGGCCAGACGTTTTCCAGCGGCACCAGAGCCATGCCCATGAGCATCTGCCACAGACTGCCCAGTGTGGGCGAGATCTCCACGATATAGGCGTAGCCGCCGATGCTGGCCGCCGCTGTGATGATGCCGGAGATGAGGCCCATCACCAGACCCTCGATGACGAAGGGCAGGGTGACGAGGGCGTTGGTGGCGCCGACGTACTTCATGATCTCAATTTCGCGGCGGCGGGCAAAGACGCTCAGCCGGATGGTGGTGCCCACCGTGATGATGCTCACGGCCATCAGCACCAGCACGACGATCCGCCCGGCCTTGGTGACGGCCTTCTGGACGTCCACGAAGGTCTTGGTCATCTCGATGGGGGCTGTGACGCTGTAGACGCCCTCAATGGCCTCGAATTTCCTGCTCATGGCCTCCATCTGACTCAGATCCGACAGGGAGACGCGATAATTTGCTTTAAAGGGGTTGTCGTTCTCGAACTCGTCCAGTAGGTCGGCGTACTCGGACATATAGCCCTTGTACTGGTTCAGGACGTCCTCTTTGGACATATACTGCACCCGGCTCACCCCTGCGGTGCTGCCGATGGCCGCGCCGACCGACTCGATGAGGGTGTTGTCGGCCTCGGGGTCTACATAGACCACCATCTCGTTCTGGGTACCCAGATAGTTGACCATGCTGTCCACGTTCACCTCGACGAGGCTGGCGAAGGTGTTCAGGGTCATGCAGACACTGAGCGAGGCGATGCAGGCAATGGTCATGGCCCAGTGCTTGCCGAGGTTGCGCACGCCGCGCCGGGTCAGGAAACCAAACGTCGAGATCTTCATGCGTGCACCTCCTCGCCGAAGCTGGCCGGGACGTCGGAGATGATGCGGCCGTTCTTCAGGGTGACGGTGCGGCGGTTGAAGCGGCGCACCAGCTCATGCTCGTGGGTGACGACCAGCACTGTGATGCCCATCTCGCTCACCCGCTCCAGCAGCTCCATCATCTCAAGGCTCATCTCGGGGTCGATGTTGCCGGTAGGCTCGTCCGCGATGACCAGACGAGGGCTGTGGGCCAGAGCACGGGCCACGGCCACCCGCTGCTGCTCGCCGCCGGAGAGGAACTCGGGGTAGACCTTTGCCTTATCCTCCAGATGCACCAGCTCCAGCATATAGTTGACCCGCTCCTTGATGTCCTTCTTGCCGATGTTGGTGACGTGCATCGCAAAGGCGATGTTCTCGTAGACCGTCATGGTCGGGATGAGGCGGAAGTCCTGAAAGATGATGCCCATCTGGCGGCGGAGATAGGGCACTTTGCCCCGGCGCAGCCGGGCGACATCCTTGCCGTCCACGAGCACGCGGCCCTCTGTGGGCAGCTCCTCCCGGAGGATGAGCTTGAGCAGGGTGGACTTGCCTGCACCGGAGTGTCCCACCAGAAAGACGAACTCGCCGTCTGCCACATGGAAGTCGATGTCCTCCAGCGCGGGCTTGTCGCTCCTCTTGTATATCTTGGTGACATGTTCAAAATCTATCATGAGTATCTTGCTCCTGAAAAGTTATTTGGTACAGAAGTTCCAAGCTTAAACCTCTCAGTCTCGCTTCGCTCGACAAGGCCAGGTTGCGGCTCCCAGCATCCGCTTCGTGCTTTGATAAGCACTCGCGTCTTGCTGGCCGCTGCCCCAACAATGACTCCCTGTTTCCGCCACTGGCGGCGGTCGTCGTTGTTGCCCCTACCGAGGGGAGCCTCTGGCGAAGAGATAAAGCTTTCCGCCGTGACGGAGAGGTTGTCCATACAGGCTATAACAAAAGAAACCGGCCAGCATCGGGGTCGAGCGGCCGGTTTCGGCGTCCGCAGCCGGGACGGCTGAGACGAAATATCAATATTTGGCCGGATTGTTGGACAGGTACTTCTTGACCATGAGCGCTACCTTGAACACGATAGCGTCGTCGAACTCACGCAGATCCAGACCGGTCAGCTTTTTGATCTTTTCCAGACGGTACACCAGCGTATTGCGGTGGACGAACAGGCCGCGGCTGGTCTCGGAGACGTTCAGGTTGTTCTCGAAGAAGCGCTGGATGGTGAAGAGGGTCTCCTGATCCAGACTCTCGATGCTGCCCTGCTTGAACACCTCGCGCAGGAACATCTCGCAGACCGTGGTGGGCAGCTGATAAATGAGGCGTGCAATGCCCAGATTGTCGTAGCGGATGATCTGCTTCTCGGTATCAAACACCTTGCTGACCTCCATGGCGATCTGTGCTTCCTTAAAGGAAGTGGCCAGATCCTTCACGTTGGCGATGGGGGTGCCGATGCCCACGACAGCCTTGATGTAATGCTCTCCGGACAGGGTATCCACGATGCTGGCCGCCAGCTTTTCCATATCGGAGCGGTCGATGCCCTTGCGGATCTCCTTGACCAGAACGGTGTCCGTCTCGCTGATGTTGAAGACGAAGTCCTTCTGCTTGTCGGGGAACAGGCTGCTCACCACGTCGTAAGCGGAGATGTCGCCGCCGCTGGTGACGCGGACGATGAACACCACCCGGGAGACGTCGGTGGCGAAGTGCAGCTCACGGGCCTTGGCGTAGATGTCGCCGGGCAGGATATTGTCCAGCACCACATTCTTGATAAAGTTGGACTTGTCGAACTTCTCGTCGTGATACTGCTTGATGCTCTGGAGGCTGATGGACAGCAGCGCGGCGAACTGGCCCGCAGTCTCGTCAGCGCCTTCCACGAAGACGGCATAATCGTTATGCTTTGCGCTGGAGAACTGCTGATAGGTGTAGCCATCCCGCACGAAGCGGTCTCCGGCCGTCAGACGCTCTGCCATAAAGCCCTCGCGCACCTCGCCGATCAGATTCAGCTCCGAGCAGGAGATGACAGCGCCGGTCTCATCCACCACGCCGACCACACGGTCGATCGCGTCCTTCATCTGGTAGATCACGCTCTGAAATACTCTATTGGCCATAAATGGATACCCCTTTTCCTCTCTTGTGCAAACCGCAGGTGGGCGGGATTGTGATTTTCAACAATTTCGCCGCATTACATTTTATATTTTACACAAAAGAATTTACTTTTGCAACATATTTCACCAAAAAAAATTCTTCTTTCTTGTTGAAATTATCTTTCGGGGCATTTTCAGGGCCAAAAAAGGCCTTTCTGCGTGGTTCTGAGAGCTATTTTACCGGCAAATTGTGATACTTTTTTGAAGAAGGGGTGAAAAGCGCCGCCTCACCCCGTGGTAATTTTCGCCACTTCGTCGGCGGTCAGCTCCCTCCACTGGCCCGGCGCAAGGCTCTCGTCCAGCGTAAGGCCGCCGATGGCGTCCCGGTGGAGGGCGTTGACGCCCGCGCCGTAGATGCCGAACATCCGCTTGATCTGGTGGTAGACGCCCTGCCGCAGCAGGACGCGGACGGTCAGGCCGTCGGGTGTAAGGGCGGACACCTCTGCCGGAGAGAGGGCCGTGCCGTCGGCCAGCGTGACGCCGGCGGCAAAGCCTGCGCGCATCTCCTCCGTCAGCGGGGTGTCGATGGTAACAGTGTAGGTCTTGGAGACATGGCGCTTGGGCGCGAGGATGTCGTGGGCAAAGCCGCCGTCGTCCGTCAGCAGGACAAAGCCGGTGCTGGTCTTGTCCAGCCGCCCCGCCGGGAACAGCTCCCGGCGGGGGTAGGCGTCCCCCACCAGATCGACGACGGTGGTGTCTCTCTTGTCGGTGGAGGCGCTGACGACGCCCTCGGGCTTATTGAGCATGAGGTAGACGAACTGCTGGTAATCAAGTGCCCTGCCGTCCACTGCCACGGCGTCGGCGGCCTTCAGCTGGGTGTCCCCTTTCTTGCAGACCGCACCGTTCACGGTGACGCGCCCTTTTGCCAGCAGCGCCTTGGCCTCGCTCCGGGTGCATTGGGCCGTCTCGGCCAGATATTTGTCGAGTCGCATGGTGTTCTCCTGATTCTCAATGTTTTGTGCGGATATATTGTAGCATTTTAGGTAAAACGGTTCAAGGCTCTTCCTTTGGGAGAGGCTTTTGCAGTGCCCAAAAAAACTTTGTCTCAAAACAAAAGAGAGAACGCGCAGCAGCGTTCTCCCTTTGTGAGCTAATGTTTTGAAGCCTTAGACACTCAGATTCGCATGCTGCTCCACAGCATCCGGATTCGTGTCGAAAATGGGCTTGAGGATGTGGGCAATGAACTCCTCCACCTGCTGGGGAGCGCGGCCCACGAAGTTTTCGGGCACAAGGCCCGCTGTGATCTCCTCCTTGGTCAGGCCAAAGGCGGGGTCAGCGGCGACACGGTCTACCATATCGTTGGGCAGGCCCTCTTCCTTGACCTGCTTGCCGGCGGCGATGGCGTGCTGGCGCAGGCGCTCGTGCAGCTCCTGACGGTTGCCGCCCTTCTCCACGGCCTGCATCATGATGTTCTCGCTGGCCATGAAGGGCAGCTCCGCCATCAGGCGGCTGCGGATGACCTTCGGGTAGACCACGATGCCGTCGGTGACGTTGAGCATGATGTTCAGGATGGCGTCGGTGGCGAGGAAGCCTTCGGCCATTGCCACCCGCTTGTTGGCGCTGTCATCCAGCGTCCGCTCGAACCACTGGGTGCCAGTGGTGAAGCTGGGATTGAGCACATCCACCATCAAGTAGCGGCTCAGTGCGCAGATACGCTCGCAGCGCATGGGGTTGCGCTTGTAGGGCATGGCAGAGGAACCGATCTGGTTCTTCTCAAAAGGCTCTTCCATCTCCTTGAAGTTGGCCAGCAGACGCAGGTCGGTGGCAAACTTCATGCAGCTCTGGCCGATGCCGGCCAGAGCATTCAGGATGAAAGCATCCACCTTGCGGCTGTAGGTCTGGCCGGACACCGGGATAACGGCCTCGCGGTCGAAGCCCATCTCCTCGGCGATAGAGGCATCCACGGCGCGGATCTTATCGGCGTCGCCCTTGAACAGCTCCATGAAAGAGGCCTGCGTACCGGTGGTGCCCTTGACACCGCGCAGCTGCAGGGTCGCAAGGCGGTGGTCGATCTCGTTGAGGTCCATCACCAGCTCGTTGGCCCACAGGGTGGCACGCTTGCCCACGGTGGTGGGCTGGGCGGGCTGGCAGTGGGTGTAGGCCATGCAGGGCATATCCTTGTACTCCTCGGCAAACTTGGCCAGCTTTGCCAGCACGCCGATGAGCTTCTTGCGCACCAGCTCAAGGCCCTGACGCATCACGATGATGTCGGTGTTGTCGCCGACGTAGCAGCTGGTGGCGCCCAGATGGATGATGCCTGCTGCCTTGGGGCACTGCTGGCCGTAGGCGTAGACATGGCTCATAACGTCGTGGCGCACCAGCTTCTCCCTCTCGATGGCGACCTCATAGTTGATGTCGTCCACATGAGCTTCCAGCTCGGCCACCATCTCGGGGGTGATATTGGTCAGGCCCTGCTTCATCTCGGCCCGGGCCAGCGCCACCCACAGACGGCGCCATGTGCGGAACTTGTTGTCGTCCGAGAAGATGTACTGCATCTCATCGGAGGCATATCGGGTGGAAAAGGGGCTGATATAACGGTCATGCTGAGACATTAAGCTGTCCTCCTTGGGTATTCGTTTCCAGAAAGTTACCGTCACGCTGCCAAAAGCCTCTCCCCTTGGGAGAGGTGGCATCGCCTGCGATGCCGGAGAGGGCAAGCCGCCTGACAAACTGCATCCCGTACTGTGATAAGCAGGCTCTTTGTCCAAGCGATGTTTCCCTCTTTCCTGACATCCTTGCCCTCTCAGGCGCTCACGCGCCAGCTCTCCCAAAGGGAGAGCCTTTGCGGATCGGGTAAGTTTCTTCTATTCTACCATCAAATCTTGAAATAGTCCACGCCGCCCTCGAAGATCGGCTGATACTTATCGCCGGTGACATTCTTGTAGAGGTACTCGCCGCTGCGCTCCGAGTGGCCCATCTTACCAAAGACGCGGCCGTCCGGGCTGGTGATGCCCTCGATGGCGAGGACGGAGCCGTTGGGGTTATACCGCAGGTCCATGCTGGGGTTGTCGTCCTGATCGACGTACTGAGTTGCGATCTGGCCGTTGGCGATGAGGGTATCCAGCACGCTCTGGGGGGCCACAAAGCGTCCCTCGCCGTGGCTGATGGCCACGGTGTGCTGGTCGCCCACGCTGCACTTGGACAGCCACGGGCTGCCGGTGGAAGCGATGCGGGTGCGCACCAGCATACTCTGGTGGCGACCGATGGTGTTGAAGGTCAGGGTCGGGTCGCAGGACGTGATGGGGCGGATGTCACCGTAAGCAGCCAGACCCAGCTTGATGAGGGCCTGGAAGCCGTTGCAGATGCCCAGCATCAGGCCGTCACGGTGCTGCAGCAGGTCGCGGACCGCCTCGGTGACGGCCGGGCTGCGGAAGAAGGAGGCGATGAACTTGGCGCTGCCGTCCGGCTCGTCGCCACCGGAGAAGCCGCCGGGCAGCATGACGATCTGGCTCTCGTTGATGGCCTTCACCAGTGCCTCGCAGCTGGCAGTGACGTCAGCGGGGGTCAGGTTGCGGATGACCAGCACCTCGGGGTCGGCACCGGCGCGGGCAAAGGCGCGGGCGGTGTCGTACTCGCAGTTGGTGCCCGGGAAGACCGGGATGATGACCTTCGGCTTTGCCACGCCGATCTTGGGCGCAGCGGGAGCGGTCAGGCTGCCGCTGATCTTCTCGACGACGGGGCCGGACTTGCGGTAGGGGTAGACCGGCTCGAGCTTGGACTCCCAGATCTCCTGCAGCTGTGCCATATCCAGCTTGTCGCCGCAGCACTCGAAGACGTAGTCCGCCGTGGTCTCGCCCAGCAGCTCACCGGCCGGGGCGTCGGAGACCATCTCCAGCACGATGGAGCCGTACATGGGCTTGAACATATCGTGGGTGGACATCTTGGTCATCATCTTGAAGCCGATGCGGTTGCCCAGACCCATCTTGAAGAGGGCCTCGGCCAGACCGCCGTAGCCCACAGAGCAGGCGGAGGCCACGATGCCCTCCTCCATCATCTGCTCGACGATCTTATAGTTGGCTTTCAGGGAGAAGAAGTTGGGGCAGCCGGTCGCCGGATCGAGGATGGGCCGGAGGAGGACGACCGTGCTCTCCGGCTTCTTGAACTCGGTGGAGACGACGCGGCTGGCCTTGCCGATGGCCGTGGCGAAGGACACCAGCGTGGGAGGCACATCCAGCTGCTCGAAGGAGCCGGACATACTATCCTTGCCGCCGATGGAGGCGATGCCGAGGCCCATCTGGGCATCCAGAGCGCCCAGCAGAGCGGCCAGCGGCTTGCCCCAGCGCTCCGGCACATTGCCCAGACGCTCGAAATACTCCTGGAACGTCAGGTAGGCGTCCTCATAGCGGAAGCCGCTGGCCACCAGCTTGGTCACGCTCTCGATCACGGCCATCTGCGCGCCCACATACTGGTCAGCGCTCATCAGATAGGGGTTGTAGCCCCATGCCATGCCGGAGCAGGTGTTGGTCTCGCCGTCCACCGGCAGCTTGGCCACCATGGCGTTCTGGGGGGTCAGCTGGCGTGCGCCGCCGAAGGGCATCAGCACAGTGGCTGCGCCGATGGTGGAGTCGAACCGCTCCGAAAGGCCCTTCTTGCTGCAGACGTTCAGGTCGCCCACCATGTTCTTCATCTTCTGCTCGAAGGTCACACCGGCCCACTGGGGCTGCCAGACGGTGCCCTTCTCGATGTGGACGTTCTGATGCTTCTCGGCACCGTTGGAGTTCAGGAACTCGCGGCTGATGTTGACGATGGACTTGCCGTTCCACACCATGTTCAGACGCTTTTCTTCCGTGACCTTCGCCACGGGGGTGGCCTCAAGGTTCTCCTCGGTGGCAATGGCGATGAACTTGTCCACATCCTCGGGGGCCAGCGCCACGGCCATTCGCTCCTGACTCTCGCTGATGGCCAGCTCGGTGCCGTCGAGGCCGTCATACTTCTTCGTGACCTTGTTCAGGTCGATATACAGGCCGTCGGCCAGCTCGCCGATGGCGACGGAAACGCCGCCTGCGCCGAAGTCGTTGCAGCGCTTGATCATCTTGCAGGCATCTTCGCGGCGGAACAGGCGCTGCAGCTTGCGCTCGATGGGGGCGTTGCCCTTCTGCACCTCGGCACCGCAGTGCTCGAGGCTGTCCAGCTTGTGGGCCTTGGAGGAGCCGGTAGCGCCGCCGATGCCGTCACGGCCGGTGCGGCCGCCCAGCAGGACGATGACGTCGCCGGGGGCGGGGCACTCGCGGCGGACGTGGGAAGCGGGAGTCGCGCCCACGACAGCGCCGATTTCCATACGCTTTGCCACATAGCCGGGGTGATAGATCTCATCCACCTGACCGGTGGCGAGGCCGATCTGGTTGCCGTAGGAGGAATAACCGGCGGCAGCGGTCGTCACCAGCTTGCGCTGAGGCAGCTTGCCGGGCAGGGTCTCGCTGACGGGCTTGAGGGGGTCGCCTGCGCCGGTGACGCGCATGGCCTGATAGACGTAGCTGCGGCCGGACAGGGGATCACGGATGGCACCGCCGATGCAGGTAGCCGCACCGCCGAACGGCTCGATCTCGGTGGGATGGTTGTGGGTCTCATTCTTGAAGAGGAAGAGCCAGTCCTCGTCCTTGCCGTTGACATCACACTTGATCTTGACGGTGCAGGCGTTGATCTCCTCAGACTCATCGAGGTTCTTCAGGACACCCTGCTTTTTCAGCTCCTTGGCACCGATGGTGGCAAGGTCCATCATGCAGCGGGGCTTGTTCTCGCGGCCAAGGTCGGCGCGCATGGCCATGTAGCGGTCAAATGCCTTCTGCACCACGGCATCGTCGATCTGGACGTCGTCCAGAATGGTGCCGAAGGTGGTATGGCGGCAGTGATCGGACCAGTAAGTGTCGATCATCTTGATCTCAGTAATGGTCGGGTCGCGCTTCTCCGAGCGGAAATACTTCTGACAGAACTTGATGTCGCCGAGGTCCATCGCAAGGCCCTTCTCATCGATGAACTTCTTCAGGCCCTCCTCGTCCAGCTCGTTGAAGCCGTCCAGAACGGCCACCTCGGTGGGGACGGGATACTCCATCTTCAGGGTAGCCTTGGTGTCCAGCGAAGCCTCGCGGGCCTCCACGGGGTTGATGACGTATTTCTTGATCTCGGCCAGCTGCTCGTCGGTCAGGGTGCCCTCCAGCAGGTAGACGCGGGCAGAGCGCACCAGCGGGCGCTCGCCCTGACTGATGAGCTGGATGCACTCGGCGGCAGAGTCGGCGCGCTGGTCGAACTGGCCGGGCAGGTACTCCACGGCAAAGGACACGCAGCCGTCCGCAGCGGGCAGCTCCGCATAGGTATTGTCCACCGGCGGCTCGCTGAACACAGTGGGCACGCACTGCTCGAACAATGCCTCGTCGATGCCCTCCACGTCGTAGCGGTTGAGCAGCCGCAGGCCGCTCAGCTCCTTGATGCCCAGCAGCGAGACCAGCTCGTTGCGCAGGCTCTGGGCCTCGCCGTCGAAGCCGGGTTTCTTTTCAACATAGATACGATATACCATTGGGTATTTCCCTCCTGTATCGATTTTTCCGTCCGGGCAGAACCTCTCCGCCGCGCCGCCTCCCCTACCGAGAGGAGGCCTTGGCATATCGGAGAAGTTTTCCTCTTCGCCAGAGGCTCCCCTCGATAGGGGAGCTGTCTGCGAAGCAGACTGAGAGGTTATTCTTCCGCCAGCGCCTTCAGCGCCCGCATCCCGATGTCGGTGCGCTTGTGCAGCTTATCGAAGTGGATGTGCTCTGCGGCCTCGTAGGCAATGGCGATGGCCCGGGGCAGGCCGGGCGCAGTGGCCGTCACGCCCAGCACGCGGCCGCCGTTGGTGACGAGCTGACCGTCCTCGGCGATGGCCGTGCCGGAGTGGTAGACCGTGACGTCCGGCTCATCGGGCAGCTGACCGTCCACAAGGCCGGTGATGGGCTTGCCCTTCTCGTAGGCCACAGGGTAGCCGCCGGAAGCGAGGATGACACAGGCAGCCGCGCCGTCGGAGAACTTCACCTCGGTGTCGGCCAGCGTGCCCTCGGTGCAGGCGGTCATGATCTTCAGCAGGTCGCTCTCCAGCAGGGGCAGCACCACCTGCGTCTCGGGGTCGCCGAAGCGGCAGTTGTACTCGATGACCTTCGGGCCGTCCGGAGTGAGCATGAGGCCGAAGTAGAGACAGCCCTTGAAGGGGCAGCCCTCGGCATTCATGGCCTTGATGGTGGGCAGGAAGATCTTTTCCATGCACTCGGCGGCGATGGCCGGGGTATAGTAGGGGTTGGGGGCGACGGTGCCCATGCCGCCGGTGTTCAGGCCGGTGTCGTGGTCGTTGGCACGCTTGTGGTCCATGGAGGACACCATCGGCTTGACCACCTTGCCGTCGGTGAAGCTGAGGACACTGACCTCGGGGCCGGTGAGGAACTCCTCCACGACCACATGGTTGCCGGAAGCGCCGAACTTTTTATCCAGCATGATCTCCTTGACGCCCTCGGCAGCCTGCTCTTCGTTCTCGCAGATGAGCACGCCCTTACCCAGCGCAAGGCCGTCGGCCTTGATGACCACAGGGTACTTGCCCTCGGCCTTGATGTACTCCATGACCTTGGCGGGGTCGTCGAAGGTCTCATACTTCGCGGTGGGGATGCCGTACTTCTTCATCAGGTCTTTGGAGAAGACCTTGGAGGCCTCGATGCGGGCCGCAGCCTTGTCCGGGCCGAACGCCGGGATGCCGACCTTTGCCAGAGCGTCCACCATGCCCAGTGCCAGCGGGTCGTCCTGCGCTACCACGACATAGTCGAACTTTTCCGTCTCTGCAAAGCCCACCATCGTTTCCACATCGGTGGCCTTGATGTTGACGCAGTGGGCATCATAGCCGATGCCGCCGTTGCCGGGCGCACACCAGACCTCACCGCAGTCGGGGCTTTTTTTCAGTGCCTTGATGATGGCGTGCTCACGTCCGCCGCCGCCAACGACCAGAATTTTCTTTGCCATTTTTATGCCCCCTTAGTGATGGAACAGCCGGATGCCGCAGAAGGCCATCGCAATGCCGTACTTATTGCAGGTGTCGATGACCTGCTGGTCACGGATGGAGCCGCCGGGCTGGACGATGGCGGTGACGCCGGAACGGCGTGCCCGTTCGATGTTGTCGCCGAAGGGGAAGAACGCATCCGAGCCGAGGCAGACGCCGGTGACATGGCTCAAATACTCCTTCTTTTCCTCAACGGTCAGCGGCTCAGGCTGACGGGTGAAGGTCTCGGCCCAGACATCGTCGCCGATGACGTCCTCGGGGGTGTCGCCGATGTAGACATCGATGGCGTTGTCACGGTTGGGCTTTGCCACATCGTCACGGAAGGGCAGGTCCAGCACCTTCGGCATATGGCGCAGCTGCCAGTTGTCGGCCTTCTGGCCCGCCAGACGGGTGCAGTGGATGCGGCTCTGCTGGCCTGCGCCCACGCCGATGGTCTGGCCGCCTGCGGTGTAGCAGACGCTGTTGGACTGGGTATATTTCAGGGTGATGAGGGCGATGATGAGGTCGCGCTTCTGCTCCTCGGTCACGGTCTTGTTCTCCGTGACCCAGTTGTTCAGCATGGTGTCGGCGTTGATGACCAGCTCGTTGCGGCCCTGCTCGAAGGTGATGCCGTAGACCTGCTTGTGCTCCACGGAGGCGGGCTTATAGGCAGGGTCGATGGCGACCACGTTGTAGTTTCCCTTCTTCTTCCCGGCGAGGATGGTCAGGGCCTCCGGCTCATAGCCCGGGGCGATGATGCCGTCAGACACCTCGTGCTGGATGAGCTTTGCCGTGGGCACATCGCAGACGTCGGAGAGGGCGATCCAGTCGCCGAAGGAGGACATCCGATCTGCGCCGCGGGCGCGGGCATAGGCGCAGGCCAGCGGCGAAAGCTCCATGTCCGGGGCGATGTGGTACATCTTCCGCTCCACCTCGCTCAGGGGCAGGCCGAGGGCCGCGCCCGCCGGGGAGACGTGCTTGAAGGAGGCGGCGGCAGGCAGGCCGCAGGCCTCTTTCAGCTCCTTGACCAGCTGGATGGAGTTGAGGGCATCCAGAAAATTGATGTAGCCCGGCTTGCCGTTCAGGACGGTGACGGGCAGGTCAGAGCCGTCCTCCATATAAATGCGGCTGGGCTTCTGGTTGGGGTTGCAGCCGTACTTCAGCGCAAGTTCATTCATTTGGTGCATCCTCCTTGTATCTCGTGTTATTCTTCCTCGGCGTCGAGCTTCTTCAGCAGCTCCAGCTCCTCGGGCAGCAGCTCCGGCTCCTCGGGATCGTCGAGGTCGCTGCACACAGCGTCGTATTTGTTGAAGATCATGTCGCCGCTCTCGCCGGTCTCGAGGTCGATGACCCGGGCGAAGAGGCTGACCTTGTTGTCGGGGTTCAGGTTCTGCCACAGGCCATGGGCGAAATCGCCGATGGTGCGGGGGCAGGCGAAACGGAGCGGCTCGCCCTCAAAGCTGGGGATGGGGCTGCCGTTGTGCTTATAGGTGCTGATGAAGTGACCCTCCCCGGCCACGGGCTGCGGGTAGTCGAAGAAATAGCGCTGCACGCTCTCGCCGTTGCCGTCAGCAGACTTCAGGATGCTCATCTGATAGCTGCCGTCAGCGTACACCACAGCGGAGATGCGGGGGGTGTAGTTCGGCTCGTCCGGCTCGAAGGTGCGGGTGCGCAGGGCGTCGGCAAAGCTGCGGCCCCGGCTCATCTCGTCAAAGATGGTGTCGGTCTGGTCGCCGTTGGTGACGATGTGGGTCTTGCCGAGGGTCAGCACGGGGTTATAGATGATGAGGCTGGGGTCCTCCAGCTTGGCCGGGTCTGCCGCCATCGTGCAGATGCCGCCCCGCTCGGGCACCGGGTCGAATACCCGGTTGCGGCTGTTCTCGCTGCGGCCCATGATGAAATAGCCAATGAACATCTGACGGCCATCCGGTGCTTTTGCCACCGCGATGCCGCGGCCGGGGTACTCGTTGGAGGCCAGATATTCGTTCAGGTCGATTTTTTCCATTGTCTTTCTCCTATCGTTAAACCTCTCCGCTGCAGACCATCGCCACCGCCTGCGGCAGCAGCTTCCACTCGGCCTGCTCCATCACCCGCTTCTGCAGCACCTCGGGGGTGTCGCCGGGCAGGATGTCCACGGCCTTTTGTAACAGGATCGGCCCGCCATCGCACTCTTCATTGACGAAGTGGACGGTGGCGCCCGTCACCTTGCAGCCCCGGGCCAGCGCGGCCTCGTGGGGGCGCAGGCCGTACATACCCGGCCCGCAGAAGGACGGGATGAGGGCGGGGTGGATGTTCAGGATACGGCGGGGATAGGCCTCGATGACGCTGGGACCGAGCACCGAGAGGAAGCCCGCCAGCACCACGAGGTCGATGTCGTGTTCCTTCAGCGTCTTCAGCAGGGCGGCGTCGAACGCCTCGCTGGTGGCGTAGTCCTTCCGGCGGACGACCACGCCCTCGACGCCTGCCTTGGCTGCGCGCTCCAGCGCGTAGACGCCGGGCTTGGATGCCACCACCAGTGTGATCTTGCCGTTCGGGTTCTCGCCCCGGGCCTCACTGTCCAGCAGGGCCTGCAAATTGGTGCCGCCGCCGGACACTAACACAGCGATGTTCAGCACAGCTCGACACCCTCACCTTCTGCGATGACGCCCAGACGATAGGCCTCCGGCTCACCGTTGGCGTGGAGGATGTCCAGTGCCTTGTCGGCCTGCTCGGCGGGGACGGTCAGCACCATGCCGACGCCCATGTTGAAGGTGTTGAACATATCATGCTCGGAGATATTGCCGGTCTTCTGCATCAGCTGGAAGAGGGCCGGAGTGCGGACATCCTCCTTCTTAATGCGGGCGCAGCAGCCCTTCTTCAGGCTGCGGGGGATGTTCTCGTAGAAGCCGCCGCCGGTAATGTGGGAGATGCCCTTGACATCCACCTCTTCCAGCACCTTCAGCACCGGCTTAACGTAGATCTTAGTGGGGGCCAGCAGGGCCTCGCCGAGGGTCTTGCCGCCCAGCTCTGCGGGGGTAGTCTTGAGAACGGCGGGGTCGCCGTCGATGTCGAAAATCTTGCGCACCAGCGAGAATCCGTTGGAGTGGACGCCGGTGGAGGGCAGGGCGATGATGACGTCGCCGGGCTTCATGGTCTCGTTGCTCAGGATCTTTTCCTTGTCCACGACGCCCACGGTGAAGCCGGCCAGATCGTACTCCTCCTCCGGCATCATGCCCGGGTGCTCTGCGGTCTCGCCGCCCACCAGAGAACAGTCGGCCTGCACGCAGCCCTCGGCCACGCCCTTGACGATCTCGGCGATCTTCTCGGGGATGTTCCGGCCGCAGGCGATGTAGTCGAGGAAGACCAGCGGCTTCGCACCGGCGCAGATGACATCGTTGACGCACATGGCCACGCAGTCGATGCCGATGGTGTCATGCTTGTCCAGGATCATGGCGATCTTCAGCTTGGTGCCCACGCCGTCGGTGCCCGAGATGAGGACGGGGTGCTGATAGCCGGTGCAGTCCAGCTCGAACAGGCCGCCGAAGCCGCCCAGCCCGCCGATGCAGTGCTCGTTCATGGTGCGGGCCACATACTGCTTCATGAGTTCGACCGAACGGTAGCCTGCGGTGATGTCCACACCTGCGGCTGCATAGCTTTCCGAATAGCTCTTTTCCATTGTTACTCTCCTAACTTTTTCTCGTCCTTGGGACGGTCATTCAGGTGGCGTTCATGAATATCGGTGGAAAGCACCTCTTCCGGCTTCACGGCGTACTGGCCGGTGAAGCAGGCAGTGCAGAAGCCGCCGTTCGCGTTCTGGGCCAGCCGGACGACGTGCTCCGTCGAAAGGTAGCCCAGCGTGTCGGCCCCGATGATCTCGTTGATCTCGTCCACCGTGCGGCCGGTGGCGACCAGCAGCTTCTGGTCGGGGATATCGGTGCCGAAATAGCAGGGATATTTGAAGGGGGGCGCGGAAACACGGAAGTGGACTTCCTTCGCTCCGGCGTCCCGCAGCAGCTTGATGATGCGGGCGGAGGTGGTGCCGCGCACGATGGAGTCATCCACCAGCACTACCCGCTTGCCCTTGACGGTGCTGGACACGACGTTCAGCTTGATGCGGACGCTGTTCTCGCGCTGCTTCTGGCTGCCCTGAATGAAGGTGCGGCCGATGTATTTATTCTTGATGAAGCCGATGCCGTAGGGGATGCCGCTCTCCTGCGAGTAGCCGAGGGCCGCATCGAGGCCGGAGTCCGGCACACCGATGACCACATCGGCCTCTACGGGGTGTTCCTGTGCGAGGAAGCGGCCTGCCTGCTTGCGGGCCTCATGCACCGAGCTGCCCTCAATGATGCTGTCAGGGCGGGCAAAGTAGATGAACTCGAAGACGCACATCTGGCGGTCGGGACGGCCGCAGTGGTCTTTGATGGAGCGCAGCTCACCGGTCTTGGTGTCGGCGATGACGATCTCGCCCGGCTCCACATCCCGCAGCAGCGTCGCACCGACGGCGTCCAGCGCACAGCTCTCGCTGGCGAAGGCATAGCCGCCGCCGGGCAGGGTGCCGATGCACAGAGGCCGGTAGCCCCGGGGGTCGCGGGCCGCGATGAGCTTGGTGGCCGACATGACCACGAGGCTGTAGGCGCCCTCGAGGACATCCATCGTCTTGCTGATGGCGATCTCGATGCTTCCCATCCGCAGGCGGTTGCGGGTGACGAGGTAGCAGATGACCTCGGTATCGGAGGAGCCGTGGAAGATAGCGCCCTCGTTTTCCAGCTGGCGGCGAAGCTCCAGAGCGTTCGTCAGGTTGCCGTTGTGGCAGAGGGCCATGGTGCCCCGGCCATGCCGGACGATCATGGGCTGGGCGTTGGCCCGGACGCGGCTGCCGGCGGTGGCGTAGCGGACATGGCCGGTGGCCATATGGGCCGTGGGCTTTGCCAGCGAAGCCAGCACCGCCGGGGTGAGCACCTCATTGACAAGGCCGAGGTCCCGGTGGCCGTTGATGACGCCGTCATCGTTCACGGCGATGCCGCAGCTCTCCTGCCCACGGTGCTGCAGAGCGTACAGGGCCGAGTAGGCGGCAGCCGCCACATCCTCCGTGCCTGCACGGTCATAGATGCCGAAAACGCCGCACTCTTCGTGAAGCGGGTATGCAAAATCAGACATTACAGTTCCTCGATCTCTTTCTGCAGTTTTTCTTCCTTTGCGGCGATCTGCTGCGCCATCGCGGTGCGCTCAGCCTCCAGCCGGTCGGCCAGCGCCTCGTCGCCGAGGGCCAAGATCTCAGCAGCCAGCCATGCGGCGTTCTTTGCGCCGTTCAGGGCCACCGTAGCCACCGGGATGCCGCTGGGCATCTGGACGGTGGCCAGCAGTGCATCCAGACCGTCCATCGCGCCGCCCTTCATCGGGATGCCGATGACCGGCAGGGTGGTGTTGGCGGCGAAAGCACCAGCCAGATGTGCTGCCATGCCCGCCGCGCAGAGGATGACGCCGAAGCCGTCTGCCTTTGCCTTTTTTGCGAAGTCCGCCGCCTCGGCGGGGGTGCGGTGGGCCGACAGGATGTGGGCCTCAAAGGGGATGTCCAGCGCCTTGAGCTGGGCGCAGGCCCCCTTGACCACCGGCCAATCACTATCCGAACCCATGATGACTGCCACTTTACGAATCATCTGTATCCAACCTCTCTTTCTCAAAATCCCACGACACAAAAACAAAAAAGGCTGTGATGCACCTACACCACGGCCTTTTATTTCATCTGCGACAGCATAGACTCGCAGCAGGTTACACGAAGGCCCTGATGCATCCCCGCGCCGAGACGGCACTTGGTACTCAGCAGCTCATTCCACATTCTGCTCCTCCTCCGCAAACCTCGTTGTCCACGCTGTTCTTTCCGGCTGAAAAAAGAGTTTGCCTGCCCTTCCGTCCGCCGTCTAGATACAGTATACGGCAAAAAAACGCCTTTGCAAAGAGCGTTCGGGCAAATTTTCCCTTGTGTTCTCTGCTGTCAAAAAACTTTCTAAAATTTTGTGCAGTTTCGACATCGTTTTTCTTTTTAAGTACGACTTCTTGGAGAAACTTTCTATAATAAATATTCTTTTAAAGGCTCTCCCTCCGGGAGAGCTGACGCAACGCGCCTGCGAGGCTTTTCAGAAGATGATCTTCGCGGTCGTTGCCCGTGCAGCCTTGATGAGGTCGGCAGCGGCGCAGCACACCTGCGTGCCGATGCGCCCGCCGGAGACGTAGACCTTCGGCTGGCTCAGCACGCTCTCGTCGAAAACGGTGGTGTATTGCTTCTTCATGCCCACCGGGCTGCAGCCGCCCCGGACATAGCCGGTGACTTTGTTGATGTCGGCAACGTGGATCATCGCCACGCTCTTTTCACCCACGCTGCGGGCGGCGGCCTTCAGGTCAAGCTCCGCTGCCACCGGGATGACGAAAACAAAGTAGTTCCTGCTGGCCCCCTGCGTCACCAGCGTCTTGTAGACGCAGGCGGGGTCCTCGCCCATGCTGGCGGCGACGCTCACGCCGTCCACCGCCACGCCCTCTTCGTGGGGATATTCATGCGCGGTGTAGGCCACCTTGGCCCGCTCCAAGATGCGCATGGCGTTCGTTTTTGCTTCTTTGCCCATATGTAAGACCTCTATTGTTGTATTAACCTCTCCGTCACGCCTTACGGCGTGCCACCTCCCCTATCGAGGGGAGGCCTTGGCATAGCG
This sequence comes from Faecalibacterium sp. I3-3-89, assembly GCF_023347275.1. Classification (NCBI taxonomy): domain Bacteria; kingdom Bacillati; phylum Bacillota; class Clostridia; order Eubacteriales; family Oscillospiraceae; genus Faecalibacterium; species Faecalibacterium sp. I3-3-89. The sequence continues at coordinate 922,462 of NZ_CP094468.1, read as the reverse complement.
GAAAACTTCTCCTCTTCGCCAGAGGCTCCCCTCGGTAGGGGAGCTGTCGAGCGAAGCGAGACTGAGAGGTTGAGTCCAGATTTATTCTACCACTTTCTCTCCCAAAATTCAAAAACTTTTGAGAAAGCTCTTGACTTCATGAAACTGAAGTGATATGCTATGTCCATGCCCCGTCACTTCACGATAGTGAAGTTCATGATACTGAAACATCTGCGGCAAGGCGGCTTCCTCTCCCCTGCCGTACGGAAATAGGAAAAGGAGAACCCGCCATGATCATCGTACTCAAACAGGACGCCCCCGAAGCCAAGGTCCACGAATTCTGCCGCGAGCTGGAAGGCATGGGCCTGCAGATCAATGACTCCAAGGGCAGCGACACCCACATCCTCGGACTCATCGGCGACACCAAGGCCATCGCCGAGAGCTGGGTGCTGGCAAATCCGGTGGTCGAGACCTGCCGCCGCGTCTCGGAGCCGTACAAGAAAGCCAACCGCAAATTCCATCCGGACGACAGCGTCATTGATGTGGAGGGCGTGAAGATCGGCGGCGGCAGTTTTGCCGTCATCGCAGGCCCGTGCAGCATTGAGAGCGAGGCCCAGATCACCTACTGCGCCCAGCGCGTCAAGGCCGCCGGTGCCTCCCTGCTGCGCGGCGGCGCATTCAAGCCCCGCACCTCCCCTTATTCTTTCCAAGGGATGCGCAGCGAGGGCCTCGACCTGCTCAAGCTGGCCCGCCGTGCCACCGGCTCTCCCATCGTCACCGAGATCATGAACACCGAGCATCTGCCCCTCTTTGAGAATGTGGACCTCATTCAGGTCGGCGCCCGCAATATGCAGAACTTCGAGCTGCTCAAGGCCGTGGGCCGTCAGAAGAAGCCCGTCCTGCTCAAGCGCGGCCTTGCCAACACGCTGGAGGAGTTCGTCATGAGCGCCGAGTACATCATGGCCGAGGGCAACGAGAACGTCATCCTCTGCGAGCGCGGCATCCGCACCTTCGAGACCAGTATGCGGAACACCCTCGACCTCGCCGGTGTGGTCATGCTTCACAAGATGACCCACCTGCCCGTCATCGTGGACCCCAGCCACGCCTGCGGCCACGCATGGATGGTGCCTCAGCTGGCAAAGGCCGCCGTCGCCGCCGGTGCCGACGGCCTGATGATCGAGGTCCACAACGACCCCGCCAAGGCCAAGTGCGACGGTGCCCAGAGCCTGACCCCCGACCAGTTCGACGAGCTGATGGACTTCATCGGCAAAGAGGTGGAGTTCTTCGGCAAGAAGATGAACTGAGTTTTGCACCGTGCGCCCTCTTCGGAGGGCGTTTTTTCTTTGGGCCGCGTTTTCTTTTTCCGTTCTTTATGGTATACTATAGTGTATTTTGATTTATCCTTTGAAAAAGAGGTACGATGCAATGAAAGCACATATCGCACGCAACCAGAATGCCGGCGTCCCGCTGGCGCTGGGCTGGAACCTGTCCGCCGCCGACCGGGGCATCCTTGAGGGGATGGCCCCCGCCTTCGGCATGAAGCTGCTGTCCGTCTCCCCCGCCGACGCAGGCAAGACCGTCGCCCAGCTGCTGGGCGAGGTGGAGGTCAAGACCTCCCGCACCCTCGTGCTGGAACCGGGTGCCTATCCTCCTGCGCTGGTGCTGGCAAACTTCCGGGAAAAAGACCTCGACACCCTGCTGGACCTCATGAAGCAGGCGCAGGTGAACATTCCCCTCAAGGCCGTCATCACCCCCTCCAACAAGAACTGGGTCTTCGGCGACCTGCTGGCTCACCTGTCTGAGGAGCACGCCGCCTTCACGGCTGCGGCAAAGGAGCAGGCATGAGCATCAAGCGCTTTGTTTCTACCCTGCTGGCCGGGACGCTCTGCCTGAGCCTCCTTGCTGCCTGCGGCTCATCTCAAAAGCCTGCGGCCTCCGGCGTGAGCGCGGATGCCCAGCGGTACAGCACCATCTTTTACGACGCTTTTGACACCGTAACGCAGGTCATCGCCTACTGCGACAGCGAGGAGGAGTTCAACCGCCAGATGGACGCCCTCCACGCCGACCTGCTGGAATACCACCGTCTCTACGACATCTACAACGACTACGACGGTGTGGTGAACGTCAAGACCATCAACGACAACGCGGGCACTGCCCCGGTTCAGGTGGACGATAAGATCCTCGGGATGCTGGAGCTGGCCCGGCAGATGTACGACACCACCGGCGGCAAGCTGAACATCGCCATGGGCAGCGTCCTCCGCATCTGGCACGACTGCCGCGAGGCCGCTGAGGCCACCGAAAGCGAGGCGGACAACCAGCTGCCCTCGCAGGAAGCGCTGGATGCCGCCGCACAGCACTGTGATATTTCTGACCTCGTCATCGACGAGGAGGCCAAGACGGTCTACCTCTCCGACCCCGCCATGTCCCTCGACGTGGGCAGCGTGGGCAAGGGTTATGCCGTCGAGATGGTGGCGCAGGCTGCTGAGGCCCGGGGCCTGACCAGCGCCCTCATCAGCGTGGGCGGCAACCTCCGCGCCATCGGCACAAAACCCGACGGCTCCCAGTGGTCGGGCGGCGTGGAAAACCCGTGGAACTCCTCCGAGGTCTACACCGCCAGCTCCTCCTACGTCTCCGGTGTCAACATGAGCGACATGGCCCTCGTCACCAGCGGCAACTACCAGCGGTACTACGTCGTAGACGGCGTGCGCTACCACCATCTCATCGACCCGGACACCCTCTGGCCCGCCCGCTACTTCGACAGCGTCAGCGTCCTCTCCCCCGACTCCGGCGCGGCCGACTGCCTCACCACCGGCCTGTTCTGTATGTCCCTTGAGGATGGTCAGAAGCTCGTCGAGTCCCTCGACGGCGTGGAGGCCCTTTGGTGCACGCCGGACGGCGATATTATAAGCTCCAGCGGCTGGTCTGACCACGAGAAAAAGTAACAGAAATCGAAAGTCCCCTCTTCGTCACGGTTCTTGCTCCAATGACGAAGAGGGGACTTTTATATACTTATATATCAAGAATATTTCCGTGCGTTCACTCTTCCATACAGGCATACTTTGCCATCAGGACAGCCCCGCCGGTCACGAGTGCAACGACAAGCTCCACCACCCAGACAGATGCCACTGCACTGAGCAGAACGGCCAGCGAATCGATGACGAAGTGGAACAGATACGCATTGAGCAGGTCTTTCCGGGACTTTTTGCGGATGGACTGGAACACCAGAATCGAAAGGCTCACATGGAGCACCACCGCCAAAAGCCGCTCTACGCCGCCTGCAAAAAACGTCAGGCTCGGTGTCGTCCACAGCGCCGAAAGAGCCGCTGCCGTGTCTGCCGCCTTCTTTGCGTCAAGAGACGCCAGCTGTGCAGACATGGTGCCGGAGTTTATCATCACGGCACTTGCGATGTTGCTGATGGATGCCACGCCGCACAGAAGCATTGCCTCCACGCCGCCGTGTCCGGCACCATACATAAAGGCATTCGGAAAGTCCATCGGCTTCACCAGAAACCTCATGGCGATGTAACGGCCAGTCTCTTCAAAAAGTGCTGCCATCAGGCCGCCATAGACTGCGTATAGGATCACGCTTCCGGTCAGCGCTTCTCCGGCCAGCTGGAACACGATGCGATGGATGGCAGCTTCCAGCATCACCACCATCACGAAGAAAACGCCGCACCCGATAAAGAACGGTGCCGCCTTCGCGCCCAGCTTCTTCTTTGCGTAGATGAAAAGGCCTATGGGAAGTGCGAAGGAGACGACAAGGGAAAATACCATGCCTGCGATGCTTGCTGCGGGGACTGTCATAAGCGTCATAACTGCGCCCTTTCTGCCTGTACGGCTCTCTGCTGTCTGCCATATCCGTCTGCCATGGACTCCGGCGGCTCCGCATTTCCCATGCGGGCCGTCTTTCCTTTGGGGATACCAGAATCATATCACTTTCCCCCTTCTCTGTCAAAGGAAACGCAAAAGGACCCACCCATCCGTAAAATGGACAGGCAGGCCCTCTGCTTTGGAGAAATTGGAGAAATATCGCTTATGTTCGAAAGGAGTCTTAACGCTTGTATTTGGATGCGGTCTGCAGCCGCTGCATGGCACGGTCGAGGGCGATCTTTGTCTGATAGTACTCGTGCATACTCTGCTTGTGCTGCAAGCGCTCTTCGGCGCGGATGCGGGCGGCCTCGGCGCGGTTCTTGTCGATGTCCTCGGGCCGCTCGGCGCTGTCCACCAGCAAAAGCACGAAGGTGGGCGTCACCTCGGCGATGCCGTCACCGACCAGAATTTCCCGGGTCTCGCCGTCCACGGTGAACTTGAGCATTCCCATGTGGATGGCCACCAGCACCGGGCTGTGACCGGCCTGCACACCGTAGACGCCGTCCTTCACGGGCAGCACCATGCTCTCGCAGCTGCCCTGATAGAACTCACCGCTGGAGGCCGTGATGTTGAGGATGAAGCTGTTCATCAGGCCTCACCGCCTTTTTCCTCCGCCAGCTTGTCCGCTGCCTTCTTGCGGGCGTCGTCGAGGGTGCCCACGTTGAAGAAGGCCCACTCGGGCAGGTCGTCGCACTTGCCGTCCACGATGGCGGCAAAGCCCTTGACCGTCTCGGCCAGCGGCACATATTTGCCGGGCAGGCCGGTGAAGTTCTCGGCCACCGCGAAGGGCTGGGAGAGGAACTTCTGCAATTTACGGGCACGGGTGACGGTGAGCTTGTCTTCCTCGCTCAGCTCATCCATGCCGAGGATGGCGATGATGTCCTGCAGCTCCTGATAGCGCTGCAGCGTCGCCTGCACCTTGCGGGCCACGCGGTAGTGCTCCTCACCCACGATGTCTGCTTCCAGAATACGGGAGGTGGAGGCCAGCGGGTCCACGGCGGGGTAGATGCCCTGCTCCACGATTTTACGGCTCAGGACGGTGGTAGCGTCCAGATGGGCGAAGGTGGTGGCGGGGGCGGGGTCGGTCAGGTCGTCGGCAGGGACGTAGACAGCCTGCACCGAGGTGATGGAGCCGTCGCGGGTGGAGGTGATGCGCTCCTGCAGAGCGCCCAGCTCGTTTGCCAGCGTGGGCTGGTAGCCGACGGCGGAGGGCATACGGCCCATCAGGGCGGAGACCTCAGAGCCTGCCTGCACGAAGCGGAAGATGTTGTCGATGAAGAGCAGCACGTCCTTATGCGTCTCCTCACGGAAATACTCCGCCATGGTCAGGCCCGTCTCGGCCACGCGCATACGTGCTCCGGGAGGCTCGTTCATCTGGCCGAAGACCAACGCAGTCTTGTTGAGGACGCCGGAGGCGTTCATTTCGCCCCAGAGGTCGCAGCCCTCGCGGGAGCGCTCGCCGACGCCGGTGAAGATGGAGTAGCCGCCGTGCTCGGTGGCCACATTATGGATCAGCTCCTGGATCAGGACGGTCTTGCCGACGCCTGCACCGCCGAACAGACCGATCTTGCCGCCCTTGGCGTAGGGAGCCAGCAGGTCGATGACCTTGATGCCGGTCTCCAGAATTTCAGTAGCGGGCTTCTGCTCTGCAAAGCTGGGGGCCTTGCGGTGGATGGGCCAGTGGGGCACCTCGTCCACCGGACCCTTGCCGTCGATGGGGCGGCCCAGCGGGTCGAACATACGGCCCAGCGTGGCCTCGCCCACCGGGGCAGTCAGGCCGTGGCCGGTGGCAGTGACCACCATGCCCTTGCCCAGACCTTCGCTGGCCGAGAGCATGATGCAGCGCACCGTCGATTCGTTGACGTGCTGCGCCACCTCCATCGTGCGCTCAGTGCCCTCTGCGGTCACGGTCAGCGCTTCCTGCAGGGCAGGCAGTCGGCCTGCGGCGAACTGGACGTCCACCACAGGGCCGGCTACGCGGATAATAGTTCCCTGTATCATAGATTTGCCTCGTTTTGTTATTCTTGATTCTTCACCGCCGACGCGCCGCCGATGATCTCGGTGATCTCCTGTGTGATGGAGCCTTGGCGGGTGCGGTTGTATTCCAGCTGCAAGTCGCGGATCATATCGTTTGCGCTCTTGGTGGCCGAGTCCATGGCCGTCATGCGGGCGCTCTGCTCGGCGCAGAAGCTCTCGGTCATGGCGCCGAAGATCATGCCGTGCATATAGATGGGCGCGGTCTGCTCGAACACTGTCCAAGCATCGGGCACCAGCTCCACCTCGCCGCGGGGATCGCCCAGACCCTTGGGAGCGGGCTGCAGATGCTCGCGGTCCAGCGGCAGCAGCCGCTCCATGACCGGCTCACTGGTGAGCGCGTTCTGGATCTTGGTATAGATGAGATAGATCTCATCCAGCTTGCCCGACTTAAAATCGTCGATGGCGTCCACCGTGATGTCACGGGCACGCTGCAAAGACGGTGCCGTCGCGCCGTACTGGAACTCCTTCACCAGCCGGGGGTCCTTGCGGAGGGCGCGGTAGCCCACCTGACCGATGACATAGAACCGGTCGTTTTCATCGGCCTTTTCCAGCAGGAGCTTCAGCACGTTCTGATTGAAAGAGCCTGCCATGCCCTTGTCCGCCGTCAGCACCAGATAGGCGCGGCGGGGGTTGCCGTCCTCCCGCTGCCGCTCGTGGAAATACGGGTGCACCGGTTCCTCGGGCAGATGGGGGACGACACGGGAGATGGTGTCCCTCATGCGGGTGAAGTAGGGCAGGACGTTCTGGTAATTCCTGCGTGCCTTGCGCAGTTTGGAGGAAGAGATCAGATACATCGCATTCGTGATCTTGCGGGTGTCCTGAATGCTCTCGATGCGCTCTTTCAGCAGCTTACTGGACGCCATGACTCTCGCCTCCCTCGTAGGCCTTCCATGCGTTCAGGATGGTGTCGGTCTGCTCGGGGGTGAGCTTGCCGGTGGCCGTGATGGCGTCCATCGTGCCGGACACGTCTGCATGGAACTGACGCACAAAGGCGGCGGTGCGTGCCCGCTGTTCCGCGAGGGGCACATCGTCCAGCATCCCGTGGGAGGCCAGCACGAGGATGACCACCTGCTCGGCGTCGGTCTTGGGCTGATAGAGCGGCTGCTTGAGCATCTCGGTCAGGGCCTTGCCGTGTTCCAGCTGATGGCGGGTCTCGGCGTCCAGATCCGAGCTGAACTGAGCGAAGGACTCCATATCCTTGTACTGGGCCAGCTCGATGCGCAGGTTGGCGTTGGCCTTCTTCATGGCCTTGGTCTGGGCTGCGCCGCCCACACGGGAGACGGACAGGCCCACATTGACGGCCGGGCGGTTGCCGGCGTTGAAGAGGGCGCTCTCAAGGAAGATCTGTCCGTCGGTGATGGAGATGACGTTGGTGGGGATGTAGGCGGACACGTCGCCGGCCTGCGTCTCCACGATAGGCAGAGCGGTGATGGAGCCGCCGCCCAGCGCGTCGCTCATCCGGCAGGAGCGCTCCAGCAGACGGGAGTGCAGATAGAAGACGTCGCCGGGGTAGGCCTCACGGCCCGGAGAGCGGCGGAGCAGCAGCGAGATGGCACGGTAGGCCACCGCATGCTTGGAAAGGTCGTCGTAGACGATGAGGACGCTCTTGCCCTGCGCCATGAAGTACTCGGCCAGCGCCGTGCCCGCATAGGGGGCGATGTACTGCAGCGGGGCGCTGTCGGAGGCGGTCGCCGCCACGATGGTGGTGTAGCTCATGGCACCATGCTTTTTCAGGTCCTCGGCCACGCGGGCGATGGAGGAAGCCTTCTGGCCGATGGCGACATAGATGCAGAGCACGCCGGTGTCCTTCTGGTTCAGGATGGCATCGGTGGCGATGGAGGTCTTGCCGGTCTGGCGGTCGCCGATGATCAGCTCACGCTGGCCGCGGCCGATGGGGAACATGGAGTCGATGGCGAGGATGCCGGTATGGAGCGGGGTGTCCACGCTCTGGCGCTCGAGGATGCCGGGGGCCTGCTTCTCGATGGGGTTGTAGCCCACAGCCTCGACAGGGCCTTTGCCGTCGATGGGTTCGCCCAGAGGGTCGATGACACGGCCAAGGAAGCCCTCGCCCACCGGGATGCCCGCGCGCTTGCCGCTGCGGGTGACCATGGTGCCGACGCCGACGCTCTCCGCGCCGTCAAAGAGCATGATGCCCAGACGGCCCGGCTCGACGCTCTCCACCATGCCCTTTGCACCGTTCTCAAAGGTGACGATCTCGCCGTAGACAGCGCGGTCCATTCCTTCTACTTCCACGATGCCGTCGGCAGAGGAGACGACCACGCCGCCCTCCTCGCTGGTGGCAGCGGGCTTGTAGTCCTCGATGCGGGTCTTGAGGGTGGCCAGAGAGGGCTTGTCGGCCATCATCTGGTCGATGGCGTGACGGCCGGAGTTGTCAAAGACGCGGTCGCCGATCTGGAGCACATAGCCGGAGAGGAGGCTGTCGTCCACCGTGACATTCAGGATGACCTCGGTGGCGTCGTACAGCTTGCAGACCTCTTTCTTGATCCGGTCCAGATCCTCCTCGCGGGGGGTGCGGGCGGCACGGAGGTCCGCTTTGACGATGCGGTTGGCCTCAAAGAACTCCTTGCTGAATTCACTTGCCATTTTCAGCCCCCGCTTTCTCCAACAGGTCGTCCAGCAGGCGTGCGTCGTCCTGCTCGTTCAGGCTGCGGGCCAGCAGCTTCTCGCACATGGCGCGGGCCAGTGCGGTGGTCTGGGCGTCGGCCTGACGCAGCTTGTGCTGGCGCTCGGCCTCAGCGGCGGCCTTGCCCTCGGCCAGAATGGCGTCGGCCTGCTTCTGGGCATCAGCCAGCAGCTGCTGCTTGTCCTTTTCGGCCTGCTGTTCGTAGGCCGTGCGGCGGGCTGCTGCCTCGGCGTCCACATTGCGCAGCTTAGCCTGCGCGTCGTTCAGGGTCGCTGCGGCCTCCTGCTTGGAGGTCTCGGCGGCGTTCAGGGCGTCATCCACCTGCTTCTGGCGCTGCGCGATGATGTTCATGACAGGCTTGTACAGGAACTTGCGCAGCAGCAAAAACAGAACCAGAATGTTGACGACTGTATACAGAAGGTTCAGATTCAGAGTCAGCATTCGTCATGCCTCCGTGATCAACCCAGGAACAGGATGATAAGCAGAGCAACGACGAAGCCGAAGATGGCAGTACCTTCGGCCAGAGCTGCGCCCAGCAGGAGGTTGGTCTGGATCTTGCCGGAAGCCTCCGGCTGGCGGCTGATGGCCTCCGTTGCCTTGCCGGTGGCGATGCCGATGCCGATGCCGCCGCCGATACCAGTCAGCGCTGCGATGCCAGCGCCCAGAGCTACGAGTCCGTTCATAATTATTTCTCCTTTATAATCAATATTCTTCTTTGGCTCTCCCCTTGGGAGAGGCTTTTGGAGTGGGTCACTCTTCTCCTCCGATGCTCTCTTTCATGAACAGCGAGGTGAGGAAGACGAAAACATAGGTTTGGATGAGACCGTCGAACAAATCAAAGTAGAGGCTGAAGATGGCCGGCACGAACACCGGGACCACCAGCTTGATCAGCTCCATGATGACGAAAGCGCCCAGCACATTGCCGAACAGTCGCATACACAGGCTGGTGGGGCGGATGGCGATCTCGAGGATGTTCATGGGGGTCATGATGGGGGTAGGAGCGGTGAGGCTTTTCAGGAAGCCTTTGCCGCCCCGGGCACGGACGCCGGAATACTCGATGAGGCAGATGCTCATGAGTGCCAGCGCAGCGGTGACATTCAGATCCTTCGTGGGGGGCTTGATGCCGAACACGCCGATGAGGTTTGCGCAGGCGATGTAGAGAGCCACCGTCATGAGGTAGGGCACATACCGCCTTCCCTGCTCGCCCAGCAGGCCCATGAAGAAGCCGTCGATGGTGGTGACTACCATCTCAAGGACAGCCTGTCGCTTGGAGATGTGATCCACCTTGAGGTTCCGGGTGAGCAGGATGGAGACGATCACCAGAAAGAGCATGATGCCCCAGCTCACCACCACGGATTCCGGCACCTGCAAGCCGCCGATGGAGACCATCTCCACGTTCAGCTCTTCTTTCAGGGCCGCAGTCAATGCGTTCATCGCTTTGCCTCCTTTCTGAGCAGAGTCTTATCTTGAAGCGTAAGGGTGTGGTTCGTTTTCACTCTATCTCCTTTCGTTTCTCTAGTCAAAGAGACCGCGCCGAAAATCAAAGAAGGTGCGTCCGTTTTTCATGGAAACACACCCTCTTTCCGCGCTCAGCGCATCCTTTTGCGTCTGGTATCATAGCACGATTGGGCCGATTTGATAAGCCCTTCGGTCGATATTCTACTTTTTGTTATATCTTATTTCACGCTTGTGCCGAAACTGTCGTACATCTTGCACAATATTTCGCTCTCAAACTGTCCATTTCAACCAATTTCTTAGCCATTTTTTAGCGATTCGTTTCATTTTTTGAGGTAATATGAAACACTCTCGGCAGAAATATACACTCCATGTATATCGGGTATATAAAATTCATATAGTTGTCAAGCGCTTGATACCTGAAATTTTGTTAACCGGAAACTTATATAATATTACCTGTTTATAATAGGCTCACTGTTTCCCGCGGCGGAAGATGAGCCGGAAGAGAAAGCGGGCCAGCGGGCCGCAGTAGAACATCTGCCAGCACAGGGCCATCGGGAAGTTGCAGCCGAAGGTATGCACCCACGTCCCAAAGCTGGGCTCCTTGAACAGCACGGTCGCCACAAGGCTCATGATGGGGCACATGATGCAGACGATCATCAGGGAGATAGCATAGGTGATGAACTGGGGGCGATCCGAAGGGCGCATAAAGGTGAAGGCCAGTGCGGTGGCCAGCTTTTCCACTACAAAAAACTCCAGCACGAAGGCCACCGGCACCATGATGGGCATTTCATGCAGCGCCATGCCGAAGGTGGCGTTGGTCACACCGCCGGTGGCGAGGGCGACATTGTAGACGATCATTCCGTAGACCATGATCGCGGCCATCACGAGAGTAAAGACGATTTTTTCAAGCAGGGTCTTGGGCATTTTTGTTTTCTCCTCATTTTTGGTTGTGGGTAAAATGTCTTCTGGAACTTTCGCCGCACAAAAAAAGACAGACGAGGGCGGAACCTTCGTCTGTCTTTGCACGACTACCATTCATTGCCCGCTATGATAGCACAAACTCCCGCTCCGCGTAAGCGTTTTTCGCCGTTTTCTCCCGTTTTGCGCAAATCCTTCCACGAACGACCCAAAATTTTCGGGCAGATTCGTTACTGCACCGCCTCCCCTGCCCGGAGCCACAGACGGTTTTGGCGCAGGGAAAATCTTTCGTCCTGATATTTGTATGACTCTCACAGTTTTTTGGTCGTTTCTTGAAAAAGTATGTCCAATTCATTGTGCACTCTGCGAATAGACAAAACAGGCTCGTGCGTGTATAATAAAGCCAGAAACCAGAGAAGTACAGCAGAAGTTCAAATGAGAACTCACCCCGCTGACTTTAAGAAGAAAGGAGCGAAGACCGATGGTTGATATGGAACCCGCACAGTGTGCACAGACTGTCGGGGTTCGCTGAGAAGCAAAACAGAGGCTCACCACAAACGGGATGTTTCCCCCGTATAAAAACACAACAACAAGAGCCGGTCTTGAGCATTCAATAAAGCGGATAACAGTACAGTCTGTGAAATAGATCCCTCGCGTTCAAATAGATCCGCCGAAGGTGATTCGAAATGAAGAAAGCTTTTGTACGGAGCATCGTATTTGAATAACTCCAAAGGAGAAACTCCAATGTACTAGTAATGACGCTCCCTTCGCAAATCTAACTCGAAAGAATGTGGTAATATGAAATTCATCTCTGTGATTCGTATCCCGCACTCCAACAGTTAAGAAAAGGGTCATTCCAATGTACTAAGAAATTCATTCCCCTGCTGATCGTTCTTCATCGTTTCAAAGGAGAAGCTTCCATGAAACGTCCGGTACAGACCGAAAAATGAGGAAATCGAGGTCAAGAGGCTATGACTCCGAAGAAGTAAGCATCCTGCCGACAGAGGGCTTGCAACCGCCTCGTGTCGGCAGGTTTTTTTGTCTGATGTTTTCCAATGAAGCCTGCATCCTCCCGCCGGGAGAGTGCAGGTTTTATTTTGTTCCAACCAAAAAGGAGGTCGTCTGCCAATGGCAAGCAATTTCGAATTCTACTCCCCCACCCGGGTCATCTTCGGCAAGGGCACCGAACAGCGCGTGGGCGCGCTGGTGCGCGAATACGGCGGCACCCGCGTCCTCGTGGTCTACGGCGGCAAGAGTGCCATCCGTTCCGGCGTGCTCGACCGGGCCGAGAAGTCGCTGGCGGAGGCCGGCCTGTCCAGCTGGACGCTGGGCGGTGTCGTGCCGAATCCCCATCTCGACAAGGTCTACGAAGGCATCCGCATCGGCCGGGAGAATGGCATCGACTTTCTTCTGGCAGTGGGCGGCGGCAGCGTCATCGACACCGCCAAGGCCATCGCCTACGGTCTCGCTGAGCTGGACAAGGATGTCTGGGAGCTGTACGAGCACACCCGCAAGGCCCAGAAGTGCCTGCCTGTGGCCAGCATCCTCACCATCGCGGCGGCGGGCAGCGAGACCTCCAACAGCAGTGTCATCACCCGCGAGGATACCCACCAGAAACGGGCCTACAACGACGACCTCAGCCGCCCCAAGTTCGCCATCATGGACCCCGAGCTGACCAAGACCCTGCCCGACTACCAGACTGAATCCGGCTGCGCCGACATCATGATGCACACGATGGAGCGCTACTTCACCAACGGCGGCAACATGGAGCTGACCGACGCGCTGGCCGAGGGCCTGCTGCGCACGGTGATGAAGAACGCCCGCATCCTCCACACCGACCCCGCCAACGATGAGGCCCAGGCCGAGGTGATGTGGGCGGGCAGCCTCTCTCACAACGGCCTCACCGGCTGCGGCATCGCCAGCGGCGATTTCATGTCCCACAAAATGGAGCACGAGATGGGCGGTATGTTCGACGTGACCCACGGCGCGGGCCTCGCCGCCCTCTGGCCCAGCTGGGCACGGTATGTTTATAAGGACTGCCTGCCCCGCTTCGTCCGCTTTGCCCGGAATGTCATGGGGGTGACGGCAGACGGCACCGACGAAGAGGTGGCCCTGCTGGGCATTGACGCGATGGTAGACTTTTACCACAGCATCGGGATGCCCGCCTCCTTCCACGAGCTGGGCATCGCCCCCACCGACGCACAGATCAACGAGATGGCCCGCCGCTGCCTCGAGGCCTCCGGCACTGCCCTCGGCTCGGCCAAAAAGCTGGGCCTCGACGACATCATCGCCATCTACCACGCCGCCAATAGATGATCGCCGCTCTGCCGCCTTGCGCTTCCGTCCGCAAAACGGTATACTGAAAGAAATACCACGAAAAGGACGGGGACATCCCATGGACGAAAAAGACCTGCTGATCTTCCTGACGCTGGCCGACACCGGCAACCTGACCCGCACCGCAGAAAAGCTCTACCTCTCCCAGCCCACCCTGAGCAAGCGGCTCCAGAACATGGAGGCAGATCTGGGGGCAGCGCTTTTCCTGCGCAGCAAACAGGGCGTCACCCTGACCCCCGCCGGGGAGGCCGCACGGGAGGTCATCCAGCGCACCGCCCGGGAGCTCAACACCCTGCGGGAGCAGCTGCAGATGCGCAAGGACACCATCTGCGGCACCCTGCGCATTGAGGTCTCCATCGACTACTCCAAATACCGTCTGCCGCAGGTTCTGGCGGCCTACACGGCTCAGTGCCCGGACGTCACCCTCAGAGTCTCCACCAACCACAGCCGTGACTGTCTCCGGACGCTGCAGGACAGCAGCGTCCACCTCGCCATCGTGCGGGGTGAATACGACTGGGACGAGGGCAAGATCCTGTTAGAGCGGGAGCCGGTCTGCCTCATCCGCAGCCGGGAGAATGCCAGCGTGCCCCTGCGCGAGCTGCGCTACATCGGCCGGGACTCTGACCCCGAGCACATGAGCATGAAAGCCCGCTGGCTGATGGAGCACAAGATGGAGCCGGACGCCCAGCTGAATGTGGATGGGCTGTCCACCTGCGTGGCCATGGTCAATGCCGGTCTTGGCTGGAGCATCGTGCCGTCCATCTGCCTGAACTACTTCGACGGCATCTCGGAGCCGCTCTTCTTCGCCGACGGCACCCCTCTTACCCGTTCTACTTATCTGCTCTACCGCAAGCGCGAAAGTGAGCTGCCGCAGGTGCGGGAGTTCATCCGGATGGTCTGCGCCATGAGCAGGCACTGAATCCCATATCCTCTTTCAAAGAGAGACCGGCCCGCCCGGTCTCTCTTTTTTGCTGCCAAACCTGCGTGAAAGGGGTCATTTCCTGCGTGAATGACTGTCCTCAAGGCTGCGCGGGTGTGTTATAATAGGAGCGTAAGGAGGCATATGAGAGGATGGAGCTTCGATTCGCGGTCGTAGAAGACCGCCTGCCCGACGCCCAGCGGCTGGAAGGTCTGCTCCGGCTGGCGTTCGGCAATGGATACATTCTGGTCTGTGACCACTTCGAGAGCGGCGACGCCTTTTTGCAGGCGTTTCCCTCCCGGGCCTATCAGGCCGTTTTTCTGGACATCTGCATGGAGGGAACCAACGGCATCGACACAGCCCGCACCCTGCGCCGCACCGACCCGGACCTGCCGCTGGTCTTTGTGACCTCATCGCCGGAGTATGTGTGGGATGCATTTCCCGTCCACCCCTTCGATTATCTGCTCAAGCCCTACCGGGAAGAGAAGCTCTTTCAGCTGGCCGATGAGCTGCGGCGGGTGCTCTTCCGGGCCGAGCCGGAGCTGGACGTCCGCATCGCACGGCAGACCGTGCAGCTGCCACTGCGGAAGATCCAGTACGCCATGTCCCAGAACCACTATGTCCGGGTCGTCACCGATGACGGCGAGTGCCGGGCCGTCTCCACCTTCGCACAGGTGGAGCAGCTGCTGCGGGCGCAGGAAAATTTCCTCGTCTGCAACCGGGGCGTCATCCTGAACATGGACAAGGTGCTGCGGCTGGACGGCGACGCTTTCGAGATGCTGGACGGCACCCACCTGCCGGTGCGCCTGAAAGATAAAAACACCCTGTTCGCCCAGTTCACACAATACCAGTTCCGCCATATGCGGCGGGAGCTTTGACGACGAGAGGAGGCCCTGCCTTGGACATCACTTTATTCGGACGCTATTTTCTGGACCTCTCCATCCTCTACCCGGGGGCGTTCCTCTGCCTCGCCCCGCTGTGGGAGCATCTGAAATCGCCCCGCCGCACTGCCCTGCTGACCGCCTTCCTCGTCACCGTCATCAATCTTGCGGCGGCGGCTTTCTGCACTGTCCTTGAGCTGAACAGCAATATGATGCTCCTGCCCATCTTCCTGACGGCATTCTGGCTGCTGCTCTGGCGGGTGGAGTCGGCAGTCTCGACCGGGCAGACAGCCTTTCTCTTCTCCCTCTCTGCCGTCATGATCGCCGTCTGCAATCTGCTCTCCATCGTGCTCAATGCCCGGGCCGAGGTGGACAACGACGCGCCGGTCTGCCTTGTCTCCACTGCCCTGCTCAAGCTGGGGCTGTCGGCGGTGCTCTGCATCCTCTTCTGGTTCACCGCGGTCCAGTGGAGCCGCTGGCTGCTGCGGGAGTATCGAGGCGAAGCCTTCTGGCAGTCGGCGTGGCCGCTGCCCGCCATCTACGCGGCCTTCCTCATGTTCTGTATGCCGCTGGACCCGGGCGTCATCCTCATCAACCGGCTGATGATCATCTCCGTGCTGGCCGTCTCCATCTCGCTGCTGGGCATCTTCCTGCTGCTGTATGAGATGTATCAGGTGGCCCGGGAGTACACCCGCAGCGCCCAGCTGGACCGGGAAAACCAGCTTCTGGCTGTGGAGTCCCGCCGCTACACCGAGCTTCGGGCCTATATGGAGCAGACGCGCCATCTGCGCCACGATTTCCGCCAGCACCTTCACGTCATCGCCGGCCTGACCGAAGCCGGCCAGCTGGAGGAGCTGAAAAGCTACCTCTGCCAGTACGAATCCGAGCTGAGTGAGGAGCGCCCCACCCTCTGCGCCAACCCCGCCGTGGATGCGCTGGCCGGGCACTACGACCATGAGGCCCGCCAGCTCGGCGTGCCGGTGGAATGGCGGCTGGAACTGCCCCGCCAGCTGCCCGTTCCGGAAGCCGACCTCTGCATGATGCTGGGCAACCTGCTGGAAAATGCATTCCATGCCAGCCAGAAGCTCCCGCCCGAGCAGCGGCAGGTGAAGGTGATGGCCCGGATGCTCAGCCCCGCCATGCTGGGCCTGCTGGTCGAAAACCGGTACGACGGCGTACTCAAGCGCCAGAAAGGCGCGCTCCACTCCACCAAGCACGACGGCATGGGCATCGGCCTCGTCTCCATCCAGACCACCGCAGCCAAATACGGCGGCTCCATGACCGTCGAGACCGAAAACGGCCTGTTCCGAGTGAATATTTTATTGAATCTTTAACCTCTCAGTCTCGCATTCGCTCGACAGCTCCCCTACCGAGGGGAGCCTCTGGCGAAGAGATAAAGCTTTACGAAATGCCAAAGCTTCCCCTCGTTAGGAGCAACAACGACGACCGCCGCCAGTGGCGGAAACAGGGAGTCGCTGTTGGGGCCGCGGCCAGCAAGACGCAAGCAAAGCGCTGCGGATGCTGGGTGCCGCAACCCGAGCAGTGGCATTGCGAAGCAATGACGGAGAGGTTGACACAGCTAATTAAAGGAGGACTCCACCATGAAAATCACCCGACGCAGCTTCCTCAGCGCTTCCGCTCTCGCTCTGCTGTCCTGTCCGCTGGCCCCCACCGCCAGCGCGGCCAAGTCCGACAGCCTGTTGGCCGGCCTTTTCCACAGCGAAGACACCGCCCTGCCTTTGAAGCCCCTGACGGCAAAGGGCGTGGATGCGAACCCCTTTATGGGCAGCAGCGAGTCGAACATCCACCACGACTGCTACAACACCGACTCCACCGACGCTGTCCTCCCCGTAGGCATCTGCCCCGAGGTCAATGTGGCGATGGAAAAGACGAACCCCAATGCCTCCCCCGCCATCTTCTTCGACAACTTCGACAACCCCATCAGCCCCTTCCTCGGCGGTCTGGCCATCCGCGACCTCGACGCAGAGGAGGTACGGACCATCGGCTTTTTCTCCCCCGCAAAGCATGACGGCGGCGGCTACCTCATCCAAAGCTCCTATTCCTTCGTGGACGGGCGCAACCTCATCGTCTGCCCCACCAGCCACAACCACGTCCTGATGCTGCGGGCCACGGACGAGAGCGGCACGCCGCTGCCCGTTTTCCAGAAGGTGCTGGACATCAACATCAAGGAGGCTGCCGAGCGGGTGCTGGGCCGCAGCCTTGAGCAGAATCTGCTCTCCATCGTCTTTGACTACGACGGCAACCTCTGGTTCGTCACCGGCGGCTTCCGCATCTACCCCAGCCGCGGCCAGCAGGGTGCGATGGGCTATATCTCCCGCGCAGCCATCGACACCATCCTTGCAGGCGGCACCGCCGACCTCAGCCGCGAGGTGCACGTCTACGCCCCCGCCCCCGGCGAGGGTGCTGAAAACGGCATCGCCTCCTGCCGGGAGGGCGCAGTCATCCTCACGAACCTCGCCTGCTACCTGCTGCGGGCAAACGGCGGCGTAGAGGTCGTCTGGCGCACCCCCTACGACAGCGTGGGCGCAAAGGACAGCCGCGAGGGCGCAGCCACTACCGGCGGCGGTCTGGCGTGGGGCGGCGGTTGCTCGCCCTCTCTGAGCAGGGAGCTGGTCTTTTTTACCGACAACCTCGAGGTCGTCAGCCTCATGGCCGTGGACATCCGCACCGGCGAGGTCGTGGCCAGCCATCCCGTCATCGACGAGCTGCCCGACAATATGCCGGTCTCCGTCGAAAACTCGGCCATCGTCTACGACCACGGCGACGGCAGAGTCAGCACCATCGTCTGCAACTGGTTCGGCGCGGGCAGCCCCAACCTCGCAAAGCCCGACAGCGATTCCTCCATCCAGAGCTACGAGAACATCTATGACCGGAACTGGCTGCTCAAGGGCAACTGCATGATCATGCCCGGTGTCGAGCGTGTGGACACCGTCCGCACCGCCGACGGCTGGGCCATGAAGAGCATCTGGTGCCGCGACGACCTCAGCGACACCTCCATGATGAAGCTCTCCACCGCCACCGGCTACATCTACGGCTTCGTGCAGGATGTGGACAGCGGTATGTGGCAGTACATCGTGCTGGACTTCGACACCGGCAAGACCGTCCTCACGGTGGACGTTGCCTCCCTCTACGGCTACAACAACATGGCCATCGGTATGTATGCAGGCCGGGACGGCAACAAGCTCTACTGCCCCACCGGCTACAAGGAGCTGCTCCGTCTGCAGGACCGCTTCGTCTTCCTGCCCGAGATGCCCTACCGGAAGGTCGATCTGGACAAGACCTCCCGCCGGGTGCTTTCTGCCGACGCTTTCCATGCCGCAGGCGGCACAGGCACCCCCGCAAGCTGGCTGCACACCGTCACCCTCGACAATCTCCATCCCCAGACCACCGTTGCCTTCCGCATCAACGGCCTGACCGGGAACCCCGCCGACTACAAACTCTTCGCCCTCGGCACGGACAGCCTCTACCACGAGGTGTCCGGCTGGCGCTTTGACGACGCCCCGGCCCGCTTCAGCGCGAAGAAGGTCTACACCGTCTGCGTCCCCGCACAGGACGGCGGCAGCTTCGACCTCTCCTCCGACGCCAAGGAAGTCACCCTTTCCATCGTTCTGGCCCGCTGAATCTGCAAAAAGGAGGCTCCTGCCATGAAAATGACCCGACGCGATTTTCTCAGGCTCTCTTCCGCCGCTGCCGCCGCCTGCGGCGTCACCCTTCTGCCGACCCAGAAAGCCGATGCGGCTTCTGAGATCCAGACCCTGCTGGAAGAAGCGTACCTCTACGCCTTCCCGCTGGTGCTCGTGGACGCCACCAAGACCGTCTCCACCAACGCGAAGACCCCCTCCGCCAACCGCGCCCCCGTCAACCAGTTCATCCACGCCCGGAAGCTGCTGGACGCTTCCAGCCGCACCGTCGTCAGCCCCAATGTGGACACCATCTACACGCAGGCATGGCTGGACGTCAGCGCCGAGCCGCAAATTTACGTCGTGCCGGAGACCGACCGCTTCTTTAACGTGCAGGTGCTGGACGCATGGACGAACACCGCCGCCGTGCTGGAAGCGCCCGGGGCCTACGCCATCGCCTATTCCGGCTGGGAGGGCACCCTGCCCGAGGGCGTCCGGCGCATCGACGTCCCCACCCGGACGGTCTGGACCATCGCCCGCATCATGCTCTCGGGGCCGGACGACCTGCCGAACGTGGCGGCGCTCCAGAGCCGGATGCAGCTGATGCCCCTCTCGGCCTACCCCGCCGGGCCGGACGCCGCGCCGGAGGGCAGTTATTCCCCGGAAAACGATTTCGTCCCGGTGGAAAAAGTCCTCGCCATGACGCCGCAGGAGTTTTTCGACACCGCCAACCGGCTGATGGAGACCGACCCGCCCGCCGAGGCGGACGCGCCCCTTCTCCGCAGCCTCGCGGCCCTCTCCGTCGGCCCGGGCGAGCGGTTCGACGCCTCCGTCCTCGGCCCCCTCGGCGGGCTGCGCTGGAAGCGGATGCTCCTTCAGCTCAAGAGCAGCCTCCGGGCGCAGGCCGCACGCTATGCCCGGCAGATGGGCCAGTGGACCTACTACGGCGACCCCATCGGCGATTTCGGCACGGCCTACGACTACCGCACCATGGTGGCCCTGATGGGCCTTGGGGCCAACACCACCGACGTCGCCATCTACCCGCGCACCTCCACCGACAGCACCGGGGCCGACCTCACCGGCAAAAAGACCTATACCCTCCACTTCGACGCCCTGCCGCCCACGGTGGGCACCGGATTCTGGTCGGTGACGGCCTACGGCGAGGACAACTTCCTCATCGATAACCCCATCAGCCGCTACTGCGTGAACGACCGCTCCGGCCTCCACCGGAACCCGGACGGTTCCATCGACGTCACCCTCTCCAAGGATGCGCCGGAGGATACCACCAACTGGCTCCCCGTCTCGGACGAGAAGTTCCACCTCTTCCTCCGCATCTACAAGCCCGACTGGACGGCGCTGGACAGCTTCCCGCCGCCGGTCATCCGCGTGAAGTAACAAAAACGCCATCTGCGTCTCGGCGCAGATGGCGTTTTCATCGTTATCGCGTTTTACAGGGTGCTCAGCAGGCGGTGGCCGCCGTTCTGGTCGGCGGCATAGCGGGTGGTGCGGCTGACCTGATTGTCCAGCGGCAGGCCCTCGGCGTAGCGCTTGAGGTTGTGGACGAAGATGTCCACGATGTTGTCCAGCGTCTTGGGCAGGCTGAACTTGCCGGAGTTGTGGGGGGTGATGATGGCCCCCGGCTCGCCCCACAGCGGGTGGTCGGCGGGCAGCGGCTCGGGGTCGGTGACGTCGAGGCCCGCGCCGAAGATCTTGTCGCTGCGCAGGGCGTCCACAAGGGCGTCGCTGTCCACGGTGGTGCCGCGGCCCACGTTGAGGAGGATGGCCCCATCCTTGCAGCGGGCAAAGCGCCCAGCGTCGAACATATGGTAGGTCTCCTCGGTGCCGGGCAGGCTCATGGCGATAAGGTCGGCTTCGGGCAGCTCCTCATCCAGCTGGCTCTGGGCCACCACCCGCAGGCAGTAGTCCGGGCAGGGGGTGTCGGGGTGGACGGTGCGGCGGACGCCCACCACCTCAGCGCCCAGCATATGAGCGCGGCGGGCGAAGTTGGAGCCGATGTCGCCCATGCCGACGCAGAGCACCCGCGCCCCGGTGATGCCCCTCACAGGGCGGTCGATGGGGTCCCACCTGCGCTGGTTCTGGCGGTCGCGGTAGAGGAACATATCCTTCTGGATGCCAAGCCACATGGCCAGCATCCACTCGCTGATGGCCAGACCATATGCGCCGGTGGCGTTGGTCACTACGCAGTCCTCGGGCAGGACGCCGGGCTTCAGGTAGGGGTCCGGGCCGGCGGAGTTGGACTGGAACCACTCCATGTGCTTGTTCTGAGAGATCATCGACACCGGGGCGTTGCCCAGCACCACATCGGCCCAGAGCACGTCCTCGGCGTGGACATCGTCCAGCGCATTGAAGCGGAATTCAAACTCCGGCACGGAGGCCTCCAGCGCGGCGCGGTGGGCGTCGTTCAGGGGCAGACAGACCAAAACTTTTTTATGCATAGGGATACCCTCACTTCCTGATCGTTCTTTTATAAGGATACACGTTTCTACCCTGCTCCGCAAGAGGGGGATCCGCCTTATTCTTAAGAATTCCTTAGGATTTTATCCCCCAAATCCCAAGAAGTATGTGATAAGCTGTCCCCAAAGCAGAAAAAATCTGCTATACTGATACCAAAGCAGCACAGGAAAGGAATCATACACTACGATGATCTCGGCTGCGCAGCGGGCAAAAAGATCCGCGTGCTCATCGCCGTAAAGAACGATTGAAACAAAGAAAGCCCTCTCAGCGGCGCTGAGAGGGCTTTCTCTTCGTATCAGGACTTATCCTTCAGCCAGCGCAGAGCGAACCAGCAAAAGGCCGCAGAGCCTTCGTAGAGGATGCTGTCATCGAACTTCACCTTGGGGTGATGCTGGCCGTAGCAGTACCCCTGTTCCGGGCTGCCTGCGGCGATGAACATACTCACCGTAGGCACCTCGTGGCTCACGAAGGCAAAGTCCTCGCTGCCGCCGCCGGGCTTGCCGCCGGTGAGGGCGGTCATATCCATTGCGCCCCGGCCCAGCAGCTCGGTCATATAGGCCATCGCGTTTCCGGCGAGGGCCTTGTCCACCACCATGCAGGGGCAGAAGTCGGCGAAGGACACCTCCGCCGTGCAGCGGAATGCCGCCGCCACACCCTGCGCGATCTCGGTCATCCGGGTGCGGATCTGTTCGCCCACCTTGTTTTCCGGGTCGGTGGTGCGGATGGTGCCCCACATCTGGGCCACATCCGGGATGACATTGGAGGCTGCACCCGCCTCGAAGCGGCCGGTGGTCAGCACCCCGACGTCGCCGGGCTTCAGCTCGCGGCTGTTGATCTCCTGCAACGCGATGTGGATGTGGGCTGCAGCTGTAATGGGGTCGATGCAGTTTTCCGGCGTCGAGCCGTGGCCGCCCTTGCCCCTGACCACGATGTGGTACTGCTCACAGCTGGCCATGGTGATACCGCCGCCCGGCACCAGCACCGTGCCCGTCGGCAGCGGCATCCCGGCCAGCACGTGGAACATGACCGCTGCGTCCACATGGGGGTCCTCCAGCAGGCCGTTGGCCAGCATATCCGGCGAACCTTGGAAGATTTCCTCGGCGGGCTGGAATTCCAGCTTGACCGTACCTTCCAGCTCGTCCTCGTGGGCCTTGAGCAGCTTTGCCGCACCCAGCAGCATGGCCGTGTGCATATCGTGGCCGCAGCCGTGCATCTTGCCGGGCACTTCCGAGCAAAACTCCTCGCCCGACTCCTCGGGGATGGGCAGCGCGTCCATATCGGCACGCAGCAGGATGGTCCTGCCGGGCTTCTTTCCGCCCGCCAGCGCGAGAACTCCGGCCCTGCCGCAGTCCTTCGGCTCATAGCCCATCTCCGTCAGTGCCGTCTTGACCAGCGCCTTTGTCTGGGTCAGGTCGAAGCCCACCTCCGGGTGACGATGGAGCGTCCGCCGCCACTGTTGCAGCTGCGGTTCCAGCGTGCGGGACTCCTTCAGAAGCTCTTCCGGTGTGATATTCATACTCATCCGCTCCTTTGTTTTTGATTCAGAAAAAGCTCTCCCGAGGGAGAGCTTTCTTGCTATGGTCTTATTCAGCCCTCCGTGTGGCTTCCTTCGGGGTGGTACTTGGCGCAGGTGCACTTTTTCCACTTCAGGCCGCTGCCACAGGGGCAGGGGTCATTGCGGCCGATCTTGATGACCCGGACAGGTTGGCCCTTGGGCGCGCCCTTGGCACCGGGGGCACCGTTGCCGGGCACATAGCCCTCGCCGGTGGGCTTTGCCACCTGCTCGCGCTTGGGGGCTGCGCCCGCCTCGCGCACCTCGATGGTCAGCAGCATCTTGATGCTGGACTCCCGGATGGAATCGACCATCTGGTCGAACATATCGAAGCCCTCGATGCGGTACTCGACGACAGGGTCCTTCTGGCCGTAGCCGCGCAGGGCGATGCCCTGACGCAGCTGGTCCATATTATCAATATGGTCCATCCACTGGCGGTCTACACACTTCAGCAGGCAGATACGCTCCAGCTCCCGCATCAGAGGTGCGCCGTAGCGCTGCTCCTTGTCGTTCAGGATGTCCATGCCGCGCTGATACAGCATATCGGCGATGCTCTCCTGCGAGATGTTGTCGTAATCGGCCACGGTGTAGTGGAAGTCCTCGTCGGTGGTCAGCCAGCCCAGATAGTGGCGGCGGAGTGCGCCGAAGTCCCACTCATCCTTCACATCGCCTGCGAGGAACTGCTTGCAGCTGGACTCGATGTTCTCCTTCAGCATATTGTGCATCTCGGCGCTGATGTCCTCGCCGTTCAGCACCTTGTGACGCTGGCCGTAGATGATCTCACGCTGCTGGTTCATGACGTCGTCGTACTTCAGGACGTTCTTGCGGATCTCGAAGTTGCGACCCTCGAGTTTCTTCTGGGCCGTCTCGATGGTGCTGGTGATCATCCGGTTCTCGATGGGGGTGTCCTCGTCGATGCCCAGCGTGCCCATCAGGTTCTGCACGCGGTCGCCGCCGAACAGGCGCATCAGGTCGTCCTCGAGGCTCAGGTAGAAGCGGGATGCACCGGGGTCGCCCTGACGGCCTGCACGGCCGCGCAGCTGGTTGTCGATACGGCGGCTCTCGTGGCGCTCGGTACCAATGATGAACAGACCGCCTGCGGCACGCACCTCCTCGGCCTCCGCCTCAGTCAGGGGCTTGTACTGGGCATACAGCTCATCGAAACGCTTGCGGACTGCCAGAATGTTGGCGTCGCTGGTCTCGCCGTGGCCGTCGGCCTCGATGAGCAGCTGTTCCACAGCGGCGGGCAGGGCCTCTTCGGGCTTTTCAGGGTTCAGCAGTTTCTCGCAGAAGTGCTCTTTCCGCATCTGGGCCTTTGCCATATACTCGGCGTTGCCGCCCAGCATAATATCCGTACCACGGCCTGCCATATTGGTGGCGATGGTGATCGCGCCCTTCTTGCCGGCCTGTGCGACGATCTCAGCCTCTCGCTCGTGGTTCTTGGCGTTCAGCACATTGAAATCGCGGGTATACTTCTGCAGCATCTTGGCGAGAGTCTCGCTCTTCTCGACGCTGACCGTACCCACCAGAACAGGCTGACCATTCTTATGGCACTCCATGACCTGCTGGATGACCGCGTTGTACTTGCCGTTAATGGTCTTGTAGATGGCGTCCGGGTAGTCCTTGCGGACGTTGGGACGGTTGGTGGGGACGGTGACGATGTTCAGGCCATAAATTTCGGTGAACTCGGTGGCCTCCGTCTTGGCTGTGCCGGTCATACCGGCCAGCTTCTTGTACATACGGAAGTAGTTCTGGAAGGTGATGGTAGCCAGCGTCTTGCTCTCGGCGGCGATCTTCACGCCCTCCTTGGCCTCGATGGCCTGATGCAGGCCCTCGTTGTACCGGCGGCCGATCATCAGGCGGCCCGTGAACTCATCGACGATGATGACTTCGCCGTCCTTCACGACGTAGTCAATGTCCCGCTGCATCACACCGTAGGCCTTGATGGCCTGATCGATGTGGTGGGCGAGGGTCATATTCTCAGCAGCGGCGAGGTTCTCGACCTTGAAATATTCCTCCGCCTTCTTGATGCCCTTGGCGGTCAGGGTGCAGGTCTTGTGCTTCTCGTCCACGACGTAATCGCCGTCAGCCTGCTCGTCGGCCTCCAGCTTGTCTTCCAGCTCGACCACGACGCTCTTGCGCAGGGTGCGGACGAAGCGGTCCACCTGCGTGTACAGGCTGGAGGAATCCTCACCGCGGCCGGAGATGATCAGGGGGGTGCGGGCCTCATCGATGAGGATGGAGTCCACCTCATCGACGATGGCGTAGACATGGCCGCGCTGCACCATGTTGTCCTTGTAGGTCACCATATTGTCGCGCAGGTAGTCGAAGCCGAACTCGTTGTTGGTGCCATAGGTGATGTCGGCGTTGTAGGCCCCACGGCGGGCGTCGCCATCCATGCCCTGTACGATCAGGCCGACCGACAGACCCAGCCAGCGGTAAAGCTTGCCCATCCACTCGCTGTCGCGCTTGGCGAGGTAGTCATTGACGGTAACGATGTGGACGCCCTCGCCGGTCAGCGCATTCAGGTAGGCGGGCAGGGTCGCCACAAGGGTCTTGCCTTCACCGGTCTGCATCTCGGCGATGTCGCCCCGATGGAGGGCGATGCCGCCGGTGACCTGCACCGGGAAGTGCTTCATGCCCAGCACGCGCCATGCGGCCTCGCGGCAGACGGCGAAGGCGTCGGGCAGGATATTGTCCAGCGTTTTGCCGTCGGCCAGCTGCTGCTTCAGCGCGGGGGTCTGGGCCTGCAGCTCGGCGTCGGACATGGCCTGATACTTGCCTTCCAGTGCCAGCACCTGTTTGGTGAGGGGGTTGATCTTTTTCAGCTCCCGGTCAGAGAAGCTGCCAAAGAGTTTTTCAGCTAAGGACATTGGTCACACCTCATGATTCTTTAAAATAGCAAACGTCCGGGCTTTTTTCAGCCTCAAAACGAATATTCACATACAGATATATGATACACCAAAAGCGGCATCCCGTCAAACCCGACCGTGAATTTTAGCCGGTTATTGAATGAATTTTCTGTAAATTCCTTCGCTCTATCCAGCCGCAGCATGGGATCAGCCTTTTTCGATATAATAGCAGACGAGGTCTGTCGCGCCGCGCACCGCATGGCGCACTAGCCACCTTCTTTTCTGAGTAAAAGAAAACCGCCCTGAGAACCCTCAGAGCGGCATATTCAAGTCGGCGACTACCTATTTTCACAAGCCGTTTCCAGCTAACTATCTTGGGCACGAGTGAGCTTAACTGCTGTGTTCGGAATGGGAACAGGTGGAACCTCACCGTCATCGTCACCGACCATATGACTAGCTAAGTATATCATTTCTGACTTACTTTGTCTAGTATTTCTAGAAGGACGTGCCTTCAAAACTGAATAATCACTGCTTACATTTTTTCGTTGACTCTAAGAGTCTCAAGCGAATTGTGGTCAAGCCCTCGACCTATTAGTACACGCTTGCTGAATGGATCGCTCCACTTACACATCGTGCCTATCGACCTTGTAGTCTTCAAGGAGTCTTACTTGTTTAAAACAATGGGATATCTTATCTTTGGGTCGGCTTCACGCTTAGATGCTTTCAGCGTTTATCCGATCCGTACGTAGTTGCCCAGCTATGCTCCTGGCGGAACAACTGGTGCGCCAGAGGTACGTCCGTCCCGGTCCTCTCGTACTAGGGACAGCTCCCATCAAATATCCTGCGCCCACGACAGATAGGGACCGAACTGTCTCACGACGTTCTGAACCCAGCTCGCGTACCGCTTTAATTGGCGAACAGCCAAACCCTTGGGACCGAATACAGCCCCAGGATGCGATGAGCCGACATCGAGGTGCCAAACCTCCCCGTCGATGTGGACTCTTGGGGGAGATCAGCCTGTTATCCCCAGGGTAACTTTTATCCGTTGAGCGATGGCATTTCCACTCACATACCACCGGATCACTAACTCCAACTTTCGTTACTGCTCGACCCGTCAGTCTCGCAGTTAGGCTCGCTTCTGCGTTTGCACTCTTTTGCTTGATTTCCGTTCAAGCTGAGCGAACCTTTGAACGCCTCCGTTACTTTTTAGGAGGCGACCGCCCCAGTCAAACTGCCCACCTAACAATGTCCCCCGACTCGATTCAGAGCCGCAGGTTAGAATTCCAATATCGCAAGGATGGTATCCCAACGGCCACTCCGCAGAAGCCAAAGCTCCTGTTTCCCTGTGTCCCATCTATCCTGTGCATGCAACATCGAAACCCAATATTAGGCTACAGTAAAGCTCCATGGGGTCTTTCCGTCTTGTCGCGGGTAACCGGCATCTTCACCGGTACTACAATTTCGCCGGGCGGGCTGTTGAGACAGTGCCCAAATCATTACGCCTTTCATGCGGGTCAGAACTTACCTGACAAGGAATTTCGCTACCTTAGGACCGTTATAGTTACGGCCGCCGTTCACTGGGGCTTCGATTCAATGCTTGCACATCTCCTCTTAACCTTCCAGCACCGGGCAGGCGTCAGCTCGTATACGTCATCTTTCGATTTAGCACAAACCTGTGTTTTTGGTAAACAGTTGCTTGGGCCGATTCTCTGCGGCTCCATCTCTGGAGCACCCCTTCTCCCGAAGTTACGGGGTCAATTTGCCGAGTTCCTTAACAACCCTTCTCCCGTTGGCCTTAGAATCTTCTTCCTACCTACCTGTGTCGGTTTGCGGTACGGGCACCTCAGAAATACACACAGCTTTTCTCGCCATCTTCCATCCCAGACTTCGGTACTAACTTCCCTCGATCTCTACCGGAACCAACACCCGGCTCTGAGACTTCAAATGTGTCCCTGTGCTTAACTCTTTTGGTGGTGACGGAATCTCTACCGTCTGTGCATCGGCTACGCCTTCCGGCCTCACCTTAGCTCCCGACTAACTTGGAGCGGACGAACCTTCCTCCAAAAACCTGAGGCTTTCGGCCATGCAGATTCTCACTGCATTCGCGCTACTCATTCCGGCATTCTCACTTCTATACACTCCACAGCCGCTTACGCTACTGTTTCTCCGCGTATACAACGCTCCCCTACCCAATCCATTACTGGATTGCCTAAGCTTCGGTGTCAGGTTTAGCCCCGTTAAATTCTCCGCGCAAAGACGCTCGACCAGTGAGCTATTACGCACTCTTTGAATGAGTGGCTGCTTCTGAGCCAACATCCTGGTTGTCTGCGTATCTTCACATCGTTTTCCACTTAACCTGACTTTGGGACCTTAGCTGTAGATCTGGGCTGTTTCCCTTTTGACAATGACATTTATCTGACACTGTCTGACTCCCAAGCATCAATACTCTGGCATTCTGAGTTTGATAAGCTTCGCTAACCTCTCGGCCGCTAGGCTATTCAGTGCTTTACCTCCAGGTATCTAACTTGAGGCTAGTCCTAAAACTATTTCGGGGAGAACCAGCTATCTCCGGGTTCGATTGGAATTTCTCCGCTACCCACAGTTCATCCGCCGCCTTTTCAACGGAGGTCGGTTCGGTCCTCCATGGAATTTTACTTCCACTTCAACCTGACCATGGGTAGGTCACCCGGTTTCGGGCCCATTATATGCAACTTAACGCCCTTTTCAAACTCGCTTTCGCTTCGGCTCCAGACCTTAAGTCCTTAACCTTGCTGCATACAATCGCTCGCCGGACCGTTCTACAAAAAGTACCCTATCACACATTGACGCGCTCTAGGTGCTTGTAGGCACAGGGTTTCAGGTTCTTTTTCACTCCCCTCCCGGGGTGCTTTTCACCTTTCCTTCACAGTACTATACGCTATCGGTCACTGGGTAGTATTTAGGGTTGGAGGGTGGTCCCCCCATCTTCCGACCAGGTTTCACGTGTCTGGCCGTACTCTGGAATCTGCGCAGCTCTCTCCGTTTTCACCTACGTGGTTCTCACACTCTCTGACCGGCCTTCCCATGCCGTTCGGTTAACAGATTGAGTCCTAAAAGCAGTCCGTACCCCGGAAGTATTTCTACTCCCGGTTTGCCCTCTTCCGCGTTCGCTCGCCACTACTTACGGAATCTCGTTTGATGTCTCTTCCTCGCCCTACTTAGATGTTTCAGTTCAGGCGGTTCCCCCGATGCACCTATTTTAAATTTCAGTGCAGCGTACTTGAGTATGAACTCAAGTGAGTTTCCTCATTCAGAAATCTCCGGATCAATGCTTATTTGCAGCTCCCCGAAGCTTATCGCAGCTTATCACGTCTTTCATCGGCTCCCAGTGCCAAGGCATTCGCCCTGCGCCCTTGTTCGCTTGACCATTCAAACTATTCTCTCTCGAGAATGGCTTGTATCCTCTTGATTCTCTCTTGCCAACGAAGATTATTGTTACCCTTCCTTTTGAAATTGTAATATTTCTTAAAAAGAACT
Source organism: Faecalibacterium sp. I3-3-89 (assembly GCF_023347275.1). Lineage (NCBI taxonomy): Bacteria > Bacillati > Bacillota > Clostridia > Eubacteriales > Oscillospiraceae > Faecalibacterium > Faecalibacterium sp. I3-3-89. Next base: position 893,386 of record NZ_CP094468.1, on the reverse strand, counting down.
TACTATAATCTTTGTTTCGCAGTTATTATTCAGTTTTCAAGGTACGTCTTTGAGTTCCCTTTTCAGGGCCCTCAAAATCGAACAATATCTAATCAACTTGTCTCTGTCACCTGTTCCAAGAACAAACCATCTTCGATGTTTCGTTCTTGCCTGACTCCTTAGAAAGGAGGTGATCCAGCCGCAGGTTCTCCTACGGCTACCTTGTTACGACTTCACCCCAATCACCAGTTTTACCTTCGGCGGCGTCCTCCTTGCGGTTAGACTACCGACTTCGGGTCCCCCCGGCTCTCATGGTGTGACGGGCGGTGTGTACAAGGCCCGGGAACGTATTCACCGTGGCATGCTGATCCACGATTACTAGCAATTCCGACTTCGTGCAGGCGAGTTGCAGCCTGCAGTCCGAACTGGGACGTTGTTTCTGAGTTTTGCTCCACCTCGCGGTCTTGCTTCTCTTTGTTTAACGCCATTGTAGTACGTGTGTAGCCCAAGTCATAAAGGGCATGATGATTTGACGTCATCCCCACCTTCCTCCGTTTTGTCAACGGCAGTCTGGCCAGAGTCCTCTTGCGTAGTAACTGACCATAAGGGTTGCGCTCGTTGCGGGACTTAACCCAACATCTCACGACACGAGCTGACGACAACCATGCACCACCTGTCTCCTTGCTCCGAAGAGAAAACATATTTCTATGTTCGTCAAGGGATGTCAAGACTTGGTAAGGTTCTTCGCGTTGCGTCGAATTAAACCACATACTCCACTGCTTGTGCGGGCCCCCGTCAATTCCTTTGAGTTTCAACCTTGCGGTCGTACTCCCCAGGTGGATTACTTATTGTGTTAACTGCGGCACTGAAGGGGTCAATCCTCCAACACCTAGTAATCATCGTTTACGGTGTGGACTACCAGGGTATCTAATCCTGTTTGCTACCCACACTTTCGAGCCTCAGCGTCAGTTGGTGCCCAGTAGGCCGCCTTCGCCACTGGTGTTCCTCCCGATATCTACGCATTCCACCGCTACACCGGGAATTCCGCCTACCTCTGCACTACTCAAGAAAAACAGTTTTGAAAGCAGTTTATGGGTTGAGCCCATAGATTTCACTTCCAACTTGTCTTCCCGCCTGCGCTCCCTTTACACCCAGTAATTCCGGACAACGCTTGTGACCTACGTTTTACCGCGGCTGCTGGCACGTAGTTAGCCGTCACTTCCTTGTTGAGTACCGTCATTATCTTCCTCAACAACAGGAGTTTACAATCCGAAGACCTTCTTCCTCCACGCGGCGTCGCTGCATCAGGGTTTCCCCCATTGTGCAATATTCCCCACTGCTGCCTCCCGTAGGAGTCTGGGCCGTGTCTCAGTCCCAATGTGGCCGTTCAACCTCTCAGTCCGGCTACCGATCGTCGCCTTGGTGGGCCGTTACCTCACCAACTAGCTAATCGGACGCGAGGCCATCTCAAAGCGGATTGCTCCTTTTCCCTCAGGTCGATGCCGACCCGTGGGCTTATGCGGTATTAGCAGTCGTTTCCAACTGTTGTCCCCCTCTTTGAGGCAGGTTCCTCACGCGTTACTCACCCGTTCGCCACTCGATCGAAGAAGCAAGCTCCTTCTCTCTCGTTCGACTTGCATGTGTTAGGCGCGCCGCCAGCGTTCGTCCTGAGCCAGGATCAAACTCTTTATTAAATGATATTTATCACTTAAAAAGTGTTAAATCTCTCTTCGCTCAGCACGCAATCGCTTGCGTCCTGTGTGAATTACTTTGTTTGGAATTGTTTAACGTGTTTTTCCAACACGAAAATAGGTTCCGTTACAAGTTTTTCGATATTGTTCAATTTTCAAGGTCCTGTAGCGCCTCAGCCAAGCGGCTGACGACTTGATTATTTTACCACAGAAGCGGTTTTTTGTCAAGCTTTATTTTTTCGAAGTTTTTCGTTTCTTACCGAACTTGGAGCATCTCGAAAGCCTCTCGCATTCCTGCCGGACTTTCTCGCGTCTATTGGTTCTTTTCGCTTTACTTCTAGCTGAGACTCGGAAGTCATTCTTTTGTCTCAGCGCTTGGCGCTCAAGTATAATACCACATCACCGCCCGGATGTCAACACTTTTTTGCTTCTTTTTTCAAGTTTTTTCGCGCTGACTGAAATCGGCTTCATCTCCTTGTATTTTCAGACGCAAAACCATACCATCTTTATATAGGTATCGCAGCCGCAGGACGCAAAAGGGCATAAAAAAATCCCCCAAGAGACGTTTCCTGCTCGTCTATCGGGGGACTTTCGAAAGACATCATCACTCAAATCTGTTCCGGCGACTAAAAAAAGAGGAACCACAATACTCATAGACAAAGTAAAGGCAATTCCTCAAAATGCAACTGGCTACCATTTTACAGGCCCTTTAGCTTTGCGTCATAGCTTTTCAACTATTTTGCTAAATATTCTATTCGCAAACTCTTTTTTGAGTCGATCAGATTTAACTGATTTTCCAGCGCTCACGCGCCTTCATCTCTCTGGCAATAATATACCATACTCCCTTAGCTCTGTCAATGGTAAATTTTAGAATTTTTATTATTTTCTGGCTGTAACACAAAAAGGAGGGCAGCCCTTTCGAGCTGCCCTCCAGAAACCTATTTCTCAGCCGATCACTGAGCAGCCTTTGCTGCCTCGATCTGCTTGATGAGTTCGGGAACGACCTTGAACAGGTCGCCAACGATGCCGTAGTCAGCCACGCCGAAGATGGGGGCGGACTCGTTCTTGTTGACGGCGATGATGCACTCGGAATCCTGCATACCTGCGGTGTGCTGGATCGCGCCGGAGATGCCAAGAGCCACATAGATCTTGGGGTGGACGGTCTTACCGGTCTGACCCACCTGATGGTCAGCGGTCATCCAGCCTGCGTCGGTGACGGCACGGGATGCGCCGACAACGCCGCCGCCCAGAGCTGCAGCCAGCTGCTCAGCCAGCTCAATGCCCTTGTTGACGTCCTTGCTGATGCCACGGCCCACAGAGACGATGACGTCTGCGCCGATGAGATCGACCAGCTTCTCAGCTGCCTTCTCAACGCTCAGGACCTCGGTCTTCACATCGTCAGCAGTCAGGCTGAATGCGGGCTTCACGATCTGGCAGGCATCTGCCTTGGCCTGATCGAAGGGAGCCTTCTTCATGACGCCGGGACGGACAGTGGACATCTGGGGACGGAAGCGGGGGCAGATAATGGTAGCCATCAGATGGCCGCCGAATGCGGGACGGGTCATCTTCAGGTTGCGATCCTCATAATCGAACTTCTGCTTGGACAGGTCGATGGTGGAGCTTTCCTTCAGGAACTCGACATACTTTGCAGTGTCGATGTCCAGATGGGTCGCATCAGCGGTCAGGCCGGTGTGCAGACGAGCTGCGCAGCGGGGGCCAAGGTCACGGCCGATGTTGGTAGCACCGATCAGCAGGACCTCAGGCTTATACTCGTTGACCATGTCGCAGACGACCTTAGCGTATGCGTCAGTGGTGTAATCCTTCAGCAGGGGGCTTTCGCAGACCAGGACCTTATCAGCGCCATAGCCGCCCAGCTCCTTTGCGATGCCTTCCACGTTGTCGCCCAGCAGCAGGCCGGTGACTTCGCAGCCCAGCTCGTCAGCCAGCTTGCGGGCCTCGCTGACCAGCTCAAAATCAGTGGACATCAGTGCGCCCTGGCGCTGCTCGCAGAAGACCCAGACGCCCTTGTATTCGTTAAAATCAGCCATTGTAATCCTATGCTCCTTTCATCAGATCAGGTGCTTCTTGGCCAGGATACCAGCCAGCTGTGCAGCGGTATCGTCGCCAGTCAGCATAGTGCCTGCGCCCTTCTGCGGAGGAGTGAAGGACTTGAAGACGTTCGTCGGAGAACCCTTCAGACCGATGGTATCGACCTCGATCAGCGGATCGTCCTTCAGTGCATTGTAATCGAACACTTCCATCGGCTTGTCGTAGCAGGTGAAGATGCCGTTGACGCTCATATAGCGGGGCTGGTTCAGCTCCTTGATGCAGGTCAGCAGGCAGGGAGTCTGCACCTTGACCATCATGTAGCCGTCTTCCAGCATACGCTTGACGGTGAGGGTGTTGCCATCCTTCTGGATGTCTGCAACATAGGTCACCTGAGGCAGGTGCAGCTTCTCAGCGATCTGAGGGCCGACCTGTGCGGTATCGCCATCGATTGCCTGACGGCCGCAGAACACGACGTCCTCGGGGCCGACACCGATCTTGTTGACCGCAGCAGCGAGGATCTGGCTGGTTGCGAAGGTATCAGAACCGCCGAACTCGCGGCCGGACACCAGAACAGCCTTGTCAGCGCCGCGGGCCAGCAGCTCACGCAGCATACCCTCGGCCGGCGGGGGACCCATGGTGACGACGACGACTTCACAGCCGGTCTCGTCCTTCAGCTTCAGGGCGGCCTCCAGAGCGTTCAGGTCATCGGGGTTGGTAATGGTTGCCATAGAGGCACGGTCCAGAGTACCGTCCGCCTTGACGGCCACCTTACCGGAGGTATCAGGAACCTGCTTTACACAAACGATTGCTTTCATTGTAAATCTTGCCTCCCTTACTTCAGCAGCGCGCCGGAAATGACCATCATCTGCACTTCGCTGGTGCCCTCGTAGATCTCAGTGATCTTGGCATCGCGCATCATGCGCTCGATGGGGTAATCACGGGTGTAGCCGTAGCCACCGAACAGCTGCAGGCAGCGGCGGGTGACATCGCTGGCGGTGCGGGCTGCGATCAGCTTAGCCTCAGCAGCCTCGACGCTGTAGCGGACCTTTGCGCCGTTCATTGCTTCCTGCTTCTTCAGAGCGGCAGCGTAGACCAGATACTTTGCAGCCTCGATGCGGGCCTTCATCTCAGCCAGCTCGAACTGGGTGTTCTGGAAAGCGGAAATGCTGCGGCCAAACTGCTTGCGCTCCTTGACGTAAGCGACAGTCTCCTGCAGAGCGCCCTCGGCGATGCCCAGAGCCTGAGAGGCGATGCCGATACGGCCGCCGTCCAGAGTGGCCATAGCCAGCTGGAAGCCCTTGCCACGGATGCCCAGCATACGGTCCTTCGGGATGCGGCAGTCCTCAAAGATCAGCTCGCAGGTGGAAGAACCACGGATGCCCATCTTGTCCTCAGCCTTGCCGACGGAGAAGCCCGGGTCGGTGCGCTCCACGATGAAGGCGGAGCACAGCTTGGTGGGACGGCCCTTCTTGTCGGGCACGACGTCGGTGACAGCGATGACGATGAAGACATCAGCAAAACCGGCATTGGTGATGAAGATCTTGGAGCCGTTCAGCACCCAGTAATCGCCATCTTCCTTTGCGATGGTCTGCTGGCCCTGAGCGTCGGTGCCAGCGCCCGGCTCGGTCAGGCCGAAAGCGCCCAGCCACTCGCCGCTGCACAGCTTGGGCAGGTACTTCGCCTTCTGCTCGGGGGTGCCGTTCTCGTAGATGGGGGCTGCGCACAGGCTGGTGTGTGCGGAAACGATAACACCGGTAGTGCCGCAGACCTTGCTCAGCTCCTCAACTGCCATGACGTAAGACAGGACATCGCCGCCTGCGCCGCCAACGGAAGTGGGGAAGTAAATGCCCATCATGCCCAGCTTGCCCATCTTCTCGACGGTCTCCTTGGGGAAATACTCTTCGGCATCAACTTTCTTTGCCAGAGGCTTAACTTCGTTTTCAGCAAACTCGCGGTACATCTTCTGCACCATCTGCTGCTGCTTGGACAGAGTAAAATCCATCGCTATATCCTCCTAACGGATGTTTTTCTTTCAGCACAGGGCAGCTGCACGCTTGTCCTGTGCAAACAAATTCCTCCCGGCCGCTTTTTGAGGGCGACCGAGAGAAATTTCAAACTAAATTACAGCTCGTCCACCGGGGTCTTGGTGCGGTCTGCGTTGTAAACGTAGAAGCCCTTGCCGCTCTTGCAGCCCAGATTGCCGCCGCGGACCATCTTGCGGATCAGCGGGCAGGCACGATACTTGCTGTCGCCGGTCTCCTTGTACAGGACGTCCATGATGGCGAGGCAGATGTCCAGACCAATGAAGTCGCCCAGCTCCAGGGGGCCCATCGGGTGGTTAGCACCCAGCTTCATGGCGGTGTCGATGCCGGCGATGTTGGAGACGCCCTCCATCTTGATGAAGGCAGCCTCATTGATCATCGGGATCAGGATGCGGTTGACGACGAAGCCGGCAGCCTCGTTGACCTGCACGGGGTTCTTGCCGATGGCGACGGAGATCTCCTTGATCTTCTCGACGGTCTCAGCAGGAGTGTTGCAGCCAGCGATGACCTCGATGAGCTTCATGCGATCAGCGGGGTTGAAGAAGTGCATACCGATCATGGGACGGGACAGGCCCTTGCCGATCTCGGTGATGGACAGAGAAGAGGTGTTGGAAGCAAAGATGCACTCGGGCTTGCAGATCTTATCCAGCTCGCCGAAAGTGGTCTGCTTGACCTTCATATCCTCGAAAGCAGCCTCAACGATGAGGTCGCAGTCAGCGCACAGGTCTTCCTTCAGGCCCGGGGTGATGGCGGCGACGATAGCGTCGACCTTCTCCTGCGTCATCTTGCCCTTAGCCACCAGCTTGTCGTAGCCCTTCTTGATCTTTGCCAGACCATTCTCAGCCCACTCCTGCTTGATGTCGCAGAGTGCAACAGTGTTGCCCTCGACCTGAGCAAATGCCTTTGCAATGCCCTGGCCCATAGTGCCAGCGCCGATAACACCGATCTTCATGGGAAATCTCTCCTTTATTATGTAATGTTTATCCTCTCCGCCGCCTCCCCTTTCCGGGGAGGCTTTGCAGAGGTGGTTGGTTTTAGTTGTTCGTGAACACAGCCTTGGGCTTCGGTTTCTCACGGCTCAGGAAGCAGGCCGCGTCGGTACTGACTCCACTTCGTTCGCAGCAGCATTGCTGCTGTTGCTCACTCTGTTCCGTAGTACCTCCTTCTCCCCACAAAATCTTGCTGCGCAAGCTTTCGCGGGGGCCCCTTCTTGACGGCATGGCCTGCCCGAGGCTGTCGCTTACCCTTTAGTTGTTGGTGAACACAGCCTTGGGCTTCGGTTTCTCACGGCTCAGGAAGCAGGCCATGCCTTCCTTCTGGTCGTGGGTCTCGAAGCAGTCGCCGAAGAGCTTCTCTTCGACTTCGACAGCCTTCTCGATGGGGAGGCTGATGCCGTCATTGATGGCCTTCTTGCAGTTGCGCACCGCGATGGGGGCGTTCTTGGCGATCTTGCCTGCCAGCTTCAGGACATTCTCCATCAGCTCAGCCTGCGGATACACTGCGTTGACCAGACCGATGCGGTATGCCTCGTCTGCCTTGATGTTCAGTGCAGAGTAGACCAGCTGCTTTGCCATGCCCATGCCCACCAGACGGGCCAGACGCTGGGTGCCGCCGAAGCCCGGGGTGATGCCCAGACCGACTTCCGGCTGACCGAACACAGCGTTGTCGGAGCAGATGCGGATGTCGCAGCTCATAGCCAGCTCATTGCCGCCGCCCAGTGCGAAGCCGTTGACGGCTGCGATGACGGGGATGGGGAAGCTCTCGATCATCAGGAACACATCATTGCCCAGCTTGCCGAAAGCCTCGCCCTCAGCCTTGGTCATGGTGCTCATGGAGCCGATGTCAGCGCCTGCCACGAAGCTCTTGTCGCCTTCGCCGGTCAGGACGATGCAGCGGATGGTCTCCTGATCGACTGCCTCGAAAGCAGCCTTCAGGTCAGCCAGAACCTCGGGGTTCAGGGCGTTCAGTGCCTTCGGGCGGTCGATGGTGATGATCTCGACAGCGCCCTGCACCTCGGTTTTTACAAATGCCATTGTGAAAACCTCCAATCAGGTTATATCTTACTCAAATCAGCCCCCGGACAGGGGGACAGGTCTCCGGTCCTGCCCCTTGTCCGGGCGGTATCAATATCCGGAGTGACCCTTCAAAGGGAACTTAGTCCATCTCGACGATGGTTGCGCAGCCCATGCCGCCGCCGATGCACAGGGTAGCCAGACCCTTCTTTGCACCACGATGCTTCATAGCATACAGCAGGGTGACGAGGATACGAGCGCCGGAAGCGCCGACCGGGTGGCCCAGAGCGATGGCGCCGCCGTTGACGTTCAGCTTGTCCTTGTCGAAGCCCAGAGCCTCGCCGACTGCGATGGACTGAGCTGCGAATGCCTCGTTGGCCTCGATCAGATCCATATCATCAACGGTCAGGCCGGTCTTTGCCATGACCTTCTTGGTGGCAGCGATGGGGCCGAGACCCATGACCTCAGGCTCGACGCCTGCCAGAGCACCTGCGACCCAAGTAGCCAGAGGCTTGATGCCCAGCTCCTTAGCCTTCTCCTCGCTCATGACGACCAGAGCAGCAGCGCCATCGTTGATAGCAGAAGAGTTGCCAGCGGTCACGATGCCGTCCTTGGTGAAGGCGGGCTTCAGGGTGCCCAGCTTCTCGACCGGGGTCAGACGGGGGCCTTCATCGGTATCGAACACGGTGTCGCCCTTCTTGCCCTTGATGACGACAGGAACGATCTCGTCCTTGAATGCGCCGTCCTTGATGGCCTTGTCAGCCTTGATCTGGCTGTTGTAGGAGAACTCATCCAGCTGCTCACGGGTGATGGGGCTGTAGCCGTACTTCTTCTGATAGGTCTCGTTGCTGCAGACATTCTCAGCGGTCATGCCCATGTGCTTGTTGAAGCCGCAGGCATCCCACAGTGCATCGTTGACCATGGTATCGACCAGCTCGCTCTTGCCCATGGGAGAACCCATGCGGTAGCCGTAGCGGGCCTTCTGCAGGGCGAAGGGAGCCATATCCATGTTCTCCATGCCGCCTGCGACCACGATGTCAGCATCGCCAGCCTCGATCATCTGAGCAGCCATGTTGACGCAGTTCAGACCAGAGCCGCAGACCACGTTGACGGTGACGGCGGGGGTCTCGATGGGCAGGCCAGCCTTCAGGGAAGCCTGACGGGCGACGTTCTGGCCCAGACCAGCCTGAATGACGCAGCCCATGTAAACATGATCGACCTGCTCAGGCTTCACGTTTGCACGGTTCAGAGCTTCCTTGATGACGATGGAGCCAAGCTCAGCAGCAGGGACGTTTGCCAGAGTGCCGCCAAACTTACCAATAGCGGTACGGCAGGCAGATGCGATAACAATTTTTTTCATGTTAATAGCCTCCTGAAATGTGTATATTTACGGGGTTTTCGTAAAACGATCTATCAAAAGGCCCGAGAGCCTTTCTGCATGATAAAAGGGATCAGATGGTCTTTCCTTCTGCCTGAAGTTGCTCCACTTTCGCGTGGATGGCCGCTTCTACGTTGGGCGTCACGAACTTGGAGATGTTGCTGCCGTAGCGGGCAGCCTCCTTGACGATGGTGGAGGAAAGGTAGCTCCACTTGATGCTGGTGGCGAGGAACATGGTCTCGATGCCGGGCATCAGTGCGTGGTTGGTCTGCGCCAGCTGGATCTCGTTTTCGAAATCCGTCACGGCCCGCAGGCCCCGCACCATCACCGAGGCGTGGCGCTTCTTGGCGAACTCCACGGTCAGGCCGTCAAAGCTCTCCACCGTCACATTCGGGATGTCCTTGCAGCACTCCTGCAGCAGCGCCACCCGCTCCTCTACGGTGAACAGAGGGTTCTTCGCGCTGTTGATGAGCACTGCCACAATGAGGTGGTCGTTGATCTTTGCTGCCCGCTTGATGATGTCGAGATGTCCTCTCGTGACCGGGTCGAAGGACCCGGGGTAAACTGCTGTTGCCATCGGTATGGTCTCCTTTATCGCCGCGCTTTGGAAAAGCGCAATTTGGTGTTGCCATGATAGCACTTTTCAGTTCCCGCTTCAAGTATCGAGGCATACGCCCCTCGCAACATCGTTAATTTTTAGTCAATTAACGTCACACTGGGGCGCTTTGTCTTGGTACACATTAAGTAAACCATATTGTCAAAATTTTATCAAGTCTTTTTTCAAAAAAATTTGTTTTTGTCGTACCAAATTATCCCCACAAATTGCTAAGATTTTTAGTCACCTTGTCCGTAGGGCTATTTTTTGCGAAAGGGGGCTTGATTCTGCTCTTTGTTAATGTTATAACTAAGTTGAGCAAGTCTGCCTCTGCCGGAGGCATCCGTCCTGCTGTTTCCAAGGATACCGCCGGGATGTGATAAGCCGGTGTCAAAACTGGAAACGAACGGTAAATTTCCGGCAAAGATCTTTGTTCCGCAGGAATGTAAATGGTAAATTTACAATTCTTTTATGTTATTATAGGAGAGGATGGTTTATAATGGATTTTAAGGAAATGTACGCGCAGAAAAAGATGACCGCCGAGCAGGCTGCCGCGCTGGTCAAGAGCGGCGACTGGGTGGACTACGGCTGGTGTGTCAACACCCCTGTGGCCGTGGACGCCGCCCTTGCAAAGCGCCTGCCGGAGCTGGAGAATGTCAACTTCCGCGGCGGCATCCTGATGTGGGTGCCCGAGATCTTCCAGATCGACGATCCTGCTGCCCACATGACCTGGAACAGCTGGCATATGGGCGGCATCGAGCGCAAGGCCATCGCACAGGGCTTTTCGTTCTACTCCCCCATCCGGTATTCTGAGCTTCCCCGCTATTACCGCGAAAGCCCCGACCCGCTGGATGTCGCCGTCTTTCAGGTGACGCCGATGGACGAGCACGGCTACTTCAACTTCGGCCCCAGCGCTTCTCATCTGGGCGCTGTCTGCGAGAAGGCCAAGAAGATCGTCGTCGAAGTCAACACCAATATGCCCCGCTGCCTCGGCGGCATGGAGAACTGCGTCCACGTCTCCCGGGTCACCGGCATCGTGGAGGGCAGCAACCCGCCCATTGGCCAGATGGCCGCTGCCGGCCCCGCTTCTGAGGTCGATCTGAAGGTCGCAAATCTCGTCGTGCCCCAGATCCCCAATGGTGCCTGCCTGCAGCTGGGCATCGGCGGTATGCCCAACGCCATCGGCAGCCTCATCGCCCAGAGCGACCTGAAGGACCTCGGCGTCCACACGGAGATGTACGTCGATGCCTTTGTGGACATCGCTAAGGCCGGCAAGATCACCGGCGCACACAAGCAGCTGGACAAGGGCCGTCAGGTCTACGCCTTCGGTGCCGGCACCCAGAAGATGTACGACTACCTCAACAACAATCCCGAGTGTATGTCCGCCCCCGTCGATTACACCAACGACATCCGCAGCATCTCCGCACTGGACAACTTCATCTCCATCAACAATGCGGTGGACATCGACCTGTTTGGTCAGGTGAACGCGGAGAGCGCCGGTATCAAGCACATCTCCGGTGCAGGCGGCCAGCTGGACTTCGTGCTGGGTGCCTACCTCTCCAAGGGCGGCAAGAGCTTCATCTGCCTGTCCTCCACCTTCTTTAATAAAAAGACCGGCCAGCTGGAGAGCCGCATCCGTCCCACGCTGGAAAATGGCAGCATCATCACCGACACCCGCGCCAACCTGCATTATCTCTGCACCGAGTACGGCTGCGTCAACCTCAAGGGCCTGACCACTTGGGAGAAGGCTGAGGCCCTCATCAACGTGGCACACCCCGACTTCCGTGAGCAGCTCATCAAAGAGGCCGAGAAGATGCACATCTGGCGCCGCAGCAACAAAATCTAAACATCGCCGTATCGGCTCCTGCCGTCTGCGGCAGGAATGGAGTCTCACATGATGGACAAAAAACCGCACATCAAGCCCTACATCTACGGAATGTTGGCGGGCTTTGGTGCGATAAGCCTGAGCATCCTCTTTTTCTTCTTCATCTACCGCTTCGACGGCTTCGGCGACGCCGTCTCCACCATGACCGGCATCCTGATGCCCTTCATCTATGGTGCGGTCATCGCCTACCTGCTCAAGCCGGTGTGCAACACCATCGAGAACTTTCTGCACCGCATCTTCCCCCAGAAGATGCACGGTCTGGCCAATATGCTGGCCATCGCTGCCACCCTGCTCTTCGGCATTCTGGTGGTCTACGCGCTGGTGATGATGGTGGTGCCGCAGGTCATCTCCAGCGTCACCTCCCTCTACTACACGGCCCAGACCAGCATCGCCCGCTTCATGCGGTGGGTCAACACGCAGGACGTCTTTCTGGACAATGCGACCCTGATGGGCTACTTTAACGACGCTTACGATGCCATCACGAGCAATCTGGCCTCTCTGCGCACCACCCTGCTGCCCTCCCTCCAAAACCTGCAGGGCATCCTGAGCAGCGTGGGCGTGGGCGTCATAAACGTGGTGATGTGGTTCAAGAACCTGCTCATCGGCCTTATCGTCGCGGTCTACCTGCTGGCCAGCCGCAAAAAACTTGTCAAGCAGGCCAAGATGATCCTTTACAGCATCTTCAAGCCCCGCTGGGCGCAGCTCATTCAGGAAGAAGTCCTTTACGCAGACCGGATGTTCGGCGGCTTCATCAACGGCAAGATTCTGGACTCTGCCATCATTGGCGTGCTCTGCTACTTTGCCTGCATCGTCTTCAAGTTCCCCAGCGCTCTGCTGGTATCCGTCATCATCGGCGTCACCAACGTCATCCCCTTCTTCGGCCCCTTCATCGGTGCGGTCCCCGCCACCCTGCTCATCCTCATCCAGAGTCCCATCAAGGCCCTCTGGTTCGTGCTCTTCGTTCTGGTGCTCCAGCAGCTGGACGGCAACGTCATCGGCCCGAAGATCTTGGGCAACACCACCGGACTTTCCAGCTTCTGGGTGCTCTTCTCCATCCTGCTGTTTGGCGGGCTGTGGGGCTTCGTGGGCATGATCGTAGGTGTGCCGCTGTTTGCCGTCATCTACGACATCATCAAGAAGCTGGTGTTCCATGGCCTCCGCCGCAACGGCCAGCTCGGGCAGGTAGAAACCTACCATGAAGAGTTCGGCGACCCGGATGACCCGGCTCCCGCCCCTGCCGAAGCAGAGAGCGGGACCGAGATCGTCATCGACTCCGGCGAAGAATAACAAGAACAAGCCCCCATCCTCCCGGCTGCCTCAGCCGGTGAAGATGGGGGCTTTTCTGCGCATTTTTATTCCAGTGGAAAGACCGATAAAGTCATTTCGCGGTGGTGGGTCTCCAGTCCTTGTAGTTCTCGTACCGGCTCTCCCGGAGCGTGACGTGAGACCAGATCTCGTCGGCCACAGGCTGCCAGTCTGCCGCATAGGCCGCACACTTGTCGCAGAGGTGGTCTACGGTCTCGGGGGACTGCAGATCCGTGCTGTGGGCACCGGTGTCGTGGACCATCTTCCGCAGCAGCTCGGGATTTTCCAGCATCGGACAGGGCCGCAGGTGGTTTTTATTGAAAGGCTGCCCATTGTGATAGGACATGAAGAGGGGGCTGCGGAGGATGTCGAGGATGCTGCTGTCGTGGATGTTGGCGTTCGAGTAGTGGATAAAGACGCAGGGTTCGGCGTCGCCCGCCGAGTTGATGTGGAAGTAGTTGCGTCCACCTGCGATGCAGCCGCCCACGAACTCGCCGTCGTTCTGGAAGTCCATCGGGTAGAACGGGATGTCGCTCTTCTCCGAGCGGAGATACCGGATGCGCTCCAGCATATACTTGCGCTGGGCCGGGGTGGGCATCAGTTCGGGCGCAGCCTCGTTGCCTACCGGCATGTAATGGAAGTAGAAGCCGAAATGCGCGCCCTTATCGCAGAGCATCCGCATGAAGTGGTCGCTGGTGACGGCCTCAAGGTTGTCCCTCGTATAGCAGATGGACGTCCCGAAGAGGATGCCGTGGGCCTTCAGCAGGTCCATCGCGTGCATGACAGCGGCATAGTGCCCCTCGCCCCGCCGGGCATCGTTGGTGGAAGGCGTGCCCTCGATGGAGAGCATGAAGGCGATGTTGCCCAGCTTTACCACCTGCTCACAGAACGGCTCGTCGATGAGGGTGGAGTTGGTGTAGATGGCGAACTGCACATCGTTGTGCTTCTCCGCCAGACGAAGGATGTCCGCCTTCCGCACCAGCGGCTCGCCGCCGGTGAGCATATAGAGGTAGACGCCCAGCGCCTTGCCTTCGGTGACGATCTTGTCCATATCCTCAAAGCTGAGGTTGTTCTTGTGGCCGTACTCGCCCGCCCAGCAGCCCACACAGTGCATATTGCAGGCCGAAGTGGGGTCGAAGAGGATGAGCCACGGGATGTTGCAGCGGTACTTGACCCGGTTCTCCCGGATGGTCTTGGTGCCCCGGAAGAATGCCTCATAGCCGAGGTTGAGGGCCGTGGTGCGGGCCACATTGGGGTCTGTCTGGCTGAGCACACAGTTGATGAGCTTCGACCACTTGCTGTCCGGGTCAGCCAGCACGGCGCGGGCGTGCTCGTAGGTCTCCTCGCTGAACGAATCGCCGTAAAACTGCTTTGCCACGTCCACCATCTCGGCGATCGCCTTCTGACGGTCCTTGTTGACATGGGCCAGTGCGACATCCACCATCGTCCCGACAGCAGCACGCTGCACCTTGTGGCTCAGAGAATCCAATGCGGTACTCATAATGTCAGCCTCCTTAGCCGGTTCTTTGCCGGTTTTCTTTGACAATACTTTAACATTTTCTCCGCAAAGGTTCTATAAACAACAAAAGCAGGGTGATAGTTTTTCCATCACCCTGCTTTTGTTGCTCAATTTTTTATCAGTCTGTCTCGATTGATGCTTTTCCATCCGTGCGGAAGCGCTGCAAGGCCCGCTTCAGGTCGCCCTGCATGATGGTGTTCAGGCGCTCGGCCATGATGGCCGGGTCGGCCTTCATGTCGCGGCGGATCCATTCCAGCGCCAGCCCCACGAAGCCGTACTTGTAAAAGTCGATGATGAACTGCTTGTCTTCCTCTTTTACCGGGATGTTCAGCCGCTCCACGAATATCCGCAGCAGCGGGTCCAGCATCTTACAAAGGTACTGCTCCACTTGTTCGCGGCTGACCGAGCGGTAGACGTTCAGCACCAGCACCCGATTAGCCTGCACCTTTTCCAGCATCTCCCGGAGCGCCCCGCTCCACGTCTCGAAATCCTGAAGTCCCTCCAGCGCCTCGGCGGCATCCTCCATCAGGATCCAGTCCACAAGGTCATAGATGTCCTTGAAATGATAATAAAATGTCATGCGGTTGACGCCGCAGTCCTCGGTGATGTCGCTGATCGTGATCTTATTCAGGGGCTTGCGGAGGAGCAGCTTTTTCAGCGATGCTTCCAGTGCCCGTTTTGTCGTCTGTGCCACAAGAATGCCCATCCTTTCCGGCCAGAGCCTCTTGCCCCAAGGCTCTCTGCCTGTCCCTCTGCCGCGCGCAGAGTTTTCCAACTTTCATCGGTCATATCTTTATGATACCGCAGACCGTCGGGACAGTGCAAGCATCTTTTCCAACATTTTCATGAACTTTTTGTGTCCCACCGCCGGGTGTTTCCTCTTTATTTCCGGCAAAGGCTGCCTCTTTTCCCCCGCAGCAGAGACAAAATACTTGATTTTCTGCCCGGCTGTGCTTAAATGGAAAGCAGAAAGGAAGGGTAAGTATGAGAAAGACCATCGGATTTTTAGGCTGCGGCAACATGGGCGGGGCCATCGCCCGGGCCGTCTGCAAGGCAACCGACCCCCAGAGCGTCTGGCTGGCCAACCGCACCCCCGCCAAGGCGGAGGCGCTGGCCGCAGAGCTGGGCTGCAATACCACCAGCAACGACGAAGTCGCAGGCCGCTGCGATCTTATCTTCTTGGCCGTCAAGCCTCAGATGATGGAGGAGCTTCTTGCCCCTCTCCGCTTCACGCTGGCCGAGCGGCCGGGCCGCTTCGTGCTGTACAGCATGGCGGCAGGCCTGTCCATTGGCCGCATTCAGGAGATGGCCGGCGGGGACTACCCGGTCATCCGCATCATGCCCAACACCCCGGCCTCTGTGGGGGCAGGCATGATCCAGTACTGCACCTCCGGCGTCACCGCCGAGGAGGAGGCCGACTTCCTCCGCCTGATGGCCCCCGCCGGGCGGCTGGACGCCGTGCCGGAGGCCCTCATCGACGCGGCCAGCTGCGTGTCCGGCTGCGGCCCGGCTTGGGTGTACCAGTTCATCGAGGCGCTGGCCGACGGCGGCGTGGCCTGCGGCCTGCCCCGGGCCAAAGCGCAGGAGTATGCCGCCCAGATGGTGCTGGGCAGCGCAAAGCTGGTGCTCGAGAGCGGCCAGCACCCCGGCGCACTCAAGGACGCCGTGTGCAGCCCCGGCGGCAGCACCATCCAAGGCGTCCGGGTGCTGGAAGAAAAGGGGATGCGGGGCGCTGTGATGGACGCCGTCCTCGCCGCCTACAATAAGACAAAAGAGATGGGAAAGGGCTGAATCTATGCGCATCGTCGTCAAAGTGGGCACCTCTACGCTGGCCCACGCCACCGGGCGGCTGAACATCCGCCACACCGAGGAACTGGTAAAGGTCCTCAGCGACCTGAAGAACGCCGGGCATGAGGTCATCCTCGTGTCGTCGGGTGCCATCGGCATGGGCGTGGGCAAGCTGTCGCTGCCCGCCCGCCCCACCGATATGTCCTCCAAGCAGGCCTGCGCCGCCGTGGGCCAGTGCGAGCTGATGTATGTTTACGACCGGCTCTTCAGCGCCTATGACCATACGGTGGCCCAGATCCTGCTCACCGGCGTGGACGTCGAGCACGCCAGCCGCCGGGAGAACATCCAGAACACCCTCACCCGGCTGCTGGAGCTGGGCGCACTGCCCATCATCAATGAGAACGACACCGTGGCCACCGATGAGATCACCTCCATCGGCGACAACGACACCCTCGCCGCCATCGTCACCTGCTGCATCAAAGCCGACCTTCTGGTGCTGCTGAGCGACATCGACGGCCTCTACACCGCCAACCCCCACACCCACCCGGATGCAAGGCTCATCCCGCTGGTAAAAGAGATCACCCCTGAGGTGATGGCTCTGGCCGATGGGGCCGGGTCGGCGCTGGGCACCGGCGGTATGTCCACCAAGCTCCGCGCCGCCCGGATGGTGACGTCCAGCGGGGCCGACATGGTCATCGCCAACGGCGCCCATCCCGAGCTGCTCTATGACATCGCCGAGGGCCGTGCCGTCGGCACCCGCTTTGCGGCCCACAGACAGGAGGCATGACCATGACCACACAGGAGATCCTTGAGGCCGCCCGCGCGGCCAAGACCGCCGTCGCCCTCTCGGACGGCACCACCCGGAACGCCGCCCTCTGCGGGATGGCCGACGCCCTCGGCACACCGGAGCATCTGGACGCCATCCTCGCCGCCAACGCTGAGGATATGGCTGCTGCCAAGGGGAAGATCAGCGACGTCATGCTGGATCGCCTCGCTCTGACGCCCCAGCGCGTCGCGGCGATGGCCAAGGGTATCCGGGACGTCGCCGCCCTGCCCGACCCGGTGGGCCGGGTGCTGAGCCGCATCCAGCGGCCCAACGGCCTCCTCATCGAAAAGACCGCCGTGCCGATGGGCGTCATCGCCATCATCTACGAGAGCCGTCCCAACGTCACCAGCGACGCCGCCGCACTCGCCATCAAGAGCGGCAACGCCTGCATCCTCCGCTGCGGCAAGGAGGCGTGGCGCTCGGCCAACGCCATCGTGGCCGCCCTGCGGCAGGGCCTGCGGGCCAACGGCCTGCCCGAAACGGCGGTCTGCCTCATCGAGGACACCACCCACGCCTCGGCCAACACCCTCATGACCGCTGTGGGGTATGTGGACCTGCTCATCCCCCGGGGCGGGGCCGGACTCATCCGGGCCTGCGTCGAGAACGCAAAGGTCCCCTGCATCCAGACCGGCACCGGCATCTGCCACATCTTCGTGGACGACACCGCCGACCAGAACAAGGCGCTGGACATCATCGAGAACGCAAAGGCCAGCCGCCCCAGCGTCTGCAATGCCGAGGAGGTCTGCCTCGTCCACAGCGCCATCGCGGCCGGGTTCCTGCCGAAGCTGGCCCAGCGCCTCGGCCCGGACCGCACCGCCAAGGGCCTGCACCCGGTGGAGCTGCGACTGGACCCGCGCGCCGCCGCCCTCATCCCGGGCACACCCGCCGGGCCGAAGGACTTCGACACCGAGTTCCTCGACTACATCCTCGCGGTGAAGGTCGTGGACAGCGTGGAGGAGGCCGTCGCCCACATCGCGGCCCACTCCACCGGCCACAGCGAAGCCATCCTGACCCGGACCGACGCCCACGCGGCCCTCTTTACGGCTGCCGTGGACAGCGCTGCCGTCTACGTCAACTGCTCCACCCGCTTCACCGACGGCGGCGAGTTCGGCCTCGGCTGCGAGATGGGCATCTCCACCCAGAAGCTCCACGCCCGCGGCCCCATGGGCCTCGGCGAGCTGTGCAGCTACAAGTACATCATCCGCGGCGACGGTCAGGTCCGGTGATCTTTTGACAAGACCGCCGCTGCGATAAAAATTTTCTTCATTTTTCACGACAGGCCGGGGCCAGACGCCTCGGCCTGTACTTTTGTTTCATTCGAATGGACTGTTTTTCTGCAGGATACACTTTCGGCTGAAAAAATTTTTACAAATTCATCGGAAAATAAATTCTTGTATCCAAATTTTCGCCATTCTCCACAAAGCTATAGTCATACTTTCCCCATTTTGTCTCGCAAAAATCACAACAAACCTCTTGACATCCGAGCTTTGAGCGGGTTAAATTTAAGATGAAGGTATAATTCAACACCATCTTACTTGTTTGGTCTGTTTGTTGAGAGTTGTTCTCCACGAGGCTTCAGTTTTTTAAGTCGTTTTCTATCCGGGGACACTTTTCCGAGCATATCCGCCCACCCACAACACTATACTTGGAATGAAGGAGAGAGCGTTATGACGATTGCTATACTCGCACATGACTCCCGCAAAGAACTTGCACTTCAGTTCTGTACCGCCTACAGTGGAATCTTATCCCGCAACACGGTCATTGCCACCGGTACCACCGGTCGGATGCTGGCGCAGGCCACCGGTCTGCCCGTGCACTGCTACCTCTCCGGGAAGCTGGGCGGCATCCAGCAGATCGCGGCCCGGGTGGCCTGTGACGAAGTAGACCTTGTGCTCTTCTTCCGCGACCCCCTCAAGCAGGAGACCGGCAGCAGCAACGAGCAGAATCTGCTGCGGCTGTGCGATATGCACAGCGTGCCCATCTCCACCAACATCGCCACGGCCGAGGTTCTGCTGCGCGGCCTCGATCAGGGCGACCTCGATTATCGTGAGGGCATCCACCCCGACATCACGGAGCCTCTGCCCGTCCACCGGGCCGTGTGCTGAGGCTGTTTTTTGAGACATCGACCCATCTGGTGTTTTTTTGTGTATAGAGGGTTTCGAATAACGAAAGACACCGCAGAAGTTTGCGCTTCTGCGGTGTCTTTTCATTTTATCCTGTGCTCAGGCAGCACGGAGGGACGACTTATTCCAGACCGCCCATCTGTTTGATGGCCTTGATGGCAAAGGTCAGGGTGCGGCCCATTGCCACGCCTGCCATCAGGCAGGGGTAGTTGTTGGCGAAGAAGGAACCGGACATATCGCCGGTGACGTACAGGCCGGGCATGGGCTTGTTGTCGTTGTCGAGAGCCTGACCCTTATCGTTGATGGCGATGCCCTGCTCGGTGCACAGCAGGGAGGCACCCAGCCAGCAGCCGTAGTAGGGGGCGGTGCGGATGGCGCTCAGGCGGTAAGCGGGCTTGCCGAAGTCCTCATCCTCCTGCTTGTCGTACAGCTCATTGTAGCGGTCAACGGTAGCGAGGAAGGTGTCTTTTGCCTCACCGGTGAAGCCCAGCTTGTCGGCCAGCTCCTCGATGGTGTCGCAGACGAACAGAGTGCCGGCTGCGACCGCCTCATCGACCTTGCCCTGGAAATACTTCTCGCCGCCGGCACGGGTCTGGGCAGAGCAGCCGATGGTGTGGAAGCGCTTTGCGTCCTCCAGAATATTGGCGTCGCAGATCTGTGCGTAGACGCGGCCCGGCTGGTGGGCAGCAGCATAGACGATGTCGTTGTAGGGGCTGCTCTCGTTGGCGAAGCGCTCACCGTTGCGGTTGACCTTCAGGAAGGGCTGGGTGCCGGGGTTGTACTGGCGGATGGGGCCGGGGAAGGCCTTGCCGCCGAAGGCAGAATCGCTTGCCACATAGCCGCCGTCCACGCCGGGAGCCACGATGCCGCGGTCGAACAGCATGGGAGCTGCTTCCTTGTCGAAGTTTGCGCCGGCCCAGACCGCAGCACGGATGCCGTAGCCCTTATCGGCCGGAGAGTAGGAGCAGGCGGTGGTGACGGAGGTGCCCAGCGGGTCCAGCTGCTCCATCATGTAGGGGTTGCCGGGGAAGCCGCCGCAGGCCAGCAGGACGCCCTTGTTGGCGTTGTAGCGGATGAAGTGGTCGTCCTCGGTGCTCTGGGCGATGACGCCGGTGATGCGGCCGGTCTCGTCCTTCTCCAGCTTTGCCAGAGAAGTCTTGAAGTCCACATCATAGCCCAGCTCGCGGATGTAGTCCAGCAGCAGCTCGTTGCGGGCTGCGCCGGAGCTGCGGTCGTAGGTGTACTCGATCTCCGGGTACATATAGTCGGTGTTGTGCTCGGCGTTCTCGGCGGGCCATCTTGCCTCATCGCCGTAGGTGTAGATCATCTTGACGCCGTACTTGTCCTCCATGATGGAGCGGATGAACTCGATCATCTCGCCGGACTCGTTGATCCAGGTCTTGACGACGCGCTGGTCGCACTTGCCGGAAGCGTAGCGGGACACCTCGCTCAGGAGCTTTGCGCGGTCCATCTTGATGCCCTGTGCCTGTGCGCCGAAGCCGTCCACCGCGCCGACCCAGTGGCGGGTATCCTGCACATTGCCGTTCTGCTCGATGACGCGGAAGTTCAGACCGTTGGCGGCTGCGTAGGCAGCTGCGCCCATGCCGCCGTTGCCCGCGCCGACGATGAGGATGTCGGTGTCCACGGTCTCAGTGATGGCAGCCTCGTCGATGTCAGGCTCCTTGCCCAGCCAGTCGGTCTCATCGCCGGTGGGCAGCTGGACGGAGGTCACAGCAGCCTCGCCCTTGGCCTGTGCGTAGCAGCTCTTGGCGGCCTTCATGACAGCGTCGGAGGTGATGGTGGAGCCGGAGACGCCGTCGATCTCGGCAGAGCCGGCGGCCATCAGCTGCTCGCGCAGCTCGTCGGCAGCGGCAGCGCCGTAGGAAGCAGTCTCGCCGGAGGTATCGACCACAACATCGGTCACAGCGCTGTCAGAGAAGGTCATCGTGACCTTGACGGTGGAAGAGATGCCCTCGGCAGTGCCCTCATAGGTGCCGGGGATGTAGGTACCGGCTGCGCCGGAGGAAGCTGCGGTGGAGGAGCTGGCGGTGTTGCAGGCAGCCAGTGCACCGGCAGTCACACCGGACATGGCGGCCGCGGCAGCGATCTTCAGAAAACCTTTGCGGGAGATCTTATTCATTTTGCGTAGACCCTTTCTTCTCGTTCTTCTTTATTCTTGCTCATAGCTCCGTGCGGCGGCAGACCTTCTCGCGCTGCGCCCACATCGTTCGACAATAATTTAACACAAATGCAGGGGTCTGTCTTTTAAGAATCCTTAAACTTCTCCGCTGCCGTTCGGTCTGATTTTCGTCCCAAAGGCCGTTTTCGTTAATTATTTGCTTAACAAATCACAAAAAGAGCGCCGACTGTTTAAGTTTCCTTAAAAAGTCGGCGCTCTCATTTAAACGATTCTTAAGCCCTCTCCCCCTCCGGCTGGAAGACGTATCCCTTTCCCCAGACATTTTTTAAGTAGACGGGCTTCGCGGGGTCCGGCTCGATCTTGCTGCGGAGGTTATGGATATGGACCTGCACTGTCCGTACATCGCCGAGGCTGTCCTTGCCCCAGATCTTCTGGTAAAGCTCATTGGCCGTAAAAAAGGTGTTCGGGTAGCGGACAAAGAGGGTCAGGATGCGGTATTCCATATCAGCCAGATGGACGCTGCGGCCGTCCTTCTCTACGCTGTGGCTGTTGGCGTCCAGTGTGAAGGCCGTGCAGTGGTAGCCGTTGACGCTGGGTTCTGCGCCGTCCATCTGGACCCGGCGAATGTTGGCCATAATGCGGGCCAGAAGGATCTTGTTGTTATAGGGCTTGGCCAGAAAGTCATCGCCGCCCATTTCCAGTGCACGGACGATGGTGTCAGTGTCGTCCAGACAGGAGGTGAAGATGATGGGGCAGTGGTGCCAGCTTCGCAGGCGCTGGCAGAGGTCTACTCCGTTGGTGTCCGGGAGAAGGATGTCCATCAGGATGACATCGAACCTCTCCCGCGCATGGCTCAGCGCGTCGCCGCCCGTCTCCGCACAGACCACCTCGAAATTCTGCTGGCTCTTTAAAAAATAGCAGGTGGTGTCGCGGATCACGGGGTCATCTTCCACCAACAATACGCGGATCATCCCTGTCAGCCCTCCCCTTTTTTCGCACGATTTGATATACTATAGTATACCTTATTTTTCTTACATCCACAAGGGGAGGCATCGCCATGAAGCAAAAATGGCCCATTCTCATTTTTTCCGCCCTGCTGACGGCTTTCATCGTGCTGGCCGGCATCTGGGGCAATGCACAGTTCCAGCAGCTGCCCAGCGGCGGCGTCCTTACGGCCCAGCAGGCCGCCAAGGGCATCGCGCCGGATGGCTGGCGGCAGGAGGCTCCCGGCCAGTGGCATTTCACCTTCACCGCCGGGGAGGATCTCTCGTCTCTCACCCTCTGCGTCACCAATACGGCAGCGCCGCTGGAGGTCGAACGGCTGACCGATCTTGCCCGCTCGGGCGAGCTGTACGCGCTGGATGTTACACCCGGCGAAACGGTGGAGCTGGTATTCGCCTGCCGCCGCAGCCCCCAGACATGGCTGATGTCCTCGGCCTTCGCCGACCGGGCCTTCCGTTCCCGCACCCTGACCCAGCTCATCACCCTGACGGCTTTTGTGACGATGGGGGTGGTGGTGCTGGCCCTCTACCACTATAAGCACCAGCCGGAGCTGGGGTATTTTCTGCTCTACCTTGTCATCATGAGCGCGTGGGCGCTGATGGTCTTTTTCTTCCCGGCCATCCGGAGCGGCCCGCTTCAACTCGTTCTCCGCTCTTTCTTCGCCTTCACGGTGCTGGCCTCGGCGCTGCTGGCTGCGGGGTTGCTGGGCATGGAGCTGCCCCGCTCCGGGCGGGGGCTTCTCGGGCTCATCGCGGGCTGTGCCGTTTTCTTCCTGCTGGGCATGAACGACTATTCCCCACTGCGGTTCGGGATACTGGCGACAGGTATGTTCTTCTGCCTCTATCTCCTGATGGCCGCTGTGAAGGCAGGCTATGAGGGGGCCGGACTGATGCTCCTGCCCTGCGCCGTCACCACCGGTTTCCGGATCTGGGCGCTGCTGCCCGGTCTGGACAGCCCCTTCTTCGTGGAGTCCGTCCCCTTCTACCTGCTGCGCTGTTCCCGCCTCTACGACCTGCCCTTTGCCATCGGCTGCATGGTCTTCGTCTGCCGCCGGTTCGCCCTCCTCTTCGACCGCACCGAGCAGCTGGCCCGGGAGCTGGACGCCCGGGTGGCCGAGCGGACGAAGGAGCTGACCGCCGAGACCGATGCCCGCAAGAGCATGATGCTCAATATCTTCCACGACCTGCGCAGCCCCCTGTTTGCAGTCAGCAACGGGCTGGAAACGCTGGAATCTGCCCCCGAGGCCCTGCCTGCCCTTCTGCCCGCCCTGCGCCAGCGCGTCGAGTTCCTGCGGCGGCTGACGGAAGACCTCTTCCTTGCGGCCAAGCTCGAGCAGAAGCAGCTCCTGCTCAACGAGGACCGCGCTGCGCTCAACGAAGAAGCCGCCGCCGTCTGCGCGGCCTGTCAGAGCGAGGCCGACCAAAAGGGTGTTGCGCTCTGCCTCAGCGCCGACGTTCTCCTGCCCGTCTGGGGCGACAGCGTGCGGCTGCAGCAGATCCTCCAGAACCTCGTGACCAACGCCATCCACTACACCCCCGCCGGGGGCAGCATCCATGTGGTCTGCCGCGCCGAGGGCGGGACGGCCTGCGTCAGCGTGCAGGACACCGGTTGCGGCATCGCACCGGAAGATCAGGGGGCCGTCTTCGACCGGTATTTCCACACCTCTGCCGACAAAAAGCACGACTCCACCGGCCTCGGCCTGACCATCGCGCAGGAGCTGGCCCGCCTCCATCACGGCGAGATCACCCTGCAAAGCGAAGTCGGCAGGGGCAGCATCTTCACGCTGAGGCTGCCGCTTCTGAATATCGAAGAGTATAGCAGTTTGCGCTTTTATCGCAAGACAAGAAATTAGTGCAACATTCAAACAGCATATTTGCGATATGCAATTCAACGCTGTTGCTGTTGCATTAAAAAGTTGAATTGCTATAATGCACAAGACCCGGAACCTTTTCAGGGCCAGAGTGGCTCAGAGAGGTTCCGGGTCTTGTGCTATTTCTTTGTGTAGACCGCTATCGCATTTTTATCTTGCAGCAGCTTCTTCTACACTCAATCCTTGAAATACGCATTCTGCACCGCCAGCAGGACGCCTGCGCGGCTGGCGGCGAAGTTCAGGCCGCCCTGCAGATAGCAGGTGTACGGCTCACGCAGGGGGCCGTCGCAGGAAAGCTCGATGGTGCTGCCCTGCGTGAAGCTGCCGCTGGCCATGATGACCTCGTCGGTGTAGCCCGGCTCGGGAGAGGGTTCCGGAGCGGCATAGCTGTCCACGGGGCTTGCGGCCTGCACGCCCCGGCAGAAGCCGATGAGGGCGTCTGCCGTACCGGCGTCAAAGCAGGTGACGATGTCGTTGTGGGCCTCGCAGTAGCGGGGGATGGGCTTTTTGCCCACCAGCTCCAGCAGACACTGGGCATAGATGGCCGTCTTGATGGCCTCGCAGACCACGCCGGGGGCGTAGTAGAAGCCCAGATACATATCGCGGGGCGTCTCGAGGGTGCAGCCCAGCTCTTTGCCGAGGCCGGGGGCGTTCAGACGGTAGGCGCACAGCTCCACGAGGTCTTTCCGGCCTGCGATGTAGCCGCCGGTGGGGGCGATGCCGCCGCCGGGGTTCTTGATGAGGCTGCCCACCACGAGGTCGGCACCGGCCTGACAGGGTTCCTCTTTCTGGGTGAACTCACCGTAGCAGTTGTCCACAAAAACGATGATGTCGGGGTTTGCGGCGCGGGCGGTGTCGGCGACCCTGCGGATGGTGTCGAGGTCGAAGGCGTTGCGCTGCAGATAGCCGCGGCTGCGCTGGATGTGGCACACCTTCGCGCCCGGGGCCTTCTGGGCGATCAGCTCATAGTCCGGGGTGAAGTCCGCCTTCAGCGGCGCTTCGTCGTACCGGATGCCGTAGTCCATCAGGGTGCCGGTGCCCTTGCCCTTGCCGTCCAGACCGATGACGCCTTCCAGCGTGTCGTAGGGACGGCCCGTGGCGGCCAGCAGGGTATCGCCCGCCCGCAGCAGGCCGAAGAGGGCCACCGCCAGCGTGTGGGTGCCGCTCTGAAACTGGCTGCGCACCAGCGCATCCTCCGCGCCCATCACCTCGGCAAAGATCTGTTCGAGCTTGGCGCGGCCGCTGTCCCACAGGCCGTAGCCGGTGGTGCCCAGCATATCGGTGGAGGACATCTGGGTGTCCGCAAAGGCTTTCAGCATCTTGAGCTGGTTGTAATCGCGGATGTCCTCCATCTGCTTGAAGTAGGGCTGGCAAAGCGCAAGGGCCTTTTCGTCCAGCGCCAGAACTTCGGGTTTGTAATCGAAAAATTGATTTAACATTGACATGATATTGGTTCCTTAGTTTTTCTGTTTTTTTATTCGCGGCATCTTCGCCGTAGTCGCTCCGCTGGGCCAGAAGCAGAGAGGTAATACCAGCTGCGAAGCAGCAAATCGGAGAAACGAGAAAAAAGCGCAACAGCGACGACCGCCGCCTGCGGCGGATACAGGGAGGAGCTGTTGGGGCCGCGGTCAGCAGGACACGAGTGCCGCTCAAGGCACGAAGTGGACGCTGGGCACCGCAACCCGTCTTAGCGCAGCGGCTAGCTTTTTTCCGTTTCGACAACTCCTTCGGGATTATCAAGGGCGAGCAGCCCTTGATTCGTGCCTCCCGCGCCTCGAAAGTAGCGGGTGCTTTTCTGGTTCTCTTTTGGCACGCAAAAGAGAACTAAGCCCTACCGCAAGAGCAATTTAATCCGCGCTGCCAGCGCGCAGCTCCACCGCACTTTATTTGAGCCAAAAAAACTTACTGCGACGTGTATCTCGCATACTCCCCCAGCTTCTCAAAGCCGAGTCGGGTATAGAAATGCACCCGCTCGGGGCTGCACAGAAAGACGGGCATCCACCCCTCTGCCGAGAGGGCATTGGCCATCCCAACGATGAGCCGCCCGCCGATGCCGCGCCCCCGCAGGGCCTCGGCCGTCTCGCCGCAGGCCATATAGGCCTGCCCTTCCGCCAGCGCATAGGCTCCCACGGTGCAGACGATCTCCTCCTCCCGTTCCAGCGTCCAGACCCGGGCAAGGCCCCGGCTGCGCTTGGAACACAGCTCAGAGTAAAAGTCATCCCGTTTGCCGGGGCGGTCGGGGAAGAGCATCTCCGCTGTCTTTCCGGCCGCAGGCTCAGTGTTCTTTTCGAGGCTCTGCCAGAGGGCGGCGTCTGCCTCGGGCAGAGGCAGCTGCCGCCCCGGCGGGAGGCCGAAGACTGAGAGAGTCTTGGCCCGCTTCCAGCCTGTGGGCGGCGGACACTCGGCCTCGTCCAGCACCACGGCCTCACAGCCGCAGAAGTTCAGGAATCCCGCCAGCTCGTCGGGGTTGACGTGGCCCGCCAGCCATGCCGTGCTGCCGCCTACATCCAGCGCCAGCGTCGGCCCGGCGAAGAAGCGGCCCGGCTGGCTTTTGCCGAAGAGTGAGAGCGCCAGCGGCATCGTCGCTCCAAGACAGAGCTTTTCCCGGCAGGCGTTGAAAAACCGCTGCCGCTGGCGGGACGTTTTGACCTGTGCGATCACTTGAGGGCGTTGACGATCTTCTTGAACTCGCGGCCGCGCACCTCAAAGTTGGGGTAGAGGTCAAAGGAAGCGCTGGCCGGCGAGAGGATGATGATGTCACCGGGCTTTGCGCAGGCGCGGGCCAGCTCCACGGCGTGCTGCATATTGTCGGCGTGCCGGATGGGCAGCTCAGCCTCGTTGAAGTTCGGGTCCTCGCGCACAGCCTTCTCGATGCGGGGGCCGGTGGCACCCATCAGCACCAGATCCTTGACATGGGCGGTGATCTCCGGGGCCAGCGGCTCATAGGGGATATGCTTATCGTAGCCGCCTGCGATGAGGATGACCTTCTGGTCGAAGCTGCGCAGGCCGGCGATGGTGCGGGTGGGGCTTGTGCCGATGGAGTCATTGTAATAGGTGACGCCGTCCAGCACCCGCACCGGCTCGATGCGGTGCTCCACGCCGGTAAAGCTGCTGCCCACCAGCTGGATGGCCTCCACAGGCACCTCGCCCCAGACGGCTGCGGCAGCGGCCAGCAGGTTCTCGATGTTGTGCAGACCCCGCAGCTTCACGTCCTTCTGGGCGAGGAAGGGGGTCACGACGCCGTTCTCGGCCATGCAGAGCATCCCGTCGTCCCGCAGGAATGCGCCGTTGTCCGTCTCGTGCAGGCGGGTGAACCAGACCTGTGTGCCCTTGCAGTCCTTCTGCATCGAGCGGCTGATCTCGTTCTCATAGCCCAGCACCGCGCGGCAGGGCTGCTTCTGGTAGAGCAGGATGTTCCGCTTTGCGTCGATGTACTCCTGCATATCCTTGTGGTGATCGAGGTGGTTGGGGGTCACGTTGGTGACCACCGCGATGTCGGGGCTTTGGTGCATACTGATGAGCTGGAAGCTGGACAGCTCCACCACCGCCACATCGTCGGGGCTGACCTCAGGCAGCATGGGCAGCAGGGCTGCGCCGATGTTGCCGCCCAGATGCACCCTGCGGCCTGCGGCCTCATAGAACTTGGAGATGAGGGTGGTGGTGGTGGTCTTGCCGTCCGAGCCAGTCACAGCCACGATCTCGCAGGGGCAGAACTGGAAGAACAGCTCCACCTCGCTCGTGACCATCGTGCCCGCAGCCATCGCGTCCTGCAGCGGCTTCTCAAAATAGCCCACGAAGCCCGGGGTGCGCATGATGATGTCCTGCCCCTTGAAGCCGTCGAGATAGTTCTCACCGAGGCTCAGGCGGATGCCCAGCTCCTTGATGGTGGCAGCGTAGTCGCCGAACTCCTCCACGCTCTTTTTCTGGTCACAGAGCGTGACCTGCGCCCCCAGCTCCACGAACTCCCGGATGAGCGTCTTATGGCTGACGCCCGCGCCGATAAAGGCAACTTTCTTGCCCTTGATGAGGTTTGCAAGCTCCTGCTGTTCCTTCTGCATAAAAAAGGCCCTCCTCTATAAATATAAATATATTACGATCGTCCCCCGCCGCACGCCGCCGCAGGAGAAAATTCATTGCCGTCCTCCATTATAGACCATTTGTGCCCGCTTGGCAACGGAAAACCCCAAACCTTGGAACAAAATGTCCGCCCAAATCAACAAAATGTCGATTGTCTTTTCGTTTCGTTTCTGCTACACTTAGTACAACTCTGATTTTTGGCGCAGCATCAGCAGCATTGCGCCCCATCGACCCCAGAGTCTCCCTGCGCCCGGCCGGGTGCAGGCCGATCTTTGAACCTGCTTTTTATGACAAACAGGGCCACCGGCCCGGAAGGATGCATTTCTTGAGACAGTTTCGCCTTATCGCAGCCCTGCTGGCTGCGTTTTTTGTCCTGAGCCTCACCGCCTGCGGCTCCGGCTCCAACAGCTTTACATGGTTCGTGGATTCCATCCCCGCGAACCTCGACCCACAGGTGGCATCCAGCGCCGCCGACGTCATCGCCTGCGAGAACCTCTACAGCGGCCTCGTCCGCCGCACGCCGGACGGCCAGCTGGCCCCCGAGCTGTGCGAACGGTGGGAGGTGTCCGCCGACCAGCGCACCTATACATTTTATTTGAAAGACGGTCTGACCTATACCGCCGCAAAGGGCAGCGCCACCGACTACGCCATCACCGCCGAGGACTTTGCCTTTGCGTTCCGGCGGA
This sequence comes from Faecalibacterium sp. I3-3-89, assembly GCF_023347275.1. Taxonomy (NCBI): domain Bacteria; kingdom Bacillati; phylum Bacillota; class Clostridia; order Eubacteriales; family Oscillospiraceae; genus Faecalibacterium; species Faecalibacterium sp. I3-3-89. The sequence goes on along the minus strand of NZ_CP094468.1, from coordinate 864,419 downwards.
TGTTCCTTCCCGGAACAAATTCTCCCTATGCCGTGGAGTTTTCCGCCCTCGAGAACAGCGCCGCCGTGCTGGCCGGGCAGATGGCCGCAAGTGCGCTGGGCGTCTCTGCCCCCGAGCCTCTGCAGCTGGTGTTCCGCCTCTCCACTCCCGACGAGACCTTCCTTTCCAAGCTGACGCTGCCCGGCGCGATGCCCTGCGATGAGGAGTTTTTCAACAGCACCCGGGGCACCTACGGCCTGACCAGCGCCTCCACCCTCTCCAGCGGCAGCTTCTACCTCTACAACTGGACGTCCGGCGGCCTCTTCCTTCGCCGGGCCGCCTCCGGGGAGCAGATCGACAGCCTGCGCCTTGTGGAAAACACCAACAACTCCGGCCAGTCCGCCGAGGAGCTTATCCGCAACGAGAAGTGCACCGCCGCCCTCGATGACAGCGGTACCCCCACCTCACTCCAGAGCGTGACCTACTCCGACACCACATGGTCGCTGCTCTTCAACTGCAATTCCATCTTCGCTTCCACAGAGCTGCGGCAGGCGCTGGCCAGCGCGGCGGTCTCGGCGGTGGAAGTACCAGACGGCGGGCTGTTCGCGGAGGCCAAGGGCCTCATCCCCGACGGCCTGACTGTGGACGGCATCGACTACCGGCAGGCGGCAGGCGATGTCCGCCCGGCCCTCGGCGACCCCCGCAGCCTCTACATCGCCGCCCGGGACGGCGGCGTCTCCCCCGCAGACTTTGGCCGCATCTCCCTGCTTCTGCCCTCCGGCAGCGGCCTCAGCGACGCCGCCGAGCAGATCAACAGCGCATGGCAGAAGGAATTTTCCCTTTTCTTCTCGGTAGAGGAGGTGGAGCCGGAAGAGTTCCAGAAGCGGCTCGAAAGCGGCGATTACACCATCGCGCTGGCCCCTGTACAGGCCGAGGGCGGCAGCGTCTACGCCGCACTGGCCCAGTTCTCCCCCACCGGCGGCGGGCTGACCGGCTACAGCGACGCCCTCTACACCACCCAGCTCTCGGCCAGCGCCACAGCCACCGGCAGCACCCGCTGCTCTCTGCTGGCCGCCTGTGAGCGCCAGCTGCTTGAGCAGGCCGTGGCCGCTCCCCTCTTCACCCAGCAGAAGCGCCTGCTCCTCGCCAACGGCATCAAGGGGCTGGTCTTCGACCCCTTCGGCCCGGTGCTGGATGTGACCTACGCGACAAAGAGCTGACCGCTCTCAGCATACTATCCCAATAACACCAAAGACGCCCGGCGGTATCACCCGCCGGGCGTCTTTGGCATTGACAGAACAATGATGGGAAAATAATTGGGAAATGGGAAATTGGATTAGGGCTTGATGATTCATGCGGCCTTTGCCGGGGCAAAGACCAGAGCCTTCTTGCGGCGGTTCTGCATCGAACGGACCACACAGCTCAACGTGAAGTTGATGACGAAGTAGATGACACAGGCCGCACCGAACAGCACCATGACGTCGGAGACGTTCACCGTGCCAAGGCCGTTGTAGGTGCCTGCGGCGCTCAACAGCTGACGGATGCGGGCCATCAGCTCGATGGTGGCCACATTGGCCAGATAGGAGGAGTCCTTGATGGTGGTGATGACCTGACTGAGCAGGGTGGGCACGATGTTGCGGTAGGCCTGCGGCAGGACGATGTACAGCAGCACCTCAACGGTGTTGAAGCCCTGTGCATAACCGGCCTCGAACTGGCCCTTGGACACGCCATTCAGGCCGCCGCGGACGATCTCGGCGATGACGGAGGAGTTGAAAAGGATGAGGGCCAGAGCAGCCTTGAACAGCAGTTTCATCTCCACACTGGTCAGGCCGAACATCTTTCGGGCGAAGAAGTCCGGGCAGGGGCAGAACACGACGCAGATGAAGATCCAGAGCAGGTAGGGCGTGTTGCGGAACAGCTCGATATAAGCCGTAGCGAACCAGCCGAGGATGCGGGACGGGCCTTTCTTGCAGTAGGTGCGGGCCAGCGCCAGCAGAGAGCCGACGATGAGGCCCATGATAACACCCAGCACCGAGATGATGCAGGTGAAGGCCACACCCCGCAGCAGGTAGAGCATGACGCCCTGCTTCGTGAGGATGGAAAGGCTTGCAGCAAGCGTTTTCATATCAGGCAGCCTCCTTCAGCTCCACTTTCTTGTTGGCGGTCTTGAGGTTTGCGTTCACGCTGCCCTTGCGCTTCTTGAGGGAGGCTTCCCAGCGGGCTGCCAGCGTGGACAGCGGGAAGCAGACCACAAAGAAGATGACGCCGCAGACGATATAAGCGGGGGCGTATGCGCCGCCGGTGGAAGCACCGGTGACGAAGCTGTAGGTCACGCTGATGAGGTCAGCACCGCCCACGATGTAGAGGCAGGAGGTATTCTTGAAGAGGTTGACCACCTGATTGACCATCGGAGGGAGCATCACGGGGATGCTCTGGGGCAGGATGATGTAGCCCATCCGCTGCAGATAGTTGAAGCCCTGTGCCTGTGCGGCCTCGAACTGGCCCTTGGGGACCGACTCGATGGCGGCGCGGACGACCTCGCCCATGTAAGCGCCGGTGTAGACGCCCAGCGCGATGATGCCGGTGCGGATGACACCGAGGCTCACGCCTGCAAAGGCCAGCGCATAATACAGGAAGCAAAGCAGCAGCAGCAGCGGGGTATTCTGGATGAACTCGACATAGATGCGGGCGACGATGCGCAGCGGCTTATTGCCGCTGGTGGACATCAGACCCAGCGCAGCACCGATGATAAAGGCCAGCGCCAGTGCGCAGACAGCCGTCTGCAACGTGTTGCCCAGACCCAGCAGAAAGCTCTCCCGATGTGTCCAGACGGTGGACCAGGAATCCAATGAAAACAAGCCAGACATGGCAAGCACTCCTTTCCCTACACTCTCTTTGTTCTGGAAGATCCGGGTTTAGCCCAGACCGTTGTCTTTGATGAGCTGATCGATGGTGCCATCGGCCAGCCAGCCCTTGATGAGGTCGTCGCACACCGTGGAGAAGTCGCTGCCCTTCTTGGTAGCGACGCCGTACTCCTGCGGGCTGAACTCGGCGTCAATGTAGCTGCGGCCTTCGGTCTTGTAGATGGCGAGGATGGACTTATCAACGCAGAAGCCCTGCACCTCGCCTGCGCTCAGTGCGGTGCTGATGGCGGGATAGTCGTCGTACTGACGGAAGGAGATGCCGTCCTTCCAAGTGTCGGCGTTGAAGGTGTCGGCGTCGAAGTTTGCACCGTCCAGCACGCCCTCGTCGATCATGGCCTTGACCAGTGCACGGGCGGAGGTGGAGCCGGAGGAGACGCCCACGACCTTGTCCTTCAGGTCAGCCAGACCCTTGATGCCGGTGGAATCCTCCACCAGAACGGAGACGTAGTCGGTGTAGTAGGGGGTGGAGAAGTCCCAAGTCTTCTTGCGCTCCTCGGTGATGGTAAAGGTGGCCAGAACAGCGTCGATGTCGCCGGAGTCCAGCAGCTCGCCACGGGTGGCGGCGGTAACGGTGGTGAACTCCACGTCCACACCGAGGTGCTCTGCGATCATCTCTGCAAGGCTGTCCTCGAGACCGGTGTACTCACCGGTGAGGGTATCCTGAAAGCTGAAGCCCTGCACGGCATTCTTGACGCCGACCTTCAGGACGCCGCGATCCACGATGGCCTGCGTGTCAGCGCCCAGCGCTGCGGCAGAGGCGGCCGTGCTGCCGGCGGCAGAAGATGCCGTAGAGGCTGCGGTAGAGCTTGCGGAGCCGCCGCAGGCGGTCAGGGCAGCCGCAGCGCCCACAAAACCAGTGACCTTCAGGAAATCACGACGCGAGATCTTTTTCATAATAAACCACTCCTCTTTGTTTTTTCGGCCCGAGCGGCTTTCCCTGTCCGCTCCGAAACGGCCTGTTATCAACAACGGCGTCTCACCACAACTTGTGAGTCCCTGCCGTGTCAACCTTTGTGGTGTTCGTCCTCAGCGGACGATCTTGCTCAGGAACTGCCGGACGCGCTCGTTCTTGGGGTTGGTGAAGAAGTGCTCCGGCGTGCCCTCTTCCACGATCTGGCCGTCCGCCATAAAGACGATCCGGTCAGCGACATTCCGTGCGAAGCCCATCTCGTGGGTGACGACCACCATCGTGATGTTCTTCTCGTGTGCCAGCCGCACCATGACGTCCAGCACTTCCTGGATCGTCTCCGGGTCGAGGGCCGAGGTCGGCTCGTCGAACAGGATGATCTTGGTCTGTGCGCAGAGGGCACGGGCGATGGCGATGCGCTGCTGCTGACCGCCCGACAGCTGGGCGGGGTAGACATCCGCCTTATCCCGGAGGCCGACGACCTCAAGATAATGATATGCCAGCTCCTCTGCCTCCTCCTTGGTCTTGTGGTGGAGCTTCATGGGAGCCAGTGTCAGGTTCTTGAGCACCGTCATGTGGGGGTAGAGGTTGAACTGCTGGAAGACCATGCTCATGTTGTCGCGGACGATCTTGGTCTTGTTCTTGTTGGTCAGCTCCTGACCGTCGATGTAGACGTGGCCGCTGGTCGGCTCTTCCAGAAAGTTCATGCAGCGGACGGTCGTGGATTTGCCGCTGCCGGACGGTCCGATAATGACCAGCTTTTCTCCCTCGGCCACCTCAAGATTCACATCCTTCAGGACGTGCAGGTCGCCGAAATACTTGTCAACGTGTTCGAGTTTGATCACTGTGATCCCCGCCTTTCCCTATCCTAGTTCTGTCGTCCGTGCTCTAGCGCCACGGACAGCGCATCCGGTGCGGCTTTCCCGGACCGCACACAAAAACGAAAAAACAAAAAAGGCGCAAAGTGAACACGTTCACTTAAGCGCCTTTGCTTTCGTTAGCTAAAGTATAGTCTTTTTCCGCTCAACTTTCAATCCATAAAGTGCAACAAAAATCTGAACGGTCTTATCTGCATTTTGGAAAGCTGCACAAACATCATACTTAAAATCCGTAAATCAACGGACCATCAGCAGGAGCAGCGCCGACGCAACGGCCTGCAGGATGAGCCAGCGGGCCACCACCTGCTCGTCGCTCCAGCCCAGACGCTTGCGCACATGGTCGTGCAGCGGGGTGAGGGTGTTCCGGAGGATGCTGATGTGCAGGAAGCGCTTGAAGCTGATCTTCAGGATGCCGAGGCTGCCGTCCACGATGAACACCAGCGCCGCCAGCAGGAAGGCGAAGGGATGGCCGCTCTTGAGGGCGAGGATGGCGAGGAAGAAGCCCATCGCACGGCTGCCGGCGTCGCCCATCAGGAGGCTCGAGGGCTTGGCGTTGGACCACAGGTAGGCCAGCAGCGCACCGATGAAGACGATGGCTGCGGTGGAGTAGTCGCCCAGCTCCTCCCCGTAGGCCAGCAGGAAGGTGCCGATGCTCACCACCGCAAGGCTGGCAGACAGGCCATCCACGCCGTCGGTGCAGTTGACCACGTTGATGCTGGCCCAGATGAGGATGACGATGAGCAGCAGGTAGAGCGGGTACGGGATGGCGAAGGTCATGCTCAGGAAGTGCACCGCCGTGCTGTTGAAGTTCAGGTAGGTGACACCCGCCACCACTGCGATGACAAAGTCGATAAGTCCCTTCTTGTACTCGTTCCACGCCGTCTCGGAGGCGTCATCGAAATAGCCCGAGAGCATGGAGGCGATGAGCAGGACAGTATAAATAAGGTATTCCACCTTAAAAGGCACCACCGCCAGCGTCACCAGCGCGATGCAGAGCACAAAGATGAGTCCCGAACCCCGGGCCTTGCCCTTGGAAAGCTCGCCGTTGACCGCGAAAGCACGGCCATGGTCGTGGGGGAGCTTGTCGTGGAAGACCGAGTCCATCAGGGCGGTCAGGGCAAACGCCAGCAGGAACGCCAGCGCGTCCACGGTCTGCTGGCCGGTGGCTGAAATAAGCTGCAGCATATTTTAAACCTCTTTCAATGATATTCTTCTTACTCCGAGAGTGTATCACGCCGGGGCCAAAAAATCAATCACCCGGTCATAAAAGCTGTAACCCGCTTTTGCCGATGCCAGGACCTTCGCCCTTTAAAACTGTACTTCCGGTACAGACGCCCCCATTCGTCACCTGCGGTGACTGCATCCCCCGGCCGGGGGATGTTATAATGCGGAATCAATTTCATCACGGAAGCTGCTGGTTTGACAAATTTCAGCCTCTTACTTATAATAGGAGAGCAAATTCAACCATAACGAAACAGGAGACGACATGACACTTTCTTTGGAGCAGATCTCCGCCCGGATGCGGCAGGGCGAAGACATCCCGCTGTCCGATACTGCCCGCATCGCCCTGACCCTGAGCATCCCGTCCATCTTGGAACAGCTGGTGGTCACGGCCATGGAGTACATCGACGCCGCCATGGTGGGCCACATCGGCGCAGAGGCCACCGCCGCCATCGGCATCGTCAGCTCGAGCACATGGCTGCTCCATGGCATCCTCGTGGGGCTGTACACAGCATTTTCCATCCAGATCGCCCAGTACCTCGGGGCCGACCGCCAGCAGGACGCCCGGGGCGTGCTGCGGCAGGCCATGCTTTTCAACCTGATGCTGGGGCTCGGCGCTGCGGTCTTCGGCGTCGGCATCAGCCGCTTTCTGCCCGGGTGGCTGGGGGCAGACGTCTCCCTTCAGGCCAACGCCAGCGCCTACTTTGCCATCTGGTCAGCGGCTCTCCCCTTCACCATGGCGATGGGGATGTATACTGCCATGCTCCGGGCCACCGGCGACGCCCTGACCCCCGGCCTCATCAGCGTGCTGGTCTGCGCGCTGGATGTGGTCTTCAACTTCTTCCTCATCAACCCCACCCGGCAGCTGGTGCTGTTCGGCCAGAGCGTTACCGTCTGGGGCGCAGGCCTCGCCGTGCCGGGCGCAGCGCTGGGCACGGCCCTCTCCACCGTCGTGGGCGGTCTGCTGGCGCTGGGCGTCCTGCTGCTGCGGGACGGCCCGCTCTGCATCCGTAAGCCCGGCAGCTGGCGCATCACCTCCGCCTGTCTGCGCAACCTCTGGCGGGTGGGCGCACCGCTGGCCGCAGAGCGCGCAGCCCTCTCCTCAGCGCAGGTGCTCCTTGTCCGGATCGTCTCAGGCCTCGGCACGGTAGCCATCGCCGCCAACAGCCTCGGCGTCAGCGCCGAGGGCCTCTGCTACATGGCGGGCTACGGCATTCAGGACGCCTCCATCGCCCTCATCGGGCAGGCTGTCGGCGCCCACCGCCGGGACATGGCCAAGCGGTTCGCATGGCTCTGCACGGCGATGGGCATAGCCATCATGGCCCTGTCGGGCGTAGGTCTCTGGCTCTTCGCCCCGGCCCTCATGGGCATCTTCACGGCAGACGCCGCCGTCATCGCGCTGGGTGCGCGGGTGCTGCGCATCGAGGCCTTTGCCGAGCCGATGTTCGGTGCCAGCATCGTCGCCAGCGGCGCGATGCAGGGCGCAGGCGACAGCACTGCCTGCTTTTTGCTGAATCTCCTCAGTATGTGGGGCATCCGGCTCACCCTCGCCTTCCTGCTGGCCCCTCGGCTGGGCCTCGTGGGCGTCTGGGCCGCCATGTGCCTCGAGCTTTGCATCCGGGGCGTGCTCTTCCTCCTCCGGCTTGCAAGGGGAAAGTGGCTCGACAAGGGCGCTTTGCAATAAAAAAAACAACCTCTCCGTCATCGCTTTGCGATGCCGCCTCTCCTCGGTAGGAGAAGCGGCAAAGCCGAAGGCTTTGACTGAGAGGTTTTTCTTTCTTACTTAATTACTTGCGGCCATGCAGGATGGGCGACAGCGGCTTATAGATGACCATGCAGAGCACGGCATCCAGCAGGCCCTTGACCAACGTGAAGGGCAGGTTGAAGATGACGAGGCACTTAATGAGGCTGTCCGCCGAGGACAGGATGGCCTGATACATCCCGAGGATGGCTTCCAGCGGCATATGGTAGAACTGCACATACGCCGGGTAGGTGATGAAGTAGTTGGAGGGTACACTGAAGACGGCCATTGCGGCGGCACCCGCCAGCGCACCGAGGATGGCGGTCTTGCGGCTCTTGTGACGCTTGTAGATGAAGCCCGCCACAGCGGAGAAGACAGCGCCCAGCATAAAGTTGCACAGCTCGCCCACGCAGGCGGTGGAGGTGCCCTTGATGACGATGTGGAGCAGGTTCTTCATGAAGCTGATGACCACGCCGTACACCGGGCCGAGGGCGAAGGCACCCAGCAGGGCGGGCAGGTCGGAGAAGTCCATCTTGACGAAGGACGGGATGAGCATCGGGATGGGGAACTCGATGAACATCAGGATGAAGGCCACGGCGCTGAGCATAGCGGCGACGGTCAGGTTGTGGGTCGTATCTTTTCTCATAATTTTCCTCCCGGGGCGGCTGCCCCACTCAATAAAGACTGGAAAGCCCTTTTCGCACGCGCCGGAACCGGGAAGACAAATGAAAACGCGCCCTGCCATAGCCTAACACTATAACAGGGCGCGCACAAACAAACCGATTTGTCTGCCGTTTCTTGCATCCGGACTATACCGTTGGCCCCGGAGTCTCACCGGGTCAGCACTCTTTGGGAGTGGTCGCGGGCTGTACCGCCAGTGGGGAATCACACCCCGCCCTGAAACGAACTTTCTGGGCAGAGTATAACGCGCTCTCCCTTTCTTGTCAAGCCCCTTTGTTCAACTTTTTAACAACCCGCCCCGGATTTGCGCCGGAGGCCGGAGTATGCTATACTGATTCCATCATCATTCGTCCGGAAGGAATTTGTTTTTATGATCTTTACCATCCATGATTTAGGCTTTTCGTTCGCCGGGCTGCTGCTGGAAGGCTGGTTCGCCTTTGCAGCCCGGTGCGTCTGTGCGCTGGCTCTGCTGTTCGTCGGCTGGGTCTGCTGCCGCTGGCTCCGGAAAAAGCTCTTCCCCCGCCTGTTGCAGCGCAGCTGGCACTTCGCCTTTACCCATCCCCTGCTGGAGAGCTTCGCCAGCCCCGCCGCCCGCATCGCGTGGTATACCGGCATCTATCTGGCCCTGCGCAGCCTGCCGTGGGCCATTCCCGGCTTCCCGGCCCTCCTGCTGAAGGTCTACCGGATGCTGCTGGTCTTCCTCATCGGCACCGGCTTCTACCACGCCTCCAGCATCGCGGCCCTCCTGCTGGCCTCGTCCAGCGAGGAAGTCCGCACCAACCGCACCCTCCTCACCCTGCTGGATAAGGCCTACAAGATCGTTGTCGTCCTGCTCTGCGGCGCGACCATCGCGCAGGAGAGCGGCCTGCCTGTGGGCAGCATCGTGGCCAGTGCGGGTCTTGTCGGCCTGACCATCTCGCTGGCCGCGCAGGACATGGCCAAGAACTTCTTCAGCGGCGTGGTCATCCTGCTGGACAAGCCCTTCTCCATCGGCGACTGGATCTCCGTCGGCGAGGTGGAGGGAGAAGTGGTGGACATCAACTTCCGTTCCACCAAGATACGGGCCTTGGACAACTCGGTCTACATCCTCACCAACAGCACCGTCAGCAGCGCCACCATCAACAACGCCACCCTCCGCAACAAGCGGCTCTACCGCTTTACGCTGGGCGTCACCTACGATACCACCCGCCCCCAGCTGGAAAAGCTGATGGCTGACCTGACCGCCATGCTGAAAGCCAGCCCCGACGCCTACGAGGACACCGCCTTTGTCCGGATGACCGGCTTCGGCGATTCCAGCATCAACCTGATGGTCTCCGCCTATCTTCGCACCGCCGACTACGGCGTCTTCCTGCGGATGCAGAACGACCTGAACCTGAACATCATGGACGTGATGAAGGCCGACGGTGTGGAATTTGCCTTTCCCTCCACGACGGTCTATCTCGAAAAAGAGGGCTGAACCTAAAAAATCCGATGCAGATGCATCGGATTTTTTGTTACAGCGCGATGTCCAGCGCCATCATGAGGGCAAAGCCCAGCACCACGCTGATGACGCCCGCCGGTTCGTCCTGCCCCACGGCCTCAGGGATCATCTCCTGCGCCGTCACGCAGACCATGCACCCGGCGGCGGCGCTCATCAGCCACGGCAGGGCGGCGCTCACCCAGCCCGCGAGGGCCAGCGCCAGCAGCGCCCCCAGCGGCTCCACGAGGCCCGACGCAGCCCCGGCGCAGAAGGCTTTCCGCCTCCCCTGCCCGGCCTGTGCCAGCGGCAGGCTCACCGCCGCGCCCTCCGGGATGTTCTGCAGGCCGATGCCCAGCGCAAGGGCCAGTGCCCCGCTGACGGCTTCCGGCTCGCCCCGCAGCGCCAGCGCCGCCGCAAGGCCCACCACCATCCCCTCCGGCAGGTTGTGGAGGGTCACAGCCAGCACGACCCGGCCCATCCGGCCATGCTCCCTCCCGCCGCCGTGCATCAGCCGCCCGGCGGCTTCTTCCAGTCGCAGCAAGCCCACAGCGCCCAGCACAAGCCCCGCTGCCGGGGCCAGCCAGACCGGCAGCGGCCCGGCCTCTGCCCGCTCGATGGCGGGCAGGAGCAGGCTCCACACACTGGCGGCCAGCATGATGCCCGCCGCCATGCCGCAGAGCATCCGCCGGGTGCGCGGCTCGTCGGCCCGCCGCACCAGAAAGACCCCCGCCGCACCCAGCGCGGTGCAGAGCGCAGGCAGCAGCAGGACGACCGCCGAAAACAGATAGACGTTCACATTGCATTCCCCCTTCCCACCGATGTATGCGGCAGAAAGAGAGAGTGTGAATACAGAAAGCGGAGGCCTCCCTGTCCGGGAAGTCTCCGCTTTTTTCTGCACAGTGTTCCTTATTCCGACAGCTCGTGCCGCGTCTCCGTGCACGGCAGTCCTTCCAAAGCATTCTTCAGCTGCGGTAGCAGCGGTCCTGACCCACGAGCCAGTCCTCGCACAGCCGCTCGGCCTCTTCCCGGCTGCGGCTGACGCAGTGGAACAGCCGTCCCTTCAGCGAGCAGTAAGAATAGCGGATCTTCGACACTCCATTTGCATCCCGGAACGACTCCCATCGTTCCTGTCCCGGCATCAAACAGCTTTGCTCCATGATTTTTCGCTCTTCCTTTCCGGCCGCTCTGGGCAGCACAACGTGTTCATTTTATCACGTTTTGGCCGGGGAGGCTATTCGCTCTTTCCACAAAAAGCGCCTTGCTTTTTAAGGGAGAATGTGTATTGACAGCGGGGGATTCAACAGCGTTTCTTTTTCTTCCAAACAAAATACCCCGTGTATACCACAAACACCGCCAGCCCGGCCAGCGAGACCTTGCTGGCCAGCGAGAAGCCGTCGGCCTGATAGACGAAATCGATGGTGTTCTCCCCCGCCGGGGCCAGAACCGCCATCAGCCCCTCATCCACCCGGAGGATGTCGGTCTCCTGACCATTGACGTAGGCCGTGAAGCCGTCGTCGTAGGGGACGGAGAAGAAGACGAGTTCCTCCTTTCCGAGGTCGATCTCCGCATGGAAGCCGGAGTTGGTCATCTGGAACACCCTGCACGCAGAGGCCCGGCGGTCGGCACAGTCGGAGACATAGGTGTCATACCACAGGTCGTTCCGCTTCTCCTCAGGCAGCTTTTTGAGATACTTACCATAGACTGCGGCATCCTCCTCGCTGAGCACCAGCGCACGCATCAGAAGGTTCGAGCGGGTGTTCTTCACCGTAGCTTCGTACTCCTCTTCGGTGATGTAGTAGTCGTAGGTGAAGCCCATGGGAACGTAATTTTCGTTCTCGTAGAGCATGAAGCCGTCCCGGGTGTCGTAGTAGTCCCACCCCTCGTCGGCAGCGGCGAGAAAATCTTCCTGCTTTTCGGGGGTGGTGATGAGGTACTTCACGCTCAGCAGGCCCCGCAGGGCGTAATTCGAGATCTCCGGCTCACTGCGGACATCCCGCTTGACGCCCAGCGCCGGGTAGAAGCTGAGGATGCTGGGCGCGGCCGTACTGCCGAAGTATTGCAGGCAGCTCTTGTCGAGCCAGAGGCCGAGGTTATCGTGGGTCTCATAAGTGTCCACACGCCAGTCGCCCTCCGGCAGGTCGTCTTTCAGCTGGAGGGCCGAGGTGTACTGCTCCACAAGGTCGCTGTCCGTGTGCCACTGGCCGAACTTGCCGATGCCGATGTGCACCATGCTGAACAGGCAGGCAAAGGCCAGCACCGCCGCCGTCATCCGGCGGGCAAAGGCCCGGCTGCCCCGCCAGCGGCGGCAGATGAAGTGATAGAGCACCAGTCCCCCCAGACCAAAGCCCAGAACGACGAAATACTGGCCGGGATTCTGCAGAACGCCCAGCGACCACTCTTTGGTGCTGCTGTCCTGCACCGGCACCACGGCAAACGCCAGCGTCGCCAGCATCAGCCAGCCGATGCCCCGCGCCGGAGCGTCCAGCTCGTCGGCGGTGATGTCGGGGCTTTCCAGCCCGCAGGCCGTCATGGCGCAGAGGATGAGCACCGGCATATAGTACCAGCGGGCGTAGTAGCTGGAATTGAGGGCATAGAAGGCGCTGTTGAGCACCGGCACCAGCGCAAAGACGGCACAGACAGCGACGATGCGCTTTTTGCTGTCACCCTGCCGTGCCCGCCAGTAGGCCGTCGCGCCTGCCAGACTGCACAGGGGCAGGTAGGCGGACATACTCGTCCATTTGATGATGCCCTCCGACCAGATGGAGGTGATATAGGGCGAGTCGGGCGGCAGGATCCAGCTCAGCAGAATGGCCAGATACTGCTGCACCTTCGAGTAGGTCAGGAAGCCCCATCCCGACGAGAGATCGATGGTTCGCGGGTTCTGCAGCAGACTCAGCACGGCAGGCCAGAGCAGGACGAAGCCCAGCGCTGCACCCAGCAGGCTCTCGAACGCCAGCCGGGCAAAGAGCCGGAGATCCATCGGGAAATCTCTGGTGGTCAGCTTGCAGATAAAATAGATGACAAGGAAGATGACCTGCCCGATGAAGAAGAAATAGTTGTTGAGCAGGTTGACCCCCACCCAGAACGCGAAAAGCCCATAGTGCTTTTCCTGCTCGTAGAGCGTCTCATCCAGCGCCCAGAGCATCCACGGGAAGAGGGCCACCACATCCACAAAGTGGTTGAAAAAGACATTGTAGACGCTGAAGCCCGAGAACGCATACAGGCAGGCGCCCAGCATCGCATAGTCGGTGCGGCGGACGTAGCGGCAGAGGTAACGGTATGCGCCGCCGCCCGCCACCGCGAACTTGAGGATGAGCAGGGGCACCATGAGGTAGGGTAGCCAGTTCTGGGGGAAGATGAGCGACAGCCAGAAGAAGGGCGAGCCGTACAGATAGAAGGAGTAGGCGTTCATCGCACCGCTGCCGAGGTCGGTGGCCCACGAGAAGGTGTTCCGGGCCGCACCGGCCATGCCGTCGGGGTAGCCGCCCCCCTTGATGAAGCCGTTCATGTAACGGTAAAAGCTGATCTGCTGGCTGTTGAAATCGCCGGCGTAGTGGAAAAAGCCGCCATCTATGAGATAGAACGGCAGGAAGAACACTGCCGCCGTCAGCGCGCAGAGCAGCATCGTGCGGAGCATCTGATCCCGCCGCCCCGGCATATTGAGAAGCCGGGCGCTCCCGGCCTGATGATTCAGATCGTCCATCGTATCCTCTTTCCCCGCCCGGAGGGGCGGCACAGGCCCGGAGCCTGCATCGTTTTCACGTTCAGTATAGCACGCGGCTGTGTGGAAAAAAAGAATTTTCACATTTTGCTTGACATTCGCCCGCCGGGCAGGTATAACCCTCTCAAAGACACTTCAAGGAGGCCGCCATGAAGCTATATCCCTTCAGCGCCCTTTTGGCGCGGATGAAATACATCACCCGGTGGAGTCTGATGCACTCCACCCGCCCGGAATCCCTCAGCGAGCACACCTGTGACACCGCCCTGATGGCGCACATCCTCTGCCTCATCGCGCGGCGGTACACCGGCACCCCCTGCCGCCCCAAGACGGTGGCGGTGGCAGCCCTCTACCACGACGCACCTGAGATCATCACCGGCGATATGCCCACGCCGGTGAAGTACAGCAGCCCCGGCCTGCGGGACGCCTACAAAGCGCTGGAAGCCGAGAGCGTGGCTTCCATGACCCGCCTGCTGCCGCCGGAGCTGGCCGAGGAGGTCAGCCCCTTCATCTCCGGCAGCCTGCTGACCGCCGAGGAAAAGCGTCTGCTGAAAGCCGCCGACCGGCTCTCGGCCCTCGTCAAGTGCATGGAGGAACAGCGCAGCGGCAACCATGAGTTCGACGCCGCGCTCCGTCAGCAGCAGGAGGCGCTGGAAGGGATGCATTGCCCCGAAGCCGACTGGTTCATGGCCCACTGTCTGCCCTGCTTCACCCAGAACCTCGACGAGCTGACCCGCAGCGAATAGGCGTTACGGGAAGGGGACTTCCCGCACATCGTCCGGGTCCTGCCCGGCTTTGCGCTGCTCTTCGAATACTGCCGCAATCAGCTCGTCCAGATCTTCTAGACGGGACAGGGTGCAGCAGCAGCGGCGGAGGGCGGCAGCGCCCTTGAGGCCCTTCATATAGTGCATGGTCTGGGCGCGGGCCTGCGGCATGGCCGTATACTCGCCCTTCTGCTCCACCATCTCCTCCACCTGACGGCGGAGAGCGTTCATCCGGGCCTGCAGATTCGGCTCCTTGGGGGCGGGCAGGCCCTCGATGGCGGCATTCACCCGCTCAAAGAGCCACGGGTCGCCCAGCGCTCCCCGGGCGATCATGACGCCGTCGCAGCCGGTGCGGGACATCATCTCCACGGCATCCTCTGCCGTGTGGATGTCGCCGTTGCCCAGCACAGGCACCTTCACTGCCGCCTTGACCTTGGCGATGATGTCCGGGTCGATGCCCGGGGTGTACATCTGCTCCCGGGTGCGGGCATGGACTGCGATGAGCTGCGCTCCCGCCTGTTCGCAGGCTTTCGCGCACTCCACTGCCGTGATATGGTCGGCGTCCCAGCCTTTCCGCATCTTGACCGTCACCGGACGGGAGGTGTGGGCCTTGACCTGCTCGACGATGCGGCCGCAGAGGTCAGGGTCCAGCATCAGCTTGCTGCCCGCGCCGCCCGAGACAATCTTGGGGGCCGGACAGCCCATATTGATGTCCAGAAAGTCGAAGGAGTATGCTTCGATGGCCGCTGCGGCCTCGCCCATGATCTCCGGCACCTCGCCAAAGATCTGCACGCCATAGGGTGCACCGTTGGGTTCGGCCTTGAGCAGGCTGACCGTCTTGTGGTCGTGGTAGACCAGCGCCCGGCTGGACACCATCTCGCTGACCGTAAAGCCTGCGCCGTGCTGGGCCATCAGCCGACGGCAAGGCGCGTCCGTGAAGCCCGCCATCGGGCCGAATACTGCCCGGTGGGGCAGGGTGATATTTCCGATCTTCAAAGGTTCCATCTTATCCCTCGTTTTGCTTGACAAGCGCTTGCAAAAGCTCTATACTATAAATAAGAAAGGCACTGTCTGCGAATGGTCAGCGTCCTTCCAGCATTAAGTCAAAAGAAATGACCGCTGGCTGTGGGAGCTTGGGCGGTCATTTCTTTTTGCCGTTAAAAATAGTCCAGCTGATTTGAAACGTGATGTAGATCGCCCCGCCAAGAAGCGAGAGCAATAATACGACCTGTTCAAATGTCATGGAGCATCCCCCCTTTCGCCTATGCGTCAGGGGACAGCAGAAAGCTCACCTCCCCGGCGCAGGGCCGGAGGGACGTGACCACCTACATTGCAGACAGTACCAGTGCTGCCTATGCAGCATCTATAGAATATCATATTTTCTGCCCGAATACAACACCCCGTCCGCTCACAGGCCGGGGTGTTCGTCTTGTCTATCCCGCCTTCTCCTGCTATACTGAGAACCAAAGGAGCGGCGGGCAGGCCCCGCCGGACAAAGGCTTATGGAGTATCGGAACTGGAACCAAAAAGACGGCACCGGACGAAGCATCTCCACCTCCCTGCTGGGATATGGATGTATGCGCTTTCCCACCCTGCCGGACGGCAGCATCGACGAGGTGCGGGCCGAAAAGCTGCTGAACACGGCCCGGGAGGCGGGCGTCAACTATTTTGACACTGCCTTCCCCTACCACGGCGGCGCAAGTGAGCCTTTCGTGGGCCGCATCATCGCAAAGTGGCCCCGGGAGAGCTTCTACCTCGCCACCAAGCTGCCTGTCTGGAACTGCAAGACCCTCGACGAGGCCAAGGCCATCTTCGAGCAGCAATTCCAGCGGCTGGGCGTGGACTACATCGACTTCTACCTGCTGCATTCCCTGCACAAGGCCCGCTATGACGCGGCCAAGGAGATGGGCATCGTGGATTGGCTCTGGGAGCAGAAAGCCGCCGGGCGCATCCGCAGCTTCGGCTTCTCCTGCCACGACAACGCAGCAGGCTTCGAGCACATCCTGCGGGACCAGCCGTGGGACTTCTGCCAGCTGCAATACAACTATCTTGACACCGACGACCGGGCTGAAGAGATCGCAGGCGACCGGGGCTACGCCCTCACCGAAGAGCGGAATGTCCCCCTCATCATCATGGAACCCATCAAGGGCGGCACGCTGGCCCAGCTCCCGCCGGATGCCGCTGCGCCGCTGCGCGCACTGGACCCCGCCGCCAGCGCCGCCTCGTGGGCGCTGCGCTGGGTGGCCAGCCATAAAAATGTGAAGGTCGTCCTCTCCGGCATGAGTGCAGAGGACCAGCTGGGCGACAACCTCTCCACCTTCGGACAGTTCCGGCCCGTGACCGACGCCGAGAACGCCGCCATCCGCCAGACTGCCGACATCCTGCGCAGCCACATCAGGGTCGGCTGCACCGGCTGCCGCTACTGTATACCCTGCCCGATGGGGGTGGACATCCCGGACAATTTCAGCATCTGGAACAAACTGGGGATGTTCGGCCAGAAGGACGCCATCCGTCAGCAGTGGACGGCCCACTTCCCCGACGCCGAAAAGGCCAGCCACTGTGTCCGCTGCGGCAAATGCGAGGCCGTTTGTCCCCAGCACCTGCCCATCCGGGACTCCCTCGCAAAGCTTCAGACCGAGCTGGACAGCTTATAACAAAAGAAAGGCGCTCTGCCTGTCCCGAGAGACGGCAGAACGCCTTTCTTTTTAGCCCACGTTGATGTGGCCCACCGGAAGCACCTTCCGCTTGTTGTCGTCGGGCTTGGCCGTCAGGCTGATGGCCAGCGACACCGGGCCGACACGGCCCATGAACATACAAGCCATATACAGCAGCTTTGCGCCGGTGTTCAGCTGCCCTGTGACGCCCACCGACAGGCCCACCGTACCGAACGCCGAGCAGGACTCGAAGATACAGTCGATGACCGACACCGTCTCAGCCGTGTTGTAGTAGACCACGACAGCCGAACCGAACGCCGCCACTGCGCCGAGGACGATGATGGTCAGTGCGCGGTAGACCGTTTTGGACTCGATGTGGTGTCCGCCGATGACGCAGTCGTCGCGGCCCTGTGCCACACTGCGGATGGTCAGGATGAGCACCGCAAAGGTCGTCACCTTGACGCCGCCGCCCGTCGAGCCGGGGGCCGCACCGATGAACTGCAGCACACTCATCAGAAGCTTGCTGATAGGGCTGCACGCTGCGAGGTCGATGGTATTCATACCGGCGGTACGGGTGGACACCGACTGGAACAGCGCCGCCATCAGCTTGCTCGGGACGGACAGGCCGCCCATCGTCTTGGGATTCGACCACTCCAGCAGGGCCAGCAGCACCGCACCGCCCACCCAGAAGATGGCCGAGAACTGCAGCACGACCTTCGCGTGGAGGGAGAGACGCCGCTTTTTGCGGTACTCCGCCAGCTCCACCCAGACCATGAATCCCAAGCCTCCGGCCATGATCATAAACATGACGACCGCCTGCACATAGTAGTTGTTGACATAGGGCACCAGCGAGGAATAGGCCCCAAACTGCCCAAAGAGGTCAAAGCCTGCATTGCAGAAGGCCGAAATAGCCGTGAACACGCTGACCCACACGCCCTCTGCGCCGAACTGGGGCACGAAGGCGAAGAGCAGCAGCACGATGCCCACGGCCTCGAAGGCCGCTGCCAGCTTGATGACGATCTTCAGCACCTCGGTAGCCTTGGACAGGCCATCTGCCGAGACGCTCTCACCCAGCAGCCGCAGGTCGCGGAAGCCCATCCGCCGCCGGGCTGCCAGCGCAAAAAAGCTGGTCAGGGTGACGAGGCCAAGGCCGCCCACCTGAATGAGCATCAGGATGACTACCTGCCCAAACAGCGAAAACTGGCTCCATGTATCCCGCACGATCAGACCTGTCACACAGGTGGCACTGGTGGCGGTGAACATCGCGTCGATGACCCCCAGCCGCCCCGTCCTGCTGGAAATGGGCAGAGTCAGCAGCAGCGTCCCCACCGCGATGACCAGCAGGAAGCTGATGCAGATGGTCTGCGTTGCGCTGCTGCCCGCCAGCCAGCCCTTGTTGGGGCGGCGGAGCGTCCATTCTTTCTTTTTGGTTTTTCCCATTGCAACCTCCCGGGCCGCCTCCGGCCATCTGCCGGAGGGGCGAGTCGTTCTGCGCCTCCGCGCAAAGTTCCCCCAGCGCAGAAGCCTCTTCTTATAGGATACACCTTTTTTCTCTCCGGTTCAACTTGATTTTATGCTCCATTTGCGGTATTATATTTGTGGTGTGTCTCAGTAGCTCAGTTGGATAGAGCGTCCCCCTCCTAAGGTTGTGCTCTACCAGCTGCCTTACGGGGAAAAGTGATCGTTGCCAGTCTCAATTTAATATAAGTCTCTGTAGCTCAGCAGGATAGAGCGTTCGCCTCCTAAGCGAAAGGCCGTGGGTTCGAATCCCGCCAGGGACGCCAGCAAACACGCCGAAAACCTTTGATTTATCAGGGTTTTCGGCTTTTCTTATTTCTGCGGCTTTTGTGGCTTTTTTGCAAAAAACCTTGGTTTGCTAACATTTGCTAACGAGATTTGGCCTTTTGCTAAGAAAGGCGGTAAGTCAGAGGTTCGATTTTTACCAAAGGAACTTGCAAACATTTGTTAGCAGAAATTAGAGGAAGTTGCAAACAAAATCGCGAATTTGCTAACATCGCTCAAAAATGCTTTCAGAACCTTGCTAACAAAAAAAGTGTTTGGTCACTGTGCAAAGTGGTTCAAACGAAGAAAACCTCTCACAAAGTGAGAGGCGTTCTTCTGAGGGAGGGACTTTATAAAGCTTTTGCCAGCTGCTTGAGCAGTGCGGCAGTTTCGGGATTTTTAAGCAGTTCCAGTATCTTCGCTGCATCACTTTCATCACTTTCAGTGACGGCAGTATCCGCAGTTTTAGGCTCTGTATCTTCAACAGGGTCAGGAGTCTTGGATGAGTAAAATGCTTCCTCCAATCGCTGAGCGTTTATGCAGCGATCCTCGTCGATGATGTGAGAGTAGACATCTGCAACCATTTTTACCTGAGCATGACCAGAGTCGCCCTGGACGGATTTCATATCGCCGCCATTGAGTTTCAGCTTGTAGGTGATACTGGAGTGACGGAGAGAATGGAATACAACATGAGGCAGTCCGTTTTCTTTGATAAGTTTATTGAAAGCACGGTTAATCACCTGGCTTTCCATCGGACGGCCATTGCTGGAGCAAAAGACCAGGTTATTGTCGATGTATTCGTCTCCAAACAGCTCCATCAGCTCGTCGATTTCTTTTTTTCTCTCTACCAGCATATAGGCAACTGTTTTCGGCAGGTACACGCGGCGAATACTGGTTTTGGTTTTAGGCTCTTTCAGGACCAGAGCAGTATGGGTACTGGCTATGCAAGGTGGAAACTTCTTAATAACACCTTTGTCGCTCAAATCGTCCAATGCACCTCGTGTAACCCGTTGCAGCTCTTTGTTGACGAATATATAAGCTGAACCATTTTCTATGCTCTGTGGTGCAATATCAATGCAGTCCCAGGTAAGGCCCAGCATTTCGCCAATGCGTAAAGAGCAGGAGAACGCCAGATTTAAGGCAAGGGAGAGGATAGGATCATCACAGACTTCCATCGCCTTGCTCAGCGTTTCGGCAGTCCATATATCCCGTTCTTTATGTTCTTCTTTGGGAAGTGTCGCATTCAGGACAGGGTTACGGCTGATTAGTTCCCAACGCACCGCCTGATTAAAGGCACTGCGAAGTAGCTTGTGAATTTCTCTTACTGTATGCGGGGTCAGATATTCGCTTGTGGGTTTGCGGTTGTTGACGCTTACCGTTTTCACAGAGAGCAGATCGCGGTAATACTTATCCATCATCCTTGGAGTGATGTCGGATAGTAACATATCTCCGATAATAGGAGTTATGTAGTTTCTCGCCAGACCACGGCGGCTTTCATATGTTGACATTGCCCAGGTATTTACACCATAGATGGACATATATTCATCGAGCAGATCGTTCAGGGTCTTTGCCGTAGGAATAAAGAAGGTTCCAGAGTCCTGCTCATACTCAATTTGCTTTTTTCGTTTTTTTGCTTCTGCATTTGTGCTGAAGGTTTCCCAACGCTGTCTGCGTTTTCCGTTTTCATCTGTGTAATCATACACCACAGAATATTTGCTTTTACGCTTCACGATAGATGCCATTTTCATTGCTCCTTTCTGAGATTTTCACATAATGAGTTTGCTTTTGATACCAGGCTTCAAAACTGCTGGTAATGATACGAATTCTTCGATCAATCAAGATCGTCTCAAAATAGCCCCTTTTAACAAGGTCATAAGCTGTGCCAGATTTCAGCCCCAAAAGATCCGCCATTTCCGGAACTGACATCGTAGTATGCCTCCATTTCTCTCCGGGCGGTGTACCATCCACTTTTTTATAGTGGAACTGGCCGGCATACCAATCTTCAAAGCTATCCAGCATAACTCTCATTCGTCCGGCCACTTGAATTGTTTTGAAATAGTTCTTTTTAACCAACCAGTAGGATTCTACTTTACCAAGCCCAAGCATTTTGCCCATCTCTGGTACAGACATACTGGTCTTTACTCTTTGTTTTTGCATGGCTTTTGCCTCCTCTATAAAGTTTTTCTTGCTATGGCCTCATTGTAAGAGAAAGCAGAAAAAAAGTTAAGGATGTCGATTTGGAGAGCGGCATCCTTGACAAATCATTCATCTGCGTGATCCAGCCAGTCATCAAAGCTCTTTTTGGAAATGCGGATATGACCGCCGACTCTGACGCTGTGGAATACACCTTGTTTTACCAGATTATATGCTGTGGGACGACTGATACCCAGAATGTCCTGAATCTCATCGACCGTATAGGTTCTTTTGTCATAGCTGACAGGATTTTGTTCATTAAAGCGGTTCAATTCCGCAATTCTTGCTTCAAACATAAAAACGCCTCCTTTATCCGGTAAGTGGCCTTACGGAGCCTCCATTTCCTCCGGAATATGAATATCTAAACTAACTTGCAGAGCATCATCAATCGCTCTCATTTCTTCGCGAGATACGCGCCCAATGTACGATAAAACACGCCTTTTATCAATCGTTTTAATTTGCTCCAGCAGAACAACAGATTTCAGTCCAAGCTCTGGAACGCTCTCCAGTGCATAGTGTGTGGGCAGCTCCTTTTTCTTAATCCATTTACTGGTGAGCGGAGCTACGATCAAAGTGGGGCAGAAAAAATTCCCCACATTGTTTTGAAGAACCAGGACAGGACGGGTGCCGCCTTGCTCTGATCCAAAATAAGGATTCAAATTGGCATAATATAAATCCCCACGCTTATAAATCCAATCTTCTTTCATGTTCATCCTCCTATGTTTTGAGATTTGATTATGTAAGAAGGAGGCTCTGCAAATTACAGAGTCTCCTTCAATTTAGCGCCTGTTTTATCCCTTACTTGTCCACGACACCCCAGGGACTTGGGTAATCATTAAGCCGCAGATGGCTGGCCTGCTTCTCAGGAATTTCACCTCCACTTCGTTTGGTCTTACCCATGGCCTGCGACGGTTGTTATCACGCTCGGACTATGGCTGTAAGAGAGCTTTCCTCCTTGTTATGCCATGACCGGATGCCATCCGATGTATTCCAGCCTGATATATTTCTGATAAAACGCAAACTCATCTATACAGCAAAAATGGGTTGGCCTGTTATGTGAGTGGCAGCTCTCAGAAAATATACCGCTGATGTAGCGGCTATTACGCCCAAAGAGGATCAAACTTAATGATTCGTATATGAGGTTGTCAAGGTGCAAGTGAAAGGATTTCCCTCTCACTTGCTACTGCCACTTTTTTAGAAAATCGCAACCAACTTTTTTATTTTTTCTTCGATTTTTTTCAATCGCTTATCTGCGGCTTGCCGAGTAATACCATATCGTTGGGCTAAACAAGTTGCATTTGGTATCTTCATTTCATAATAGGACAATATAAAATCTCGTTCTGCCGGACTCAGTTTCAATAGAGCTTGGTGTAAATCCTCAAGAAGTAAATTCTGAATAGCTTGTTCCGCAGTATCAACAGATTCATCCACAAACAAATCTGTATCCTGATAACCTTCCTCTGTGCCGTCACGATCTCCCACATGAGAAGCCGGGAATATAGAGCAACTTTTCTCATGTTCCTGGAGATAGCGGCTGTGGCGGTCCTCCTGCTGGTATTTTTCAAAATCTTTGCGAGAACATTCCATGATAATGCGGTCATCTTCATCACGGAACATTTTGACTGTTTCAACAAAAAAGCGCCCAGTAAAGCAACCATTGCGGCGTGCCTTACTGAACGCTGAAAAACTGATTTCCTCCCATTCCTGTGGGCTGTTATTTTTCCAAATGAATACTCTCGTCATATCCTTTCCTCCGTTCAAATTCTTGGTAGGCAGCGAATTTGAACGGTGTCATGGATATTTTGCTATGTACGCCTCCCAGCGCATACCGGCCTCCTAATACCGGGCAAAGAAAAAGGCCGGAAGTGTTTTCACCTCCAGCCATGTTCCTGCCGCCATATTGCAGCAGGAATGAAAAAAGCCCGGTTAATGCCGGGCCTTATGTAGAAAAGTATTCAATTTAGCGCATTCCTGCCACTATACCAAGTATAGCAGGTCGGAAGTCGGAAGGGAGTAGGGATTAGGTCGGGGACTTGTCGGGATTTAGTCGGAATTTAGTCGGGGCAGCTCCTCCAGGACTTCTGGAATAGAATATCCAAACAAGCAAACAGAAAATAAATAGATGGCTTCTCGTTTTCGGTCATAAAAGACACTGCGTTCTATATTTAGTTCTTCCAGCAATTCTTTCTCTGTACTGTTAAACCGATAGATGAATTGCTTAGTCAAAATTTCATAGTAAAGTTCTCCTCGATCCGGATACCGTTTCAGACGAAGGAGTGCACGGTCAATAATATTGACCAGCATTTGATTTTGAACAAGGCAGCAAACTTTTTCTTCAAAGGCTTGCAGTTCAATATCTGGTGCAAAATTTTCAAGATAGCAGAGGCCGGACTCTATATCTTGTTCTCCCATTATCCAAGCGGTTTCTTGTAATTCTTCTGCCCGCTCACTCAGAACCCAGACTACATCACGGTAAATCTTTAGAATCAGCTTACTTCTATGAAACGCAGCGTCGCTGTTAAGCCCCAAAGCTGTTAGCCTGCTGTTACATTTTTGGATTGTTGTGCTTTCTTTTCTCATAGAACATCCCTCCTTGTTCGCAATATTGCGAACATATTAGGTACAAAATAGCATAGCAGAGGAGCGTGAGAGAGGGCAGTGCCTCTCTCTATTCCCCCATTTGGTTATATCAGGTTTCTGGATTTTAGACGAATCTGCATTGCTTGCTTGGAAACCTCAAAAATATTTGCCATTTCAGCAATGAGCTGTTCATCTGTCCGGCCTATTCTAAGCCGGTAAAAACATTTTTTGATCTGCGGTAAAGGCATCAGCAGAGCAGAGGCCAGGGTATCCGCCTGACGCTCAATTATGCCATGACTTTCGTCGGAAGAAACATTTCCGTTATAAGCAGCAACATCTCCAGTACCGGAGTATAACTTCTTATGTAGTACCCAATGAGCCAGCTCATGGGCACAGGTAAAACGGAGCCGCCCTAATTTTGATGGATCACAAAGCCGTTCATCAATTAAGATTGTACCGGCTCTTACTGCAATCATTCGATACTGTCTCTGTATCTGGTCATATAAAACAACGGCACCGTCATCGAAAATTGTTTCCCCTAATATCTTGGGGTTTTTTCTTAGTGTATGAAACTCCAGGATTAGATCAAACTTTGTCTCGATAATGGTTTCGATTGGCACAGAACATGGTTGCCCGGATAGCAGAGAGGGATCATATTCCATCAGGATTTTTCGCCCTACCGCCTCGATTGCTTCTGTACGGATTTGTGGAATTGACAAAGCTATCCCCCCTATCGTTTACGCTCCTTTAGCATTTTCATAAATGTCTGCCATTCTTCATCGGTAGCGTCTACTTCTTTTGCCACACGCAAGGCTGCCCGAACAATATCTTTTTCCATGATATAGTCTGGCAAATCAGCAGATACTGTATTGCGTGATTTTGCAGCCAGATCCAAAAGCAACTCATGTTCTGATTTATCCAAATTCAGAAAGGCGGAGATGCGTTCCACAAAATCTCCATTGGGTGCAGGACGGCGGCTTTGTTCAATATCACACAGATAGCCGTAAGCAATATTCAAATGCTTGGCTGTATCGCGTAAATTGAATTTGTGCGCCTTGCGTTTCTCGGCTATAAATGATCCAAAAGTTATATTGCCCACAGCATTCACCTCTCATTTGTTCGACGAACTGCGAACATCTTGCTTATATTGTATATCGAACATCTGTTCACTTCAAGGATAAAAATTTCATTTGAAAAGAGGTGTTAAAAATCAATAACACCTCTTTTGCGCTATATAAATTCCTGAGCGATTTGCTGTATTTCTGTAATGCACTCTTTTGGGGATAGAATCTTTATTTTCCCCTTGAATTTGAATATCCAGCCATAAAAAGTTCCACTGGGGTTCACTTCAATTTTGGCTGTGAAGTGCCCGTCATCATACCTCTCAACAGGGACATCTTCTCCGTAATGGTCTATGATTACACGCATCAGTTCGTTTTCACATAACAGGGTTACTTCCTTCGATGACTCTGATGTAAACATATCAACCATTTTGTTTGTATAGGAGGCTACATCAAATCCCTCTACTGGCATAAAGCAAGTTTCAAGGTTTTCTACGCTTGTTAGCCGATCTACACGGAAGTGAGCAATTTTCTGATGCTTCAGAGAATATCCAATTAAATAATAGTGGTCATTTTTCCATTCCAGCGCATAAGGATTTACGACATAATAATATCCATCATGCTTCAAGATTTTCTTTTTTTCCTGAGTATATTCATAGTATTGGAACCGAATTTGCTGATGGTTTCCAATCGCTGTTTGGATATTGTCAATGATGTAGTAAACCTTTTCATTATGCGGTTTGACACGGCTGGATAAAGCAGCAAATTTTTGAAGCTGCTTTGCCTGATGTAGACTGGTCAGACGGCATAATTTCTGCACCAACTCCTCAGACTTCTTGGCAGAAATGATCTTCGAGGATGCTACTGCGTCTGTCAGCATTTTCAGTTCTGGATACTCAAACAGGCGGTTTCCCATAAAATATTGGTTTTGGGTACTCTTAACCACCACAATATCAATCCCCGCATCGATCAGCGCATTGGTATCTGCGTAAACAGTCTGCCGCACTGCCTGAATTCCTTTTCCATTCAGATGGGCAATGATGTCAGATACTGTGGCGGGATGGTTTTCATCGGTCCGCTCATAGAGAAACCGGAGTAATTCCAGTATCCGCATATTTGTTGAATTCTGCATACTTCACCTCCTCGATTCTTAAAATGGCCTATTTTGTATGGTGTCCAGCCCCAAAGACCAGAAGCAGGGCGACAGCACAGAGAAGCAGGCCGATCCAATTTCGATCTATAATCAGCTTGATCACCGCCACAAGCAGAAGTCCGCCTACCAGGAGCACAACGCCATTCATTCAGCGTCCTCCCGAAGCATAGTTTCCCATGTTGATGTCCAGCACCCCTCTGGGCGGCTGGATCAAGGCATCTTCATATTGGCACTTCCACTGGATCTCCCGGCACATCTGGCCATCCGCCACGCCGTCTATGGTTTCCCCATCCTCAATGGGGTTATCATGCTCCAGAATATAGGACGCAACATTATAGGCGTGGTTTACCACCCAGTTGGGGTCCATGCCGTGGAAGTGGTACTGGAGATCCGGCAAAAACAGGGTGCTCATGCCCACCGTGTCGATGAGCATATCCTCCGTGCCCTCGATGTTGAAGAAACGGACATTGACGCCAAAGCGGATGAACCGATCCGGCCCCTCAATCTGATGGGAGCGCACATCCTCTGCCAGAAACAGCTTGCCGCAGTTCTGGAAATAGAACGCCTCACAGGTGGGGTACAGCTCTGCCAGAGCCTCCAGAAAGTCGGCATCCAGGTTGGCACGCTCCAGCGCTGGAAGCGCCGCAGTCAGCATATCGGTGGCCACCACCTGATATTTGCACTCCCGGAAGATCCGGTCACGGTCCTCCTGGCAGTCCCACATCTGGCTCATCAGAAAGGCATCAAAGCCTTTGCCCTTGAACTTGTCGCATTTCATCACCATCAGCTGTACCGGGCACTTGCCGTCCTGAAATTCCGCGACATGATCCAGGGCGGCAAAGCCGGCCATTTTCTTATCATAACAGAAGCACTCTGTTGATCCGATGTGCTTCTCCATTATGGCAGTCATTTTTTCTTTATCCGGCATTTCTACCGGCTCTTTGAACAGCATCTGAATGAGATAGGGACCTCCGGGCTGGGGGCCTTTTTTGTCGTCCAGATTTTGCTGGAAAGCTTTATTGCTCATTTGGTTTCCTCCTTAATAATCAAGCAGGATAGGCACCTGCTGTTCCTCGGCAAACCGCATGGCCCGCCAGAACATGGAGAAGGCAAACTTGGCAAGGGATTGAGTGTCATACTGGGTGTGTTCCGGGATGTCTGCCTTGCTGTACTGTCCATCTGAGTCTACGGTTCCGTCTACCGGGTATCCCTCCGTGTCTGCCCAGCCAAGGATAGTGTCCTCATCGGCCTGCCACGCCAGCTGGTTCAGCTTTTCCAGCTCCTTCCGCAGTCCGCCCAAGGTGGCGATAGCGGCGGTGTCATCGGTAGGCAAGGACCCTTGGAACAGAAAGCTGTCAGAAAGAGGGAGCCACCAGGTAGCCCCACGAAACAGGGACCACACCCGCTCCTCATCTGATGCAAGGCGGGCGACCAGAGGATGCTCCCCGAAGATCCAGTCCTTCTCCACGGTGGAAGGCACCGGTTCCTCGTATGTACGACAGGCGGCCACCAGCAGCATAGCGCCGAAGGCATCCCAATCCGGCTTGTCGGTGTAATAAGGTTTCTCATTATCTTCAAGCCAGGGAGCGTAGGGGGGCTGGCCCGGCTGAGAAATGGCGCTCAAGATCTGATCCCGCCAGTTCTCCACCGCCGCCTGGACCTCAGCCGGGGACATTTCTTCCTCGTTATCAGCAGGTTCCCCGTCCGGGGTGATGCGGTTGAAAGAGTATCCGTTTTCCTCCGCCCACTGCTGCACAACAGTTTTCCAGTTGTGAGAATAGTACCGGGTCAGCGTCCCGGCGTAGATGTCAAGTCCCATAGTAATGTCTCCTTTTCAATCAAAATCCATCCAGACCAGGTGTTTTCCGCAGTGGAGGCACTGGAACAGATAGCATTGCAGATGCCCGCCATTGACAGATTCCCGGATCATTTCTTTTTGCTCATCGTCCCACATCGGATCGTCCAGTACCTCCTCCAGCACACCCAGGGCCCGCAGTTCTCTGGCACCCACATGGCCCAGGTAGGCGCAGTAGTCGCCGCAGTGGGCGCGCCAGTATTCCTGCTGCCAGCCGGAGTAGCCGGGGGTGCGGTGGATCAGCTCGTCCAGCTTCTCCGGATCGTCTACACCATCATCCACAGAGAAATCATCTTGAAAACTACCGTCATATTTCCGGGCTGCTTCGCCGTTGGCGATGCACTCTGGGCACAGATATGCAATATCCTCCACGGCGTAAAAGGGGGCTGTATAGAAAATATGGGTCGTCTTGCCACAGCAGTCGCAGACAACGCCGTCTGCGGATTCCTCAAAAGCCCCAGTTTCCAGAGGGTTTGGGTGATACCGGAAGGCGGGCAGGCCCAGCTGGGCCTGCCGTTCCTTCTCTTTC
Source organism: Faecalibacterium sp. I3-3-89 (assembly GCF_023347275.1). Lineage (NCBI taxonomy): Bacteria > Bacillati > Bacillota > Clostridia > Eubacteriales > Oscillospiraceae > Faecalibacterium > Faecalibacterium sp. I3-3-89. The sequence continues at coordinate 836,340 of NZ_CP094468.1, read as the reverse complement.
TGCTTTTCCTCCGGCGTTTTGGGCTTGGGGAGAGCATAATGATTGCCCCAGTTTTCCGCATAGTCCTTCAGCGTGCCCAGCCGCTTGAGGGTCTTTTTATCGGAACGATTTCCGATTTGGCAGAGCAGTTCGTAGGCGTCCTTCTTAAAGTCCAGCAGGTCATATACATCCACCAGCACTTCCTTGGCCTGCTGATCCTCACTCTGCTCAAGTTCTTCCTTGAAGGTATATAGAGCGCGGACATTGTCTGGACCTTCATTGGTCGCAACAAACTGTTTTTTTAGTTCGATATAGGTTTTCTGATATTCTGTCATTGGTCGCACCTCCCATCAATCCCACCAGAAATACCAGACAGTGGACTGCCACAGGACATCTGCCAAGGAGCCAATGCTTCCATCCTCATTCTGATCCAGATCTGGGCAGAAGCCATATTGCTCCACAGCCACTTCCATAGCTCTTTCCTTGGAGATCGGAGTCGGAAGTTCAAACTCCAATTCATCGTGGCTCATGGCGGCAGGGATGGCACCATGCTGCTCGAACCAGTATTTCGCCACTGCCATCAGGTCCGGCGTGTCGGGGCACTCATTCCAATTTCCAAAGGGCAGGTAGGCGAAGATCTCCCAGGGGTTCTTTACCGGAATTTTAGCCAGAATGAGCGGATATGTCATTCCGGTATCATCGTTCCAATAGTTTGCGAAGCGGTCGTTGGGTTCTCCGCCCTCCATCTCGCCCAGGACTTCCTCATCCCAGTCCAGATCATCGTCCTCGGCTTCTTCCTTGCGCTGGCCGGTCAATTCCTCCAAAATCGCCTTTCCGTCCTTGATGGGAGCGGAGAGCACCTTCTTCCGGTACTCCGTTACGGTTTTGAGGTCAAATTCATAGAAGTCCGCGTCATGCTCCGAATCGGCGTTCATTACCAGACACTCCAACAGCGTTTCATCATCCGCCTGGATAAGCACGGGAACAAAGCCCTCCCGTACCCCCAGCCGCTGGGCGTAGCTGTATGCCGACATGATGGGGTCATCATCTGCCATGGATGGGAAATAGGTACACTCGCAGTCCAGATACTCCATGATGGCCTGAGCCACCTCGGAAGGCTCCAGCGTGTCCCCGTCGAAGTCCTGTCCTTGCCAGTTGGTGAAGCGTTCCTCGATCACCTCTGCCATAGCCTGATAGTAGTCCTCGTCAAAGGGGATGAACAGGTAGGCTTCATCCTGGAACTCATCGGAGTGATACCGCTCCGGGCCGAAGAAGCGGAGGGCGTTGTCGTCAACATCGGCAGGATAGTAGGGGCTGTCGCCCTCTCCGTAGTAATAGCCTGCAAAGGCACGGCCTTGCTGATTGAACAGCACAGAGAACAGACAGCCGTCCAGCTCATCCCGGATAAACTCCCTCAGATCCACATTGGCAGGATCAGCTTTGACCTGTTTGGTCACTTCGCTGTATTCTTTCAAGAAGTCCTCGCCCATCAGGTCGTGCTCCATACACCAGCGCAGGTAGATGGCCATGTGGTTATAAGCATTGATGGGGTCAATAGGCAGTTCCTTCTCCTCAATGCTCTCGATATGATAGGAAGCATCGTCCATCTCACCGTCAAAATCATCATTGGAAAGGGTGCCACGGGTGATTGCATCCTGGCGATCAGGCTCCACCACAAAGCTGATGCCGTTCATTTTGCCCAGCAGGGCGTCCGCGTCATGGGCCAGCTTATATTCCAATTCATCCCGGTAGAGAGGAATCACCTGATAGAAGTTGACCTCCTCGCCACTCGGCAGGATGCAGACCTCGCTGCCATCTTCGGTATCCTGGGGACCAGTCAGAATGGCGGCGCACAGCTTTGTGTCCTTTGCAAAATCCTCCTCATTGTCCATGGTATGGCCGAAGCCCAGCCAGGTATCGCTGGCAATGGGAAGGCGGGCCAAGGATTTCAGCAGGCGGATGGGCCAGTACCACTTTTCGTCTTTCATGGACTCCTGATCCAGCTTCCAGTCCGCAGGCAGGGCAATGGCCAGCTCCGCCCGCTCCAGCTTATATTCCGCCAGTTCCTCCGGCACATTCATCCGGTGAGCGCCCATGCCCATGGTGACCAGGGTGCAGTAGTCCCGCTCCTCAGAGGGCGGCACCACGCAGATGTCCACATGGATGTCGGGAGAAACCAGCTCATGGAACACATTCTCGAACTTGCCGAAATACTGCTCAATGTGCCCCTCGACGGCTTCCATCTCCTCCTCGGTGTAGACTTCGGGATTACTGAATTCTTCCTCATCCTGCGTGTCATCATTGTCTGAGTGGTCGCAGCTGTCATCCTCCGGATCTCCCTTTATAGGCTCGTAACCGATCTTCAGGGTCATCTGTTCCTCCGGCAGGGAGACGCCGGGGCTGCGGGTGATGGTGTGCTTATCGTCCGCAGAAAAACCGATGGTCTCGCCGTCTTGCAGTGTCACATCACACGCCAGCACATAGGAGGCAAGGCTGGCCAAAAAGTCCCGCAGTTCCTCCGGCTCAGCGTCGGTGTTCAACACCTCCATTTCCTCCTTGCCAAACACATCCATGCCGTAGGTGTAGCCGTTTAGGCCCCCCTCGCTCCGGTACAGGCCGAACCAAACCCAGTTGAAGATGGGCAGTTCGTCCTCTTTGAGCATATCGGCAAGGCCCTCATAGAAACGAGGCTCAAATACCACGCCGCTGGTGTAGACACCGGTGGCGTATTTCTGCTTGCAGCACACTGCCATCGCCTTGGTGAACAGCTTGCCCCGTTCCAGCAGTTTTTCCTCCTCGCCCAATACAGCCACCATGATATGGGCCTTGTGCGCTTTGGCCACCTCTACGGCCTCTGGCCACATATAGTTGTTTTCGGCGTTGATCTCCGCTTCATTGTCCGGGATGTGACCGTGGAAGAGTGTCACGATCAGCATCATGCCGCCGACCCGCATTACCACAGCGTCATCGCTGTTCTCAACATCTTCGTCGCCCTCATCCGGCTCCTCATCTACGATACCCCATTCTTCCCGCAGATCTCGGATCAACTGCTCCTTGTCCCACTCTGCTTTGGAGAGGAGCACAGATCCGGCAAAGGAACCCTTATGGTCGGTTTCCTCCTCGTCGGCGTCATCCTCAAGACCCTCTACATCTTCATCCGGATCATAGAGGGATTCATGCTCCAGTCCGCGGATAAATTCCTCAAAGCTATCTGCCAGATGGGTAATTTTATAGTCATTTTCCTGATCCACATGGACTACCGCAGGCTCTCCCTGGGGACCGCAAGCCCGGTAGTCCAGGAAAATCATATCGTGTCCGGCGCTTGGACAGTCGCAGATGGCCACGCCGATGGCAGGATACTCCCACTCATCGATCATAAACTGGCTGCCCAGCTCTCCACAGAGGGAGCAGCTCTTTTCTCGTCCGATGCCGAAAATGCCGGTGATGGCCACATGGTCATCTGCCCAGCTGGTAGGTTCATCGCAGGGATAGCAGGTGTTCACCGGAATGCCGCCGTTGTGCTGCTTCATCAGCCAGATGTAGGCGGCGGGCAGCTTGTAGCCCAGTTCCTCCTCCACGCTGGCGATCAGCTCATCGGAAGGCGGATCACTGACATATTCTTTCAGTGCATACCAATTATCATCCCAGAAGTTGGTGAGGTCGAAGCCCTCAAATGGAGTATCACCGGGCACGAATTTGGCCTTCTTCTTCCGGCTGCGCTGGCGTTTCCGGATCTCCGCCTTACACTCCCGAATTACTGCCGGGGCATTTTCGTCCTCGGGGTCCAGCTCCGCCCACCGCTCGGCGTAGGGGATGGCCTTTTCCTCCTGACCATAGAGATACTGATAGCCATAGGCCATCCGCATATTCCACTCCGCCTTGTCCTGGCCTTCCTCCCGGACGGACTCCAGCACCTCAATGGCCCTCAGAAGGGCTTTGTCTCCCTTGGATTTCAAAGTACCTTCGTCATGGTCCCCGATGATGGCGTAGTTCTCCAGTGCACGGGCCAGGGCGTAGGCGGTGCGGTAGTTCCTCCAGTTCTCCGGGATGGCATTCAGTGCCTGGATACAGCGGGTGTACTCGTCTTCGGCGTTCCACTGCTCCAGCTGAGCGAAGAATGCTTCGGCGTTCTGTTGGGTGTAAGGAATATAGTCCATGCCCGTAAGCGTTTCATTCAACTCGTCATCCTGATTCTTAGTTTCTGGCCCATCATCTTGTTGCTTTAGGGGTACAGAACCTGCTTCACGGCGGAAGGTGTGGAAGATGGCCCATGGGATGTCCGTGCCTTCAAAGAACTCTTTCGCCATGTTCAGCGCCTCTTGGATGTCCCAGGCGATGAAGTCCACATAGCCACAGTAGAGGCCGGTAGCCCCGCCGGTGAGAGTGAGCACTTCCGAACCATCCCCGCCGGTGAGCACTTCCTCCAGTTTGTCCCGGAAGTCGAAAATTTTCTGACTGCCTTCCTCCTCCCGCAGGGTATCCAGGGGATAGCAGAAGAAGCCCGCCACCGCGCCGTCGGCATGGAGATCGTCCATAAAATCATTGTCGGCATTCAGATAGCCGTTGATGAGCGGCACACAGCAGGTGGAACCGGCCATTACATCCAGCCGCCAATCGGCGTCCGGGTCCTGTTTGGGTTCCATTTTGTAACCAAGGTAGCTCTCCAGATAGGCTTCCGGGTCGGTGGAGAGCTCCAGGCCCTGCTCCCGCAGTTTGTCGGGCAGCTGGGACAGGAGGAAGGACGGCTCTGCCTTGGGTTCCTCCAGCACATCAAAGCTGTCTATGTATCTCATGTGGGAGATCTCGCCCAGCACTTGGTCGGTGAAGGTAGTGAGCATCCACCAGGCCCGGCCTTCTTCCTCCCGGAGCATAGGCAGCAGCTTTTCGCAGTAGGCGGAGATGGCGAAGCTGTTTTCACCCTGCTCCTCCAGCCAGATCTGCACATCCTCCCCGGAGATGTCCCAGCCATCCTCAATACGCAGGCCGATGTTCTGGAAAGGCTGACGGCCCACAAGGATATTCCAGTGCTCCAGCACCTCCTTGGGGGCGTGCTTCTGGAAGTAGACCAGCTCAAACAGTTTGACCTTATCCCCCTCCGGGGTGAGGATCAGCTCATGCTTTTCGCCGTTGAAGCCTATCTCGAAGGAAATCTCGTCAAAAACCAAATTCAGGGTTTCCTCCATTTGGGCCACGATCTCCGCACCGCGGGTGTGATCTTTGTCCTCGTCCATCATCTGGCGCAGCTCTGCTTCCATCTCGGCAAAGGTTTCCCACCAGTTCTCTGTCCGTTCCCGGAAGCACTCCCAGAACTGCGGCAGAGAAATACCCTTCTTGCACGAGTCAATTAGTTCCTCCATGTCCTGTCGGGTGTTGAGCTTCGGATCATCACCGGGATGCAGTTCCAGAGCTTTTTCAAAATGCCGCAGAGCGCGGCCCTCCTGATCCAGATAATAATAGGCATACCCCATACGGAAATTCCAGGAATAAGTATCTCCCAGTTCCTCCTCATGGGACTGCATCAGTTCCAGTGCCTGGTGAAGCAGCTTCCTTCCCTCCGGCTCGCTGGAGTCCGCCAGATTGTTGTAGGCGCGGGCCAGCTCCATATCCATTTCCGGGGTACGCTCCTCGGCAGAGATTGCCTCCAGTGCGTCAACGATTTTCTGGTGTTTGTCCTCCTCATGCCACTTCTGGCACTGCTTCAAAATATCCATATCAGGGTCCTCCTCGTCCTCATCTGGTTTCCAGTCTTTGATCTGCTGGAACACGCCATTTTCATCCCGCTCAAAGGCGCAGGGAGCGGGGGTGTTCAGCAAAGGGATGATGTCGGGATCGTCATTGCAGATCGTGTTCAGCTTGTAGATCCCGGCGTTGTTAGGGTCGTCCATGTACTCGTCGCTCTCATCACCGGCGGTAAAGCGCCAGCCGCTGTCCCAGCCGCCGTCCGGCTCCTCCCTGTAGCAGTAGCCCACCTTGCGGCCCTCTACTGTGATGCGGTTGGTGGCGATGCAGCCATCGGCACCCTTCCAGTCAGGGAGCAGAGATTTCACATCCTCCGCTTTCACATGGTAGTCCCGGTTGCGGCCAGCGGCCTCGTACAGTTCCTTCCGCAGCGCCTCCACATCCCGAGCCATCTCCTGGATCTCCTCGTTGTCCATCATCTCACTGAGGTCATATTCCAGCGGATTCTGGGCAAAATCCGCCAGTGCCTTGTTCATGGCGTCATGCTCCTCTGGCGTGACGGTGATGCGGATGCGGCGGGCAGGGGTGTTGTACTCGTCCAGATCCTGAAGGTTTACACTGCCGCTGACGCTGCACTCCAGCAGGATGGCGGCCAGATCAGTGACCACATCAATGGCGAAGTGGAAGTCCATCTCCACGCCATCGGAGTGTGTAAACTCCAGATACTCCACGGTCTGGCGGAAGTCCCAGTTTTGTTTGTCCAGCCCAATCTTGGCAAATATCTCGCTGAGGGGGATCTCCTCTTTCTTCTGGTCTTCCAAAAATGCCACAAGGTTCAGACTGTCATCGGAACCGCCAATAAAGTTGCCCCAGTATTTTTTGATATACATTTGTCGTGCCTCCTGTTCTGAATCCAGTCGATCAATGAGCTGATTCAAGTGTTCCAACCACGCAGGAGCGATCTCACCGCTGTCCTCGTTCTTCCAAAGATCCACAATCTCACGGATGCCGTCCTCGTCCGGCACCTCGTTTTTGATGTCGGTGAGCTGCCGCAGCAGGAAAGCAAGGGCTTCTTTGGATGCTGTGAAACCGGTGACTTTATCCCATATAGCTTCTTCATGATCGTAGTCCAGTTTGCTGTTATCCTTCCATTGGAAATACAGCTCCGCCAGAGCCATCGCAGTATTGTCAAAGAGGAAGTCGATTTGTGAGAAGTCAGATCCCAGCATGACTTCCTCTTTCATCAGTTCGATCATCTCGCCCAGATCCATTACCGGATGCTCCGGTACATATTCATTTTTGAGGATGTCCAGTACATCCAACCCTTCGTCACGCTCTAATGCTTTTATGCCCCATGCTCCCATGTCGGCACCTCTCTTTCTTTATTTCGTATCAAGCTTCTATTGTCAATCATAGTTCTCCAACCGAATGATAGGCCGATAAAAGTCATAATCTCCGTTTAGTTCATTGTCCTCCTGCACTTCTGGCTTACAGTGGGGCGAACAGGGTAGGAAACCGAGAAATGGGCCCAGCCCACCGCAGATATTGCATCCGCCGTCACCGCCGCAGGTGGTAAGCCTATCAGCCTGCACCACTTCCCGCATATAGGGATCGTAGGCGATGGACAGGCCGAAGAAGTTGGGCTCCTCCATGTCATAGGGCCGGTTCTCATCCTCATCCATGTTCTCAAACCAGTGCAGACGCATGGAGTAGTCTAACCCATCTCCCCATGGAAACAGGGTCCGACACCCGCCGCCACACAGGTAGGCCCACTCGTCCGCCGTGGGCAGGGAGAAGCCCCTGTTTTCCAGCATGGCAAGAAGCGCATCGTAGTCTGTGTGGTTATAGATACAGATCTGAAAGCCCTTTTCCGTCCGCTCAATGCGGGCCGACTGATGCAAGGTAAGACTGCTGCTGTCACTCCAGGCAAAATCACGGAATTCCTTCAGCCAGTCAGGGTGGACAGTCAGTCTGGGATCATCCATTTTGACTGGCTCCCAGTTAATTTCCTCCAGCTCCCGGCCCACCAGCATGGGTCCAATGGCCGCCTGCCGAACAGGAGCCATGCTTTCCCGAATCATCTCCTCCGGGTCCCGCTCCATTTCCCATTCTCGGAACAGATACTCCAATTCCTCCCGGCTCTCCTGATTCAATCCCACGGCAAACTGCTCCCAGCCCAGGGTGACGGTATCGCCGGGGACAAAGACGAACTCCCGACCATCTTTCTTGAAGATGCCGGTGGTGCAGCTCTGGCCCCAGCGGTCAAAAGTATGTAGACCGAGAAAGGTCATATCATAACGGGCAGCCAGGCTCTCCATCAGCACCTGCTTCTCGATGTTTTCCATTTGATTGAATTGGGTGCGGAATAGTCTTTTGTTCATAACAAGTCCTCCTACAGCCTATCCAGGTTTTCCTGTAAATCGCCCTGCATCAAGTGCTGGGCAATGGCTTGGTTCAGTGCCTTATGGGGGTGATAGGCTGCCTGCTCTACATCGTGCAGGCACTCCTCCATCAATGCCTCCGGAGAAATGCCTTCCCGTTTGCCATAAAGATGGCCGAAGGCATAGCACACGGACTTGAGAAAGTCGAAAATATAGTCGTGATTTCCACGCATACTGGGCAGGTCGTTGAACGAGCCCATACCTCCGTATGCCCGAAGATGGTGGGCAACCTCCCGCCGCTGGTTCCAGTCCTGAATGTCCCGCTCCAACCAGTCGATCCAGTTTTGGAACTCTGGATGGTCTGCCAGAAGGATGGAGCGCAGACAGGTCAGAGCCTCGGTATAAATATCAGACTGTTTCATTGGCCATCGCTCCCCCAAATACCTCCATAGAGCACACCATCTTTTCCAAGGAACAACATCCGGCTGCGAAGCAGGCTGCACTGCTCCACAGCGACCTTGTTTCCGTCACAGGTGGGAATAGCCTCCTGTTTTTTCCCAAGGTGATCACCATGAGCGGTAAGGAAGTAGAATTTATCCCGTTGCTGGTATCCGCCTTGAAACAGGAAGGTATTGCCGGACGGGGCAACAGAAAAAGCTCCGCTTCCTTCGATTGGCAGTTCAAATACAAAGTCCTCTTTGAAGTTCGTCCGCACCAGCCGGAATTCATCGTAATAATAAAACCACAGGTTTTCTTCTTCGTCCAGGCTGATGGCGTAGCAGTCATAGATGGAATAGTTCTCATTCTTCCAGAGAGGAGTTCCCTCCGATGTCCATGCAATCAGGCCGCAAGCACCCAGAGGTTCATCCCAACCGTAATTACCAAATACACCTTCGTCAAAGTAGCTGGTAATGATGGTGCCATCTTTTTTTACCACACAGTCTTGAATGCCATCCCCCAGGCAGAAACGGGACAGCACAGCTCCGTCCCGGCTGACGATCCAGGCGTTCTGGTCGGGGCCGTTTTCCCGATAGGCGCATCTTGCCCCCAGCAGGAGGAAGTGATCACCTGCGGGCCGCAAATAATGAAACTGGAACTTCAAGAGGCCAAGAGGAAACAGCGTCGTTTCCAGCACCCGCTGTTCCGCCCAATCCAGCTGGATTTCCACTGCGGTATAGGTGGAAGGAGTGCTGAGCCAGTCCTTACCCTGTGTTTCGGACGGCTGTTCCATGAGAAGATAGACTTTTCCATCCCTTGCCGTGAAAAAGTCTGTCACTTCTGTGCCCTCCAGATGTTTTTCCCGGCGCAGCTGGTCCAGGTCAATGATGGAGAACAACGGCAGATTTTTGGCTTTTATAGGTTTGTTCATAGTGTCTCCTCCTGGCTACTTTAACGCTCCATCATAGGTGTGGCTTTCCCAGGCGGCCTCAAATTCCGCCTGCTCTATGACGCAGGCGTGGAACTCCTCACCCCAGACATGGGCGTTCAATTCCTCCACGGTGGGGATCGGCGTGATCTCGATGGCGCCGTCGTAAAGGTCAGGGATATTGCGGGTGCGGCCATCTGCAAAGATGTCAATGGAGTGGAGGGCCAGCCGCTCATTTTCTGTATCCACTTCATAGAGGATCACCGACGGTTCTCCCTCCGGTGCGTCCTCCCAAAAAAGCTTGATGTACTCCATCATTCCATTTCCCTCATTTGAACCAATGCCACCCCGTCATGGTGCCGGTTACCTCATCTATCTGTATTGCAATATCATAATTGCCGCGACAGCCCAGCAAGGCCGCGAGATGATCGTTTTCCATAATCAAATCATAAAACTCAACCGCTATGTCTTGGAATTCCTTCGGAATTTCCAGTGCAGAGAAGAAATCCACTGATTGAGCATTTTGGAAAAATTCAATGGCCGTTTTACTGCATTTTACTATAATCCCTGTTTGAGTGGTCAAATCTTTCATGCTTTCGCAACCTCGCTCATGTTCAGATACATCCCCATCGTTTTTTCATTGTCACAGGCCGCCCGGATCATTTTGGACAGCAGCATCAAATCGTCGATGTATTGGGAGTACACGCAGAACACATCCTCGTCAGAGTCGAAGTGAAACAGATCCACGCCGCTGTTATTTTCCTCGAACTCCTGGATCACGCCCCGGGCAAGCCGCTCCCAGTCCTCGCTGTTGCCAATCAGTCCCAGCCGACGGAATACTTCCGTCCGGAATCCATTGTTGATTTTCAGCAGAAGGGAGAGCGCATAGGGGTGGTGGGGAATGAGAAAGAATGGCGCAATCTGCTCCGGCTTCACCCAGATTTTGAAGGGCGGACGCGGGTCAGGTATCCAGGGCAAGATTTCCCATTCGTCCTTCGGCCGGTTTCCGTATTGGCAAAGGTCTTTCATAGTGTTCTCCTTTGTTCTGTCACATTTTTAATCCTGCTCTCGATAACTGGCTTCAATGTCAATGAACCGCACATACACGGCGCAGATTTTGCCCTTGGCGTCATACCCGAAGTAGACAGGATAGTAACCATCCCCCCAGCCGGAGGCAAAGATGGGCAGGTTGCAGTCCGTGCCCGGCACTGTCCAGTTGAGCCAGTCGCCGCAGTCCCCCTGATATTTGGGGTAGGCTTTGGCGTTTTCTTCCATAAGATCGCAGAACAGGTCGTTGTAGGGGTCGATGTCCGGGTCTTCTTCTAAACGCTTGGCCCAGTATGCCTTGAAGGCCGCCTGGGTCTGGATGTCCGCGACACAGCCCATCCCGGCGTCTACGCCAAAGCCAAAATACTCGTCCTCTCCCAGTTCCTCGTCCAGATCCTCGTTGCCCACCATTCCCAGCTCATAGCGGACAGGCTTTTCCTGAGAAACCTCCACCTTGACGCAGGCATAGCGGTCGCCGTATTGTTCGCTGGGCACCACGCAGATTTTTACGGGATAAGTTCCGGCGGGGATCGTTTGAAGGAACGGCAGAGTGTCCTCCAGTTCCACCAGCGGATCACAGGCGAAAATCTGCCCGGTGGGGAAATGGACGGTGCCGATGTCCAGCACATCCACCGCCATGTTCCCAATCACTTTCTCTGTGAAATGGGCCTCCAAGTCATCTTTACAGGTCAATTTATCCTTGATTGCTTCGTATTTGTTCAGCCATTCAGTTGTAGGCATATCAGTTTCCTCCTGTTGATTCTGTTTCTTGATGTACACACTCTTTGAGCCGTCCCAATAGCAGTTCACACACCGGCCATCCTGAAAATGATGGTCACAATTCGGGTAGCCATAGAGAACATGGGCACATTCTGGCACAGCCCCATCATCTGTGAGGAGCCTTTGAAAAACAGGCTTCCGCACTCATCACAAAGGGCCAGTTCTTTTTCTGCCATAGGGTTCACCAGTCCCGTTCCCGGATGGCCTCCTCGGTGTCAATGGGGATGCCAAACCACTCCAGAATGTAGGCCACGGTTGCCGCAATACATTCCCGCGCCACCGTTTCGATCTCGCTGTCGTTCTCGTCAAACTCCTCCTGGAGATCATTGATGCCGCAGACCGCCTCGTCCAGCGTCTCCTGCACCGCATCGGTATTGGTTTCGCCGCTCTCCAGCAGGTCGATGACTTTCTGGAGTTCGTCCTTTACCTTGTCCACCAAAAAAGCAGGATAGTAATCGTCTTGATACATCTCGTCCAGCAGCTTGTAATTGGGGTCAAATGCTTTCATAGGGATTGCTCCTTTCCTCGTGTATGTCAGTCACGCTCAGCTCTCATGTGTGATACAGAAAATCTCCTTGTTCAAATCAAAGTAGATTACCATCAGTTCGTCGGTAATCTCCGGGTTAAAGGACAGATCCAGAATGAAAACTTGCTGGTTCATCTCGCTATCCACCAGACTGCCGAACCGCTTGAGCTTCAAAAAGTCAACCATCTCAGCAAAGGACAGTTTGGCTGGGTCGGTTCCCGGAAAAAGTTCCGCCACAATATCCGGGCCTACATCGTCCCGATGGAACTCCATGAAAAATGTCACAACGCTATGGTAGCGGCTGTCCTCGTCTGCCAGCGCCGCTTTGATGGCGGCTTTGGCCTTCTCCGCCAATTTCTCCGCCTCATCCAGCATTTCTCCCACCGCATCCATGACAGCAGGATCGCCGGTCAGTTCTTCCTCTACATCGAAGATAAAGGGTAGTCCCGATTCCTCGGGAAAGTTGAAGATTTCCTCACCGGGTGTATATGTAAAATCAATGCGTTTACAATTCAGTTTCATAGATATACCTCTTATTTCAATTTCAGCACAAATCCCCAGATACTCACCACAATCAGGAGGACACCCAACAGAAAGAACACCACCCGCCGGTATCCTCTGCTGTGTCGATGGGCATCCCGCGTACCAGTGGGGTCGCAGAGCCAGTTCCAGTTGCGGATCGCCCCAATTAAAATCACGACCCCGATGAGCACCGAGGCAATGTACCAATACTCTTGCAAAAATGCTGTGATCTGTTCGCTGTTCATTCTACTCCCTCCTCACGCAAATACCTGCTGGTATTTCTCTTTCAGTTCCTTCGGTGCTGTCTTGATGACCTTGCTACCACCATTTTCGGAATTCTTTCCCCAGATGGCCCAGAGCAGGCTCTGCCAAGCGATGGCCCGGAATTTCGGGTCTTTGTTTTCTTCCGGCAGGAGATAAGCGGAAAAGCGGCGCTTGACTGCCAGCAGTGCATCCAGGCTTTCCCCATTGGCTATCAGGCTGCGGAATTCCTTGGCAGGCTTCAGCCACTGCATAGATAATGCGCCCCGTACCAATACGCCCAGTGTCCATGTTTGAAAACCAAACTTCCGGATCAAGGCATGAAGGAATTTCTCTTGCAGGGAGGAGTGCTCGTCGTCACAGAGATCCAAATACTCTGCTACCAGCGGTGCCCACTGTTCTCCCTCCAGTCCCAGGGCGAACACGGCAAAGGTGCCAGGCATAGCACAGGCTTCGTCCGCAAGGTTTTGGTACCACTCAAACTCCCGCATAGCCAGACGAGCGTATCGCTCCATAGCTGGATGCAGATTGGGGTGCTGCACAGCGCAGGCAAAGAGCTGATTGACTCCCTTCTTGGGCAGGCCGGGAATAGGCAGATAGAGTTTTTCCTTCCCACGGAACTCCACCGAGTAACTGCGGGGAAATTCCTCCTGCTCCAACACCGCACACAGGTAGTCCAGGATTTCAGCATAGCACTCCTCGGTGGAGTCCCTGGCGGTGATGCGGATGGCAGCAAACGCATCATTGGCCGATGCGGTGAAATGCTCTGTCTTACGCTGCTGGATGTCCTTTGGTAATTTGCCGCTGCCGGCTGTTTTCAGTTGCTTCACCATATCTGGGCGAAGCTGGGAAACCAGGCCAAGGATGTGTTCAGTGGTGAGGGATTCAAAACTCTGCCCGTACACGGTATGGCAGATAGCCACATAGCAGGCAAAGCGCAGCAGACCTTCATCCACATCCTCCGGCCGCAGCTCCGGCCACACAGTACAAGGCGGGTAAGGCGTAAAATCATCCTCTTTTTCTCCAGTCTCAAAATACCTTTCCTGCACCTGCTTTTCTATGTATTTCTCCAATGTATAGCGGATCTCCTGCCAGCCCACCAACCGCCGCAGGGCATCGCAGAATGTAACAGCTTCCTCATAGGGGAATCCCTTCAAAGGCAGTTTGGACAGATACCGCTCCAGGAGCTGGTTGGGAAGAAAGGGTGTCCCGTTGTGATTTCGCACCACGGTCGGGTAGGCGGAGTGATTTTCACGAGCGGTTCCGTTCAGCACATCCTGAATGCAGAGATCCGCCTCCGCCAGCAACTCCGGGGAAGTGTCCGGCTTGTGGATCAGATAGTAGCGGTCATGTACGCCGTCGCGTTTTGGCAAACTCATGCTTGATCACCTCTTTTCAGACAATAAAAAAGCCCCACGCCGCACTGTCATAAAGACAGGCTGACGCAGGGCATGAAGAAGCCGCGTTGAAGGAGCCGCATCCACCAGCAGATGTAGTTTCTTCAACAACCAAAATATTTTTTTCGTATCTTAAAGCAGCAAATTGCTGTCCAATATATTTGTTCATAGCGGCACCATTTGTTCTGAGCGTAGTTTTATATCTTATTATATCACAGCACCCCTTCAATGAAAATATTTTGTTGGAAATGCTAATGAAAAATTTTTGTGAATTTGTTAAGGCGCAGGGGCTGTTATCTCCATAGTGTCTGGATGGATCAGAGTGATTACTTTTCCCTGATGCAAGGCATAGTTGACTGTCTGTGCTGTACCTGAGCGCAGCTTTTTCTGATTATCAAACACACCGATGATGTACTCTGCATGATCGACCATATAATAATTTCTTTTTTTATAACTGGAAACATCCGCAGAATGTGAAATAACAATAGAATCGTTTGCGTTTTGGATCAGCTTTTTCAATCTATGTTTACTCTGATCCGGCCATTTAGAGTCATAGCCGATGAAGGGAACTACAACGATAATTTTAATATCCTCGTATCCTGTTTGTGCTCTCAATGTCAGCAGCTGTTCTCCAGCCCACATATCTACACCAAGAGCACCGCCGACAAAAAAAGTACGGACAAATTTCTCGTCATGGAGTATGCGAAACTGCTCCAGGAGACATTCTTTCAGCTTTTGGCATAGAGGATCTTCCTCATTATATCCAAAGCAAAATCTTGTTGGTCTGTGGCCGGTAATGGCACAGGCATACTGATTCATACAAATCACCCTTGATAACTGCCTTGATTACGCATATAAAGCAAAAATAACGTAAATAATAATGCGTATAAAGGTTATATTACAAAATTATAACACAACACATACGAAGTATCAAGAATTGCTTTCTGCTATGCTAAAAGAGCAGAGAGGTGAGCGTATGGACGAAGAATTTATCCGCAATCGAATCACAGAATTACGATTGAAAAAAGGCGTTTCAGAATATCAGATGAGCATGGAGTTAGGGCAGAACAGAAGCTATATTCAGGCGATTTCTTCCGGGCGTTCTATGCCGTCTATGAAGCAGTTTCTCAACATCTGTGAGTATTTTGAAATCACGCCGCTTCAATTTTTTGATGCACAGGAGAATAACCCTCAGCTTATCAAGAAGGCTTTGGACGGAATGAGAAAGATGTCAGATGACGATTTGATTATGCTGATTGGTTTTATAAGTCGCTTAAACACAGAAAACTAACGATAGGAGGCAGTAAGCGTCCCGTCGTTAGTTTTTTCATTTTATGCGCAGCATATTGTGGCAAGCAATGCTTGTGGCTATCCATTTCGCCACAAGCTGCTTGTTGAGGGCAGCGCCCCCAAGCCCCTTTGAACACAGAATTTCATTCTGTGGCTGCGCGTTCTGCGAACGCTTTTGACCAGGACCAGCTTACCGCTGGCCGTGGTCTTTTTCTTTTTCAACATCCTGTTCTACCTCCATTTTCAGCACTCGATCCACATTGGCCTTTGCCGTTAAAAGCTCCCGCATTTCTTCACGGGAACGCCGGTACTCGGCATAGGTCTTTTTCTTTTCTTCCAGCAATTTCGCGTACTCCGTCTGTAACTCTTTGACCTTGGGCAGCTTCTTGACGCCCATCTCATCAAAGGCATTCTTAGCAGCCTGGTGGAGCAGAATTTCTTCCTCATGTTCCTCCCGGAATTTCTTAGAGTAGCCTGCCTTGCGGTATGCCACATAGACCTCACGGGTCTTGGCATAATTTACAATGTGAGTACGCAGAACAGCAATCTCTGCCATGCGCTTTTCAGCCGCTTTGATCTGCGCCGAAAGCTCATTGTGATGTGCCGTGGCAGCCGCAGCCTTTTCTTCCAAAACCGCATACTCCAGCAGGTTATTCTCTGACAAGTAATTCATGGTCTGCGCCATCTGCTTGAGGTTGAACACCTTGGCCCATCGAGCATAGCCAGCACCTTTTCCAGCCTGCAATTTTGCCTGAATGTCCACCAGCAGATTGACCTTCTGCGTCTCTGCCTGTGTAACTATTTTCTTTCGTGGGGTATGCGTTTTCTTCCCGGAGAGAACCGCCTGCAAATCATCTAATCCATATCCTTCGCCCAGGCTGTCCATTCGGGCGGCTTTCTCCCAGCCGGGGAGTTTCAAACGATACGATTTTCCGCGCTTTGATACTTCACAGCCGGACTCTTGCAGCAGCTTCAGCAGTTCCTCAAAATTAGCAGGACTTTGTGATAATGCGTTGTCAATCGCCACACGAAGCAGCTCTCGGTGAGAGGGCTTTGCCTGATCTCCCAGCCACTTGTTATAGCTTTTTCCGTGAAGTTTCGGATTCTCTACAATGGACAGTCCGTTTTCAATGCAGATGGTATCACTTAACCGGCGAACCGCCTTGGTGCTGCCCCAAAAGTTTCGGAATTTCCGGTCATATTCTAAGCTGACCGATGACCAGATAATGTGATTGTGAATGTGCGACTTGTCTATGTGGGTGCAGACCACAAAGGCATGATTGCCCTTGGTAAAACGCTTGGCAAATTCTACGCCCAGCCGGTTTGCTTCTTCCGAAGTGATCTCTCCGGGGCGGAAGGACTGGCGCACATGATAGGCAATCACATCATCCGCACCGCGCACTCGTCCGGTCGTGGCAAGGTACTGCCGCTTTGCCAGAAGGAACTCTGCATCCGCAGTCCTGCTGTCACACGCATAGCCGGTAATAAGCCTGCCGCTATCTGTTTTTTTGGGATTGGCCACATAGTCGATGATGTCACTGATCGCCCGACTTTCTGTGCGGCCCTTGCCGACATGAAGCGGCATGATTCTCGTGGTTGCCATAGGTCAGACCTCCTTCCCGAAAAGAAAACGGCCTGCCATAGCAGACCGCTTTCACTATTCTATAAAACTTTCTTCATCGAAAAAATTGAACTCATCATCTTCTAAGTGTCTTGGTGGAAATCTCATTTCATATTGCTCTTGCGCCAATGCACGGACATCAGGCCGCCTATCCTTTAGTCGATTTTTCAGCCAGGACAACTGCTCTTTCGATAGCCTCCATGGAAGATTCAAAAGACGATTCAGTGTCATCAGTTCAGCCTGCTTTTCTGCTGGTAGCGAAGCACAGGATTTACAAATGTGGGA
This sequence comes from Faecalibacterium sp. I3-3-89, assembly GCF_023347275.1. NCBI lineage: Bacteria > Bacillati > Bacillota > Clostridia > Eubacteriales > Oscillospiraceae > Faecalibacterium > Faecalibacterium sp. I3-3-89. The sequence goes on along the minus strand of NZ_CP094468.1, from coordinate 819,206 downwards.
TGCATGACCTTTGCCTGAAAATTTTTCGTTGGCTTTGTATTCACCACAAACTTTACAATAGTGTCCATGCTTTTTCATAAGCTGATGCCCTTCTCGCAAAGAACATATAACCTGCGAATTGCTTTCATAATCACATCCCATTCCAAATCAGAAGCATAAGAAAACTTTTTACGGTATGCCTCCCAAAGTTTTTGCATAACCGAATCATTTTCCACTTCGTCAAAAACTTCTTCAGCCTGGTTAAGATACTTCTCCGATCCCCGTTTATGAGCAGTTGCCAGAAGCGCATCATGTAAAATTTTCGGGTTCAGCGTGGTTCCATGCAGCTGTTCTAAAATGTAAATATCGTAGAAATCTCTCATGCGGGTATTGGTTGTGGTTCTGGTAATAATGGTTTCCAGTTTTTCTGCCAGCACAGTTTCTAAATTATAAGCCCAAATATCAATGGAGCGATCTTCCAGCATAAGTTTGAATGAATACCGAACCTCTCTTGGAGTGATTGCATCTCCCGTAGAAATATCAATTTTCAAAGGGGTCACTACACCATCGAATGTTGTACTCATGCTGACACGAATCCCCGGATACTCTGCTTCATCCATAATCTCCGAAATACTTTTCAGCTGAAATTTAACACCATCATCAATCGGAACAGTTACGATTGATGAAATTAGATTCTCAATATCCTCCACATTAACATTAGCTCCTTTTATGGTTGCATCCAAATCCATCGTAGAGCGGGCATCCAATCCAACCATAGCCGCTACCAACATACCACCCTTTAAGATAAACTTATCACGATACTCAGAAAGAGAAATACGCTCCAAAAAACGCTCCATCATGTAGTTCCTCATTAAAATCTGAGCATCTGCGGATTTTTCTCTGGAAAGGTTTCGTATTAAATCTTTAAGCTGCCTTGCTGTTTTTATCATAAAAGTACCTCCAAATACTGTCGTAAAATTTTTTCCACCTTGAACATCCCGGCATATTGCATTAAAGCTCGCAGGTTCTTATCTTTTCTACGGGCATACGCTTTCAGTGCTCCCTGAAAGGTCTGAATTTCAATTCTGCTACGGCTTCTGAGCAAATCACAGATCGTTCGCTCCATATCATAAACCGGCACAGTATGCCCGAACGGAGTTTTCGCTGTTGTAAGTCCTACATCATGTAAGTCTGCTTTAATCGTAAAAACTTGAATGCCTTCTGCTTTCATTTTGCTTGGATTGCATCCAGTTTTGACCGTAACTGTATATTCTATTGGTTCACGGTCTGTCAGATCGTGAAAAAATAAAGCTGTTTCATGTGAAAATACTGCTTGTTCAAATCGCAAATGAAGCAGATACATGGCATCCACCCAGGAATCTTTGGACAGATAAATCCCATGTGCAACTCTATCCAAATCTCGTGAACGCACATAATCATAAAATACCGGCTTTGAAATTCCAGAGGATACGACCTGTGATGTTCGCAGCATTCCTTCTTGTGCTGTTAGCATCTGATCCAGCTGTTCAAATTGTCCCATCATGTCACTTCCTTTCGTACTAATATTATATTCAATATTAGTTCAAAAGTAAAGTCGTGGATATAAAATTCCTTTTCCCAAATTTAACAGACGGTGTCTGGCATTTTATGGTTTTGCGTATTTTTATCCATAAACCAACTCCTGAATTGCAAATTTCAAACTCTGCACCTTACCCATCAGCCAGATTGCAGCCAGTGGCAGCCCCATCGGGCTAATCAAAAATGCCATGACCAGCAGAATCACACCATTCTGCGGGGAATAGGTAAGCAGCACAGCCACACCAAGCAGAGCAATCACGGTACTGAACAGGCCGAGCACCAGACCGGATATGTAGATCAGCCCCGTGCAGAGCCGGACAAAAAGTGTCAGAACCAAAATGACCGGTGCAGTTATAATCATCAAAAGCCCTTTCAAAATCTTCATGTCATTTCCTCCTTGCAGCGCTCTTGGTATCTTTTCTAATCATATTATCCGGCATGGGCAGGCAAAAGACAAGGATACCGATAAAAAGAAAAAGCGGAGAGAGGAGCAGCGAAGTAATGCCGTTCCTCCCTCCGCAAATGGAGTATCTATCCCTGTTATAAGAGTTTGGAAAGCTGGGTAATGATTTCCTCTACGCCCTCCCATAACTGTTCCTGCCGCTGGGATATATCCTCCAAGTCAGCATCATAAACCCGCCCAGTCTCATGCACTTTACGGGTCAGCTGGTTTAAGTTGTTGCTGCTTCGGCGCATCAGGGAAACAAGCTCCTTCAACTCCGGCAGCTCCAGCTTGACTACATACCCATCCAGCGCCATTTTTCTTAGATAGGCTTCACGGTTGGAGGTTCCAAACTGAGACATTTTTTGCTCAATCACAGCAAGCTCCTCCGCTGAAACTCTAAAGTTTAATTGCATATCCCGCTTACGCTTTGCCATAGTTATCGCTCCGGCTCCCGTTTCTTCGGGGCGGCAGGCTTATGGGCAGGCAGCTCCTGTTTGAGCTTATCCCGTACTGAGGGGCGGGACGGTTGCAGTTTTTCTCCCTGAGTACGGCTGCGCTGCTGTTCTTCTCGCACCAGATCAATAAAGCCATCCAGCACAGCAGGGTGGCTGTTCAGGACATAACCACAACGGACGGTTTCAGGGTTCTCGTTGGGAATGGTCTTAGCCCATTCCTTATTGCGTCGGGAGTAGCGCCCATCCCAGTCCTGAAGCTGGACGGTGTTGGCCAGAACCAAAGCCACACGCTCCATGCCATAGGTCTCGATCACACCCTTTGCCGCATCGTGACTGAGATACATTCCGTCGAAGTATTCCCGCACCGCCGCTTCAATGGACTCCTTGCATTGGAGATTTACATTGTTGGAAGCTCGGTACTGCTCCAGTTCCCTATGTTCTCTCGCATAGGCGGCAGAGTGGGGATAGACCGGTGTTGTTCGCAGTTCCTCTTTAGCTCTGCACACATCGTCGGCACGGTTCTCAATACTGTCCCGGATCATATCCATATAGCCGGTCTCCAGCTTTTCAAAATAACGGTACACATCCGCCAACGGAGAGGGAGATTCCAAAAGCGCCTGGGCCTGGGTGTCGGTCAGCTCCAGTTCCTCCATCGCCATCACAATATCCTCACGGACAGTATATTCATAGGTGTGGTGTAGGATTTCTTCCGGGGGCTGGCTTTTCAGCCAGTCCCGGAACTTGTCCTGTTCAGCAGTCATCTTTTCATAAAGGGCTGTATTCAGATTATTGGTATTCATGTTATCGCACCTCCTCATGCTGTTTTGGTTTCTTGTCTGTACTGCGGGGCGTCGCCGGACGCTTCAGGCTGTCCAGCACCGAAGTCCGTGTGCTTTTGGCAACAACAGCCTCGGCGTGTGCCTGTCCCTTTCCGTCGATGTTGAGCAAAGTATCCAGCTCCACCAGACGGGCATTTTTGCTTCGCAGTTCTTCTTCATAAAGGAATGGCTTTCCGACTTCCTCCTTTGCGGCAGCCTGCTGCTGATAGAGGTTATCCAGCTGGGCCTTTGCCGCCTCCAGACGCTGGGGCATCTGGGCGAGGGCATTGTCGATACGGGTAAGATTTCCGCGAGGGTCTGTACCAAGGGTTGCCCGGTGGGTCATCTGTCCTTTCAGCAGGAGCGTATACTCCTGTTTCCAAGCGGAAAATTCCACGGATATGGCATAGCCCCGGTAGTTGCCGATCTGCACCGGATTGGAGGTTTTGACCTCCTTGCAGGCATCCAAAAGAGCTGCACCAGCGTTCTCCTTATCGGTCAGCAGGTCTCCACGAATCTCCATACCGGCAAAGCCATCCTCTGGGTGTGGGTGCGCTGCCAAAACCTCCAGATCGGATTCAAAGCCCTTGATAAAACCTTTGTGCTTTTCAATCTCCTCCGGGAAGTATTTGAGCAGCTGGTCCTCCAGACGATATTGCTTGCTCTGGTGGTCGGCTTTCATCAGTTTCAGGCGGGATACCTCCACATCCAAATCCATACGCTCCTTGATACGGGGATCTCCGGCACACAGAGCCTTGATCTCGGCAAAACTCAGGGCGGTTTCATCCACATCATCGCAGGAACGCACCGGCGATTTAGAAGTCATGATCTGGCTGATAAATTTTTGCTTATTCTCCACCGTCTGCCAAAGGTATGCGTCAAAGGTTCCTTCGGTCACATAGCGGTACACATGGACAAGAGGATTCTGGTTGCCCTGGCGCTCGATACGGCCCTTGCGCTGGGCAAGGTCTCCCGGTCTCCACGGACAGTCCAGGTCATGAAGTGCCACCAGACGGTCCTGCACATTGGTGCCTGCGCCCATCTTGGCGGTGCTGCCCAAAAGGACACGAACCTGACCGGTACGGACTTTAGAGAACAGCTCCTTTTTCCTCACTTCGGTATTGGCTTCATGGATAAAAGCGATCTGGTCGGCAGGCATTCCCTGAGCAATGAGTTTCTGACGAATATCGTCATATACCGTAAAGACCGGTTCCTGCTCCGGCAGAGGCACAGAGCCTTCCAATGCGTGAAGCAGTGGATTATCCAGCGTTTTCGCCGCCTTGCTTGCAGGAGCTTTTGCCTGCGGTGTAGAAATGTCGCAGAACACCAGCTGGGTCAGCTTGTCAGCTTTGCCATCCCGCCAGATCTGCATGATGTTGTCCACGCACTGATTGACCTTTGTTCCGGGTTCATCCGGTAGCATCTGGTTGACGATTCTCTGGTCAAGCCCCAGCTTGCGGCCATCCGAGGTAATCTTGAGCATATTATCCTGGGACGGGTCAACGGTTCCGCTGTGTACCAGCGATGCGCGCTCCGAAAGAGCCTTGACCATTTCCTGCTGATGTTCGGTGGGTTGCGCCACGATGTTGTGGTACTCCACTTCCGGGGTAGGGAGATTTAACTGATCGGCAGTCTTAATGTCGGCCACTTCTTTGAACAGGTTCATCAGCTCAGGCAAGTTAAAGAACTTGCTGAATCTCGTTCTTGCCCGGTAGCCGGTGCCTTCCGGTGCCAGCTCCAATGCTGTGACGGTCTCCCCAAATCGGGAAGCCCAGCAGTCGAAGTGGGTCATGTTCAGTTCTTGCAGGCGTTCATATTGAAGATAACGCTGCATGGTGTAAAGCTCGGTCATGGAGTTGCTGACCGGTGTGCCGGTGGCAAAGATCACGCCACGGTTTCCGGTGATCTCATCCATATAGCGGCACTTGGCAAACATATCGGAGGATTTCTGCGCGTCCGATGTGGAAAGACCAGCCACATTCCGCATTTTTGTGTATAAAAACAGGTTCTTGTAGTTGTGGGCCTCGTCCACAAACAAACGGTCCACACCCAGCTGCTCAAAAGTTACCACATCATCTTTTCGCCCCTCGGCTTGCAGCTTTTCCAGTCTGGCTTCCAGAGACTTTCTGGTACGTTCCAGCTGCTTGACGGTAAAACGCTCGCCGCCGCTGGCCTGCACCTCTGCGATACCCTCGGTGATCTCGTCGATCTGCTCATAGAGAAGCCGTTCCTGACGCTCCCGGCTGATGGGGATACGCTCAAACTGGCTGTGTCCCATGATGATGGCGTCGTAGTCACCGGTCGCAATACGGGCGCAGAACTTCTTGCGGTTATGGGTCTCAAAGTCCTTTTTGGTTGTGACTAAGATGTTGGCAGAAGGATAGAGGCGCAGAAACTCCGATGCCCACTGCTCAGTCAGGTGGTTGGGAACCACAAAGAGAGATTTCTGGCACAAGCCCAGGCGTTTGGCTTCCATCGCAGCGGCCACCATCTCAAAGGTTTTGCCCGCGCCTACTTCGTGTGCCAGCAGGGTATTTCCGCCATACAGCACATGGGCGATGGCACTTTTCTGGTGTTCCCGCAGGGTAATGGCCGGGTTCATGCCGCCAAAAGTGATATGGCTGCCATCATACTCGCGGGGACGGGTAGAGTTCATTTCTTCGTTATACTGGCGCACCAAAGTCTGGCGGCGCTCCGGGTCTCTCCAGATCCAGTCCCTAAAGGCTTCCCGGATCGCCTGCTGTTTTTGGGCAGCCAGAGTGGTCTCCTTGGCGTTTAGTACGCGGCGCTCTTTTCCGTCTGCGTCCTCTATGGTGTCATAGATACGGACATCCCGCAGGTTTAAGGAATCCTCCAGAATCTTGTAGGCGTTGGCGCGGCTGGTTCCGTAGGTGGTATAAGCTGCCACATCGTTGTAGGATACAGAAGATTTCCCCTTGATCTGCCATTCAGCAGTAAAGGAGGAATAGTTGACCTCAATGCTGCGCTGGAGATAAAACGGGGTGTTGAAGGTCTCGTACATAAACTGCTGGATGTACTCCTTGTCAATCCAGGTAGCGCCCAGACGCACCTCAATTTCCGACGCATCCAGGTCTTTGGGCTGGGCGGCGGTAAGAGCTTCCACATTGACTGCAAAAGAAGGGTCCTGCTGTGCCGCCCGCTGCGCCTGACGCAGTTTGCGGCGTACATTGCCGGAAAGGTATTCATCAGCAGTCACATAATGGGGTGTGCCGTCCTGTTCCAGCTGTCCCGGCACACGGAAGATCACGCCTTGCAGTTCTCCGGCCAGTTCTTCTTTTGTTTTTCCGGTAAGCTGGCTCATATAGCCCATATCCACGCAGGCTTTTTCCGAGATAGACACCGCCAGTGCTTCACTTGCCGTATCCACCACAGCCACCGCCTGATGGGGCTTGATGGTCCGTTTGGTGAACATATCCGCCTTGCGCTCCAGCTTTCCGTCCTCGTCGATGACTTCCAGCGCACAGAGCAGGTAATAGGAAGAATCGTCTGCATAGGCCAGCCGATTTGCACGGTCATTGATGAGACCGTATTTGGCAGAAAAGCTGTCATAGAGGCTGTTCAGTTCCGCCTGCTTTTGGGTAATGGTGCTGTCCGGAACCGCTGCATCCATCTGAAGGTCGATCAGTTCCTGCACACAATCACGCAGTCCCACAAGACCTTTCACGCGGGCTTCGGCGGTGGCGTTGAGGTCAGGGCGCACCATGCGGCTGTTTTCCCGATAGTACACCTGCCCGTCTACAATGGCATAGGAATAGTTCTTCACATTGGGGTCAGCAGGAATGGAGGTGTCAATGGCTTCGCCCTCGCCCAGCTCCGGCAGCTCTGCCTCCTGATAAGTGCCATGAATGTACTTCACAGCATCATGCAGCTGGTCGGAAAGCTCCAGTCCCTCGATAGGGTTCACGGTGTAATCCATACCATGAGCAGTGCTTACCGGCTCCTGTCTGCCCAGCACCATTTCCGGGTGGTCGATAAAATACCGGTTGATGGCAAACCCGTCCTCCGTCTGTCCGGTCTGGGTCCATTCCGGCACGATGTCCAGCGGGCGGTCCCGCTTTTGGAGAAAGATGATGTCCGATACCACCTCGGCACCGGCATTCTTTTTGAACGCGTCATTAGGCAGACGGATAGCTTCCAGCAGCTCGGCACGCTGGGCAAGATAGCGGCGCACGGTGGAATCCTTGGCATCCATGGTATAGCGGGAGGTCACAAAAGCCACCACACCGCCGGGACGCACCTGATCTAACGCTTTTGCGAAAAAGTAGTTGTGAATACTAAAGTTTAACTTGTTGTAAGTTTTGTCGTTGACCTGATACTGACCGAAAGGCACATTGCCGACGGCAAGGTCAAAGAAGTCACGCCTGTCAGTGGTCTCAAAGCCGCCTACTGTGATGTCCGCCTTGGGATAGAGCTGCTTTGCGATACGCCCGGAAACCGGGTCCAGCTCCACACCGTACAAACGGCTGTTTCGCATTTCCTCCGGCAACATACCGAAGAAATTGCCCACACCCATAGATGGCTCCAGAATATTTCCGGTTTCAAATCCCATACGGTCCACCGCTTCATAGATGGCCTGAATGACCGTAGGGCTGGTGTAATGGGCGTTGAGGGTAGAGCTTCTGGCGGCGGCATATTCCTCCGGGGTCAGCAGTTCTTTTAGCTGGGCATACTCTAAAGCCCATACCGGTTTCTCCGGCTCAAACGCATCAGAGAGACCGCCCCAGCCCACATATCGAGAAAGGACCTCCTGCTGTTCGGGGCTTGCCTGCTGTCCGGCAGCTTCCAGCTCTTTCAGCAAACGAATCGCATTGACATTTGCCTGGAACTTGGCTTTCGGACCGCCTTCGCCCAAATGCTCATCGGTAATGCGGAAGTTTTTTGCATTGCGGTGCAGGTTAGCCTTGTATTCCTCATAAGATGCTTCCTCGGCAGCTTTGGCATTGGGAAAGGTCTGCCACTGGCCATTGACCTGAATGGAAACCGGGTGTTCATCCAACACTTCCTCAAAGATTTTCTCCGGCTCAGTCACAGGGGCTGGTGGCTCCGGCTCCTCGATATGCAGTCGTTCCACCACCACATCATAAGGCAGATTGTTCTTATCGCCCGGATAGACGGCCATGGTCTCGGAATGGAAGGTCGGGGATTCGGTAGCCGGTTGGGGCTGTTCCTGTCCAAAACCATCCTGCTGACGGGCATACATCCCGCGCAGCAAAGGCGCAACCTCATCCCAGTGGAAATACAGCATAGCCAGACGCTTTTCCTCTGCATCCATGACTTCCAGTTCTATGCCCTGTGCCGTGGTACGGTAATCGGCAATATCGCCGGTCTCCAGATTCAGTGTCTCAATCTCACCGGAATAGGCTCTGCTCAGCCAGTAGGCGATCTCGCTGTTGCTCCTGCCGGATTGCAGCAGCGTGGAAATCTGCTTTTTATCCGCTTCATCCATCAGTCCATGAGCCAATACATCCCGCAAGTCCTGATCTGCCTTGTCCGGGTCAGTAGGAAGAAACTCGGTATAGTAAGCATTGCGGCGGTCTGCCCGAAGCAGCTGCTCGAACTGTTCTTTGCGCTCTGCCCGGTAGATGGGATATACCATCCCGGTGGGCAGAAGCTGTACGGTGTCCTCCCGCAGCTCGGTGATCTGATAGGCGTCATCCTCGATATACACGGTATTGCCCACGGCATAGACCGGGGTGGCTGGGTCATAGGAGGTTCTTTGCGGAATTGGGCGGCGAACTGCATCATATTCCTCATCGGAAATAGCAACTTCGGAAGTCTGCTCTGTCTCAGCAGCTGCGATCTGCTCTACATCCGACATCACCTGTTGGATAAACGGATCATTGTCCAGTTTTTCCGGGTCTGCCACCTGGCCGTTGACGATCCCTCTTTCTTCCAGAGCTTCCCGGATGGCGATTGGGTCGATGTCGTCAAAACGGTTCTGTTCTTCTTCGGTATAGAACCGGTCCTCCTGAATGAGCTGGGCAATCCGGCGCTGTACCTTCGGCCAGGGCAGCTGCGTTTCCTCCGGGCTGCCGGCACGGACAACGAACAGGCTGTTGCTGTTACTGCCGCCGTATTCCTGAGCCAGCCATGCGGCGGTATCTTTTTCTCTTGCATGGTCTTTCATATAGCGGGCAACAGCGTGTTTACTCTCGATATTGCCGTTCCATGCACAAAGGGCAGTATCAATATCTTCCTGAGAAAGAGGGCGCAGAAGTTCATGGAGTTTTGGATAGGTTTCGTCGATCACTTCCCGGTGCAGTCGCTGTCGGAACTCCGGCACATCCGAATAGAGGCGAATCAGCTCCATATCCTTAGAACCAAGGACCGCACGGCGCACAGCGGCATTGCCCTCGATGACAGCATTTTCACGGTCAGAATGCCCGCAGGCATTGCGGTATGCGGCATCCTCGGAAATGGCGGCAGTCACCACAGTCTTATACTGCTCAAACTGCTCCCGAAGGGTAGGCTTTGGCGTTTCTTCCTCCACCTCCGGCTGCTGGGCTTGGATGGCATCTTCTTCTGCCAATTCCTTTTCAGCCTGGATTTTGTCATACTGCGCCTGTTCCTGTTCGGTAAGATAGCGGCCTTTCTGGACAAGAGAGGTAATGCGCTTGGCAACCTTTTCCCAGTTCAAGTGAACATCCGGGCAGTCCTGCTTTTTATAGTGCAACCCTTTCCCGTCGTGATCTTCGCCGCTGTGTGTTGCGCCGGACAGGGCATGAGAGCGTCCGCCAATGCCATACTCGTCTTTGAGGAATCTCACTTTTTCCTTATCCGTATGGTTTTCCATGAAGAACGCATAGATACGGCCTTTTCCTCCGGCGAAACTGCTTCCGCCGGTCATGGCGGCGTCGATCTCATCCTCGGTAATAAAGTGCTGGACGGTTGGCACTTGGGAAAGCTCTGAAGAAAAGGTCCTGCGGGGCAGGTCAAGGTCCTTCAGGTTCTCCCAGATCTCCCTCGATCTATGATAGTGAAAACGCAACAGGTCACGGTCCTGCTGATAGGCAGTCCAGAAGGCAGCGTATTCTTCCTTGAGGGTCTGGCGGAAAGCCGGTTCACTCAGCTGCTCCATCAGGCGGCGGGTCTCCTCCGGGAAACCATTGCCTTTGATCTCTGACAGGCAGGACAAATATCCGGCTTTTCTGGCGTCCTCACTGAGATCGTGATACAGATGCCAGAGCTTTTCCGAGAGGAGGGAGCGTTCATAGCCTGCCGCTTCTGCAAGCTCCACATTGGAGGCAAACTGACCACTTTCCAAAAGCTCCCCGATACGCTCTGCGGCACTCTCCCAGGAAATGACCTGGGCAGACCTGTCATAACGGACAGACTTCCCGTGGGAAAGATGGATACCATCCTCGGCATACCATGCGCTCACACTGCCAAGGCCATTGCCGCCGTGGTACAGCGTTTTCAGTATCTCGGCAATCTCAGCGGTGGTTTTCTGCTTTTCAAAGGCTGCAACCACACGCTCCCTTTGACGGTCTGTATTGCCGCCCAAACGCAGCACATGGTCGATGTCATTTTGGGTAAAAGAAAAAGCAGAGGATGTATGCGCTACATTCTCTGCTTCATCTATGGATTGGATCTGTTCCGCTTCGGAGAGGAACAGGTTTAGAGTCAGCTGTTGATAAGCTCCGCCATCAGGATCTCCTCGGCCTGAGCTTTGCAGGTGTTCATCAGCCCCACCCACTTCATGGGATCGCTGGCTTTCAGGTCCTCGGTGGCTCCCGCTTCCTTCGCCAGCTGGGGCATCATCTGCTCCAGTCTGCTCTGGGCGGTCTCGTCGATCTCCAGAAGGTGCGGGTACAGCTTCTCGCTCAGCAGCATCTGGTTGTAGAGGATGGGACGGTGTTCCTTCAGGTAGGTTTTCCTCATCCTTCCGTACTTGCCCAAGGGTTTCTCCGGCTGCTGGCTCAGCTTCAGGTCGGGAATCAGATAGTCTCCGTTCTGGATATAGGTCATGGGATTGTTCATCTTGTTTGCTCCTTTCTTGGTTGGCTTCGCGCTCTGCATTTCGGACGGTAACGCCGATCTGCCGCAGCACCTGCTGGTTGATCTGGCTGACCGCTGTTCCCAGCGCTCCGATGGTTGCCGGAGTATTGAAATCAAAGATCGCCATGAAATCTTCGTGGTCGAAGTAGCGTTCCGGCTCCAGTCCACAGCGGGACATCAAAGCGTAAGTGATACTGACGGTGGCTGCTGCCTTGAACTGTACTCCGATGTTAAACTCATCATATTCCTCCAAAAAGGAACCGTCAACGATATAGAAGAAGTCCTGCTGATGCTCCGTCCAGTATTCCTCAGCCAGTTTTCCGGCTACCTCGGTGAGCTGTCCGGCAAGGTCATCACCGGAAACATCATAGGTGCGCTCCAGCATGGCCTGCACCGAATCCAAATGGCGCTCCTCCAGCTGCCACAGCCAGGGAGTGCGGGAATGTTCACGTGTTCCGGTGTCGGAAATATCAAAAACATAGCGCAGGCGGGGCCTGTCCCCGGAATCGTCCACCAGAGCGATTCCCTTGGAGCCGCGCCTTACATACCGTCCCATCTTTTCATTCCACAAATCGTACTCTGCACAGGCGGTAGCGTCCGGACGCTGGGCGTAGATCATCAACTGCTCATGGAACGGGTACTTGTAAAGGCGGGAAGCAGTGGTGAGAAACCCTGCCCATTCCTGCCAGCTCCCCGTGAGCTGCGTTGCCACCTTCTCCGCCACCCGTATGTCAAGCCCACGACAAAAAAATTTATAACTTTTTTTGAAGTTTTTCGGGCAGCTTCATAGCTGCCCATAGCTGTTTCAAATGGGTGTTCACGGTTATACCTCCTTTTCGGATTCCTTAGTTTCTAAGAAATCCTGTGTTGCATATTCAATCTCAATCCTATCTCCTGGAAAGACGTAAACTTTGTTGATAAGCCGGTCAATCAGAGCTTTTGTCAGCATGTTGGCGTTTCCGACTTCCTGAACAATTTCCTGTTGTTTCAGCTTAATCTCATAATCACTTTTTATCTGCTTTGTCTGTGCAGTAATGACAGCATGAACATTTTTGGCTTGTACCAGCTCCGTGTCATAAACCGCTTTTCGTGTTCGATAGGTTTCCAAATCAATCTCTCCGAGTGCATACTGCTCATAAAGATGCCGCTTGCTGTCTTGAATAGAACGGAGTTTTTCTTCATGTTCGGCCTGCTGGACTGTCTGCAAATCCAATTTATCCTTATTGCTATCAATTCCCAATGCCGGACACATTTGAGCCCGAATTGTTTCAAATACAACCTGCTCCAGATCTGCCATCTTTATGCGCACACCATGACAAGGAAGCGTTTCAGCCACCTCGGAATGACGGCAATAAAACCACGCACCATTTCGTAGAGACATTGCATGATCGCAGCATCCGCAGAATACCTTACCACGGAGCAGATAATCACGCGGCTTTTTATTTGACAGAGAGAAACGCTTAATTGAAGCATTGGCTCTCTCAAATAGATCCACACTTACAATAGCCGGATGATGGTTCGGGATTTTGAACCACTCACTTTCATCCTTTAACTGTGTATGTCGGCTGCCAATCTCTTTTACCTTTCTCTTGCCAATTACATAGGTACCGATATATCTTTGATCTTCTAAAATACGCAGAACCGTTGATGTACTCCAAACGCCGTTTGTTCGGGAAACATTGTAATAGGCCTTGCCTTTAAGTTTGCGATATTCCCCAGGGGTGGGGATATTCATGGCATACAATTTTCTTGTGATCTCGGCTGCGGTGTTGCCTTCAGACGCCCATTGAAATATCATCTGCACATTCGGGGCAACATCCTCGTCCGGTTCCATACGTCCGTCTGCACTCTTGCGATAGCCGTAAGGACAGATGACACTCTGATATTCCCCACGACGCATCTTTGCGTATTTTGCACTTTTGGTTTTCATGGACATATCCCGGCTATACCACTCGCTGATAAGATACTTGAAAGCAATATCAATCCCTCCGGTATCACCTTTGAAATTAGCTGTGTCAAAATCATCACTGACGGAAATAAAACGGGTGTGATAAAGAGGAAATACCCGCTCAATAAAATAGCCGGTTTCAATGCTGTTACGTCCAAATCGGGAAAGGTCTTTTACAATAATACAGTTGATTTTTCCGGCCTGAACCATTGTTAAAAGTTCCTGCACCGCCGGACGCTCAAAGTTTGTCCCCGTATGACCGTTGTCAATAAATTCCAAAATCTCGCTGTCATCCCATTCCGGCAGAGACATAGCTTTTTCACGAAGAATCAGTTTTTGATTTGGTATGCTCAAACTTTCAGTTTTGAAATCTTCCACAGAAAGACGGATATAAAGGGCAATCACATAGTTGCGCACGGTACCACCGCCTTTCCCTGAAATTCATTTTTGAAACGGAAGGTCACATGAATATTCCGCTCGTGGTCTATCTCAATTCGTTCAATGAGCCGTTCGATCAGTTCTACAGTCAGTACGTGATCCTGTGCCAGTGTTTTTGCATCCTTTTCCATTGCACGGTATCTGGCAAGCTGGTTGTCCAGAGAGTCCATAGATTTTTCAAATACTTCAATCTCACCAGACAGAGCATTGATAGCATGTTCATAATCCGCTTTCAATTCAAAGTATTCGTCATTTGTCAAAATACCCTGCACAAAATTTTCATATAGGCCACGGATCAGCCGGCGTGTTTTTTCAATTTCCTGCCGTTTGGCCGACATCTGAATTTTCAGCTTATCTTTTTCCTGTTTTTGTCTTGTCTCCAACTGAAAGAGTGGCAGCGACATTCCCAGCGCAACTGTCAGCTCTTTTTCAAGAATAGCCGTAACAGTAGAAATCAGTTCTTTCTCTTGTATTATCGCACCTTTGCAGCTATCTTTTTCTACCCGGCTGTTTGTAAGGCAGTGGAACCAGTAAGTGTCGGGTCCTTTCCGGCGCTCGGCGCGTTGCCTGTGAAGGCTTCTGCCACAATCAGCACAGAACACTTTACCTTTGAAAATGTTTGGTGTGTAGGGACGTTTTGGAGTTGCTTTGCTTTCTTCACAGATCTGTTTTCTGTATTCCTGAACTGCATTAAACAACTCATGGCTGATGATCGGTTCATGGGTGCATTTTGCAATAATCAGATTATCTTCTCCAGCCTTGACCTGCTGATGATCTACAATCTTTGTTTTTCCTTGCACCAGATCGCCTGTATAAACTTCGCTTTCTAAGATTTTCATCACTGTGCGGGTCTGCCATTTGCCACTTCCGATCAGTCCCGGACTGGTAATCTCGCCAGTGGTCTTTTTATAATGGCTCGGTGCCGGAATTCCCATCTCATTTAGATTGCGGACAATCCGGTTCAGTGCCACATGCTCATGTGCCCATTCAAAAATCTGTTTTACCACAGGGGCAGTATTTTCATCAATCAGAAGTTTATGGCAATTATCCGGGTCTTTCCTGTAACCGTAAGGCGCCCGTGCACCAATATAGTCGCCATCTTTCATAGCCTGCCGCGCCTGTGCTTTGATTTTTCGTCCAATGTCCAGAGCATAGGCTTCATTGATCATATTTTTCAAAGGCAGCATGATACCACCATGAAGATTTCCGGAATCCGCTGTGTCAAACTGATCCGTAACAGCAATGAAGCGAACATTATGAGCATGGAAATACTGTTCGATATAATAACCTGTGTCAATAGAATTTCGCCCTAATCGGGAAAGATCCTTAACAATCACACAGTTAATGTGGCCTGCTTCAATATCAGATAGCATTTGCTGAAATCCAGGGCGGTGAAAATTTGTCCCTGTCGCTCCGTTGTCGATATAAGTATCATACACAACGAAGTCCGGTTTATCCGAAAGAAAGTCATTCAGTACCAGTTTTTGGTTTTCTACTGAGCAACCCCGCTTTTTGTTATCCTCCACAGAAAGACGGATATACAGAGCCACATGTACATACAAAGATGGTGCCGGCATAGGAGCTGCCGTCTGTTTTCTGCTTTTTCTTGCCATTTAGCTCACCATCCTTTCTTCATTTTTTGTAGCAATCTGTTCAGCCAAAGAGATTGCTTTCTGATATTCATCCTGGTAATTAAATTCAATATGCAGTTCATCTTTACCCATTACCCGTATGCTTCGGATAAGCTGCATGACTGCCCGGCGGTCAATATCCTCCATAGTAGAAAATTTCATAAAATGGTTGATCCAACGGTTTCGTTCGCTTCGGTTTTCCAATACATCTGTAAGTTTATCGTTCCATTCAGCGATTGCCTTTTGGAACAGTTCAATATCTGCATTGTATTTTCGCTTATAAGAGAGAAATTCTTCCTTTGTCAGAATTCCACTCACCAGATTTTCATAGAGTTTTGCCTTAAAGCCCTCGGTCTGTGCCACACGCTTTTCATTTACTCTGATCTGTGCGGCATATTCCTGCGCCAATTCCCGGTTGATCCGTTCCTGACTGATACTGGACAGCAGGGCATGGATATAGGCGAAAGGGTTATAGTGCATGGACTTCTTGAAGTTAATGGTATTTAGGACCTTGATTCGGTACGGCTCATAAATGACCTTGCCGTGCTTATCCTTCATAGGCTTTCCGTCTTTCCCCAGCTTGGGTGCGCCCCTTTGGAGCATTTTTCCGCACTCCACCAAAATGGTTCCCTTCGGGTCTGTGACCACATAGGAACTGTGCATCTGCATCAGATTCGGTTTGAGCCAGAAGCGGGTCTTACCGGAACCGGAGCCGCCAATCACCAGCACATTTTTGTTTCTGGCGGTCTTTGGGTCCTTGGGGCGGCTGTTCATTGTCAGGCTCTCCGTTTTCGTCAGAATCACATTGTTCTGGAATACCGGGTCGATGTAGGGTGTAATGTCCTCATGGGTTCCCCACCGGGCGGAACCGTATTCCATGCCGTGCCTGTACTTCTTGGCGTTCTTGCTTTTCAGGTACACAGCCAGCCGCAGGCCGCCGCAGCAGCACAGGCCCACCAGCAGGTCCAGCGGGTGCAGGCTGGGCCACCAGCTGGCCAGCGCCACCGGCAGCGTGGAGAAGAACGAGAGCATTTTTGCCGAAGCGTCCGCACCCACGGCCATCCGCCACGCTTCACCGAAGTTGGTGGAGAAAAGCCCCATCAGGATATACGGCAGATTCAGCAAAATGAGCTTTTTGATGTTCAGCTGCTTTTTCATCGTTCCAGCTCCTTCCGCTTGTTCCGGTCCACGACGGCGTGTTTTACCAGTTCTTTGAACTGGCTCAGCTTTGCCAGCACGGACGGGCGCTCGGATTTCTCCGCCTTTCTGACCTTTTTCCCGGTGTACTCGGTAAAAGCAGCGGTCAGGGCATCCGCGTCCCGACCCTTGAAAAAGATCAGGTACTTGGGTGGGGAGCTGCTGCGGTCCTTCTTCACCGCATAGTCCACGCCGTATTTCCGGGCGATCTTCTCAAACTCCTTGATGGAGGGGTCGGTGATCTCGATGTTGGAAACCCCTTGGTTTTGACCAATCAGCTGTTTCACCGTCTGCTTGCCCTGGGGCTTCACAGGCGCGTCACGGCTTCTCTGCTTTTGCAGCTTCTTTTCCTTGCGGTGGGCAAGGTACTTGCTGATGGCGGCTTTGAGCAGCCTGCCGGTGAACTTTGTTCCGCTGACAACCAGCGTTAAAGTCCTGTTTTCCACTTCTTCCTGCATTTTCATCGCCTCCTTTCCACAAAATGTGCAGGGGTGGTGCATTTATTTCTAAGGCGGGACCACCAGCCGCCGGAGAAGGTATTTCTTCATCGAACCGCCCTCAACGAATTTGCTCAGAACGGTCATAGAGCAAATCTCCATTTCTGACCTTTGCATGACTGAGAATCTTGATCTGTCCCTTTGCCTGACTGTCCAGAGCTTTTTCATAGCCCTTATCTGACAAAAACAGGCGGGTTCGTTCACCTTTCCAGCCCACCGGGGAGTCATGCGTCAGCACATCAAAAATAATCATGTGCCGGGTGTTCTCAGCAAATCGCTGGAGATCCATGTAGTCATGGCCGTGATAGTTCTGCGCTCCAGCTTTCTGGCGCATTTCTTCCATCAGCTGACCGATTGTTTTGCCTTCTGGCATAAAACTCACTTCCTTTCCCACTCTCATACAACCATCAAAATCATGTCTCTCAGCTGAGCAAAGTAGAGTTTGCCTTGCGGGGTTATCAGCGTATAGGAGCCGATATGCCCGTGATTGCAGTAGTCTTTGACACAAAACAGTCCTTCATTGGCTGGCTTTGCATAGGGCAGTACATTACCGGATGCGGTGCGGTACACAAAACGCTTTTCCAGAAGGAAACGGACAAACCGACGCTCCGGGACAAGCAACTCTTTGGCGGTGGTGCGGAGGTTGGTACTGTGATTGAGGTCGATGAACAAATCATAAAAGGCTGCCTTACTCTCCAGCAGGGCATTTTCCTCTCGTAGCGACGCATTTTCTTCCCGCTCAGCAAGCAGCTCGGAGCAGAGCTTTATCAGAGCTTCCGGAGAAGTGGCTATCTCCCACAACTTCTCTTTTGTGAGATAGGCTCCGTGCTTGCGAATGGCAGGTAGAACTTCATCAAACACCCATTGTTCAAACCGTTCCGCTGACGGCAGTTTACTATGGGCGATCAGACGATATAGATCACCTTCGGGGATAAAGAGCATTTCGACCATTTGTACCGCGGGGCTTCCATCTGCCTTTTTCCCAGTCTGGACCCCTATGGAACATTTCGTTCCACCCCTGGTATGGTCGCGGACGGCTTTGCGTGGATTGGTATATCCCAGCGCTGTTGCCACATCTGTACCGCAAAATAATACTTTGCCATTCTGTTCCAAAGTGCGAATGCTTCCGAACTCTGGACTATTGAAAATTTCAATCTGATTCATGCTGTGCCTCCTTTGGTGTAATACAAAAGCGGCTGATTACCAGCCGCCTGCGTGCATATCGTGATTTACCAGTGAAGTGTAGTGGTTATTCATGGTGGTAGGAGCGTTGAACAGCACTGCAAGCAGGTACTGCTTGATGTTGTGTACCTGGGTGGTGTTCTTTTGCAGACAGTCCATGACAAACTCGATGTGAGAGCTGTCCAGCTTCAAAAAGCGGGAGCGTACAATTTCATGAGGAAAGTCCGCACCAGAGATCCGGGTGGTCTTTCGTTTGGCACAGACCGTTTCTACCAACAGCTCTACGATCTCATTCAGGTCATCCAGGTAGAGAGGATAACGCTGCTTCAGACAATCATACTCGATATCCTCCAAAATCAATTCCCGATAATTTTCTATCTCTGTGACAGACATCGCATCCCTTCCTTTCCGTTCCGGCGGTATTACCGCCGCTGTTTCCCGGAAGGGAATGGAATCGGTATTTGATCCATGAGTATTTTGTTTTTGGGTATTTGATTTCTTAGTATCCACCATATCCAAAAGCTCTGGAATCAGTTCAGTCAAACGAACATATCGCATTACCTGGATACCGCTTCGTTCACCGGCTTCTTTTGCCACCTGGTCTCTGGCGCTCAACTTCTGTTCAACTTGAACAGAAGTCAGGTCTGTTCTTGCTCCTTGATGTTTAATGGCTTCCAGCTTCATTTTGTAGGCAAAGGCCCTTTCACTGGGGAGCAGATTTTCTCGCTGCAAATTGCTGTCAACCATAATAATTGTGGCAGCATCGTCATCCAAGTCGCGCACAATGACAGGCATGGTTTCTTTTCCGGCCAATTCGCTGGCTCTGCGGCGTCTGTGACCGGCTACCAGCTCATAACCGCCATCAGGCAGTGGTCTGGCAATCGCAGGAACCAAAACTCCATACTTTTTGATGCTGTCTGCGGTTTCTATCATTGCATCATCATCCTTGACCTTGAAGGGGTGATCCTTGAACGGATGCAGTTCAGATAGGGGAATTTCCTGAATTTTTTCCAGTTGCTCGTCTTGCCGACTTTCTTCAGTAGAAAACAGGTCATCTACTGAGGCCAGCTCTATTTTTTTCGCGCTGCTTTTCAAGTTTCAATACCTCCTTCGTCAGATTTTTGTAGCCCTCAGCCACTTTGCCATTAGGATCATGGGCATAAATGCTTTTTCCTTCAGCACTGATTTCTTTAGCCCTGACAGAATGAGGAATTTCTGATGTAAACACCTTGATCTTACTGCCATAGGTTTCGCGCAGAAGAGCGGAGATTTCTTTGGCAAAGTTGGTTCGGCTGTCTACCATCGTCAGCAGAATCCCATCAATTTGCAGCTTGGGATTGATTTGTCTGCGAACCTTATTGATAGTTTGCAAAAGCTGCTCCAAACCTTTAGCTGGAAGATACTCTGCCTGGACGGGGATTATAACCCTATTAGCGGCAGCCAGTGCATTGACCGTAAGCATACCCAGGGAGGGCTGGCAATCAATAAGGATATGGGAGTATTGCCCCTTCAGCGTGTCCAGATATTGTCGCAGAATGGTTTCTCGGCTCATAGCGTTTACCAGAGATACCTCCATACCAGATAGCTGGATGTCCGCAGGCATCAGGTCTACGCCCTCAGGGTGGTGCAGGATACCCTCGCCGGGACGAATTGGTTCATCCATCAAAATACGGCCCATAGCGTCTGACAGTGTAAAGGGCAGCTTATCAGGCTGAGGATTGCCCAAGCTGATGGTCAGGCTTCCCTGTGGGTCTCCGTCAATCAGAAGGACTTTCTTCCCGGACTGCGCCAGACCAATTCCAAGATTGGCACAAGTGGTTGTTTTGCCGACACCACCTTTTTGGTTGGCTATGGCAATAATCTGTGTATTCATAATTTCACCTCATTTCTTTCTAAGTTTAGATATGAAAAAAAGTGCCTGCTCTACCTTTCCTGAAAAAGATAAAACAGGCACTTTTACTGGCTCTATACCTCTTGTAATGAACCTCTATGTATGGTAAACTATGTCCACGATACCATGAATATAATTAAGTCTCGACGGGAATTGAACTTTTGGCTAACGCCAAATTTCGCGCCTTTGCAAACAGAGTGCAAACAATAGGGGGCTAAAATCCTTTGTTTTTGCTTGATTTTGCTTGTACAAGGTTTATAGAGAACATGGAGAAAAGCCTTGATATAACTGCATTTTCTTTATCCCCGTTGATAGGGAATATATGCACTGGGTCCATCTCCTAAGGGGAAGGCCGCAGGTTCGACTCCTGTCTGGGACATATTGCGAAGATGCGAAGGATGTTTCCGCAAAGGAACTGTCCTTCGCATTTTATTTTACCCCACTGTGCAGTTTTCCACTTTTGGGGCCTGCGCCGTGCAAAGCGTCCTGTCTCCCGGACACAACAAAAGCGGCTTCGATCGCTCGAAGCCGCTTTATAACTGTGGAAGTGGAAACTCATTGGGTGAACTCAGTTTTCCAGCCAACCGTAATCAAATTCTGTAAAGTCGTGGATGTAGTGGTCTGCCCCCAGTGCCAGCAGCTCAGACCCGTCTGCCGTCTCTCCGATGCCCACGAGCCGGCCTGCGCCGTTTCGTTTTGCCAGAGCGATGGCGGTGACGCTGTCCTCGATGACCAAGCACTCAGAGAACGGAACACCCAGCCTCCGCGCCGCTTCCAGATGCATCTCGCCCTTGTCGGCATAGCTTCCGTCGTCGTATACGACATCCTGTTGTTTCAGCCAGTGACCGATTGGAAACGCGTCAAAGTAGAAATCAACATTCGCTTTTATGGAAGCACTCGCCAGCGCGAACGGGATGCCGCGCTTCTGTAAGCCTTGCAGCAGCTCTTCAGCACCTGCTACGAGGTGTAAACTGGCAGGATCGCTCCTGCACGCCTCCCGGTACAGAGCCTCTTTCTTTTCTGAATACTGCTGGCGCTCCGCAGGGGTGAGCCACGGGGCCATGTTCTTCAGGATGACGTCATTGCAGGGGCCGCATATCTTCGTCGAAGCAAGAGGGCTTTTGTCCTCGGGGTGCAGTTCATGATAGATCTTTGACCATGCTTCCATGTGGAAGTGGGTATCAAAGAACATCGTCCCATTAAAATCAAGAAGTACAGCGTGCATTGTAGCTCCAGCTTTGAATTAAGCGAAGATACCAAAGAATGCGCCGACCAGACCGATGACCAGCAGCAGAGCGATGCAGGTAACGGGCTTCCAGTTCTTCTTCTTCATCAGGAAGAACAGGCCGAGGGTCAGAGCCAGAGGGATCAGCTTGGGCAGGACGCCATCCAGAATGCTCTGGATAACGATGGGGCTGTCGCCGTTCTCGATAACGGTAGCAACGGTGGTGCCGCCGTAGTTGGAAGTCAGAGCACCGACGATGAAGACGCCCAGCATGGAAGCTGCACGGGTGAACTCCTTTGCGTTGGCAGTCAGGATGTCGATTGCCTTGGTGCCCAGATTATAAGACCAGTACATCAGGAAGAAGCGGCATGCGAACTGCACGATGTTGAAGATCAGCAGGAACATGATAGGACCAGCAAGCGATCCGTTGATGGCCATGTTCGATGTGATACCTGCGGTGATAGGAACCAGAGTGAACCAGAAGATTGCGTCGCCGATACCGCCCAGAGGACCCATAGCGGCAACACGCACGGCACGAATGGTTTCGATGTCAGCCTTCTGCTGTTCCAGAGAGAGGATGATGCCCATAACGAAGGTAACGAGGAAGGGGTGAGTATTGAAGAACTCAAGGTTATGCTCCATGGAGAGCTTCAGGTCTTCCTTGTTATCGCTGTGGATCTTTTCCAGACCGGGCAGGATGCAGTACAGCCAGCCGGCAGCCTGCATACGCTCGTAGTTGAAAGATGCCTGCAGGTTCAGGGAACGGAACACCATCTTATTCAGCGTAGCCTTATCCAAAGGCTGCGCGGGAGTCAGATTGTTGTAATGAGTTGCATTAGATGCCATCTTCGTCGTCGCCTCCATTCGCAGCAAAACCAGAACCAGCAGCCTGCTTGATAGCAACGCGAGTCTGGTAGTCGTACAGAGCAATTGCAATGCCCACAAATGCGATCAGCAGCAGAGCAGAGCCGGACAGTTCGGGGATGTAGCCGATGATGGTTGCCAGAGCAAAACCAGCAAAGTAGATGCCCCAGAACTCGTTGGACAGCATGATACGCAGCAGGGTTGCGAAACCGACGAAACGCATCATACCACCGGCAGCGCCCAGACCAGCCATGACCCATGCGTACTTCGCAGCGAGGTTGCTCAGGGTAGTGCCCATTGCAGAGCCGCCCAGCATACCGAGGGTGCAGACAACTGCAAACAGCAGGCCCAGCAGAGCCATTGCCATATAGTTCAGACGGACGATGCCCTTGGTGTCGCCCTTTGCTGCCAACTGGTCAGCTTTGGACATCATGGGGGACATGAGGGTGAACAGGAAGGTAACCATGTACTGGCCGATCAGAGCGAAGGGAACTGCCAGACCGACAGCAGCGGTGGTATCCAGATGAGAAGAGATCGCAAACACGGCAGCCATGACGCCGCCGATGACTGCGTTTGGCGGCTGAGCGCCGCCGACCGGCATGTTGCCGATGGTCATCAGCTGGTAAGTACCGCCAACGATCAGACCGGTGGGAAGATCGCCCAAGATCGCACCGATGACAGCACCGGAAACGATAGGCTGGTACAGGGATTCCAAGAAATCAAACTGGTCGATGGCCACGATAAAGACCCACACAAAGACCAGAATGATCTGAAGTGCACTAAAGCCCATAATAAGTACTCCTTTTCAAGTATTTAGGAGAGCAGCCGTCTGTTTACTTGAACAGCTTGTCGGTGCTTTCCGCGTGTTCGGTAGGAACGCGGCGGATCTCCAGCTCCACACCAAGCTCCTGCAGCCGCTTGAAAGCAGCCACATCGGCGTCGTCAACGGCGACGGAACCTGCAACCTGACGCTTACCTTCTGCCATGTGCATGTTTCCGATGTTGACTTTCTTGATGGGGACGCCACCCTCCACCAGCTTGACGACATCCTGCGGGTTCTCGCAGACGATGAAGATCAGCTGCTTGGCGCTGGCCTTGTGGATGGTATCGATCGTCTTCTGGATGGTCCAGTAGCGCATTGCAGCGTAGGCGGGAGCAGCCATATTCATCAGGCCCTGACGCAGGCTGTTGCCAGCCACCTCGTCGTTGGCCACCAGAATAAGGTTTGCACCAATGGCGCCACACCACTGCGTTGCGACCTGACCGTGCACAAGACGGTTGTCGATCCGCGTAAGAACAATGTTCGGCATTCTCAAATTCCTCCTTGAGTTTTTTGTCTGAGTTTCCAATTCAGAGTAACTACATTATAGGCTATATTTGAACAAATGTCTTTATATTTTTTAACAAACTGTTTCGAAAAAACGGTTAAATTCAGCGAGTCTCATTACAATCTACCAAAAAAGTGCAAATAAGACTATTCAAATTGCCAAAAAAATGATATACTTTTTCAGTAAGGAGGGATTTGAATGCAACGCGAAACTTCCAACGACAGTTTTCTGGATTACGGCTCGGTCTATCATCAGCCCATCGACCGCGAACACCCGGAGCTGATCCATCAGACAATGGTCGCCATCACCCGCCGCTATGTCTCCCAGTTCTACTGCTTCAACTGCGATACCTATTTACAGGTAAAGGAGGGCATCGGCGTGCTGCTGGTCTCCCACACGGCGGACGCAGCCGCCGTGGAGGAGTTTGCCATGAACCGGCTCATCCACATCAAGCCGAACGTCTACTTCGCCGTCGTTTCCACGACCCAGAAGCTGGAATACGACCTCTACGCCGAGAGCAGTTATTCGCTTCACATCACGGACTTTCCTTCCCAGTACGAATTTCTGGCCGTCCTGCCCCGCATCGAGATCCAGAAGATCCTGGGCTACTACTACCGCATCCGCACCGAGAATTATTGCTTCAAGGGGGAGCAGCACGATTTCTTCGAGCTGACCTATGTGGACACCGGTGAGCTGGAAACGGAGGTGGACGGTGTGCTCTACTACTTAAAGGAAAAAGACCTGATGATCTACGGCCCGGGCCAGTTCCACACCCAGTACACCGACGAAGAGCACAGGGCCTCCTATATGACCATCCTCTTCGATATGCGCAACCTGACGCCTGTGGAGCGGGAGGTCTGGTACGACGCCCTCATCAACCGGGTGTTCCACTACGACCAGAAGATCAACACCTTATTAAAAACCTTCGTCCGGGAGAGCACCACCGGTATCCCCTATATGAACAGCCTGATGCTCTGCCTGCTGACCGAGACCATCATCCGTCTGCTCCAAGGCACCTACGCCTCCCCCATGACGTCCGCCAGCAGCACAGCCCACCAGAGCGCGATGGACGAGCTTTTCGACCGCATCATCGCCTACATCCACGACAACATCTACGACCCGCTGACCATCCCGGAGATCTGCGAGCACTTTTCGCTGTCCCGGTCGGCCCTGCAGCTGCTGTTCAAGAACTCGGTGGACCAGTCCCCCAAAAAGTATATCAACGACAAAAAACTGGAGCGCAGCTGTCAGATGCTGCTCGAGAACCGCTACACCATCAGCGAGATCTCGCTGCGGCTGGGCTACAGCTCTATCCACTATTTCTCCAAATCCTTCAACATGAAGTACCATATGTCCCCCAGTGAGTTCGTCAAGCAGAACTGTCAGGCCAGTCTCTGATACTCATTATATATAGCAGTTTGCGTTTTTAATGCACAGGCAACATCCGCAAACTGCATATCGCAAATATGCTATTCTGATAGGCGCTATTTTTGAAAATTGCGATAGAAGGAGGAGCACCCATATGAACCTCGGCATCCTCGGCACAGGCTCCATCGCCCGCACGATGGCGGCGGAGTTTGCGAAAGTCCCCGCATTCCACTGCGCGGCGGTCTGCTCCCGGCAGAAGGCCACCGGCGAGGCGCTGGCCCAGTCGTTCGGCATCCCGAAGGTCTACACCGACTATGACGCCATGCTGGCCGACCCGGACATCGACCTCATTTACATCGCCACCCCCAACAGCCTCCATTACGGGCAGGCCAAGGCGGCGCTTCTGGCCGGGAAGAACGTCCTCTGCGAAAAGCCCTTCGTGCCCACTGTGGCCGAGGCCGACGAGCTGATCGGTCTGGCCAGAGAGCGTCATCTGTTCCTCTTCGAGGCCATCACCACGGCCCATCACCCCAACTATGCCCTCGTGAAGGAGCACCTGCCCGACATCGGCCCCCTCCGCATCGTCTCCTGCACCTTCTGCCAGTATTCCAGCCGGTACGATGCCCTGCTCTCCGGGCAGGTGCCGCCGGTGTTCGACCCGGCCTGCTGCGGCGGTGCGCTGATGGACCTCAACCTTTACAACGTCCACTTCGTGGTGGGCCTGTTCGGCGAGCCGATGTCGGTCAGCTACCACCCCAATCTTTACCGGAACGGCATCGACACCAGCGGCATCCTCCTGTTGGAATACCCGGACTTCCTCTGCCAGTGCACCGGCGCGAAGGACTGCGCCGCGCCGGGAAGCGTCCAGCTGGTGGGCGAAAAGGGCCGCATCCTCATCGAGCCGGGCAGCAGCAACTGCAAGAAGCTTCTCCTCGACCGCCCCGGACAGGAGACGTTCTCCCGCGAATGCGACGAGTCGCCGTGGTATTATGAAGTATCGGACATCGCCGCCCTCCTCGCCGCCAAGGACTATGACGCCTGCTATCAGGCGCTGGAAAAGACCCGTCAGGTGGTGTCGGTCCTCGAGGCCGCCCGGCAGGACGCACAGCTGGACTTTTGAAAAATCAACCGCAAATGACAAACTCTTTAGCGTTTTTGCTCTTGCCAAATTAGCCGAGACTATCTATAATAAGGATGAATCGTTAAACTCTTAACGCTTTTGAAGAAGGTAAGCTATCAGGAGGTTTTACTATGTCTTTAGTTACGACCAAAGAGCTGATGCTCGACGCACAGAAGAACCATTACGCCATCGGCGCGTTCAATGCCGAGAACATGGAGATGGTGCAGGCCATCATCGCCGCTGCCGAGGAGCTGCGCGCTCCCGTCATCGTCCAGACCACCCCGGGCACCCTGAAGTATGCTTCTCCGGCCATGTTCCACGCCATGGTGGCCGCCGCTGCTTCTGAGGCCAGCGTCCCCGTCGTGATGCACCTCGACCACGGCAGCAGCTACGAGCTGGCCATGCAGGCCTTCCGCGCCGGTTACACCTCCGTCATGATCGACGGCTCGCACCATGTCTTCGAGGAGAACATCGAGATCACCAAGTCCGTGGTTCGCGCCTGCCACGCCGCCGGCATCCCGGTGGAGGCTGAGCTGGGCAAGGTCGGCGGCAAGGAAGACGACCTTGACGGTGGCAATGGCAACGGCTACACCGTCCCCTCCGAGGCTGCTGAGTTTGCAGAGCGCACCGGCGTGGACTCTCTGGCTGTCGCCATCGGCACCGCCCACGGCGTCTACAAGGGAACTCCCAAGCTGGATATTGAGCGCCTGAGCGAGATCCGCAAGGTCGTGTCTGTGCCTCTGGTGCTGCATGGCACCTCCGGCGTGCCCGACGATGCCGTCCGTGAGTGCGTTGCACGCGGTATGTGCAAGGTCAACTACGCCACCGACCTGCGCATCGCCTTCAGCAAGGGCCTGAAGGAATACCTCGCCAAGGATCCTGAGGTCTTCGACCCGAAGAAGTACAGCGCCGTCGGTCGCGAGTACGTCAAGGAGTATGTCAAGAGCAAGATCCTTGTCTGCGGCAGCAACGGCAAGGCTTAATCACATAAAATCGCAGCGGGAGCGGACGCCCTTCGGGACGTCTGCTCCCGTTTTTTTGCTGCACAAATGACAAGACCCCCGCAGAATGCTGTGATGCTTCTGCGGGGGTCCTGTCGTTATGAAAGAAAGGTAAAGTATATAGCAGAATACAGGGGGACGCTGCTGCTTACTTCAGCAGGCTCTGGACTGCATAGCGGGAGATGGTGATGATGACCTTGGGGGCCACCTCCACCCGGAGGGTATCTTCGTTATCGATGCTGACTACCTTGCCGTAGACGCCGCCTGCGAACATGATGTGGGAGCCGACCTTCAGCCCCGTGTGCACCTCGCCCAGCTCCTTGCGCTTACTGCGCACGTTCTTGGCCGAGATGGCATAGAGAATGAGGCCGATGACTCCCATGAGCACAGCCAGCGTGATGCAGGTCCAGAGGATCACTTCCCAGTTGATGGCCATAGATCAGATCCCGTCACTTTCTTCAGACTCAGTCTCGGCAGTGGCAGCCTCCAGCTCAAACAGAGCGATGCAGTCCCTGCCGGTCTCGATCAGTTCATCGGCCAGCGAGCGGGGGTCATCCTCCATGTCCAGCATGGTCACAGCGGTAACGATCATGGGCAGGTTGGTGCCTGCGATGACCTCGATCTTCTGCTCCGGGCGTGCATACTTGCACTCCACAGCAGTCTTGAAGGGAGAGCCGCCGGGCAGGTCGGACAGCACCACGACGCCGTCGCAGCTCTTGAACTCGTCAAACGCCGCGTTGAACTTCTCGGCCAGCTGCTCGGGAGTCATCCCCTCTTCAAAGTTGATGTAGCGGACATAATCATTTTCGCCCGCGATCATCTGCGCAGAGGTGTGGATACCGTCTGCAAAATGGCCGTGGCCGGTAACTACCAAACCGATCATACTCGTTGCCCTCCTGAATTTATGACGTTGTTTTGATTATTTCAGCGTGTAGGGGTACAGGGTGACGCCCTTGACGACGCGGTTCACCTCGCCGGTGGGGCAGGGGTTGTCCGGGGTGATGCCCAGAGACAGGGACTTCATCAGAGCGATGGTCTGTGCGAAGAGGATGAAGTCCAGACCCAGCAGGACGTTCTCCATGTCTGCGCCGACCTTGATCTGGACGGGATAGTCGGCCAGCTCTTCGATGCCCTCGCAGTCGTGGTTGTAGACGACGGCGATCTTGTTGCCCTTGCGCTGATGGGCCATCTCCTTGACCAGATCCAGCTCGTAGCGGCGGCGGTACTCGTCATCGCTCAGGTAAGCGACGGTCAGGGTGTTGTCGTCGATGATGGACTTGGGGCCGTGGCGGAAGCCCAGCTCGGAGTCGTACATGGTGGCGACCTTGCCGGCGGTCAGCTCGAGGGTCTTCAGAGCGGACTCCTGAGCGACGCCCTTCAGGCCGATGTTGCCCAGATAGACGATGCGGTTGTAATCGAACTCGTCCACGATCTTCTGTGCCAGACCGAACTGGTCGTCGAGGAAGTGCTGGCCAGCCTCTGCCAGCTTCTCCACCTCAGCGGTGATCTCGTCCAGCTTGTCGAGGTTGAAGGCCAGATAGGTGGCCAGATACATATTGCTGTAGCTGGAAGTCATAGCGAAGGACTGGTCGTGGGTCTCGGGGGTCAGGTTGATGGCGAAGCAGTTGTGACGGGTGTTTGCCAGCTTGGACAGGGTGCCCTCGTGGTTGCAGGTCACAAACAGGTGATACAGGTTCTGGCAGACGACCTCAGCGGCCTCCACGTTGCCCAGAGACTCGGGAGAGTTGCCCGAGCGGCCAAAGTTCACCAGCAGGGTGGGCTTGGTGCGGGAGAGGAAATTCTCGGGAGAGGGTACAAGGTCGGTAGAAGCGTAGGACTTGACCTTATAGTTATACTTGGGGTTCAGGTCCTGAAAGAGAGAGTTGCCGACGAACTCGCTGGTGCCGGCACCGGTGAGGACGATGTCGAAATCATCCTGCTTGACGACCTGATCGATAAAAGCCTGAAGCTCATCCTTGCAGGCGGCCAGCTGGGCGCAGGTCTTGCGCCATGTTGCAGGCTGCTGATAGATCTCGTGGGCCGTAAAGGTGGAAGACGTCTCCTTCATCTTCTCATCGGTCAGATTAAAAATGCTCATCCTAAATCTACCTCCTAATGGACACGGTAAAACTTTTTTCTGATAATTCCATAGCAGAGCTGTTCCGCTCTCTTTTGTTTGTTATATCACATTCAAACCGCAGAAAACAAGGGGGTAACTGAAAGCCATAACTTTTTGATTGAAAAAGACAAACTGCCGCCCCGGCATCGGCCTCCCAAGCCGTTTTTTCGCTCATTTTTATAGCTTTTTGCCGAAAGGAATAACAACTCGATTGAAAATTATAAATATTTTTCCAAAGCCTTGCGGTATAATGAAATCAAGCGATCTACCCCAGAAGGAGGGCATTCAAAATGGTAATACAAAGCAAAAAGGTCTGGCTGGCAGACCAGTTCGTCCCTGCTGCCATTGAGGTGAATGACGGCAGGATCACCGCCATCCTGCCCTATGGCACCAAGGATGTGGACGACGATTACGGCGACAAGCGCATCGTCCCCGGCTTCATGGACATCCACTGCCATGGTGCCTACGAGTTCGACACCAACGATGCAAACGAGGACGGCCTGCGCTACTGGGCCGAGCACATCGTCTCGGAGGGCGTCACCAGCTTCCTCGCCACCACCATCACCCAGAGCGTCGAGGTGCTGACCAACGCCGTCACCAATGTGGCGAACGTCATGGAGAGCGGCTACGACGGCGCAGAGATTTTGGGCATCCACTTCGAGGGTCCCTACCTCGACATGAAGTACAAGGGCGCACAGCCCGACCAGTACATCGTGAAACCCACCATCGAGCAGTTCGAGCACTACCAGAAGGCGGCCCGGGGCCACATCCGCTATGTCACGCTGGCCACCGAGCACGATGAGGACTTTGCCCTCACCCGCTATCTGACCGCCCACGGCGTGGTGGTCAGCATCGGCCACAGCGGCGCCACCTACGAGCAGGCCGTCATGGCCTATGCCAACGGCGCGCGCTCCATGACCCACGTTTATAACGGTATGTCGCCCTTCAACCACCGCGCCAACGGTCTGGTGGGCGCGGCCTACCGCATCCGCACCATGTACGGCGAGATCATCTGCGACGGCTGCCACTCCACCCCCGCTGCCCTGAACAACTACTTCATGAGCAAGGGGCCGGACTACGCCATCATGATCTCCGACGCCCTGATGGCCAAGGGCACCCCCGTGGGCAGCAAGTACCTCTTCGGCGGCAATGAGATCATCATCTACCCCGACGGCAGCGCCCATCTGACGGCCACCGGCGGTCTGGCAGGCTCTACCCTGAACATCAACAAGGGCCTGCGCATCCTTGTGGAGGAGGCTCTCGTCCCCTTCAACTACGCGCTGAACTCCTGCACCATCAACCCGGCCAAGTGCCTGCATCTGGACGACCGCAAAGGCTCCATTCAGGTGGGCAAGGACGCCGACCTTGTGGTGCTGGAAGACAACTACGACGTCCTGCAGACCTACTGCATGGGTCAGCCCAAGCTCTGAGAAGGAAACACGAAGGAGAAGATCGATCATGAAACATCCGCTTCAGGAAATGATGGACAAGCGCCGTCAGGGCATTCGCTGCGGCATCCCCTCTTATTGCAGCGCCAATGAGCTGGTCATCGAGATCGCTCTGCGCCGCGCCAAGGAGCGCAGCATCCCCGTCCTGATCGAGGCCACCGCCAATCAGGTCAACCAGTTCGGCGGCTACACCGGCATGAAGCCCGCAGACTTCTATCAGATGGTCCTGAAAATGGCCAAGGACATCGACCTGCCCGAGAACATGATGATCCTCGCAGGCGACCACCTCGGCCCCCTGACGTGGCAGAAGCTGCCCGAGGCTGAGGCCATGAAGAACTCGGTGGAGCTGGTCTATCAGTACGCCCGCGCCGGCTTTACCAAGATCCACCTCGACACCAGCATGAAGGTGGCCGACGACCCCGCCGGCCTGCTGAAAACGGAGGTCATCGCGCGCCGCGGCGCAGCCCTCTACAAAGCCGCCATGAAGGGCTACGAGGAGCTGAAGGCCGAGAAGCCCGACGCCATGCGTCCCGTCTTCGTCATCGGCAGCGAAGTGCCCATCCCCGGCGGTGCTACCGAGGCTGAGGACACGCTGGCTGTCACCAGCCCCGATGCTTTCCGCGACACGGTCTCTACCTACCAGCGCGTCTGGACCGAAGAGGGCGTGGGCGACGGCATGAAGGACGTCATCGCCGTGGTCGTCCAGCCCGGCGTCGAGTTCGGCGACGAGCAGGTGTTCGACTATGACCCCGCTGCTGCCGTAGACCTGTGCGCCGCGCTGAAGGAGTTCCCCGACATCTGCTTCGAGGGCCACTCTACCGACTACCAGACCGCCGCCGACCTGTACAACATGGTCACGGACGGCATCGCCATCCTGAAGGTCGGCCCGGCCCTGACCTACGGCCTCCGCGAGGCCCTGTTCTCCCTCAGCATGATGGAGAAAGAGCTTGTCCCCGAGGATCAGCGCGCCAACTTCATTGAGACGCTGGACGCCGTCATGCTGGCCTCCCCCGCCAACTGGGAGAAGCACTACCACGGCGACGAGAAGCATCTGGCACAGTGCCGCAAGTACAGCTACTCCGACCGTGCCCGCTACTACATCGGCCAGCCCGAGGTGGTCGCCGCCATGAACAAGCTGTTCGACAACCTCCGCGCCTACCCCATCCCCATGAATATGCTCCACCAGTATATGCCCATCAGCTACGCCAAGATCCGCGAGGGCAAGCTGAAGCTCGACCCCCGTGAGCTGGCAATGGACGGCATCGTGCAGTTCATGCTGGACTACGAGAGTGCAGTCTAAGCCTTGACCGTCCCATCCCTCTTTCATTGATAAGGAGACTACGACCCATGAAACAGTTCCAGTACACCATCAAAGATGAGCTTGGCGTCCACGCACGCCCTGCCGGCCTGCTGGTCAAGCTGGCCAAGCAGTATACCAGCACCATCACCATCGAGAAGAACGGCAAGACCTGCGATATGCGCAAGCTGATGGCCGTGATGGGCATGGGCATCCGTCAGGGCGAGACCATCACCGTCACCGCCGAGGGCGAAGACGAGGCAGCTGCCATCGAGGCTGTGGAGAAGTTCCTGACCGAGAACGTCTGAGCATCGTATTATAAAAAATGCCGCCGTGCAGTTTGAACTGCGCGGCGGCATTTTTTTATCGCAAGGCAAGAAATTAGTGCAACCTGAAAACAGCATATTTGCGATATGCAATTCAACGCTGTTGCCGTTGCATTAAAAAGTTGAATTGCTATGATGTTCTCAGAGAAGCTTGATGAAGTACAGGATGGCCAGAAGCAGGATGGCACCGCCCGCCACGACGAGGAAGCTGCGGTCTTTTTTGCCCGGCTCCGGCACAGGGGCGGCAGGCTGCTGACCCTTTTTCAGCGAGCCGATGCCGTCGCCCAGCTTCTTGCGCTTGGGGTCGTCGTTCCGGCGGTAGATGCGGTTCAACGTGCCCATGTAGCGGCTGTAGTCCTCCGGCTTGGACTGTTCCTGCAGGGCTTCTGCCGTTTTCTTTTCGTTTTCGTCCATACGCTCCTCCGGGGCTTACAGCAGGCTCAGAGCCTCTTCGTCCGCCACGAGGGTGCAGTCGGGGTGCAGCTGCAAAATCGAACCCGGGCACTCGGGGGTGACAGGGCCGGAGACGACCGCCTTGACCGCCTTGGCCTTGGCCAGACCGTTGGCCACCACCAGCACCTTGCGGGCCTGCATAATGGTCTTGATGCCCATGGTATAGGCCTGCTTGGGGACGAGATCCTCGTTGCCGTCGAAGAAGCGCTTGTTGGCCTCGATGGTGGCCTCGGTCAGGTCAACACAGTGGGTCTCCAGCTCGAAGGCCTCGCCCGGCTCGTTGAAGCCGATGTGGCCGTTGGGGCCGAGGCCCAGCAGCTGCAGGTCGATGCCGCCCACGCTGTGGATGACCTCGTTGTACTTGGCGCAGGCATCAGCCGCGTCGGGGTTGGTGCCGTCGGGCAGATGGACGGCCTCGGGGCGGATGTTCACATGGTCGAACAGGTTCTTGTGCATGAAGCTCCAGTAGCTCTCGGGGTGCTCCTTGGGCAGGCCGCGGTACTCGTCGAGGTTGACGGTGGTGACTTCGGAGAAGTCGAGGTCGCCCTTGTTGTACCACTCCACCAGCTGTGCGTATGCGCCCACAGGGGTGCCGCCGGTCGCCAGACCCAGCACACAGTTCGGCTTCATGATGACCTGCGCGGAGATGATATTGGCCGCCTTGCGGGACATATCCTTGTAATCTTTTGCACGAATGATCTTCATTGGTAGAACCTCCTGATGCATTTTTGCTATCCTACCGCCTATTATACCATATTTTTCAGAAAGGAGTGCCAGTTTTTTGCATTTTCTGTTGTAATTTTGTGTCAACTTTTTATAATTTTCGGTCAGGAACCGCTTCCGTGAGCGGAGTGCAATGCCTGTGAAAACAGCTCCTTACTTTTGGAAAAGCAGGAGGTTCGTGAGGACAGCGAGAAGGAAAAGATGGACGGGGTAGAACCAGTAGAACGCCCACTGTTCGGCCCTTGAGCAGCTACCCCGCTCGCCGCTATAAAACCACACCAGCCCGAAGGCCAGCGGGGCCACCGGCTCGAAGAGGGTGAAGACTACGCCCGCGATGCACTGGGCCACCCGGTCTTTCCGCGTCAGATAGAGGGCGAGGATGAGGGCCATCCCCATCACGTCGTAGTCGCAGCGGAGCAGCGCCGCCGCCCCGGTGCAGGCTGCCGCGCAGAGGATGCCCCGGGCGTCCGGCGTCCCCTCCCCGGTCCGGAAGGTGTCCAGCGCCTTCATGGCCAGCAGGCCCAGCAGCAGGGTGAAATAGACATTCTGATGCCCCCACCAGACCCCGGAGAAGAAGGCCCAGTCAAAGGGGAACTCACTGAGGAGGGCAAAGCCCAGCATCCGCAGGGCGTATTTCCGGAAGTCGTGGGTGTGCACGAACCCCTCCACCAGCAGGAAGCAGTAGATGGGAAAGGCCAGCCGCCCCGCCATCCGCATCACAAAATCCAGCCGGACGCCGCCCTGCCAGACGGCATTCTGCCGGAACAGGCCGTTTTCCAGCAGAGCCGCGCCGATGTGGTCGATGAGCATGGACAGGCAGGCGATGCGCTTCAGAGCCGTGCCGCTGAGGGAAGGCCCCGGGCGGGCGAGTGTGTTGTGCTCCATTGGATGACCTCATTTCAAAAAAGGCTGCCGCACACATGGTGCAGCAGCCTTTCTGCTCTGTTGATTTACCACAGGCGGATGACCTTGATGACCCCCTCGGCCTTGTCGCGGGCGATCTCCAGATGCTTCTGGAGGGCGTCGGCGGCGGTGTTCCAGTCGCCCTTCAGGGCAGGCTCGAGGATCTCCAGATGCTCCTCGCAGGTCTGCTCCCGGTTGATCATGCTCACCTTGCCGGTCATGATGCGGAACCGGGTGTTCAGGCCGGTGATGCGGTCGTAGGCCGAGCGCATATACTTGTTGGGCAGGGTGCTCATGAGCAGCTCGTGGAAGTCATCGTCCGCCTTGCAGAAGTCGTCGATGATATCCGGGTCGTGCATCATCTGGACAAAGTGCTCCAGCTCCCCGTGGGGGATGTCTGCGCCATAGGTGCGCAGGGCATAAGGCTCCACCAGCAGACGCATCTCGAACATACTGTGCACATCGTCCTCGGTGATGCCGGAGACCATCAGCCCCTTCTTGGGCAGGATGGTGATCAGGCCCTCCTGTTCCAGACGCCCCAGCGCGTCCCGCATGGGGGTGCGGCTGATGTTGCCCATCTCCGCGCAGAGCTTCTGCTCGTTCAGGAACTCGTTCGGGCGGTACTCACAGTTGAGGATCTTGGTCTTCAGGTACTGATACGCCTGCAGCTTCAGGCTCAGCTTTGCCTGTGTTTCCGTCTCTTTCATCTTCCTCTTCTCCAATCATTTCCTGCTGGACGTTCCACACGCGGTCTTCCGGTGCTGCTTGTATCCCTGAAACAATCCAACTATTCTCTCGATTTTATTATCACACAATAGGACATTTTTTACAAGAGTTTCCGCCTAAGTTTGGCTTGATTTCTGTTTTGCCTAAATATCATTCCTCATTTTTGCACATATTTCACAACAGTTTTTGTGCTTATTGTCCGAATCTCCCTGTTGTTTTGCATCGAAGAATAAAATGTGATACACTACAAAGAGAAAGAAGGGATCTGCATCATGGCACGAAGCGACGGCTACAACACCAAGACCCGCCAGCTCATCTTAGATTATCTCATCCGCAACCGCCAGCACGCGGTCAGCGCCTCCAACATCCTCGAGCATCTGGAGGCCGAAGGGGCCAGCCCCAACCCCACCACCGTCTACCGCTATCTGGACAAGCTGGCCGGAGAGCAGCGGGTGATGAAATATGTGGCCGACAAGGGCGAAAAGGCCGTGTTCCAGTATGTGGACGAGGGCCGCCACTGCCGGGAGCACCTGCACCTCAAGTGCGTGCGGTGCGGGCGCATCTATCATCTGGACTGCCACTTCATGGACGAGGTGCGCGCCCACCTGATGGCCGAGCACGGCTTCACCCTGCAATGCGAGGGCAGCGTTTTGTATGGTATGTGCCGCAGCTGCGCCGCAAACGAGGCTCAGGACGGGCAGGCTGCACAAACCTGTAAAAATTGCTGCGCAGAGGTTGACACGGAGAAAAAGCAGTGATACAATTCTCGCAAGAAAAGCGTTGAACGGGAAAAGTAAGGCCCAAGCGCCCTCTTCCAGAGAGTGCGGGCAGGTGTGAGCCGCGCAGATGGCCGGGCCTGAACGAACCCCCGTGAGCTTCCCCCTGAACCCCCGGGTGCTGTGGCGCTGCGGGCAGTAGGGGCAGACGTGCGCCGCTCGTTATCGCGGCAGTGCTTTCAACGGGGAGAGCGCACAAAGTGACTGGCAGGCTCTGCCGGTAATTTAGGTGGCACCACGGATACGGCAGCATTCGTCCTAGCAACAGGACGTTTGCTGCCGTATTTTTTATTTTATCCGCCTCCCCGCCGGGACGAAGAAGGGAAAGCTTCGCAGGCGTGACGGAGAAGTCAAAAACCAACATAAGAGGGGTAAGAAATATGTGCTGTGTGATCGGCTATACCGGGCACGATATCAGTGCCGACAAATTCAAAGAATACCTGATGCGCACCGTCTCCCGCGGGCCGGACGACCAGCGGGTCGTGGAGGGGCCTTTCGGCCTGATGGGCTTTGGCCGTCTGGCCATCATGGGCCTGACCCCGGAGGGGATGCAGCCCTTCTACCGCGGGGCCGACTGCGTGGTCTGCAACGGCGAGCTGTACGGCTTCCGCTTTGAGAAGGAGATCCTGAAGCGCCGGGGCTATAAGTTCCACTCCGACTGCGACTGCGAGATCCTGCTGCCGCTCTACTATGAGTACGGTCTGGATATGTTCCGCCACATGGACTCCGAGTTTGCCCTTATCATGTACGACTCCCGCAAGGACCGCCTCATCGCGGCCCGCGACCCCATCGGCATCCGCCCGCTGTTCTACGGCTACTCCAAGTCCAGCCACAAGATTGCCTTTGCCTCCGAGATGCAGAACCTCATCGGCTGGTGCGACGACATCCGCCCCTTCCCCATCGGCAGCTACTACTGCGACGGCCGCTTCGTCCGCTACGAGGACATCGCCGACGTGCCCGCCCCCATGCAGGACGACATGGACACCATCCTGACCAACATCCGCGAAAAGCTCATCGCCGGTGTAGAAAAGCGTCTGGACGCCGATGCCCCCGTCGGCTTCCTGCTTTCGGGCGGCCTCGACTCCTCGCTGGTCTGCTCCATCGCCGCCAAAAAGCTGGGCAAACCCATCCGCACCTTCGCCATCGGCATGGACACCGACGCCATCGACCTGAAATATGCCCGCCAGACCGCCGAGTATCTGGGCAGCGAGCACCACGAGATCATCATCAACCGGGACATCGTCATCCAGAACCTTGAGGAGGTCATCCGGCTGCTGGGCACATGGGACATCACCACCATCCGCGCCAGCATGGGAATGTATCTGCTCTGCAAGGCCATCCACGAGCAGACCGACGTCCGGGTGCTGCTGACCGGCGAGATCTCCGACGAGCTGTTCGGCTACAAATACACCGACTACGCCCCTACCGCCGACGCCTTCCAGCAGGAGAGCCAGAAGCGCATCCGTGAGCTGTATATGTACGACGTCCTCCGCGCCGACCGCTGCATCTCCGCCAACAGCATCGAGGCCCGCGTGCCCTTCGGCGACCTCGACTTCGTCCGGTACGTCATGGCCATCGACCCCGAAAAGAAGCTGAACAGCTACGGCAAGGGCAAGTACCTGCTGCGCAAGGCATTCGAGGGCGACTGGCTGCCGCCGGAGATCCTCTGGCGCGAGAAGGCCGCCTTCTCCGACGCCGTAGGCCACAGCATGGTGGACGACATCAAGGAGTACGCCGAGAGCCTCTATACCGACGAGGAGTTCCAGCTCCGCCGGGCAAACTACTCCGCCCACTGTATGCCCTTCACCAAGGAGAGCCTGTTCTACCGCGAGATCTTCGAGAAATACTACCACGACCAGAGCCGCACCATCGTGGGCTTCTGGATGCCCAACAAGGCGTGGCCGGGCTGCAACGTCAACGACCCCTCCGCCCGCGTGCTGGCAAACTATGGCGCTTCGGGTGTGTAAGAAGCCTCCGAGCCACGCGGGTTATCTGGCCAAGTTCCAAAATATCAGCGTACCAACGCCATAAAACGAACTTTGCCAAGGTGGCAAACTTGTGCCCTGCTGGCAAACTTCGAACTTTGCCAATCTCAGGGAACTTTGCCAAGCTGGCAAAGTTCGATTCTGAACGTATCTATGTTATTATATTGGAACTTTGCCACTTAATTTTCCTCAGTAGAGCAATGGTAAAAGTAAAGCAGGCACGCCGCTCCGGCTTTCCCGGGTGTGTGCCTGCTTTTGTTTTTGTTCCTGTTCCGGCTCAGCCGCCGGAGGTCGCCAGCGCCAGCACACCGGCCAGAACGGCAAAGCCGCCGAGGACGCCGAGGGCGATCTTTACCTCATCGGCCTCGATCTGTTCCTGAATCGCCACCTGCGTGCCGCAGTAGACATTGCAGCAGGCGCTGTGGCCGTCCGGGGTGGTGGCGGTGATCAGGGCCTCCCCGTCCCCCACCGCCGTTACCAGACCAAAGGGGTCTACGGTGGCGGCGGCAGGGTTGCTGGTAGTCCAAGTGATGGGTACTGCGTCACCGTTCTTCACGGCTACGGAAGCTCTCAGGGCCGCCGTGCCGCCGATGTTCTCCAGATACAGCCGCTCCTGATTCAGGGTCACCCGGCCCACGTTGGACACCACCGTTACGTCACACCGCAGGGTGGTGGTGTAGGTGTTGGCCACGATGGTGGTCTTGCCGGGCTTCTGGGCCGTTACGAGGCCGTTGCGGTCTACGGTCGCTACGGCGGGGTTGGTGCTGTACCACTGGTAGACCATATCTCCGTCTGCCACACTGGAAAGATAGAGCTGACGGACGGGGTGCGGGTCGTTGTATTCGATGGTCATATCCAGATAGCTCTGGCTCAGGCGGCTCTCTGCCGCAGCCTCGGCTGCGTTCTCCGCGTCCAGCTCAGCCACAACCGCAGGCAGCTCAGGCGCAGCGGCAGCAGCGCGCAGGGGGCTGGCCGCAGCGCCGAGCAGAAGCGTCACGGCCAGAGCGGCCGCAAGGTGGGTCAGGTGCTTTCTCATCTAAATTTCCTCATGTTCTGGCGGGTACCGGTCGGCGCGGCCCGCAGTTGTCCGCTTGTCCTGCCGGGTGCAGACGCCGCTCTGCCCCGGCTCGCTTTCCTTTCTATTATATCATCCCGTCCTTTCCCGGGCAAACAAAAGCTCTTGCACAGTTTTTGTGCAGATGTTACAATAAGGGCGTCAAAGCATCCCAGCCAACAACAGGAGGATTTTTATTATGGTCAAGCATATCATTCTCTGGCAGCTCAAGGACGAGTATTCCGACGCCGAAAAGGCCGACATCAAGGCGGGCATCAAGGCAGGCCTTGAGGGTCTGGCCGGTCAGATCCCGGGCCTCGTGGAGGTGCACGTCAACATCAACGGCCTGCCCTCTTCCAACGCCGACCTGATGCTGGACACCACCTTCGAGTCCGCCGAGGCGCTCAAGGGCTACTCCAAGCATCCGGCCCATGTGGCCGTGGCCGATAGCAAGGTGCGGCCCTATTATAAGAACCGGGTCTGTCTGGATTACGAGGTCTGACACATTATCATTGACAAACCCGCCGATTTTGCGTATATTAAATATAATAATGTAAACTGGCTGTGAAGAGAAGAGTACGCCTCGTCTGCGCCTGACAGAAAGCCCGAAGGATGGAACCGGGCAGGCCGCGCGATGCCGAAGATGGTCTCCGAGCTGCGCGGGCGAATCGTTAGCCCGCGACGGGTGCGCCCGTTACCGCGCTCGCCGGAGTTCCGGCGCAAGGCCGCGCCTGCAAGGGCACGGCGAAGCAAGGTGGTACCACGGAAGTTATACGCTCTCGTCCTTGTCCGGCACAGTCGGCAGGGCGGGAGCGTTTTTCGTTCTGAGCGCCAAAAGAAAGGAAGAATCGTTTTCATGAGCGAGCACAAGACATTCTACATCACCACACCGATCTATTACCCCAGCGACAAGCTGCACATCGGCCACAGCTACACCACCGTGGCCTGCGACGCACTGGCACGCTTCAAGCGGATGCAGGGCTGCGACGTCATGTTCCTGACCGGCACCGACGAGCACGGCCAGAAGATTCAGGACAAGGCCGCCGACGCCGGCGTGACTCCGAAGGAGTACGTCGATAAGATCGTCGCCACCGTCAAGGACCTGTGGAAGCTGATGGACATCAGCTACGACCGCTTCATCCGCACCACCGACGACTACCACATGGAGTCCTGCCAGAAGATCTTCACCAAGCTCTACGAGCAGGGCGACATCTACAAGGGTGAGTACACCGGCCACTACTGCAAGCCCTGCGAGAGCTTCTGGACCGACAGCCAGCTGGTGGACGGCAAGTGCCCCGAGTGCGGCCGAGAGGTCTACGAGGCCCACGAGGAGGCCTACTTCTTCAAGACCAGCAAGTACGCCGATCGTCTGCTCAAGCTCTACGAGGAGAACCCCCAGTTCATCCAGCCCGAGAGCCGGAAGAACGAGATGATCGCCTTCATCAAGCAGGGCCTGCAGGACACCTGCGTCTCCCGCACCTCCGTCAAGTGGGGCATCCCCGTCCCCTTCGACCCCAAGCACACCATGTACGTCTGGGTCGATGCGCTGAGCAACTATATCACCGCGCTGGGCTACGGCAACGAGAAGTACAGCGACTACGACAAGTTCTGGCCTGCCGACCTGCACATGGTGGGCAAGGAGATCCTCCGCTTCCACACCATCCTCTGGCCCGCCATGCTGATGGCCCTCGATCTGCCGCTGCCCAAGCGCGTCTTCGGCCACGGCTGGCTGCTGATGAACGGCGGCAAGATGTCCAAGTCCGTCGGCAACGTCGTTGACCCCGTCATCCTCTGCGACCGCTACGGCGTGGACGCCATCCGCTACTTCCTGCTCCGCGAGATCCCCTTCGGCAACGACGGTATGTTCACCAACGAAGCCCTCATCAACCGCATCAACAGCGACCTCGCCAACGACCTCGGCAACCTGCTGAGCCGTACCGTCGCCATGTGCGAGAAGTACTTCGGCGGCACCGTCCACAAGACCGCCGGTGCTGAGGCCATCGACGCCGAGCTGGAGACCATGACCAGCGAGCTGCTGAGCAAGGTCACGGCTGATATGGACAGCCTGACCATCCCGCAGGCCCTGATGGAGATCTTCGCCGTCATCCAGCGCGCCAACAAGTACATCGACGAGACCGCGCCCTGGGCACTGGCCAAGGACGAGGCCAACAAGGAGCGCCTCGAGAGCGTGCTGTACCACCTGTGCGAGGCCCTGCGTGTCTGCGGCATCCTGCTGAACGCCTATCTGCCCTCCACCGCCCCCAAGATGATGGAGCAGCTGGGTCTGACTGCGGCCGACATCGACCTGACCAAGGCCGTCTACGGCGCACAGGAGAGCTACACCGTCCACAAGGGCGAGGCCCTGTTCCCCCGCATCGACGTGGCAAAGGAGATCGCCCACCTGAAGGAAGAGGACGAGAAGCGGAAAGCCGCTGCCGAGGCCGCTAAAAAGGCCAAGGAGGAGGCCGAGAAGAAGGCCGCTGCCCCCGCAGAGGAGAGCAGCGTGGACTTCACCCACGAGGCCGAGATCTCCTACGACGACTTCTGCAAGGTGGAGCTGCGCGTGGCCGAGGTCCGCGCCTGCGAGAACCTGAAGGAGAGCAAGAAGCTGCTCCACCTGACCGTCTTTGATGGCGAGCGGGAGCGCTGCATCCTGTCCGGCATCGCCAAGTGGTTCAAGCCGGAGGACCTCATCGGCAAGAAGCTCGGCATCGTCTGCAACCTCGCCCCCCGCCCGATGATGAAGGGCAAGTACGTCAGCGAGGGCATGATCTTTGCCGCTGACACCGCCGACGGCGGCTGCTCCATCCCCTTCTACAGCGAGGACACCCCCGTGGGTGCCCGCATCCACTGAGCCATGGAGAACACGTCCCTGACCCGCGCCCAGCGGCTTGACCAGATCTTCGGCACGCCGGTGTTCGCGGTGCTGCTGGCCATCTTCTGCAACGTGCTGTGGGGCTGCGCGTTCCCCTTCATCAAGATGGGCTACCGCCTCTTTGCCATCGACCCCAGCAACACGGCCTCCATCTTCTGCTTCGCCGGTGTGCGGTTCATGCTGGGCAGTCTTCTCGTTCTGCTGGGCAGCACCCTGCTCCAGAGCCGGGCACCCACTCTCCCGAGGGGCCGGGTCTTTGCCGAGTGCTGTGTGCTGGGCCTGTGGCAGACCACCCTCCAGTACGCCTTCTACTACATCGCTGTAGCGATGCTCACCGGCGCATTCGGCGGCATCCTGAACAGCACCCAGAGCTTTCTGGGCGTCATCTTCGCCCACTTCCTCTACGGCAATGCCGACCGGATGACCCCCGCAAAGACACTGGGCTGCGCCGTCGGCTTTGCAGGCGTCCTCATCGGCACGCTGGGCAACCACGGCGGCGGCAGCGGCTGGGGCATCTTCTGTATGCTGCTGGCCACCGTCGTCTTCACCCTGTCCGGCCCGTGGAACAAGTCCGTCACCAAAAAGGCGGACAGCTTCGCGGTCTGCTTCCTGAACCTCTTCGTGGGCGGCGCAGCGCTCTTTGTGCTGGGCACGGCCCTCGGCGGGCGTCTGGGCAGTGTGACCCCGCTGGGGGTGCTGGTGCTGCTGTATCTGGCCTTCATCTGCGGCGCAGGCTATCTGCTCTGGGCCTTGCTGATGAAGAACAACCCCGTCAGCCGCATCGCCATCTTCGGCTTCGTGAACCCGGTGGTCAATGTCCTGCTGAGCGCCGTGCTCAACGGCGAGCCGCTGTTCCGCTGGCAGTATCTGGCCGCGCTGGTCTTCGTCTGCGTCGGCATCTGGCTGGTGAACAAGGCCCCCGCCAAGAAGGAGGCTCCATGACCGGCCCCATCTTCGACACCCACGCCCACTACAGCGCCCGCGCTTTCGACGCCGACCGCTTCGCCCTGCTGGACAGCCTGCCTGAAAAGGGCGTCGTGGGCGTCTGCGAGCAGGCCACCCACTCCGGGGACGCCCCCCGGGTGATGGAGCTGGCCCACCGCTATCCGTGGGTGTACGCCGCCATCGGCATCCACCCCGAGAGCCTGCTGGCCCCCAAGGACTGCGGCACAGAGGGGCCTGCCCCGACGGTCTCCGTCTTCGGCGGCGACTGGGCCGCTGAGATGAAGGCCCTTGCGCCCTATTACGACGACCCGAAGGTGGTGGCCGTAGGCGAGTGCGGGCTGGACTATCACTGGCCCGTCCCGAAGGACGCCCAGCTGGCCCTCTTCGAGGCCGAGCTGCGGCTGGCCCTCGAGCTGGACAAGCCCATCATTGTCCACGACCGCAGCGCCCACGCCGACGTCTACGCCCTGCTGAAAAAATACCGGCCCAAGGGCATCGTCCACTGCTATTCCGGCTCTGCGGAGGACGCCGAATGGCTGGCTGCGCAGGGCC
Organism: Faecalibacterium sp. I3-3-89; assembly: GCF_023347275.1. Lineage (NCBI taxonomy): Bacteria > Bacillati > Bacillota > Clostridia > Eubacteriales > Oscillospiraceae > Faecalibacterium > Faecalibacterium sp. I3-3-89. The sequence continues at coordinate 776,040 of NZ_CP094468.1, read as the reverse complement.
TGTACTTCGGCTTCGGCGGTGCCTGCACCTTTAAGGGGGCGAAGCGGGCCGCGAAAGCCATCTCCGCCCTGCCGCTGGAGCGCATCGTCCTCGAAACGGACTGTCCCTACATGGCCCCCGAGCCGGTGCGGGGCACCCGCTGTGACAGCTCCCTCATCCGCTACGTCGGCGAGTACATCGCCAGCGTCAAGGGCCTCTCCCCGGAAGAGGTCTTCCGTCAGACCGCCCAGAACGCCCGGGCAATCTACCAACTGTAAGATTCAGGGCATTTTCCTGTTTCTGTATAAATTTGAATCCATATTTTTCATAAGGAGAAACCTACTATGAAAGCTCGTATCCCTTCTCACCGCGAATTTATCATCAACTTCCCCGACAGCGTCGATAACGCCAAGGCCAACGAGGGCTGGGCAAAGCTGCAGCAGATCGTCGAGGACTACAAGAAGACCCACAACGGCGCTTCCGTCTACGCCCCCACCTTCATCGAGGACTGCGAGCCTGCCGTCAAGAAGCTGCAGGAAGAGTACGGCTTCGAGTACACTGTCGAGTACGTCAAGTAATTTTTTCAAGAGCTTCTACTCTGTGAAAACAGCCGCTGCACGGCTGGGATGAAGCCCCTGAAATCCGTCTCAGGTGTCCTGTCTACGAAGAGATAGGACAGCAACAACCAAATCCCTCAAGCGTCTTTGCCCATCCGGGCAGGGACGCTTTTTTCGTGCCATATTCGCTCAGCTGGCAGAGCGGTCTCCCGGCCCGGTTGTCGCAGAGCAAAACAAAAAGCAGCCCCGGGGTGGGGCTGCTTGGAAAGCTATTGATTTCAGGCAAGATGGAGCTGATGCTTCAGAGCGTCCTGAAGGACTTGGCTGAAGTTCACATTGCGCTCAAGGGCTGCGGCGTTGAGCCACGCCGGGAGAGTGACCGTGCGGTTGACGGAGCGATTGACGCTGGCCAGCCGGACGGAGGGCATATAGGCATCGACCAGCACCACCCGCTCGTTGTCCTTGGGGTGGATGTCCGACAGGGCGGAGGGCGCCGGGATAGGCTCGCCATCCTCCTCCAGCCCGCACATCACGCAGCCAAGCAGTTCTCGGGCCGAGAGCAGAGCATCGTCCTCAGACGTGCCGCTGGTGGCAACACCGAGGTCGGGAAAATCGACGGCGATCTCCTGCCCGTCCTCATAGATGAACACGGCAGGATAGAAATAACGGTCGGGAAGATTCTTTTTCATCAGAAAAACCTCCTATCATTCAGCGGAATTTGAGACCGGACTGCTGCTCGATACGATTCAGTGTGGCCCGGGGAATATCTTTGTCTGGGTCTTTTACGGTGACACGGCCGGGCTTGGTGGGGTGCTTATACTGATGGTGGCTTCCCACACAGTTGACCTCGTACCAGCCGTCGGCCTTGAGCGCCTTTATGACCTCTCGGGAAGAGTAGCTTTTCACTTCATCATCTCCTCAAGAACAGTATAACAAATATAATTATATTTGTCAATCAAGAGAAAGGTCGTGGTCTCTATCACTATCATGAGTCTGATGTTTATGCAAAAGAAAACCGCCAGTGTATTTCTACACCAGCGGTTTTTTCATGGGCGCGGGTGGATTACGCAAGCCGCGCTGCTAAAAACAGCCCACTGGGCTGTTTTTGCGCTGTCTTCTGCGACAGCGCCGCAGCTGTTCGAATCCACCCTAGATAGTGAAACTCAAGATTCCATGTAAAACAAAAATCCAGCGTAATTACTACGCTGGATTTTTTGGTGGGCGCGGGTGGATTCGAACCACCGAAGCTGAAAGCAGCAGATTTACAGTCTGTCCCCATTGGCCACTCGGGAACACGCCCTTATTCATTTTCGTGTCCGTTGCCGGACGACTTGTTTAGTTTATCATAGCTTTCCCGTTTTGTCAACAGTTATTTTGACATTTCCCAAGAAAAAGACACGCTCTCCGACTTTACCGATCCCCGCGCCAAGACAGTCTGCGGCACAAGTCCATGAGCGGCATGATGGATATTTTCATCTACGCTCACCGGAATAAGCACCCTAAGAGTCGTACTCATTCATCATCTTTTGCAAAAACGTGACTTTTTTGTATTTTTCCGGTGGACAAATATCGGACGTCCGTGCTACAATAGGCTTTGTTCTTTCCCGGCTGCTTGCGGGCGGCGGGAGTTTCACACAAAGACAGGAGGAACTTTCATGTTCGAAAAAATCTTTCACCTGAAAGAGAACCACACCGACGTCAAGACCGAAGTCATGGCCGGTATCACCACCTTCATGACGATGGCCTACATCCTTGCGGTCAACCCCAGCATCCTTTCCGCTTCCGGCATGGATGCCAACGCAGTCCTGATCGCCACCTCGCTGGCATCCTTCGTGGGCACTGCCCTGATGGCTCTGCTGGCCAACTACCCCTTCGCGCTGGCCCCCGGCATGGGCCTGAACGCCTACTTTGCCTACACCGTCGTTCTCACGATGGGCTACAGCTGGCAGCTGGCCCTGATGGCCGTCTTCGTCGAGGGCATCATCTTCATCGTGCTGAGCCTGACCAACGTGCGTGAGGGCATCTTCAACGCCATCCCCATGACCCTCAAGAGCGCTGTCAGCGTGGGCATCGGCCTGTTCGTGGCCTTCGTGGGCCTGCAGAATGCCAAGCTCATCGTCAACAGCGACTCCACCCTCGTCACCTACCAGCACTTCAAGGGTGAGACCTTCTCCTCTGTGGGCGTGGGCGCCATCCTCGCTCTGCTGGGCGTGGCCATCACCGCCATCCTGCTGGTGAAGCACGTCAAGGGCGGCATCCTCTACGGCATCCTCATCACATGGGTGCTTGGCATCGTCTGCGAGCTGACTGGCATTTATATCCCCAACCCCGACGCAGGGATGTACTCCGTCATCCCCACCAGCTTTGTCAGCTTCGACTTCTCCGCACTGGGCAAGACCTTCGGGCAGGTGTTCAAGACCGACTTCTCCGGTGTGGGCATCCTGAACTTCTTCGCCGTCATGTTCTCCTTCCTCTTCGTTGACCTGTTCGACACGCTGGGCACCCTCATCGGCGTCGCTTCCAAGGCCGATATGCTGGACGAGGAGGGCAAGCTGCCCCACATTAAGGGCGCGCTGATGGCCGACTCCATCGCCACCTGCGCCGGTGCTGTGCTGGGCACTTCCACTACCACCACCTTCGTCGAGAGCGCTTCCGGCGTCACTGAGGGCGGCCGCACCGGCCTGACCTCCATGACCACCGGCGTGCTGTTCCTGCTGGCCGTGGTGTTCAGCCCCCTCTTCCTGACCATCCCCTCCTTCGCTACCGCTCCGGCCCTCATCATCGTGGGCTTCTACATGATGGGTTCTGCCATCAAGATCGACTTCTCTGACCCCAGCGAGGGCATCCCCGCCTTCCTGACCATTCTGGCCATGCCCACTGCCTACAGCATCTCGGAGGGCATCGCCATCGGCGTCATCTCCTGGACCATCATCAATGTCGTCACCGGCAAGGCCAAGGAGAAGAAGATCAGCCCCCTGATGTACGTTCTGACCATCCTCTTCATCCTCAAGTACGTCCTGCTGTAAACGCTTCCGGCAACAGCAAAAGCCCTTCGCCATTTTTGTCTGGCGAAGGGCTTTTTTCTGCGCTTATTGTTGCAGGTGCACCCCGGGGAGGGCGGCAGTTCAGCCGCCGAACAGCCCGAAAAAGCTGGTATGGGTCATGCCCAGCACCAGAAACAGGACGATGAGGGCGAACAGCACCCCGATGATAATGTCCATCTGGTGCACCGTCAGCGGGAACTTATCGTAGAGCTTCTCTTTCGGGTTGACGAAATCGGGGTCATTGTTGTTGAGGAGCGTTTTGCGGCCCTCCGGAGCCTCTGCACGGGCTGCTTCGAACTTGGCCTGCTCCTGTTCCAGCTGGGCTTCGCGGGCCGCCAGAGCGGCTTCCCGCCGGGCCAGCTCCGCCTCGCGGGCGGCTTGTTCTTTTTCGGTCATAGTTGTGTCTCCTGTTTTTAGATGGTGTTCTCCCCTTCGGGAAGGCTCTCCCTCTGGGAGAGCTGGCGCGTGAGCGCCTGAGAGGGCAAGCCCGGCACGACAGAGCCGCTGCACAGCGATGGGCAGACTCTTTATCAGAGCGATGCGGCCGCCGCGCTCATACTTTCCCGCCAGCATCCTTGCCCTCTCCGTCACGCCTGCGGCGTGCCACCTCTCCCAAAGGGAGAGGCTTTGGCTCGAGGATAGGCTCGTCTCCGTACAACCTCTCAGTCTCGCATACGCTCGACAGCTCCCCTAGTAGGGGAGCCTCTGGCGAAGAGGCGAAGTTTCCCGGCCTGCCAACGGCTCTCCCTCTGAGGAAAGACTTCCCCCGGTCGGGGGAAGATGTCGCGTAAGCGACAAAAAGGGGAATCTGGCGCGTAAGCGCCCGAGAAGGCTATTCCTATTATAACAAAGTGGGCCGCCCACTGCAACGAGTGGGCGGCCCGATAAGCGCTCTCTTCCGGGGGATTTACTTCTTTGCGAGGTACTTGCGAATATCGATGGCGACAGCCACGATAATGACAAGGCCCTGCACGATGTAAGTGTAAGAAGAGTTGACGTTCATGAACTGCAGAGCGACCTTCATCAGCTCGAAGACCAGCACGCCGACGAGGATGCCGGGGACCGTGCCGACGCCGCCGGTGGTGGAGACGCCGCCGATGGTGGAAGCCGCGATGGCGTCCAGCTCATAGCCCATTGCAGTGTTGACGGATGCGCCGCCGGACTTTGCAGCCAGCAGGCAGCCTGCCAGACCGAACATGCAGGAGGCCAGGATGTAGATGCGGATCTTGGTGGCGTAAACGTTGACACCGGCCACCTCAGCAGCAGCCTCGTTGCCGCCGATGGCGTACATATACTTGCCGTGACGGGTCTTGTTGTACAGGAACCAGAAGCAGCAGGCCACGAAGAGGGCGATGATGATCAGCACAGGAACACCGAAGAGGGTGTTGGAGGCCAGAGAGGTGAAGTCCTTGTTCAGAGAGCCGATGGGGGTACCGCCGGTGTAGACGAGGCAGATACCGTAGACCACCTGCTGCATACCCAGCGTAGCGATAAAGGGCTGGACCTTCAGGTAGCTGACCACGAGGCCGTTGCACAGGCCCACGATGGCGCAGATGGCGATGACGAGGATGAAGACCACGGGGGTGGGCAGGGTGGGCATATTGGGGTAGAACTTACCGGCAGCGCCCTCGGTCTGGGCGAAGATACAGGCCAGACAGGCGGCAAAACCAGCCAGACGGCCTGCGGACAGGTCGTTGCCGGTGGTGATCAGACAGCCGGAGATGCCCAGCGCGATGATGTAGCGGATCGAGACATTCTTGAACAGGTTGATGATATTGGCCAGTGCGAAGAAGTTGGGATGGATGATGCCGACGATGAGGGACACGGCCAGCATCAGGACGATGATGGCGTTGTTGCCCAGCCACTTCTTTACAGACTTGCCCGTTACTTTCTTGGTAGCTTCCACGATAGACAGCCTCCTTGTTTACTGATTGGCCGCCGCCGCTTCGGGCGCGGTCTCAAACTGGGTCGCCAGAGCCATGATGTTCTCCTGCGTAGCGTCCTTGCCGTCGATAAAGCCGGTGATGCGGCCATCGCACATGACCATGACGCGGTTGGACATACCGATGATCTCGCTCATCTCCGAGGAGATCATGATGATGCTCTTGCCCTGCTTGGCCAGGTCGGCGATGATGCAGTAGATCTCGTACTTTGCGCCGACGTCGATGCCTCGGGTAGGCTCGTCCAGAATGAGGACATCGGGGTTGTTAGCCAGCCAGCGGGCGATCAGCACCTTCTGCTGGTTGCCGCCGGACAGGCTCTTGATCGCCGTCTTGGGGCTGGGCACCTTGATGGCCATCTTCTCTTTGTTGGTGGCCACCAGCTCGAGGATCTTCTTATCGTCCAGCATGATAGGCCCTTTGCGCAGCGCATCCAGCGAGGCGATGGAGATGTTGTCGGCCACGCTCAGCACACCCATGATGCCGGTCGCGCGGCGGTCCTCCGTCAGCAGAGCCACGCTGTGCCGGATGGCGTCGCGGGGCTGCTTGATGTTGACCTCCTGCCCCTTGATCCACACCTTGCCGGAGGTGTGGGCACGCAGGCCGAAGATACCCTCCATCAGCTCGGTGCGCTGTGCGCCCACCAGACCTGCCACGCCAAGGATCTCGCCCTTCTTCAGCTCGAAGCTGCAGTGGCGGAAGGAGCGCGGATGGATGGAGGTAAAGTCCTCCACCTTCATCATGATCTCATCGGAGGGGTGATTTTCCAGCGGGGGATACAGATTGGACAGCTCACGGCCGACCATCTTGGCGATGATCTCCTCTTTGGTCATGTTGGCGACGTCCCACTTGCCGATGTAGTGGCCGTCACGCATGATGGTGACTTCGTCGGCGATGACCTTGATCTCGTCCATCTTATGGCTGATGTAGACCAGAGCGACGCCCTGCTCCTTCAGCTCGTTCATGATGCGGAACAGCGACTCGACTTCGTTCGCGGTCAGCGAGGAGGTCGGCTCGTCCAGGATCAGCACCTTGCAGTTTGCGGAGACGGCCTTTGCGATCTCCACCATCTGCATCTGTGCGATGCTCAGGCTGCCCAGCTTTGCGTGGGATTTGATATCCAGCTTCAGCTTTTTCAGCAGTTCGTCGGTGTCCTTATACATCTTGGCGTGGTCCACGATGGTGATGGGGCCAGCCTTCTTGGTGGGGTAGCGGCCCAGCCAGATGTTCTCGGCCACAGTGCGGGCCGGGATGGGCTGCAGCTCCTGATGCACCATTGCGATGCCGCGGTTCAGTGCATCCAGCGGGGTGGGGATGTTGACCTTTTGGCCTTCGTACTCGATCTCGCCCTCATCCATCTTGTAAATGCCGAACATGCATTTCATCAGGGTGGACTTACCGGCACCGTTCTCGCCCATCAGGGCCATGACTTTGCCGGGGCGGAGCTCCAACTGCGCGTGGTCCAGCGCTTTCACGCCGGGGAAGGTCTTTACCACGCCTTTCATTACCAGACGGTATTCTGACATTCCTCAGAGCCTCCTTGTCTATGGGTCTCAAAAGTGCCGTTTTTGCCATCGGCTTTTCAAAACAAGGCGCGTGCGCGGAGATTTCTTCTCGCACGCACGCGCTTTTTAGCTCTTAATCAAGCCTTATTGGTTCACTGCGCACCTTGCAACGATAGGGTTTTGGCTGCTTACTTGATGTACTGTGCAGCGTTCTCCTTGGTGACCTTGACGTAATCGACCCAGTAGTACTGCTCGACCTTGCTGCCCTCGACGTACAGCTTGGTAGCAGCTGCGGCGGCGGTAGCCTGACCCACGTCATCGTTCAGAACGGTGCCGGTCATGTTGCCATCGACGACGTTCTGGACAGCCTCGCTCAGTGCGTCAACACCGACCAGATAGACGTCCTTGCCGACGGTGCGGCCAGCCTGCTGCAGGGACTGCAGAGCGCCCAGTGCCATTGCGTCGTTGTTGCAGAAGACGACTTCGATCTTCTCGCCGTACTGTGCCAGAGCGTTTGCGACGTCCTGCTGTGCAGTGGTCTGATCCCAGTTGTCCAGGTACTCGTACAGGCACTCGACTTCCTTGCCGGCGTCGGTCAGAGCCTTGATGGAGTACTCGGTGCGGTACTGAGCGTCGATGTTCTCGGGGTCGCCCTTGCACATGATGTAGGTGATCTTGCCGTCGCCGTTGATGTCGCCCTGCGTCTCGGTCTCGAGGATCAGCTCGCCCTGATAAGTACCGGACTGACGTGCGTCAGCACCGACGTAGCAGCACTTGTCTGCGTAGGAGTCCAGAACGCTCTTGTCGGGCTCACGGTTGATGAAGACGATGGGAGTCTCAGAGGGCTTGATGGTATCAACGATGGTCTGTGCGGAAGTGGTCTGGACGGGGTTGATGACCAGCACGTCCACGCCCTGCTGCAGGAAGGTGTTGATCTGCTCGGTCTGGGTGTTCTGGTCGTTCTTGCCATCGACGATGGTGACGGCGTAGCCCATATCCTTCAGGTACTCTTCCAGATCGGTGCGGTACAGGGTCATGAAGTTATCTGCAAACTGATAGATGCAGACGCCGATGTTGGCAGAGCCGGAAGCAGCGGCGGTAGAGGAAGCAGCGGTAGAAGCTGCAGTAGAGGAAGCAGCGGTAGAGGCAGAGGAACCGCCGCAGGCAGTCAGGACACCAGCAGCACCCACAACAGCGGAAGCCTTCAGGAAGTCACGACGAGAGATCATTTTCATAATTTTGTTCTCCTTCATTACGCTTGTCACAGCATTTCGCAAATCGCACTCTTTGCACGTTTCGCGGTTTCTGTTTGTATTATAACCATCTGCGGAACTGTTCGCAATAGAACAAATCACCAAGATTCTTTGTTATATTTTGTGCGTGTTCCACAATAGCTTCTGTTGTATCCCAAAATCTTTTTGTTAAGCAGCACAATTCTTCATGTTTGTGCAACTTGCGTCCAAAAATCGTGTGTCTGTGCGTAATTTCTTGCAAAATGGTTACAGGATCTTCTGTCTCCTCTGCCCAAAGATGCAACAATTTTATCGGTCTGCGCCAAATTTCTATTTTGTCAGGTTTCCCGGGAAACTTCCATTCCTTTTTGGAAATCCATCTTCCTGCATTGACGAGATTCCTCCCCTTGTGGTAACATAGACTTATATATAATTGTTTGTCGCAGAAGGTCCGCAGTTTTTCTGCCCCCTCCCACGTCATCACCCCCCGTTATCACAGGAGCGACACATGTCCGAACTTACCGACCATATTATGACGCGCCAGCAGGCCGAAGAGGAAATGGCCTGCCTGCGCAAGATATTCCCCATCGTCCGTCTGCTCGACCGGAAGACATTAGCGGAGCAGCCCTGTTATCCGCCGTGGAAAAACGCCCACCCCTGCACCAGCTGTGCGGGCCGTGAAGCGCTGGCCGGAAAATGCCAGTGCACCAAGCTGGAAACGATGGGCAGCAAGCTCTATCAGGCCATCGCCCGTTACGTCGAGATCGACGGTGAGCCGTCTGTTATCGAGATGGTCCTTCCGCTGGACTCTGGTGCCCTGCGGACGCTCCACTCCGACGAGCAGCTCTACACGGACCCCCTCATCGGGGCTTACAACCGCCGCTTTTATGAGGAGGAGCTGAAGCACAAATACCTCAACGCCGGTGTCGCCATGATCGACCTTGACGACTTCAAGCTCTGCAACGACACCTTCGGCCACGCGGCGGGCGATGCGGCGCTCCGGCTCACCGCCTCCATCATCCACCGCTGCATCCGCTCCACCGATATGCTGGTGCGGTACGGCGGCGACGAGCTGCTGCTCGTCCTGCCCAATATCTCTGCCGGGCATTTTGTCCAGAAGCTCCGGTACATCAGCAAGCGCCTCTCCACGGCCCACCTGCCCGAGTTCAGCAAGCTGCAGCTCTCGGCCAGCATCGGCGGCGTGATGGCCGCAGACATCCCCATCAGCGACGCGGTGGTGGTGGCCGATAAGCGGATGTATCTTGCCAAGCGCTGCAAGAACACCGTCGTCACCGAGGACGTCGCCCCCAGCTCCGTCTGCTCCGGGAACGCCCACCGCCCGACGGTCCTTATCGTGGACGACTCGCCCATGAACCGGGACATCCTTTCCGAGATCCTCTCCGATGATTTCGAAGTTCTGGAAGCCTCCAATGGGGCAGAGTGCCTCGAGATCCTGGATGCACGCGGCCCCGAGCTTTCCATCTTGCTGCTGGACATCGTGATGCCCGACATGGACGGCTTCGATGTGCTGTCCCGGATGGCGGCGCAGGGCCTGCTTGAAGACCTCCCCGTCGTGATGATCTCCAGCGAGGACTCCGCCCAGACCGTCCGCCGTGCCTACGAGCTGGGCGCTTCGGACTATATCAGCCGCCCCTTCGACGCCCGCATCGTCCACCGCCGTGTTACCAACATCACCCGGCTCTACGCCCGTCAGCGGCGGCTCCGGGCCATGGTGTCCCAGCAGTTCTACGACCGTGAGAAGAACGACCAGATCCTGTTCGGCATCCTCAGTCAGGTCATGGAGGTCCACTACGGCGAAAGCTCCCACCATATTCCCCGGGTGCAGCGGATCACGGGCATCCTGCTGGAACGGCTCTGCCAGAAGACTGACTGCTACGGTCTGACCGGGGCCGACCGCCGCCTCATCACGACGGCGGCCGCCCTCCACGACATCGGACGGATGGCCATTGACGGCCGCATCCTCAACGCCCCCGACCCGACGCCGGAGCAAAAGGCCATCCTCCGCACCCACACTATTCTGGGTGCGCAGATGCTGGAAAATCTGTCCCAGTATCAGGACGAGCCGCTGGTGAAGTTCGCGCTCCAGATCTGCCGCTGGCATCATGAGCGCTGGGACGGCAGCGGCTTCCCCGACGGCCTGAAGGGCGACAGCATCCCCATCGCGGCGCAGGTGGTCTCACTGGCCGATGCCTACGACAGCTTGGTCGGCAAGGGGGACAAACATCTGGCCCTCCCGCAGGCGCAGGCCATCGCCGAGCTGGAAGCCGGAACGTATGGTGCATTCAACCCGCTGCTACTGGAATGCCTGCGTGACGTAAAAGACCGCCTCGCCGAGGAGGCCGGGATGGATACCCCAGCCCCCCCCCAGAAAAAAGACTGCCCTTTGACGAAACTTCTCTTGGATGAGGTATAAAAAATGACGTTGGAACAAATGTATGCCGCCATTGGCGGCGATTATAAGGCTGTGATGGAGCGTCTGCCCAGCGCGGATTTCGTCCGCCGCTTCGCCCTGAAATTCCTGCAGGACGACAGCTTCCCGAACCTGAAAAAGGCGCTGGAAGCACAGGACGCCCCCACGGCGTTCCGTGCCGCCCACACCCTCAAGGGCGTCTGCCAGAACCTTGGCTTCGATGCCCTCTACGCCCCCGCAAGCGCCCTGACCGAAGCACTCCGCGGCGGCACGCTGGACGGCGCAGATACCCTCTTCCCTCCCGTGGAGAAGGAGTATCAGCGGGTCGTGGCGGCGTTGAAAGAATTGGAGTAAAACAATTAAACCTCTCAGTCTGCTTCGCAGCCAGCTCCCCTACCGAGGGGAGCCTCTGGCGAAAAGGAAAAGCTTTCCGCCATGCCAAAGCCTCCCCTCGATAGGGGAGGTGGCATTGCGAAGCAATGACGGAGAGGTTATCCCCTCTCCCGACCAGAACAAAAAAGCACCCGCTGGGCCTTTCGGCTGCGGGTGCTTTTCTTTATTGGAAGAATATCAGGGGTCGTCTGTCATTATTTCCGGCTTGCCAGCAGGGCCTCGATCTTCTTGATGGGGTCGATGATGCTGGAAACGGACATATCGTGGTTCAGGGCCACGACAAAGTAAGCGGCGTACTTGGAGACGTCAACATCGACGTACCAGTCGCGGGTCAGCAGCTCAGGCATCCGATAGGTCAGGTTGGTGCCGGTGACGTAGTCCAGAGTGCCGTTGGCCACAGCCTTGTCGAACTTCTCGAGGCCGCTGGTGAAGAGCGGGAAGGTGGCGTTGGCGATGATGCGCTTTGCGCCGCGCTCCTTCAGGTTGGTGGCGACCTCCAGCATGCTTTCGCCGGATGCGATGATGTCATCGGCCACAAAGACGGTCTTGCCCTCAACAGAGTCGCCCAGATACTCGTGGGCCACGATGGGGTTGCGGCCATTGACCACGCGGGTGTAGTCGCGGCGCTTGTAGAACATACCGAGGTTGCAGCCCAGCACGCTGGAGAAGTACATATTGCGGCTCATGGCTCCCTCGTCGGGGCTGACCACGATGAACTTGTCCTTGTCGAAGCTGATCTCGGGGTTCTTCTTGAGCAGGCTCTTCAGCACCTGATAGGTGGGCATGGCGTTGTCGAAGCTCATCAGAGGCACAGCGTTCATCAGGCGGGGGTCATGTGCATCGAAGGTGATGATGTTCTTGACGCCCATGGCCTGCAGCTCCTGCAGGGCCACCGCGCAGTCCAGACTCTCGCGGGACACGCGGCGGTGCTGACGGCCGCCGTACAGGCTGGGCATGATGACGGACACACGGTGTGCCTTGCCCGCCACAGCCTGAATGAGGCGCTTGAGGTTGGCGAAGTGGTCGTCGGGAGACAGATGGTTCTCATAGTTGAACAGCTTGTAGGTCACGCTGTAGTTGCCGGGATCGACCACGATGAAAATATCGTCGCCGCGCACCGACTCCTTGACCAGACCCTTGGCATCGCCGCTCTGGAAGCGGGGGCAGGCGCTCTCGATGATAAAGCTATTGGTCTGGTAGCCGGCCTCAGCGGCCCAGCGCACCAGATGCTTGTCGATGAGGTTGGTCAGCTCCTCGGCACCCGGGCAGGCGATGAGGCGCAGGTCGGCGACCTGAGGCTGGTGGAAGCAATCCTTGGGGATAATGACAGACATAATTACAGCTCCTTAATGTTTCTTTTATCGGTCGATAAAATCAGACGTTGAAGTGCATATCCGGTAATATTCTATCACATTTTCGGCGTTTCGACACTAAAAACTCGCATTTTCTGCGCCTTGCACATCTCTTTTTCCAAAAAAGGCCGGAGACTATGTGTTTTTTACAAAAAACATACAATCTCCGGCTCATAGCAGTTTGCGTTTTTAATGCACAGGCAACATCTGCAAACTGCATATCGCAAATATGCTATTCTGATCGGCGCTATTTTTGAAAATTGCGATAAAAGTCATTCTATTCTATTTTCGCGCTCAGAGGGCTGCGACTGCGGCCTTCAGCTCTTCGACGCGGTCGGTGTTCTCCCACTTCACGCCGAGGTCTTCGCGGCCCATGTGGCCGTAGGCAGCCAGCTTGCGGTAGATGGGCTTGCGCAGGTCGAGGGTGCGGATGATGGCGGCAGGCGTCAGGTCAAAGACCTTCTCCACAGCCTTCTCGATCTTCTCGTCCTCCACGACGCCGGTGCCGAAAGTGTCCACCATGATGGAGACGGGCTTTGCCACGCCGATGGCGTAGGCCACCTGCACCTCGCACTGCTTGGCCAGACCGGCGGCCACGATGTTCTTGGCCACCCAGCGGGTCGCATACGCGGCACTGCGGTCCACCTTGCTGGGGTCCTTGCCGGAGAATGCGCCGCCGCCGTGGCGTGCGTAGCCGCCGTAGGTATCGACGATGATCTTACGGCCAGTCAGGCCGGTGTCGCCCTGAGGACCGCCCACGACGAAGCGGCCGGTGGGGTTGATATAATACTTGGTGTTCTCGTCCAGCAGCTCGGCGGGGATGGTGGCTTTGATGACCTTCTCCATCACGTCGGCGCGCAGCTGGTCCATGCTGACGGCCTCGCTGTGCTGGCTGGAGATGACCACAGCGTCCACGCGGGCGGGCTTGCCGTCCACATACTCCACCGTGACCTGACTCTTACCGTCCGGGCGCAGGTAGTCCAGCTCGCCGCTCTTGCGCACCTCGGTCAGCTTCTTGGCCAGCTTGTGGGCGAGGCTGATGGGCATGGGCATCAGCTCGGGGGTCTCGTCGCAGGCATAACCGAACATCATGCCCTGATCGCCTGCACCGCCGACCTCGTCGTTGGTGCCGAGGGCGATATCCGGGCTTTGGCCGTCGATGTTGGAGATGACGGCACAGGTGTCAGCGTCGAAGCCGAACTTTGCACGGGTGTAGCCGATGTCCGCCACGACCTCGCGGACGATCTTCTGAAAATCGACGTAGCAGTTGGTGGTGATCTCGCCCATAATGTGGACGAGGCCGGTGGATGCACAGGTCTCGCAGGCCACGCGGGCGTCGGGGTCGTGGGTCAGGATCTCGTCGAGGATGGCGTCGGAGATCTGGTCACAGATCTTGTCGGGATGGCCCTCGGTGACGGACTCGGACGTAAACAGACGATTCTTTGCCATTTTTGTACCTCCTTGGCGTTGGGGTGTGTATTACTCTTGACAGCTTCCTACACGTTCATCAAGCTCATGCAACAAAAAAACGCTCCGAACCGAAGTTCTGAGCGTCTGCACTCTTATCTTTCGGTTTCCCGCAGGATTTGGCACCTTATGCTCACGCACAGGTTGTCGGGCTTCACAGGGCCTGTCCCCTCAGCCGCTCTTGATAAGTCGGTATTCAGTTTGTCCGGGTAATATCTTATCATTGCTGCGTCGAAATGTCAAGAAGCGCCGCACTCTTTTTCGGCATTTTCTTGAAAATGATGCACCCGCCCTCATTTCTTTTCTGCCAGAGCGCAGCCTCCCCCGCAAACAGAAAAGGCACAGCCGGAGCTGTGCCCTTTGCGGAGCGGAAGCTTAGTAGCCCTTTGCCTGCTCGCCGTTCAGGATCTTGACGGCGCGGGAGGTGCCCAGACGGTCTGCGCCGAGGGCGAGGAACTTTTCCATATCGTCCACGGTGGAGATGCCGCCAGCAGCCTTGACCTTGCAGCGGCCTGCCACGCCCTTGACCATCAGCTCGACGTCGTGGAAGGTTGCGCCTGCGGTGGAGAAGCCGGTGCTGGTCTTGATGTAGTCCGCGCCTGCCTCGCAGACGATGTCACACATCCTGCGCTTCTCGTCGTCGGTCAGCAGGCAGGTCTCGATGATGACCTTCAGGATCTTATCGCCCACAGCCTGCTTGACGGCGCGGATGTCCTCGCGCACGGCGTCGTACTCGCCGTTCTTCAGGCGGCCGATGTTGATGACCATATCCACCTCGGCGGCGCCGTTCTCGATGGCGGTCTTGGCCTCAAAGGCCTTGGAAGCGGTGTCCATCGCACCCAGAGGGAATCCGACCACACAGCACACCGGGATGCGGCCTGCCATGTACTCGACAGCCTGCTTCACATAGCAGGTGTTGATGCAGACAGAGGCCGTGTGGTTTGCGATGGCCTCGTCGCACAGGGTCTGGATCTGGGGCCATGTGGCCTCAGGCTTGAGCAGGGTGTGATCGACGTGGGACAGGATCTCTTCTCGATTCATGTTTTTTCCTCCTGAATCAATTTTTGGTGGCACGGCGCACCTTTGCCATACCGACAGCGCTCAGGGCAATGGCTGTTGCAGACACCGTTGCGCCGATGATGCCCAGCACAAGGCCGGAGACCAGAAATGCAAAACCTTTCAGACCACGTTTCATAATACCGTACCTCCTAAGTTATATTGGATATTTTTCCGCCGTTGGCGAAAAAATATCTCACTTGCGCTTAAAAACAATGAGCTTGCTGAACACATAATTCAGCACGACCACCACCACATTGGAAAAGACCTTGACGGCGAGGCCCCACAGAGCCTGGGCATCGTAGAAGCTGGTGACGAAGATGGCCGTCGGGCCGTCGGCGCCGCCAATGATGGCAATGGCGGCAGAGCCGTCCGAAACAGATGCAGGGGGCGTTATGCTGCTTGTCGCCATGTGGAGCACCGTGTCCGGGCCAAACCAATTCGCCGCTGCGCTCAGCAGACCATTCATGAAGCCCTCCACAAGCGCTGTGCCCTGTGCGGCCAGCAGGTTTCCGAAGACCATCATGATGGCGGCATCCAAGACCAGTGTGCCCAGACGGCAGGTGACGAATGCACCAAATTCCTTCAGCGCCTCCCTGCCCTGCGTCCGGCTTGCAAAGACGAATGCCCGGTTGGTGAGATAGGCGAACAGGATGCAGAGCAGATTGTCCAGCACATTGCCCCAGCTGTTGGCGGCCTCGTACCCGAAAAGCCCGCTGAACAGCATGTACAGCACGATGTTCAGCAGGGTGGTCAGCACCCCGAAGATGAGATAAGCCAGCACCTCGCGGTGCTTTACAAACCAGTTTTTCATTGATCCCAAAACCTTCCGTCGCCAGCAGGGCACTACTGTCTCCGAGACAAGAAAACTTCACTCGTCCAGTATCCGTCCGACCGGCACGCCAGTGGCTCTCCCTCCGGGAGAGCTGTCGCGTCAGCGACTGAGAGGGCGATACAAAAACAGCCCCGCCGCCGTTTTCCCGGCAACGGGGCTGTTGTTCGCATTGTGTCTGAAGAGACTATGCTGCGGGCTGATTACTCAGCGTCGTCGTTCAGCAGAGCCTTCATGGACAGGCTGATGCGCTTCTTGTCGAAGTCAACATCCAGCAGCTTCACATCGACCATATCGCCGACCTTCAGTGCGTCGGAGACCTTCTCAACGCGATCGTTGCTGATCTCGCTGATGTGGACCAGACCGTCAACACCCGGCAGGATGCGGACGAATGCACCGAACTTGGTCAGGGACACGACCGGAGCATGGAAGGTGCTGCCGATGGGGTAGTTGTTCTTCAGCTGCTCCCAAGGATTGTCCTCAGCCTTCTTGTAGCCCAGAGAGACCTTGTGGTTCTCGGTGTCGATATCCTTCACATACACCTCGATGGTGTCGCCCACAGAGACGACCTCAGAGGGATGCTTGATGCGGTTCCAGCTCAGCTCGCTGATGTGGCACAGGCCGTCCACACCGCCGATGTCAACGAATGCACCGTAAGAGGTCAGGCTCTTGACGACGCCGGTGTAGGTCTTGCCGACCTCGACGTTTGCCCAGAACTCCTCACGCTTTGCCTTGTTCTGCTCAGCGGTGACCTTGTTGATGCTGCCGACGATCTTGCGGCCAGAGCACTCGGTGACGACCAGCTGAACGTGCTGGCCGACCAGAGCGGTGTAATCCTCGTCGCGGCGCATGGTGGCCTGAGAACGGGGGACGAACACCTTGACGCCCTTGACGTTGACGACAACGCCGCCCTTGTTGAACTCGGTGACGTCGCCCTCGACGACCTCGCCGGACTCAGCTGCCTTGGCGATCTCTTCCATGCCCTTGCGAGATGCGAGCTTCTTGCGGGAGAGCTGGATGACGCCATCCTGATCCATAACCTTCTCGACGATGAGGTCCAGCTCATCGCCAACTTTCACCAGGTCCTCGACCTTGGCGGAGGAATCATCGGTCAGCTCGCTCAGCTTGACAAAGCCGGTCTGCTTAGCTCCGATATCCACCTGGATCTCGTTGGCAGAGATGCTGGTCACGATTCCTTTCACAATACTGCCTGCATGAACACGCTTTTCCTCGGATGCGTTCAGCATCTCCTCAAAGCTCATGCTGTCATTGATTTCTGCGCTCATACTGTTAAGTACCTCCTCAATAATAGACGATGGCGTTGAAGCCCCGGCTGTGACGCCCGCCGTCTTTACATCTGCAAACCATTCCGGCCGAAGTTCGCTCGCGGTCTCGACCGTTACGGCTCGCGTATGCTTTGCGGCGACCTGTACCAGCTTTTGGGTATTGGAAGAATGATGACCGCCAATGACAACAATGATGTCGCATTGTTGGCTGAGGTCTTCCGCTTCCTGTTGCCTCGCCCACGTCGCATTACATATTGTATCAAAAATTCGGGCGTTTGTATAGGCTTTTTTGAGAAACTCCGAACTTTCTTGCCATTTTGTTACCTGAAATGTGGTCTGTGCAACCGCAAAAATGGGCTTTTGGGGGTCAGAAGGGCCTTTCCACGCCTTCAGCTGGGCCAGATCGCCGAAAACAAATACCTCTCCCCGGGTATGCCCCACGATGCCCTGCACCTCCGGGTGGGAGGCGTCTCCGGCCACCACGAGCACCGCACCGGCAGCTTCGGCCTCGGCGGCGATCTTCTGGATCTTCCGCACAAAGGGACAGGTGGCGTCGTGGTAGACACAGCCCCGGGCCTCCAGCTCGTCGTAGATGCTGCGGGGCACGCCATGGCTGCGGATGACCACCTCATAGCCTGCGGGCACATCGGCAGGGGTGTCCGCCACCATCGCGCCCCGGCGCTCAAGGTCTTCGACCGTCTGGGGGTTGTGGATCAGGGGGCCGAGGGTGGCCACCTTGTGCCCCTCTTCCAGCAAACCATAGGTCAGCTTGACCGCGCGATCCACCCCGAAGCAGAAGCCGGCGGTCTTTGCCAAACGAATTTCCATAAACATTCTCCTAAATTAAACCTCTCCGTCACGCCTACGGCGTGCCACAGCCCGGGTTGCGGCTCCCAGCGTCTGCTTCGCTGTCGCTTGCATCCTGCTGGCCGCGGCCCCAACAGCTCCTCCCTGTTTCCGCCACTGGCGGCGGTCGTCGCCGTTGCCTATCGAGGAGAGGCCTTGGCATTCCGGAAAGCTTTCCCTCTTCGCCAGAGGCTCCCCTCGCTAGGGGAGCTGTCGAGCGAATGCGAGACTGAGAGGTTTATTCCAATCAAGCCGCCTTTACAGCTTCTCCCACGCCTCCAAGACGGCCTGCTTATTCTCCCGCAGCTTTCTGAGGTCGCGGCGGCCCTCCATTGAAAACCGGGCGGCGGGCATCGGCTCGCCGTAGACCACCCGCACCCGGCAGAACGGCTTCATCCTGCCGTCGGGCGTGTCGTAATGGATGCGGCAGGGCACGACGTCCACACCGGCGGCAGCTGCGACGACGAAGAGGCCGCTCTTGAGGGGGAGGAATGCATTTTCCTTTTCCCGCGTGCCCTCCGGGAAGATCAGCAGCGTGCCGCCCTCTTTGCACTTTTTCACCGTGTCGTCGATGGCACCGACCTCCTCCTTCGTGCCCCGGACGCAGACCGCGCCCGCACACCGGAAGAACCACGACAGGAACGGGTTTATCTCAAACAGCTCTTTCTTGGCGAACACCATCATCCGCTGCCCCCAGAACCGGGTGATGACGATGAAGACCGGGTCGATGGCAGAGATGTGGTTGGGCGCGATGATGCAGCCCTTCGTGCCGACCTTCTTCAGATTTTCCCGGCCCTCACACCGGACGCGGAAACCGATGTTGAACACCAGCCATGCCAGCGGCACAATAATATAATATAGTATCATCCGACCTTCTCCACGATCATCTTTTTCATGGCCTCCAGACTCTGCTCGAAGTTCATCTCCGAGGTGTCCAGAAGCTGGGCATCGTCGGCCTGTCGGAGGGGGGCTGCGGCGCGGTGGGTGTCCTGATAGTCCCGCTGCCGGACGTCGGCCAGCACCTCCTCATACGAGACCTCAACGCCCTTCTGCTGGTATTCCTTCCAGCGCCGTGTGGCGCGGGCCTCGGGGCTGGCGGTGAGGAAGATCTTCACCGTCGCATCGGGCAGCACCACAGTGCCGATGTCGCGGCCATCCATCAGGACGTCCTGCGTCTTGGCCATATCCCGCTGCATCCCCAGCAGGAAGGCGCGCACCTCCGGGTTTGCGCCCACGGCAGATGCCGCCATGCCCACCTCCTCGGTGCGGATGGCCGTGCTGACGTCCTCGCCGTTCAGGTAGATGTGCTGTTCGCCCCCGATGAAGGCGAACTTGAGGGAAATCTCGGGCAGCAGGGCGTTGACCGCCTCGTTGTCCTTCGGGTCCTTACCCGCCCGGAGGGCGTAAAGGCCGATGGTGCGGAACATCGCGCCGGTGTCCACATAGATGTAGCCGAGTTCTGCGGCCAGACGCCGCGCCAGTGTAGATTTGCCTGCGCCCGCAGGCCCGTCGATCGCAACAGATACCATTTTTCTATCTCCTTTTATATAAATACGGTTCAGCCTCTCCGTCACGGCTTCGCAGACGGAAAAGTCATCCCAGATTATTCGCAAAGCTCTGCGCCGTGCAGAACGCGATCTGCAAATTATATCCGCCGGTGTAGGCGTCCACATCCAGCACCTCGCCTGCGAAGTAGAGGCCCAGCGCCTTTTTGCTCTGCATGGTCTTGGGGTCCACCTCCCGCACCGACACGCCGCCCGACGTGATGACGGCATGGGCTAAGTCGCCCCGGGCGTCGATGGATACCCGCCAGTGCTTCACCAGCTGCACCAGCTCCCGCTTCTGCTCGCGGGTGATCTGGTTTGCCTTGGTGGCCGGGTCGATGCCCCAGCGGGCCACCATGACCGGCTGCATACTGGACGGCAGCAGCTTCACCAGTGCGCCCTGCGCCGCGTGGTTTGCCAGCAGGGCAAAATCCCGGGTGATGCGGTCATAAAGCTGCTCCTCGCTGAGGGCGGGCTTCAGGTCGATAAAAGCCTCGTACCTGTGTTTTTTCATATCGCCCAGATGGCTCGAGGCGCTGAGGGTCAGCGGCCCGCTGATGCCGAAATGGGTGAACAGCATCTCGCCCTGCTCCTCGAAGATGGCCTTGCCGTCCTCGTGGAGGGTGAGCGTCACGTTCTTGAGGGCGAGGCCCATCATCTTTTTGCAGTCGGCGTCGTGGCTGACGAGGCTGACGAGGCTGGGCACAGGCTCCACGAGGGTGTGGCCCGCCTGCTGGGCCAGCTTGTAGCCGTCGCCGGTGGAACCGGTGGTGGGGTAGCTCAGGCCGCCCGTCGCCACCAGCACGGCATCCGCCCTGTACTCCCGGCCCGAGGTGCCCCGCACGCCCACACAGCGGCAGGCCGGGCCGGGCTTTTTCTTCTTGGGGTGGCGGGGATTTTCCGGCGCGGCGGGCGCTTCCTCCGGCTGAGCCAGCGGCTCCAGCAGCAGCTTTTTCGCCCCGTCGCGGACGATGTCCGCCCCCTCGGCGTACCGCAGAAGGGCCTGCCGGATCTCTTCGGCCTTGTCCGACACCGGGAACACCCGGCGTCCCCGCTCCACCTTCAGCTCCACCCCGAGCGACTCGAACAGCTCCATCGTCTTGGCAGGCGGGAACGCCCCCAGCGACGAGAACAGAAAGCGGGGGTTCGTCCGCACATGGTGCAGAAATTCCTCTGCGGTGCAGTCGTTGGTGACGTTGCAGCGGCCCTTGCCGGTGACGAGGATCTTCTGGGCCGGCTTTTCCATATGTTCCAGCACCGTCACCTCATGCCCCTGCCGCAGGGCCGCACCCGCCGCCATCAGGCCGGCCGCACCGCCGCCTATCACTAAGACCTTCATCCTTCGTTCCCTCCGCTTTTCCTTCATTTCATACTGATACGAGTTTATCATACCAGAATCGACGTCCAAAAGCAATGCATCACCGTCCGCATTTTTCAGCTGGGCTGGACTGCCTGCTGCAGCGGCGCTGTTTTGGAAGACCGCGATAAAAAAGCAGGCACAGCGTTCCACTGCACCTGCCCGGGAATTTCTGCTTATTTCATGGCCTTCACAGGGTCGAGATACCGGCCATCCTGCATGACCTCCAGATGGATGTGGCTCTCCTCGGCGCACTCACAGCTCACGCTGCCCACCTTGCCGATGGTCTGCCCGGCCGAGACGGTATCGCCCTTTTTCACCTTGGCGTCCGCCGTGCCGCAGACCCGCCAGACCCTGCCGGATTCGTCCTCGATGGCGACCACGGGCCCCCACTTGTCGTCGGTGCCCGTCTCCACCACCTTACCCGTCGCCGGGGCGGCTACCTCTGCGCCCTTTTCGGCGGCGTAATCCACGCCGTTGTGGGTGCGCCAGTCCCCCAGCGTCTTGCTGTAGACCAGCTCATCGCCGCTGTAGCTGTTCAAGACGCGCCCCGAGACAGGCTGCGTGGAGGCAGGCGCAGCCGAACTGCTGGCAGGCGAGGACTCGGTTTGCAGCGCGGAAGGTTCGCGCACCGAACCAGACCCAGACTGCGCCCCAGAAGAGGATGCAGCTCCACCGGAGGAGCTGCGGGCTTCGGGCACATTGGCCACGCTGTTTGCGGCGGGTGCGGTCTGCTGCTGCCATTCGGCGTCCTCCTCTCCGGCGAGGCCGGGTGATGTGCGGATGCCCTCGTCGATGCCGGGGGCAGTGCTGGACGGGCTGCGCACCGCGTCCAGATCTTTCTTCAGCTCCTTGCGCACCGTGCGCACGGCCCACACTCCGGCCGCTGCCGCCGCCAGCAGGCAGGCGGTGAGCACCAGTGCAAAGGCCTTGTCCCGCAAAAACTTTCTGAATTGCTCCATCGTTCGTTACTCCAATCCATCTTTGTGTACGGAATCGTTTCTTTGGTGGTAGTTTGGAGCGATGGAGTGGGGTTTATTCATAAAGACGCAAAAAGGCCCCGGCGGATCGGGGCCTAACGAGTTCATGATTCAGTGGGCGGGCATTGCTGCGGCTGAGGCTCAATCCTCAGAAGCACCTTCATCAATGCCACCGTCATTCTTATCAATTTTTATCCGGATTCTGATTCGGCTTATAATCCGGATTCGTTACAGCAGTAGTCTTAAAGAGCGCGACCATGTACTTCTTACCGTTAATTTCACCGGTAGCAACGGCAACATAAAATTTGTCACCATCGGTCCAATTACGGTTCCGCTCAGAATCCTTAACTGTGGCAGGCGGATTGATTTCGTCGTCCAAGCGGTTCTCCATCAGTTGAAGCGCGTAGTAAATATTCTGGCTGCTGCTTGCAGACAAAGTTGTGCTAATATCGACAAAGCCAAACTCATACAGCGGCGAATTCTCATCATCAATGGTTGCTTTGGAGAACTGCTTTGCCCAATCCTTCAGCTTCAGCTTTGCAGCGCCATCGTTCACGATGGCCCAGTACATTTCATCGATGTCCTCGCCACCTTGAAAATTGATTTTCTTACCGGCGTCATCCACGATTTCCACCAAATCGTTTACCTGAGCCTGCAATTTTTCATCGCCCTTTTCGAAGGTAATACCCTCACCATAAAATCTTGACCAGTCATTCAGCGCATCGAGCATTTTCACGGTAGCCACACTATTGCTGTTGTTGCAGCCCGTCAGGACGGACAGCGCCAGCACACCCGCAAGGGCGGCGGCGAGAACCTTTTTGAACAGTTTCATTCGAAACCCCTCCTCAATAAAAATAAGCCTTGTGTGATGCTGCCGCAAACATCGTCCGCCGCATCACCACACAAATTTTACCCCCCCCCCGAATTCTGTCAACCTTTTCCTCGATTTTTGGCAAATCGCACAGTTATCATGATTCAAAGCAGGCATTCTGACAAAAAGAGCCGCCGTGCAAACGCTCTGCACGGCGGCTCCCTTATTTTTTATGCAGCACAATCCGGGAAGTTTACGACCGTGATCTCTGCCACAGCCTTTTCGACGGTCTGCAAAATACGCTCTATCTTTTCTATCGTGTCTGCCGACAGAACGACCTCACCGCACTGTTCACACTTCATACAGGGAACATTTTTGATGACAACGACACAGTTCTTTAGCTGTACGGTGTGGATAGTCGTGCCGGGCTTCATCTCGCCCTTGCAGAAAAAGCAGGTCATGTTCATCAGTTGTTGCGGCTGCGGCTGTTCATGCCCAGCAGGCGGACAACATACAGGAAGATGTTGATGAAGTCCAGATAGAGGGTCAGTGCGCCGTAGATGGAAGCCTTCTCGGCCATCTCGGCGTCGCCTGCGTAGTAGGCGTAGATCTGGCGCAGCTTCTGGGTGTCGTAGGCGGTGAGCAGCATGAACACCACCAGACCGATGCCGCAGTAGAGCACCGAGGCACCGAAGCCAAAGCCGAAGAGCGCGCCCACGAGGCTGGTGACGATCATGGCCACCAGAGCCATCATCAAACGGGGACCCCAGCCGGTGAGGTCCTTATGGGTGGTGGTGCCGTACACGGCCATAAGGCCGAAATAGACCGCCGTGGCGAGGAAAGCCATGACCAGAGTGCCCACCGAGAAGAGCAGGAAATAGTAGCTCAGCACCATGCCGTTGAGGATGGCGTAGCCAAAGAATGCGGCCCGCGCCCCGTCGATGGACATCCTCTGCACCCGGGCGCTGAGCATGAACACCAGCGCCAGCTCGGCGATGGTAAGCAGGAAGTAGAGGGAATCGACCAGATAAATGAGCGGCGTGGTCGCCGTGATATAGGCCATTGCGAAGGTGACGAGCAGGCCGCCGGCCATCCAGCGGTAGGTGCGGGTCATATAGTCCGATGCGCTCATCGAAGGCTCCGCATAGCCGCGGTCATAGTTGTTGTAATCCATAGGGAATCCTCCATTCAAAATCAGGGCATCGGCCTCGGCCTTGCCCCGGTCTACGAAATATAGTATACTGCATAGAAATGAACGATTCATGAAAAAGGCTGTGATATTTGATGTCCCTCGGACTTTATCTGCATATTCCCTACTGTTTTTCCAAATGCCGGTACTGCGATTTCTACTCTGCCCCCGGCCAGCGCGGCGTGCCCCGCGCCTATGTGGACGCTCTGCTGCGGGAGCTTTCCCGCTTTGCGCCGGACGCCCCCCTGCGGCCGGACACCCTTTATTTCGGCGGCGGCACCCCCAGCCTCCTCGCCCCCGCAGACGCTGCCCGCCTCATCGACGCCGCCCAGCCCCTGCCGGGGGCAGAGATCACGCTGGAAGCGAACCCCGAGACGGTGACGGAGGCGTCCCTCCGGGCGTTCCGCGCCGCAGGCGTCAACCGCATCTCCTTCGGCGTCCAGTCGGCCCGGGACAGCCAGCTCAAGACGCTGGGCCGTCCCCACACCGCAAAGCAGGCCCGTGCGGCCTTTGCCGCCGCACGCCGGGCCGGGTTCGAGAACATCAGCGGCGACATCATGCTGGCCCTGCCCCATTATACGCAGGCCGAGTTCGACGAGACGCTGGAGCTTATCGAGGAGGGCGGCGCGACGCATATTTCGGCCTACCTCTTAAAGATAGAGCCGGACTCTGCCTTTGGCCGGACGCCCCCCGAGGGTCTGCCCACCTCCGACGAGGCGGCGGACTTCTACCTCTACGCCGTCGAGCAGCTGGAGCACCACGGGTATCTGCAGTACGAGATCTCGAACTTCGCCCGCCCCGGCTATGAGGGGAAGCACAACCTCATCTACTGGGACTGCGGTGACTATCTGGGCATCGGCCCCGCCGCCCACTCCTGCATGGGCGGCAAACGGTTCTACTACCCGGCCGACACCGAGGCTTTCCTGCGGGACGAGGCCGCGCCGGTCATGGACGGCGGCTGCGGGGCGGAAGATTATCTCATCTTACAACTCCGTCTCCGCAAGGGCCTGAACCTCGACGAATACAAAAAACGCTATGGCAGGGAGCTTTCCAGCGCACAGCGGGCTTTCGTGCAAAACTGTGTGAAGAGCGGCTACGCCAGCTTCGACGGCCGCACCCTCGCCCTCACCCCCGCCGGGCTTATCGTGCAGAACAGCATCCTCGCCGAGCTGTTGTGAGCCTCAGTGGAGGGCAAAGCTCAGGGCCGCCAGCACAAAAATTCCAACGATGTCGGTGATGCGGCCCATCCGCTGCATCGAGTAGTACCAGTCGGTCGGCTCGCCGCCGGATACCTCCAGCCCGTGGCGGAGATTCCAGAACAGCAGCGGGAAGCGGAGGTCCAGAAACAGCAGCAGCGCCAGCGCCCCCATCGGCAGCAGGAGAGCCACGCTGCCCCGGGTCTCCCGCCGTCCGCCGACGGCCACATTATAGAGCCAGCCGCAGCTGGGCCAGAGGTCATCTTTCTGGTATTCGCCATTGACGATGACCTTCACCTCGTCGGCCAAGCCCCCGTCGTCCTCCCGCCAGAGGATGGCATCCCCGGGGTCGCCCAGTGCACTCCCGTCAAAGACAAGCGCCCCGTCCTGATAGAGCTTTACCTCTGTGCTGTCCTTCGCCTCGATGCGGTAATGCCTCGTCTCTCCGTCCAGCGTGAACGCTGCCTCGGCTTCGCTCTCCGTCCCGGAAAGCTGCAGGGTGTAGGCCGCATAGGCATCCTTGCCCGAAAAGCTGCCGTCTGCCTGCCGGTACAAAAAGGCGTCCCGCAGCCAGACCCCCGGACGGAGGGCGGCGAAGAGGTAGACGCCAAGCAGTACGAGACAGACGATCCAGCAGGTGCTCGTCTGCATTTTGTGGAAGATCGATCCTTTCATACAGCTTTCTCCTTGACAATCCACGTTAAAACGCATATACTAGAAATACAAAAGGTGCTGCCCCAAAAACGGCTAGCTCCTTACCATACGCGAGCAAAAAAGATTGACCGGCATACTTGGGGAAGTAGGTGGCGGTCAGTCTTTTTTGTTTTTATGATCTTTGTCGTCATGGCTGATTTTCCATGTAATGTCGAAGACACCATAGGCTACGCTGAAGACGAGCGTCAACAGCAGCAAAACCTCGGACAGAGTCATGCGCTATCCCTCCTTCTGCCAGAACATCGGGAGTATGCGCCAAAAAAGCCGCTCTCCCGATGCCTGTTCACTCGAAAGTTAAACAAGAGCGCATCGGTAAGGAGCGTTCGCCGCCTGCGTTTGAGGCAACACCTTTGCAGTCCGGAGACTGCATTCCTAGCATAGCATAAATTCTTTCAAATTACAATCGCCCTACCCCAATTCAATGACCCTCCACCCCAGCTCCCGGATGGCCGCTTGGTCGTGGGTCGCCAGCAGGGCGGGCTTTGCGCCGCAGCGTGCTTTGAGCATGGCTGCGGCCTTTTTCATGGCGGCGGGGTCCATCCCGGTGAACGGCTCGTCCAGCAGGAGGGTGTCACTCTCGGCCCAGAGGGCACGCAGGAGGGCGGTGCGCCGCTTCTGGCCGCCGGAGAGCTTCCGGGCCGGCAGGGCGAGGGCCTCATCATCGAGTCCAAGCTGTATAAGGTCTTTCCTTATCTGCTCTTTGTATTGCGTTTTTGCCTTGTACTGCTCCGCCGGGAGCACCAGCGCCACATTTTCCTCTGGGGTGAGCTGGGGGCAGAGCCGGTCCTCCTGAAAGACCACGCCGACCCGGCCCACCCCCTCCACGCTACCGGAGGTGGGCACTTCCAGCCCCATTAGGATGCGCAGCAGGGTCGTCTTGCCCCAGCCGCTGGGTGCCCAGAGCACCGCCGGGCCGTCCACCGTCAGGGACAGACCTTCGAAGAGCGTTTTCTCTCCGAATCGTTTTGTCAGGTTCTTTATTTCCAGTTTGTTATGATATTCTCCCATTTTTATGCCCCCTCTTCGCCCAGAACTGCCGTCACCGCCCTGTCCAGCAGGGCGAGGAAGAGCTTTTCGAACACCGCGCTCAACAGGATGATGACGAAGGTCCATGCGAACAGCTCCCCGGTAGAGAGGGTGATCTTCGCCCGATAGAGGGCGTCGCCGATGCTGCCATCGGGCAGGCCGATGACCTCCGCCGCCACGCCGCTCTTCCAGCAGATGCCCAGCGCCACACTGCACCCCTGCCGGAACGCAGGCAGCACCGCCGGGAGCCAGACGGCCCGCAGACGCCGCCCCAGCGGCAGGCGGAACACCTGCGCCATCTCGAGAAGCCGGCGGTCGGCGCTCCCGATGCCGGTGCGCACCGCGCCGTAGAGGACGGGCAGCACCATCAGGAAGCTGATGAGGACCGACAGGGACGAGCCGCTGACCCACACCAGCGCCAGAATGATGAAGCTGGCCACCGGGGTGGCCTTGACCAGCTGCATCACCGGGGCGAGAAGGGCGTCCACCCACTCCCATTTTTCCGCCGCCACCGCCAGCACGGTACTGGACAGTGCACCCAGCCCGAAGCCCAGCAGGATGCGCCCGGCGCTGAACGCCACCCGCTGCCAGAACTCCGCCTGCGGCAGAAGCTGTACCAGCGTCCCCAGCGCCTGCACCGGCGAGACCAGAAAGACCTCCTGCCCGATGGCCATTGCCGCCGCCTGCCAGACGCCCAGCCAGAAGACCGACGCCGCCAAGAGCTGAAGGCGGCGCTTTTTTGTTTTTTCCATCTGTTTCTCTGCTCCTCTTCTTTTTTCGCTTTCAGAATATCACATCATGTGAAAGAATACAATCCTTCATCTTTTCTTCTCTTGACATGAAGGGGATAAAACTCTACACTGTAATAAAGCAATCCGTGTTTCATATTTTACGCGCTCCTGCGCACGACTGGGAGAGATGACCATGCACGAATCCACGCAGGCCCTCCGGGGCAAAAAGCTCTTTCTGGTGGGGTTTACCCTGTTCTCGATGTTCTTCGGGGCGGGCAACCTCATCTTTCCGCCCTTCCTCGGCGCACAGGCCGGGACGGCGCTCTGGCTCGCCTTCGCAGGCTTTGCCGTCAGTGCTATCGGCCTGCCCATCGCGGGCGTGGCGGCGGTGGCGCGGGCGGGCGGTCTGCCCGTGCTGGCCGGGCGGGTGCATCCCCGCTTTGCGCAGGTGTTCGCTGTGCTGGTCTACCTGTCCATCGGCCCCTGCCTCGCCATCCCCCGCACGGCCAGCACCTCCTTTGAGATGCTGACCCCTCTGGTGGGGCGGAGCACGCTGGGGCAGTTTCTCTACTCCCTTGTATTCTTTACGGCAGCGTACTTTGTGGCCCTCCGGCCCGAAAAGCTGACCCAGCGGCTGGGCCGCATCCTCTGCCCCGCCCTGCTGGTGCTCATCGTGGTGCTGTTCGCGGGCTGCCTCCTCCGCCCTGCTGCCTCCGGCTACGGCGTGCCCACTGCGGCTTACGCCGCCCTCCCCGCCGCGCAGGGAATATTGGACGGCTACCAGACCATGGACGCGCTGGCGGCGCTCAACTTCGGAGCCGTCATCGCCCTGAATATACAGGCCGTCGGCATCACGGAAGAAGCCGCCGTGCGGCGGGGCACCATCCGGGCCGGGCTCGTCGCAGGCGGGATGCTGCTGGTGGTCTACGCCATGCTGACCCACATCGGCGGCATCTCGGGGGCAGCGTTCCCCGGCTGTGACACCGGCGCGGCCGTCCTGACAGCGCTGGCCGACGGCCTGTTCGGCCGGGTGGGACAGGTGCTGTTAGCCGCCATCTTCGTCATCGCCTGCTTCAACACCTGCGTAGGACTCATCGCCAGCGTGGGCGAATACTTCCATGAGCTGCTGCCCCGGCTGTCCTACCCTGCCATCGCGGCCTTCTTCGCACTGATGAGTATGCTTCTGGCCAACATCGGCCTTGCGGACATCCTGAGTCTCTCTGTCCCGGTGCTGAACGCCATCTACCCCATCGCCATCATCCTCATCGTGGTGGAGTTTCTGCCGGAACGGTTCCAGCGCCCTCCGGTCTGGCGGCTGGGCGTCCTCTTTACCGCCCTCCAGAGCATCCCCGCCGCCCTGCCCTTCGGCCCTCTCTCCGGGTTCATGAACGCCCTGCCTCTGAGCGGCCTCGGCTTCGGCTGGCTGCTCCCGGCCCTCATCGGCATCGGTGCCGGCCTCGTCTTATAACGTGAAAAAACTGCCGTACAGCTGTGCGGCAGTTTTTCGTTGCAAAACTTACTTTGCAGAGTTGCGGATGGCCGCCATGACCTTGCGGAGGACGGACGGCTCGGTGTAGTAGAAGCCATCGTCCGGCAGCTTGCCGCCCACAGAAGCGGGCGAGGCATCGTAGAGCACCTGCAGATAGGCGGAGATGTCCTTCTTCATTTCCTCGCCGTTGCGGTAGACGATATTGCACTTGGGCAGGGCCTTTTTGGCGATCGCCGCCTTGGCCACCACGCCGACCTGCTCACACAGGGCGGCAGTTCCGTCGATGTCCTCATTCGCAGCCTTGACGCTCTTCTGGTAGTCGGTCAGGAAGGCGGCGATGACGTCCGGGTTCTTTTTGGCGTACTCGGTGCGCACCACGGTGACGCCGGTAATGAGCTGGGTATCGCAGATCTTGTTCCACTCGCGGGTCAGGTCAAGGACGACGCGGAGGCTGCTGTCCTTCATCTGGGCGGCAGTGACGTAAGGCTGGGGCAGAACGGCGATGGCGTCCTTCTTGGCAGCGGCCATCTGGGCCGTGACCTCAGAGGCCTCGCTGTAATACTCGATCTTCACGTCCCTGTCGGGGTCGAGGCCGTTCTTCCGGAGCAGATAGCGCAGGACGTATTCCGGCGTCGTGCCCTTGCCGGTGGAGAGGATGGTGCGGCCCTTGAGGTCGGCGAAGCTGTGGACGGTGTCGCCCTTCTCCACGACGTAGAGCACACCCAGCGTGTTCACTGCCATGACCTGAATGCCGCCGTTCGTCTTCTGGTAGAGGGTGGCGGCGAGGTTGGCCGGGATCGCAGCCATATCGAGGTCGCCCTTGATGAGCTTGGGCACGATCTCATCGGCTGCACCGTAGAGCTGCAGGTCGTAGTCGAGGGAGGCGGTGCCCTCCTTCTCCATGCTCAGCAGGTTGACGAGGCCCATGGTGGTGGGGCCTTTCAGGCCGGCGATCCGCACCTTGGTGTTGGTCTTGGCCGATGCGCCGCAGGCCAGCATACTCACCAGCAGCACCGCCGACAGGAGCAGAGATGTCAGTTTTTTCATTTTGTACAGTTCCTCACTTTCATCGGGATAAATTTTCCCGCAGAAAATTTGCAAAAACCATTTGCTTTACGCCCCCAAGTTTACTATAATAAAAGAAAAAATACCGTTGCGTATGCAACGGAATCGCAGAAGGGCGGTGAGGGCCCGGGGAAAACCTCACGGAATGGGTATGGAAAACTATCTTCCGCTGTTACAATCCACCTCTCTGTTCGCCGGGCTGGAGGCCGAATCGCTCCGGGTCCTGCTGGGCAACGTGGGAGCCGTATTGCGCACCTACAGCCGGGGCGAGACCCTCGTGCTGGCCGGGCAGACCAACCGCCGGGTGGGCGTGGTGCTCTCGGGCACCATCGAAGCCTATCACCCTGCCGCCAGCGGGGCGCGTCTGCCCATCAGCCAGATGGGGCCGGGCGGCGTATTCGGCGACGTGCTGGGCGGCTCGAGCCTTTCCAGCCCGGTGACGGTGATGGCCTCCGCCCCCTGTGAGGTGCTGCTGATGCCCTACGAAAAGCTCCTGCTGCCCGGGGCCGACCCGGCCCGCCAGCGGGTCTTACAAAATCTCGTGCGCACCATCAGCGACAAATATTTCCTCCTCTCCCGCCGGGTGGACCTGCTGCTGCTCAAGAGCCTGCGGGCCAAGGTGTGCGCCTACCTCCTCAGCGAGGCGGAGGTGCACCACAGCCTTACCTTCACCATCCCCTACTCCCGCATCCAGTTGGCCGATTACCTCAACTGCGACCGCAGCGCCCTCTCCCGGGAGCTGAGCCTCATGCAGCGGGACGGCCTGCTGGAGACTTATCGGAGCAGCTTCAAGCTGCTGGAGCCGGAAGCGCTGCGGCGGATGGTTTTATAAAGGAGAACTTCATCATGTCCAAACCTATCCTATGGATCGTCATCCCCTGCTACAACGAGGAGCAGGTGCTGCCCATCACGGCCCCCCTGTTCCTGAAAAAGATCAACGACCTTGCCACAGCGGGCCTTGTCAGCGAGAAGAGCCGGGTGCTCTTTGTCAACGACGGCTCCCGCGACGCCACATGGTCCCTCATCCAGAGATTTTCCGCTGAGGACGAGCACTTCATCGGCATCTCCCAGAGCCGCAACCGCGGCCACCAGAACGCCGTGCTGGCCGGGCTGATGGAGGCGCTCCACAGCGGCAGCTGCGACATTACCATCTCCATCGACTGCGACGGTCAGGACGACATCAACGCCATGGACGAGATGGTCAAGAAGTATCTCGCCGGGGCCGAGGTGGTCTATGGCGTGCGCAGCCGCCGGGACACCGACACCTTCTTCAAGCGGTTCACCGCCGAGGGCTTCTACCATGTGATGAACGCGCTGGGGGCCGACATCGTCTTCAACCATGCCGACTACCGCCTCATCAGCACCCGTGTGCTGGAAAGCTTTGCCGACTACCGCGAGGTGAACATCTTCCTGCGGGGCATGGTGCCGCTGGTGGGCTACCCCAGCGACACCGTCTATTACGAGCGCCACGAGCGTCTGGCCGGTGAGAGCCACTACCCGCTGCGCAAGATGCTGGCCCTCGCCTTCGACGGCATCACCAGCCTGTCGAACAAGCCCATCCGCCTCATCACCGGGGCGGGCATCGTGGTCAGCCTCATCAGCTTCATCGGCGTCCTCTGGGCCATCGTGCAGGCGGTCAGGGGCAGCGTCGTGGCCGGCTGGGCCTCCACCATCTGCATCGTCTGCTTCATGGGCGGCGTCCAGCTGGTCTGTCTGGGCGTCATCGGCGAATACGTCGGCAAGATCTACATGGAAACCAAGGCCCGCCCCCGCTACATCATCAGCGAGCGGACATGGGCACCCTACGAAAGGAAGTATCACGGATGAACAAACAGAGCTGGCGGGGCAGCACCCTGCTGAACCCGGAGCCGCCGGTGCTGGTCTCCTGCGGCGGGCTGGACAAGCCCAACCTCATCACCATCGGCTGGACGGGCACCATCTGCACCCAGCCCAGCATGGTGTCCATCAGCGTCCGCCCCGAGCGGTACAGCCACCATCTCATCAAGGAGAGCGGACAGTTCGCCATCAACCTGCCCACCGAGGCACTGGTGAAGTCGGTGGACTGGTGCGGCGTCAGGAGCGGCCGGGACTTCGATAAATTCGCGGCCTGCGGCCTCCATGCCGCCCCCGGCTCGGTGCTGACGGACTGCCCCATCCTCGCCGAAAGCCCCGTCAATCTGGAATGCCGGGTGACGCAGGTCATCCCGCTGGGCAGCCACGACCTCTTCCTCGCTGAAGTCGCCGCCTGCGACGTGGACGAAAGCCTGCTGGACGAAAATGGCAAGCTCTGCCTCGACAAGGCCAGGCTCATCGTCTACAGCCACGGCGAATATCTGGCACTGGGCAAAAAGCTGGGCACCTTCGGCTACAGCGTCCGGAAGAAAAAAGCACGGCGGAAATAACTTCCCCGTGCTTGACAATTCGCGTAAAACAAACTATACTAAAAATAGAAAAGGCACTGCGACAAGCGGTTAGCCTCTAGTCTAAGGTTTTAAGCTCTATTGAACCGTCGCCTTTGCCGAGGTGGCGGTTCAGCGTTTTTTCACGATAATGGTGATAGTAAACTCACCAATATGGAAAGTAATCCGCATTGCCTCACCCCCTTTCGGGAAGTGTAGGCCAACCGCCTGCCGTATGTGCAGTGCCTTGCCGCCAAAGCAGCAAAATTAGTATAACACAGTTTTCGACAATCTGCAATCACAAAAGCCGCAGGATGCATAAAGCATCCCGCGGCTTCGATTTTATCGCAAGGCAAGAAATTAGTGCGACATGAAAACAGCATATTTGCGATATGCAATTCAACGCTGTTGCTGCTGCATTAAAAAGTTGAATTGCTATATTTCAGCAGATCACTCAAGCACTTGACCGTCCGGCCATGATGGCCGGTAACGGTCTCCGCGTGGAGCAGACTGCTCAGGACGCTCTCCTCCACGCACTCGGCCACGGCCCGGAACAGGGGGTTGATGGCGTCGTCGTGGACCATGCCCATTGGCAGGATGGCCTTTTCCGAGTCATGGGGCACCCGGTTCGCGGTGGTGAAGGCGATGACGATCTCGCCCGAACCGTTTCCGCAGAAGGAGCCGGTGCGGGACAGGCCCACCAGCGCCCGGTGGCAGAGCCGCCGCAGCTGGCGCTCACTGAGGGGGATGTCCGTCGCCAGCACCGTGATAATAGAGCCTTTGTCCTCGTGGGGCGGGATGCTGGCGTCCAGCAGGGTCTGGATGGGGGTGCCCGCCACTACGAGGTCGTCGAAGACGGCGTGGTTGGAGAGCACCAGCGCACCGATGGTGTAGGGCTTCCCGTCCAGCTCCACCACGCGGGAGGCCGAGCCGATGCCACCCTTCAGGCCATGGCAGCGCATTCCCCGGCCTGCGCCCACCGCACCCTCGGCGAAGTCGGCGCGGCAGTCGGCCAGCGCGGCCCACACATTTTCCTCGGTGACATGGAGGCCCCGGATGTCGTTCAGGCCGCTGTCGTTGCACTCGCAGACCACCGGGTTGACGCTGCCGGTGGTCTCGCAGATGTCGGGGTTCCGGTCCAGCATATACTTCACCAGCGCCGTCTCCACCGTGCCCACGCTGAGGGTGTTGGTGAAGAGGATGGGCGTCTCCAGCGTGCCCAGCTCCTCGATCTGGACAAGGCCGGTGGTCTTGCCGAAACCGTTGATGACGTGGCTGGCCGCCATCACCTTATCGTGGAAAATATCCCCCGGATGGGGCAGCAGGGCGGTGACGCCGGTCTGGACCTCGCCGTCCGACAGCGTGCAGTGGCCCACCGTGACGCCCGGCACGTCACTGATCTTGTCCAGCGGGCCGCAGGGCAGCTTGCCCACCCGGATGCCCCGGTTTTTCCATTCTGATTCGATTCCCATACAAATTCTCCTTACAAAAATGCCCTCCTCGTTTCGTGCGGAGAGGGCGTTCTTTGTTTATTCTTCCCCGTGCTCCACCCGCTTGATGGCTCCCAGATCGTAGGGCGTATTCTGGTAGACGTAGTAGTTCAGCCAGTTCTCATACAGCAGATGTGCGTGAGCGCGCCAGCGGAAGAGGGGCGGCTGGGCGGGGTCGTCCTCTGGGTAGTAGTTCTTCGGCACAGCGATGGGCAGGTCCTTGGCCACATCCCGCTTGTACTCGGCGTCGAGGGTGTACTTGTCGTACTCCGGATGGCCGGTGACGAAGATCTGCCGGCCATTCTCGGTGCTCAT
Organism: Faecalibacterium sp. I3-3-89; assembly: GCF_023347275.1. Classification (NCBI taxonomy): domain Bacteria; kingdom Bacillati; phylum Bacillota; class Clostridia; order Eubacteriales; family Oscillospiraceae; genus Faecalibacterium; species Faecalibacterium sp. I3-3-89. The sequence goes on along the minus strand of NZ_CP094468.1, from coordinate 741,814 downwards.
CAGGAAGGGGCCTGCCTCGTCGCTCTCGGCGAGGATGCGCAGGGCCTTGCAGTTCAGCACATCCTCGCGGGAGATGCCGGTGTGGCGGCTGTGGGGGGCGTAGAACACCTCGTCGAAGCCCCGCACCAGCGGGTTCGAGGGGCGTGTGACCCTGTGCTCGAAGACGCCGAACATCTTCTCGTCCAGCAGCTGCTTGCGGATGCCGTAGTGGTAATAAAGCCCCGCCTGCGCACCCCAGCAGACGTGGAGGGTGGAGTAGACATTCGTCTCGCTGAAGTCCATGATCTCGCACAGCTCCGGCCAGTAGTCCACCTGCTCGAAGTCGATCTTCTCCACCGGTGCGCCGGTGATGATCATGCCGTCGTAGCGGTTATTCTTCACCTCGTCGAAGGTCTTGTAGAACGTCTCGAGGTGGGCCGCCGAGACATGGGTCGCCGCGTGGCTGGCCGTCTGCAGCAGGGTCATGTGCACCTGAAGAGGCGTATTGGCCAGCAGGCGGGCGATCTGCGTCTCAGTCGCAATTTTCGTCGGCATGAGGTTCAGGATGAGGATCTCCAGCGGGCGGATGTGCTGGGAGAGCGCCCGTTCCCGGTGCATGACGAAAACATTTTCCTCGTAGAGGGCGTCATAGGCGGGAAGGGTCTTGGGGATGATCAGGGGCATAGCGATTTCTCCTTAGATTTTATCGAGTGCCTGTGCAATATCTGCGATGAGGTCCTCGCTGCTTTCCAGTCCGCAGCTCATCCGCACCAGCTCGGCAGGCACACCGGCAGCGGCCAGCTGCTCGTCGTTCATCTGGCGATGGGTGCTGGAGGCCGGGTTGAGGCAGCAGGTACGGGCATCGGCCACATGGGTCTCGATGGCGGCAAGCTTCAGCTCCTTCATGAAGGTGCTGGCCGCCTCGCGGCCTCCGGCCAGACCGAAGGAGACGACGCCGCAGCTGCCGCTCGGCAGATACTTCCGGGCCAGTGCATGGTAGGGGCTGCTCTCGAGGCCGCAGTAGTTGACGTAGGCCACCTTCGGGTGGGCCTCGAGGAACTTTGCGACGGCCATGCCGTTCTCGCAGTGGCGCTGCATCCGGACGTGGAGGCTCTCAAGGCCGAGGTTCAGCATATAGGCGTTCATGGGGGACTGCATCGAGCCGAAGTCCCGCATCAGCTGTGCGGTGGCCTTGGTGATGAATGCCCCCTCCTTGCCAAAGCGCTCGGCGTAGGTGATGCCGTGATAGCTCTCGTCGGGGGTGCACAGTCCGGGGAACTTGTCGGCGTGGGCCATCCAGTCGAACTTTCCGCCGTCCACGATGGCACCGCCCAGCACCGCACCATGGCCGTCCATATATTTGGTGGTCGAGTGGGTCACGATGTCAGCCCCCCACTCGAAGGGGCGGCAGTTGACCGGCGTGGGGAAGGTGTTGTCCACGATGAGGGGTACGCCGTGGGCGTGGGCGGCCTTGGCGAACTTCTCAATGTCCAGCACAGTGAGGGCAGGGTTTGCGATGGTCTCGCCGAACACGACCTTGGTGTTGGGCTGGAAGGCAGCGTCCAGCTCCTCCTCGCTGCACAGCGGGTCCACAAAGGTGGCGGTAATGCCCATCTTCTTCATGGTGACGGAGATGAGGTTGAAGGTGCCGCCGTAGATGGTGCTGGACGCCACGATGTGGTCGCCTGCCTCGCAGAGGTTGAACAGTGCGAAGAAGTTTGCGGCCTGACCGCTGGACGTCAGCATGGCGGCGGTGCCGCCCTCCAGCTCGCAGATCTTTTTCGCCACCAGATCACAGGTGGGGTTCTGCAGGCGGGAGTAGAAGTAGCCGTCGGCTTCGAGGTCGAACAGTTTGCCCATGTCCTCGCTGGTGGCGTACTTGAAGGTGGTGGACTGGATGATGGGGATCTGGCGGGGTTCGCCGTTGCCGGGGGTGTAGCCGCCCTGCACGCAGATGGTATCACGGTTCATTGCAACATACTCCTTTACTGGGTTTGTCTGTATAGCACAATTCCCCGCCAGAGGGCAGGCCTCCGGCGGGGAATCGGTTCGTTAAATTTTGTTCCCTGCTGGAAGCCGAGACCTCTAAGTTTACAACCTACGGTCAGGCCGTCCTTCCATCCAACCTCTCAGTCTCGCATTTGCTCGACAGCTCCCCTTGTAGGGGAGCTTCTGGCGAAGAGGGAAAGCTTTCCGCTATGCCAAAGCCTCCCCTCGTTAGGGGAGGTGGCACGGCGACAGCCGTGACGGAGAGGTTGAGCGACCACTTACTTTCTCAGCCGCTTATCGCTCTTGGTCGCCCAGAAGGTGCCGACGGTCTGGAACACCTGCACCATGAGCACCAGCAGCACGACGCAGACGATCATGATGTTGGTCTGATAGCGGTAGTAGCCGTAGGACAGGGCGATCTTGCCCAGACCGCCGCCGCCGATGACGCCGGACATGGCCGAGTAGCCGAGGATGGTGGTCAGGGCAGTGGTCATGCTGGAGATGAGGCCGGGCAGGCACTCAGGGATCATGACCTTGGTGATGATCTGGAAGGGGGTCGCGCCCATGCTCTGGGCTGCTTCCACGACGCCCTCGTCCAGCTCGCGCAGGCTCGTCTCCACGAGGCGGGCCACAAAGGGGAAGGCCGCGACCACCAGCGGAACGATGGTGGCCTTGGTGCCGACGGTGGTGCCCACGATGGCGCGGGTCAGCGGGAAAACGCAGATCATCAGGATGAGGAAGGGCACGCTGCGCAGGATGTTGATGACGATGTTCAGGATGTGCATCAGCCAGCCCGGCAGGGGCAGCACGCCGTCCTTGTCGCCCGCCACCAGCAGAACGCCCAGCGGCAGGCCCAGCACCAGAGAAAATGCCGTGGAGAGGACGGTCACATAGAACGTCTCCCAGATGGCGAAGCCATAATCTGCAAAGCTCATTCTCCGGTCACCTCCTCAACGGTCACACCATTCTGGCTGCGCATATAGCACACAGCCTGCTTTGCCTGTTCGGTATCGCGGGGAAGCTTGAGCAGCATCGAGCCATAGCACTGGCCGCTCAGGTCGCGGGTGTCGGCGCTGAGTACCGACACAAGGATGCCCTTCTCCGCTGCGAGACTCGCCACCAGCGGCTTTGCGGCGGACGAGCCGTTAAAGGTCACACGCACGACGTGGTCATCGGGCGCAAAGCTCGAGAGGTCGCGGGCCGCGCTGCCGCCGTTGGGGGCGACAAGGCGCTTGGCCGCAGCCGTCTTGGGATTTGCGAAGATCTCGCGCACCTCTCCCTGCTCCACGACCACGCCGCCGTCCAGAATGGCGACCCGGTCGCAGATCTCTTCCACGACGCTCATCTGGTGGGTAATGACCACCACCGTGATGCCCAGCTTTTTGTTGATGTCCTTGATGAGGGTCAGGATGGCGTGGGTCGTATTGGGGTCCAGCGCACTGGTGGCCTCATCGCAGAGCAGGACTTTGGGGTCGGTGGCCAGCGCACGGGCAATGGCGATGCGCTGCTTCTGGCCACCGGAGAGCTGGGCGGGGTAGGCGTTGGCCTTATCGGGCAGGCCCACCATTTCCAGCAGCTCTTTTGCGCGCTTTTCGGCGTCGGCTTTCTTCACGCCCGCCAGCTCCATCGGGAAGCAGATGTTCTTCAGGCAGCTGCGCTGCATCAGCAGATTGAACTGCTGGAAGATCATGGTGATGTCCCGGCGGCGCTCCCGCAGGGCGGCGGGAGACAGGGTCTCCATCGCGGTGCCGTCGATGACGACGCTGCCCTCGGTGGGGCGTTCCAGCAGGTTGATGCAGCGCACCAGCGTGGATTTGCCCGCGCCCGACATACCAATGATGCCGTAGATGGAGCCATCGGGGATGGTCAGGTCGATGTCCTTCAGCGCATTCACCGCGCCGTCCTTCATCTGGAAAGTCTTGGAAAGGTGTTTGATCTCGATCACAGTTTACTCCTTAGTAGGGTCTTAACCCTCGATGGGGGCAAGGCTGTCCTGCTTGCCGCCGTAGATGCCCATCGGCTCGACGTGGATGCCGGCGACCGTCACCAGATGGGTGCCCTTTTCCTCATTGAAGTTGTCCAGATACGGCTGATGCTGGAAGTAGTTGGTGTCGCACTGGCCGTCCTCGACGATGGTGTTGGGGATCACATAGTCGTCGTACTCCTGAATGTCCAGCGTGATGCCCTTGGCGGCCAGAATGTCCTTGCAGACCTCCAGCACCTCGCAGTGGGGAGCGGGGGTAGCGGCGCAGCTGACGGTCTCGCCGTTCAGTGCGTCATAGTCGATGGAGGGATCGTAGCCGTCAGTGGGGTTCTCGACGACGGAGACGACAGCACCCTTGTAGTTTTCATCCATGAAGTCCTTGACCTGCTGGCTCTGCAGAGCAGCCACCAGCGCCTTGATCTTCGGCTCGTTCTCGTTGCCCTCCTTGCAGACCAGCACGTTGACGTAAGCAGAGGAGCCGTCCTCCATGGCCAGAGCGTCGGTCATGGGGTCCAGACCAGCGGAGATGGCGTAGTTGGAGTTGATGACCGCGTAGTCCTCGTCCTGCAGGACGTTGGGCACCTGAGCAGCCTCGACCTCATCGACGGTGACATTCAGGGGGTTCTCCTCGATGTCGTTCTTGGTGGCGGTCAGACCGGCGTCTGCCTTCAGCTTGAAGAAGCCGTTCTTCTCCAGCAGGGTCAGGGCGCGGGCCTCGTTGGTGGTGTCGTTGGGGACAGCGACCTTGATCTTGTCCAGCTTTGCAGCAGCGGAAGCAGCCTCAGAAGAAGCAGCGCCGGAAGCAGCAGAGCTTGCGGTGGAGGAAGAGCCGCCGCAGGCGGTCAGGGCAGCAGCAGCGGCTGCAACACCAGTAACTTTCAGAAAATCACGACGAGTAATCATAGTTTTGTTCCCTCTCTATTGTTTGGATAAAATGTACGGCGGCGCGGCACAGTCCGCGCCAGCTCTGGACGGAAGCTCGAAAAAAGCCTCCGTCCCTGTCAGCTCTGCGCTGCACAAGGACGGAGGCCTGAAACTTCCGTGGTACCACCTTGGTTCGCAGCATCCTCACGGACGCTGCCTCAAAACTGCGGCAGAAACTCTTTCTGCTTACAGCCGGACGCTTTAACGGGCGCACCCGTCGCGGACTAATGCTCTTGCTCGTCGTCCGCGCAGCTCCGAGACCATTTTCAGCTCCCTGTCTCCTGCCCTTTTCCATCCTCCGGGCTTTCTGGTAAGGCTCATGCGAAAGCTTACTCTTCTCTTCACAGCCATTTTTGTGATATTGCGTTTATTGTACTCGCCTTGACAGGATTTGTCAACCCTTACAACAAACTTTTCTGGTAGGGAACTAAAATTTTTTCGCCCGGCAGACAAAAATGCCCCCGCGCGAGGTGCGCGGAGGCATTTTGGAAAACGTGATTTAGCCCTGCTCCTGCTGTGCCTTCTTGGCTTCCAGAGCCAGAATGGCATCGCGGCGGCTCAGGTTGATGCGGCCCTGCTGGTCGATGTCCGTCACCTTGACGACGATGGCATCGCCCACGGCGACCACATCCTCCACCCGCTCGACCCGCTTGGTGTCCAGCTTGGAGATGTGGACGAGGCCCTCCTTGCCCGGAGCGATCTCGACGAAGGCGCCGAAGTTCATCAGACGGGTGACTTTGCCCTTGTAGATGGCACCGATCTCGGGGTCCTCCACGATGGTCCTGATGGTAAAGATGGCACGCTTTGCATCCTCCTGATCCACCGCAGAGACGAAGACATGGCCGTCCTCCTGCACATCGATCTTGCAGTTGCAGGTGGCGCAGATGTCCTGAATGACCTTGCCGCCCTTGCCGATGACATCCTTGATCTTATCGGTGGGGATCATCATGCTGAACATCTTGGGTGCCCAGCGGCTCAGCTCATGGCGAGGCTCGGCGATGACCGGCTTGATGATCTCATCGAGGATGTACAGACGGCCCTTGCGGCACTTCTCGAAAGCCTCGGCGATGATGTCGTAGGTCAGGCCGTCGATCTTGATGTCCATCTGGATGGCGGTGATGCCCTTGCGGGTGCCGCCCACCTTGAAGTCCATGTCGCCGTGGAAGTCCTCGACGCCCTGAATGTCCAGCATGGTCATCCAGCGGTCGCCCTCGGTGATGAGGCCGCAGGAGATGCCGGCGACCGGAGCCTTGATGGGCACGCCTGCGTCCATCAGGGCCAGCGTCGAGCCGCAGATGGAAGCCTGCGAGGTAGAGCCGTTGGAGGACAGGACCTCAGACACGCAGCGGATGGTGTAGGGGAACTCCTCCAGAGAGGGCAGCACGGGCACGAGAGCGCGCTCGGCCAGTGCGCCGTGGCCGATCTCGCGGCGGCCGGGGCTGCGGGGTGCGCGGGCCTCGCCGACGGAGTACGGCGGGAAGTTGTAGTGGTGGATGTACCGCTTGGTCTGCTCGTCGGTCAGGTCATCCATGAGCTGGTTGTCCTTGGTGCCGCCGAGGGTGCAGGTGGTGAGCACCTGTGTCTGGCCGCGGGTGAACATACCGGAGCCATGCACGCGGGGCAGGATGCCGACCTCTGCGGCCAGCGGACGGATCTCGTTGATGCCGCGGCCATCCACACGCTTGCCCTCATCCAGCAGCCAGCGGCGGACGACGTACTTCTGCATCTTGTAGCTGACGAGGTCGAGGTCGGCGTCGGTCAGGTCGGGGTACTCCTCGGCGATCTTGTCCATGATGGGCAGCAGGGCGGCGTCACGCACATTCTTGTCGTCGGTGTCCATGGCGGCCTTGAAGTCGTCCAGATACTTCTCCTTGATGGCATGGAACATATCCATATCGAGGCCCACGACCTGAAAATCGATCTTCGGCTTGCCGCGCTCGGCCACGATGCTGTTGATGAACCCGATGACCTTCTTGATCTCCACATGAGCGGCCTTGATGGCGTCCAGCATGGTGTCCTCATCCACCTCGTTGGCACCGGCCTCGATCATGACGATCTTGTCCATGGTGGCGGCAACGGTCAGGGCGAGGTCGCTCTTTCTGCGCTGCTCCTGCGTGGGGTTCAGGACGATCTCGCCGTCCACCAGACCCACCTGCACGCCGCCGATGGGGCCGTTCCAGGGGATCTCCGACACGGCAGTGACCAGCGAAGCGCCGATCATGCCGGCGATCTCGGGGCTGCAATCGGGGTCAAGGCTCATGACCGTCATGGTGATGCAGACGTCGTTGCGCATCTCCTTGGGGAACAGGGGGCGCATGGGGCGGTCCACGACGCGGCTGGTCAGGATGGCGCGCTCGCCGGGGCGGCCCTCACGGCGCATGAAGCTGCCGGGGATGCGGCCTGCGGCGTAGAGCTTTTCCTCGTACTCCACATTCAAGGGGAAGAAATCGACGCCTTCGCGGGGCTTAGGGCTCATGACCACGTTGCACATCACGCAGGTCTCGCCGTAGCGGATGAGGGCGCTTGCGTTGGACAAGCCGCACATCTTGCCCATTTCCACCTTGAAGGGGCGGCCTGCCAGCGTAGTCTCGTAAACTTTGAAGTTGTCAAAGTTTTCTTTGCGGGAACCAAATTCGATTGCCATTTGGTTTGCCTCCTTATGTCCGTTTGATATTCCAAAAGGCTGCCCGCCGCGCATCATAGCAATAAATCCAGCGTCCGTACCAAGGCACAGGCGCTCGATTTACTGCTGCAACACGCAGCAGCGGCCTATTTGTTCCAGAGCTTGGGATACAAGGGAAAATCCAACAAAAAAGAGCAAAGGGCAGGCACCACATTGCGGTACCTGCCCTCTGTTTTCTATTACTTACGCAGACCCAGAGTTGCGATCAGAGCACGGTAACGCTCGATGTCCTTCTTCTGGAGGTAGGCCAGCAGATTGCGGCGGCGGCCAACCATCTTCATCAGACCACGGCGGCTGTGGTGATCGTTCGGGTTCTTCTTCAGATGCTCGTTCAGCTCGTTGATGTGAGCGGTCAGCAGAGCGACCTGAACCTCGGGGGAGCCAGTATCCTTCTCGGTCAGAGCGACTTTGGCCATAACTTCCTGCTTGTTCATAGTAACAGTACCTCTTTATAAAATTTTATTTGCCGACGGCACAGCAGCGGGAAAACGGTACTCCCGGATGGGCATACTCCCAGCCCCGTATCGCGGTAACAGTGCTAGTATAACAGAAACGACCGTAAAAAGCAAGAAAAATTTTTACAGATGTGCAAAAATGAGGATATTGTTTTTCTGTCGAGTCATGGTATAATCTGTCTGTTATCAGAATGAGGTATCTCTATATGTTATGTGAATTTTCCCGCCGCAGCTTCCTGAAAGGGAGCGCAGCCGCCGCAGCGGCGCTGGCCTGCCCGCTCTGCCCGGCCGATGCCGCTCCTTCCCCATCCGAAAACGGCCTGTTCTCCCCCGTCACGCCCCTCCGCCCGACTCAGTATGGCCCGGTGCGGGGCAGGGCGCGGGAGGATGGCACCCTCTGCTGGTACGGCATCCCCTACGGGGCCGCACCCACAGGCGAGGACCGCTGGACATCCCCCCGAGAGCCTGCCCGCTGGCGGACAGTGCGGGACTGCACCGCCCCCGCCCCGGCAGCGTATCAGCACACCAGCTTCCCCCTCGGCACCGAGGACTGTCTGACGCTGGACATCTATTCCGTGCCGGAGGCAAAAAAGCGGCCCGTCCTCGTCTATCTCCATGGCAGCGCTTTCTCCGGCTCGCCGCAGGAGCTGCCCGGCAGCGCACTTGTGCGGGACACCGGCTGCGTCTTCGTGGCCCTCAGTTACCGGCTGGGGCTGTTCGGCTGGAACTGCCTGCCCGCCCTCACCGCCGGTTCAGACACCGCCGGGAACTTTGCCCTGCTGGACATCCTCCGGGCGCTGGACTGGGTGAAGGAGAACATCCACCACTTCGGCGGCGATGGGGCCAGCATCACCCTCTGCGGCTTTTCCGACGGCGGACGGATGGCGGCTGCCCTCGCGGCCAGCCCCCTCTCCCGGGGCCGTTTCCAGAGGGCCATTGCGCTCTCGGGCGGCTGGTCTCTGGCCGACCCGGACGCTTCGGCCCGTCAGCTGGCCGAGCGCTTCGCGCCGCTGGCCGTGGAGGACGGCCTGTTTGCCGACCCGGCTTCCGCCGCCGGATGGCTGCTGACGCCGGGGGCTGACGTCCGGGAGTGGCTCTGCGGCCTCGAACCGGCCCGCATCGCGGCCCTCGGTGCGCCCTCCATCCTCTATGCCGACGAGGCGCTGCTCCCCCGGGATGCCCGGAGCGCCGTCCCCCTCCTGCTCCTGAGCAGCGCTACTGAGTTCAGCGGCCTCGTCCGGGACGACCTGCGGCCCGCCTCCGGCCCGGCCCGGGCCTACGCCGTCCGGTACGGCTCGGCCCTCTGCCGGTGGAGCAGCACCGAGGCCCTCGCCGAGGCGCTGGGCGGCAGCGCACCGGTCTGGCTGGGCCTCATCGACTACGGCGGGGCCGACAGCCGCACCGTCCTCCCGGGCCTCGGCTCCTTCCACGGCATCCTGCTGGCCCTTTTGTCGGGCGAGAGCAGCTTCTCCCGCTGCGCCGACCTCTCCTCCGAGGGTGCACAGGCCCTCTCCTCCCGCCTGAAGCAGTCCCTCGCCGATTTCATGACCAGCGGCACCCCGGGCTGGGCGGAATGGACGCCCCAGAGCCGCACCGTCCTCCGGCTCGACGCGGACAGCACTGCGTGCTTTTCCTCCCTCTCTGCCTACCCCGACACCCGGGAGAGCATCCGCGCCGCCATGGCCGCAGACGCCTCCCTCTCCGACGCCGAAAAAGAGACCGTGGAGCACCTTTACCTTTCGGGCTTCTACTTTTGACCAAGCAGAAAGCACCCCGCCGATGCAAGCGCATCAGCAGGGTGCTTCTTTCTTTTTGTTCAGCGGACGGTGCCGTCACTCCGCAAAGTATTCCTGTGCGCGCTTCGCTGCGTGGTCGATGCAGCCCCGCAGCTCATCCAGCGTGTCGAACTTTTTGCTGGGGCTGAGGTAGGCGTGGAACTCCACCACCGGGTCGGTGCCGTAAAGGTCGCCGGTAAAGCCCGGGATGAAGGTCTCACAGGTCACCTTGCTCTCGTCGCTGTTGACGGTGGGCCGGGTGCCGAGACCAGTGGCCGAAGGATACCAGTGCTCTCCGATCTTGGTGCGGGTGATATAGATGCCGTACCGGGGCAGCTGGAAGCCCTGCGGATAGATCTGGTTGATGGTGGGCACCCCCAGCGTCCGGCCAAGGCCCGCCCCGTGGTGCACCGTGAAGCGGATGGCGTAGGGCATCCCCAGCATGGCGTTGGCCGCCGGGATGTCGCCGCCCTCCAGAGCAGTGCGGATGCGGGTGGAGGAGACCGGTTTCTCCTCGAACTGCGCCATCGGCAGGACGATCACCTCCACGCCCAGCGGTGCGCAGAGCTGACGCAGCAGCTCCGGCGTGCCCGCCGCCTTGGCACCAAAGGTGAAGTTCTCGCCGCAGAACAGCGCCCGGGCGTTGCAGTCCCGGATGATGCCCAGCACGAACTGCTCGGGCGTCATGGCCTTGATCTCCTCGAAATCGGGGCAGAGGTAGTGCTCGACGCCGAGGCTGGCGATGAGGGCGTGCTTGTCCTCGGTGGAGAGCAGCCGCTTGCCCTTCATCTTGTTCTCGGCGGGCAGGCGGAAGGTGAAGACCACCGGGGCCGCGCCATGGGCTTTGGCCCACTCCACCGCGCTGCCGATGACAGCCCGGTGGCCGATGTGGATGCCGTCAAAAAAGCCCATTGCCACAGCAGAGCCGTGGGCACCGCCCAGCGCAAGCGGCGCAAGCTGCGAATAGATCTGCATGAATGTTTAGTCCTTTTCGTTTCTCTCTACGAAGAGTTTTTCGACCTTGAGCACGCCGCCGGTGATCTTTGCAAGCCCGAGGAACTGTCCCCCGGCGCTGCGCACGCGGTAGCGGCCATCTGCCGCCGGGTAGCGGCTGGTGGGGCAGCCATTGTAAAGATGCTGCTCCACCCTCGGCTCCACCACCAGCAGGGGCAGAGACTCGAACACGCTCTCCACCGGCAGCATCAGCGCCTGCAGCGCCTCGGGGCCTGCGTCCTTCGCGGCCTGGATCTCTTCCAGCGTGTGGGCGTCGGCCTCGGTGTAGACGCCTGCCGTCGTCCGGCGCAGAGCGCTCATGGTGCCCTTCTGGCCCATCGCCGCAGCGATGTCCTCCAGCAGGGTACGGATATAGGTGCCCTTGGAGCAGCGGACCGTGAGGACGTATTCGTTCTCCGCCGGGCTGCCGCCGTACCGGATGTCCAGTATCTCGATGGGGCGGGCCTTCCGCTCCACGGTCACGCCCTCGCGGGCCAGCTTATAGAGGGGCTGGCCGTTGAGCTTGACCGCCGAATACATGGGCGGCGTCTGCATCTGCGGGCCGAGGAACCGGGGCAGCACCGCCAGCAGCTCGGCCTCCCCCGCCGTCACCGGGGCCGTTTCCAGCACGGTGCCGGTGATGTCGCCGGTGTCGGTGCGCAGCCCCAGCTTCAGCCGGGCGCAGTAGGTCTTGGTGTGGTCGAGCTGAAGGTCCACAGCCTTGCTGGCCCCGCCGCAGAACACCGGCAGAACGCCGGTGGCCATGGGGTCGAGGGTGCCGCTGTGGCCCAGCTTGCGGGTACCGAGGATACCGCGCAGCTTGGCGATGACGTCGAAGCTGGTCCAGTCCATCGGCTTATCTACGATCAGGATGCCCTGCATCAGCCTTCCTCCTGCATCTCGGGGCGGTCAAGCTCCGCCTGCACTTCGGCCAGAATGGCGTTCTTGGCGTTGTCGAGGTTGCCCAGCAGCTCACAGCCCGCCGCGCGGGTGTGGCCGCCGCCGCCCAGACGCCGCGCGATGGCGCAGGCGTCCACGCCCTTGGCGGTGCGCACGCTGATGCGGTAGCTGCCGCCGGGCTGCTGGCGGAGCAGTAGCCCCACTTTGACGCCCTCGATGCTGATGGGCAGGCTGGTCAGCTCCTCCAGATCCGCAGGGTCCACGCCGCTCTGCTCGATCTCGTCGCGGGTAAGGTACATCAGGGCGCAGCGGTCGTCCAGATGATATTCCAGATGGTTGCGGGCGATGCGCTCGGCCTCCATCCGCTCCCGGGGCTTGGTGTCAAAGAGCAGAGTGTTCAGCTCTTCCAGCTGCGCGCCCGCCAGAATGAGCTTCGCCGCCACAAGGTGGGTGTTGGCCGTGGTGGACGAGAAGCGGAAGCAGCCGGTGTCGGTGGCAAGGCCGGTGTAAAGGCAGTTGGCGATGAGGGGGGTGATCTCCACGCCCATCTCGCTGATGACCTCATACAAAAGCTCTGCCGCTGCGGCCGCGCTGCCGTCCAGCAGGGTGAAGTCCGCATAGCCGCTGTTGCCCGCGTGGTGGTCGATGCAGAGATCGATGTGGCGGGTATACTGGGGCACGCCGTTGTTTTCGCCGAAGAGCTGCACGCTGGCAACGTCCACGGCCACGACGGTCTTCGGCTCGAAGCCGCCCCGGAACATCACCGGCGCGGTAAAGCTGTAGCGGGAGGGCACTGCATCGGAGCAGAGGACAGCCGCCGTCTTGCCCAGCGCCTTGAGCGCGTGGCAGAGGGCGCTGCCGCAGCCGATGGTGTCGCCGTCCGGGTTTTTATGACACAGGATCAAAATGTTGTCCGCAGCACAGAGGCGCTGGGCCATCTGCTGCACATTGAGCTGTTCTGTCATTCGATGGATCATCCTTTCCGCAGCGCTGGATTTATTCCTCGGTCTCGGCGGGCTGAGTCTCCTCGGCATCGCCATTCACATTCAGCGTGCGGAGCAGCTCGTTGATGTGGGCTGCATAGGCGGCACCGTCGTCCTCCACAAAGATGAAGCGGGGTGCCTTGCGGATGTGCATCTTTTTACTCACTTCGGTGCGCACATGGCCTGCGGCGCGGTTCAGGGCCTCGATGGCAGGCTTGGGGCCGTCCTCGCGGCCCATCACGCTCACATAGACCTTTGCCACGTCCAGATCCGGCGTCACATCCAGCCGGGTGACGGTCAGCAGACCGCCCTCCAGCCGCGGGTCCTTCAGCCGTCCGATGATGGCGATCAGCTCACGCTTCATGTCCTGCGCCAGACGGCCCATATTTTTCTGAGACATAGTTTCTCCTCTAAAAAGTCTGTTATCACCGCCCGATGGGCGGTGATAACAGTACCTTCAACTCTTAGTCGCGGTATTCTTCCATCTTGAAGGCCTCGTAGACGTCGCCTTCCTTGACGTCGGCAAACTTTGCCAGAGTGACGCCGCACTCGTAACCCTCGGCCACTTCCTTGGCGTCGTCCTTAAAGCGCTTCAGCGATGCGATCTCGTCCTCGGTGATGACGATGCCGTCACGGACGACGCGCACCTTGCTGTCGCGGGTGATCTTGCCGCTGGTGACGCGGCAGCCTGCGACGGTGCCGACGTTGCTGATCTTGTAGACCTGACGGACCTGCAGCTCGCCCAGAGACACCTCGCGGAACTTGGGAGCCAGCATACCCTTCATAGCGTCGGTGACGTCGTTGATGGCGTCGTAGATGACGCGGTACATCCGCATCTCGACCTTGGTGGCCGCAGCCTCTTCCTTCGCCACATTGTCGGGGCGGACGTTGAAGCCGATGATGATAGCGTTGGAGGCGTCGGCCAGATCGACGTCGGACTTGCTGATGGCACCGACACCGGCGTGGATGACGCGGACGCGGACCTCCTCGTTGGAGATCTTCTCGAGGCTCTGCTTGACGGCCTCGGCGGAACCCTGCACATCCGCCTTGACGACGATGGCCAGCTCCTTCATGTCGTTCTGTGCCATCTGGCTGAACAGGTTATCCAGCGTGACCTTCTGGAAGGAGGAGAACTGCTTCTCCTTGGCGGCGGCAACACGCTGCTCGGCCAGCTCACGAGCCAGACGCTCGTCCTCGACGGCCTCGAACAGGTCGCCGGCCTCCGGCACAGCGGTCAGACCGGTGATCTCCACGGGGGTGGAGGGGCCTGCGTCGTTCAGCAGCACACCCTTGTCGCTGCGCATGGTGCGCACGCGGCCCACAGCGGTACCGGCGATGATGACATCGCCGGAGTGGAGGGTGCCGTTCTGCACCAGAATGGTAGCGATGGGACCCTGACCCTTATCCAGACGGGCCTCGACGACAGCACCCTTGGCGCGGCGGTTGGGGTTGGCCTTCAGCTCCATGACCTCGGCCTCCAGCGCGATGCGCTCCAGCAGGTCGTTGATGCCCATGCCGGTCAGGGCAGAGACGGGGATGCAGGCCACGTCGCCGCCCCAGTCCTCGGTGATGATGCCGTACTTGGTCAGGCCTTCCATCACACGCTCGGGGTTGGCGGTGGGCTTATCCATCTTGTTCATGGCCACGATGAGCTTGACGTTGGCAGCCTTGGCGTGGTTGATGGACTCGACGGTCTGGGGCATGATGCCGTCATCGGCAGCAACGACCAGAACGGCGATGTCGGTCATGTTGGCGCCGCGGGCACGCATGGAGGTGAATGCCTCATGGCCCGGGGTATCGAGGAAGGTGATGAGGCTGTCGTTGACCTTGACCTGATAGGCGCCGATGGCCTGCGTGATGCCGCCGGCCTCGCCTGCGGTGACGTTGGTCTTGCGGATGGCGTCGAGGATACTGGTCTTGCCGTGGTCAACGTGGCCCATGACGCAGACGACCGGGGGACGGGTGACGAGGTCTTCCTGTGCGTCCTCCTCCTGCGTGAACAGGCGCTCTTCGATGGTGACGTGGACTTCCTTCTCGACCTTGGCGTGGAACTCCTCGGCCAGCAGAGAAGCGGTATCGAAGTCGATGACGTCGTTGATGGCGTGCATCTCGCCCATCTGCATGAACTTGGCGATGACCTTGCCTGCCTGCTGCTTCAGGCGGGCGGCCAGCTCGCCGACGGTGATTTCATCGGGGATAAGGACCTTCAGCTGTGCGTTGCGGGCCTTTTCCAGCTGGATGCGCTGCAGACGCTCGAACTCGGTCTCGCGCTTGCCCTTCTGGAACTGCTGGCGCTGGCGCTGGCCGCGCTGGGTGAACTTCTGCTTGTTGCCCTGCGGGGTGGGCTTGCGGCGGTTTTCGGTGTTCTTGGTGGAGGCCAGATCGTCGTAGCGGGCATCGAAGCGGTCCACGTTCATATCGACAGTGCGGGTGTCCACCGTCACCTGATTGTCCTCGCGGCGGACGGAGACGGACTGTGCAGGGGCAGCGGTAGCCTTTGCGCCGGTCTCACGGGCCAGATCCCGCAGGGAGACGGTCTTCTCCTCCCGCTTCTTGTGCTGCTCGGGCTTCTTGCCGTTGTCGTGCTTGGCGGCGGGCTTTGCCTCAGCCTTTGCAGGCTCGGGCTTTTTCTCGCTCTTGGCCTCCGGCTTCTTCTCCGCCTTCGGCTCTGCCTTCTTCTCGGCAGGCTTTGCCTCGGCCTTGGGGGCCTTGGCGCTGTTCAGGAACTCATCGAGGTTCTTGACGCTGTTGTCCTTGCTGAACTTCTCCAGCAGGAAGTTCAGCTCGTTCTCCTCCAGAGTGGAGCTGTTCTTCTTGCCGGTGCTGCCCATGGCGTTCAGTTCATCGAGGACCTTCTTGGCAGAGATGCTCAGGTCCTTTGCAAAATCGCTCACTTTATATTTTACGGTCATTCGCTCATATCCTCCTCATTTTGAATCGCTCCGCACGCCGTCAGCCGGTCAAAGCAGAGCTTGGCGAGGTTGCGGTCGGTGACAGCATACACGGCCACCGGTTTGCGGCTGATGTCAGCCAGCTTATCCTGTGTCAGCGGCATGGGGATGACGTCCACCATATCGCCCACAGCGTAGTTGAGCCGCTGCACGGTCTTGGCGCTGGCGTCCGACGCGGTCATGACCAGCCACGCCTTGCCCTTGACGACGGCCTCCTCCACTGCATCGAAGCCCATGGTCAGTGCGCCCGCCTTGCGGCAGAGGCTCACGGCCTGAAACAGGGCCTCCTTCGGCTCGAGGGCCGGTTTTTCGGGGGCGTTATGCTTCTTTGCCATCGCGGTCAGCCTCCTTTTCCACTTCCACACCGGCCAGCTGCTGGGCCAGTGCATCGTATACCTCGGCGGGGACCGGCTGCTCAAAGCAGCGTTCCAGCGCCTTCTTCTTCTTTGCCTTTGCAAGGCAGGCGGCATCCGGGCAGAGGTAAGCACCGCGGCCGGGCTTCTTGCCCACGGGGTCGATGCTGATCTCTCCGCTGGGTGCGCGCACCACACGCACCAGCTCCTTCTTGGGGCGGCTGGTCATGCAGCCGATGCACTGGCGGGCAGGGATCTTTTTTTGTGCCATCCGGTTTTCCCTCCTTCGGCAGGTGTTCTGCGCTTATTCTGCGGCGGTGTCTTCGGTCTTCTCCGCCTCGGCAGCCTTCGGCTCTTCCTCGCCGTAGTAGCCGCTCTCGGGGCGGATGTCGATGTTGTAGCCGGTCAGGCGGGCGCACAGACGGGCGTTCTGGCCCTTATTGCCGATGGCAAGGCTCAGCTGCTGGTCGGGCACGGTCACGCGGCAGGAGCGGGTCTCGCCGGGCAGAAGCTCGACCTTGACCACCTTGGCGGGGCTGAGGGCAGCGGAGATGAACTCGGAGACATCCTCGCTCCACTTCACGATGTCGATCTTCTCGCCGCCCAGCTTCTCGACCACAGCGGCCACACGGTCGCCGTGGGGGCCGATGCAGGCGGAGACGGGGTTGACGTTGGGGTCCTTGGACCAGACGGCCATCTTGGTGCGGGCACCGGCCTCGCGGCTGATGGCCTTGACCTCGACGGTGCCGTCATAGATCTCGGGCACCTCCAGCTCGAACAGACGCTTGACGAGGCCGGGGTGGGTGCGGCTGATCATGACGCGGGGGCCGCGCTCGCTGGCCACCACATCCACGATGTAGACCTGCAGCATCTGTCCCTCGGTATACACCTCGCCGGGCACCTGCTCGTTGCGGGGCAGGATGGCCTCGCCGCCCTTGCCCAGATCGAGAGCAACGATGCCCTTCTCGGGGTCAACGCGGGTGACGGTGGCCTGCACGATGTCGTGGGCGCGGGACTGGATCTCGCTCAGCTGCTGGCTGCGCTCGGCCTCGCGGATGCCCTGACGGATGACGTGCTTTGCGGTCTGGGCGGCGATGCGGCCGAAGTCCTTGGTCTTGAGGGGGGTCACGACCCGGTCGCCCACCTGATAGCTCTTGCGGATGTGCTGTGCCTCGGTGATGCCGATCTCGCTGTGCTCGTCGTACCAGTCCTCGTCGGCCACGACGTCCTGAATGAGGGCGACGTTGAACTTGCCGGTCTCGGGGTCGATCTCGACCATGACGTGGTCGTCCTCGACCTCATAGTTCTTCTTCACGGCAATGATGATAGCAGCCTTGATCTTGTCGATCAGGTACTCTGCCGTAATGCCGCGCTCGTGCTCCAGCATGGAGAGAGCTTCAAAAAATTCGTTGTTCGCTGCTGCCATTTTTCGGGTTCCTCCTAGTTTATATTGTATCTTCTCTCGGTTCCTCTTTGGCTCTCCCCCCGGGAGAGCTGTTTTCAGTCAAACAGGTGTTCATCATCACAGAGATGGACGCTGGATGCAGCGCTCACCTCAAAGCTCACCGGGCCGTTCTCGGTCTCGACCGTGACGGTGCTGCCCTCACGGCCTTTGAGGATGCCGGCAAACTCGCGCACGCCGTCGGCGTTAGGGCGGATGAGCTTGACGCCGATCTTTTCGCCCTTGAGCGCCTCATAGTGCTCCGGGCGGGTCAGCTTACGGCCAAGGCCGGGGCTGCCCACCTCGAGATAATAGCTCTGGTCGATGGGGTCTGCCTCATCAAGGATGGGGTCCAGCGCGTGGGACACTTCCGCACAGGTGTCGGTGTCCATGGTGCCGTCCTTGTCGATGAGCACGCGAAGATACCAGTCCGGCCCTTCCTTCTCAAAGACCACATCCCACAGGCGCAGGCCCATGCCCTCCACGGTGGGGCGGACAAGCGCTTCGACTCTCTGGGCGGTATTGCCGCCAGACTGCTTCGCCATAAAAAACCTCCAAACAAACAAGAAAAGCGGACCTTGCGGCCCACTTTCCAATAAAACTATAGCGTACTACTAGAATATAGCATACTCTTGCGAATTATGCAAGCTTTTTCGTGAAAAATCCTCTTCTCACAGCACCCAGACGCCGTCGCGGAAGAGTTCCACGGTGCGGCCGTCGCGGCATTTGCCGGTGATATGGCTGTCCTCC
Organism: Faecalibacterium sp. I3-3-89; assembly: GCF_023347275.1. Lineage (NCBI taxonomy): Bacteria > Bacillati > Bacillota > Clostridia > Eubacteriales > Oscillospiraceae > Faecalibacterium > Faecalibacterium sp. I3-3-89. The sequence continues at coordinate 723,654 of NZ_CP094468.1, read as the reverse complement.
GCGCCGACCATGACATCCTCGTGGATGGTGGACTGGTTCATGCCCCGGGCCAGCAGCTCGTCCTTCGACAGGCGGGTGCCGTTCTCGGTGGTGCCGGGGTAGCTGGCACCGAAGGCGATGTGGCAGGCAGCGTTCTCGTCGAAAAGGGTGCTGTAGAACAGCGCGCCGCTGCGGTTGATGGGGCTGGAGGCAGGCACCAGCGCCACCTCGCCGATGCTGCGTGCGCCCTCGTCGGTGTCCAACAGCTGGCCCAGCAGCTCTGCGCCCTCCTCAGCCCCGTGCTCCACGACCCGGCCATCCTTGAAGGTAACATGGAAGCCCTTGATGAGCTGGCCATTGAAGACGTAGGGCTTGGTGCCGTAGACGATGCCGTCCACCTTGTCCTTGTGGGGTGCGGTGAAGACCTCCTCGGTGGGGATGTTGGGCAGGAAGACCACGCCCTTCTCGCTGACGCTGGCGGCGCTCTCCCAAGTGGCCTTATCGGCGATGCCCACGGTCAGGTCGGTGCCGTTGGCGCTCTCGAAGTGGACGCTCTCGAGGTCGAGGGCGTTCATCTTGTTTTTCAGGTCGGTCAGACGGTCGAGATGGGCCTTCCACTCGTTGACCGGGTCGCCGTTCGTCACCCGGCAGACGTCGAAGATGAGCTTCCAGAGCTTCTCGACGGCGGCAGCCTCGTCCAGCTCCGGGAACATCTTCTTGGCCCACGGGGCGCTGGGCATGGCGGCGATGGACCACTGGACGCGGTCGTTCATGGTGTACTCCCGCCACGGGGCCATGAACTTGCGCTGACCGGCGTTCACCCGGCTGATCTTCGCACCGTCCAGACCGGCGTAGACCTCGGGGTCGTCGGCATGGATGTGGAGGACGCAGACGCTGCCCTCGCTCTCGGCGTAGTCGAGGTAGCGGCGCAGCTGCCACGACTTGAAATCGCTCAGGGCCTCCTCGCTGCCCAGCTCCATCCGGCTGCGGGAGACGTCGTTGTCGCTCCAGTTCACCAGCACGTCACGGGCACCGGCCTCGTAGGCGCTGCGCACACACAGACGGGCCAGCGGAGCGGCCTCGAGGCAGCAGTTGATGATGAGGGTCTGGCCCGGCTGAGGGTTCACGCCCACCCGGACGATGAAATCGGCATATTTTTTCAGAAGAATGTCAAAGTTTTCCACAAAGATTCCTTTCTGCCGTGCAGAACACGGCGGTGCATTTTCTGCTTAACAGTATAACCCATTTACAGGGGAGTTGTCCATATTTGAAATTTCAGGAGATCCATTGCCTTTTTCACGTTATCGTGCTATACTATAGATACAAAAAGAGAGTGTTGCCCGGCAAACGGTCTTCGCTCTTTGGCTAGTCACAAAAATGACCGCTCAGTTTGCGAGACTGGGGGCGGTCATTTTTTGTTGCCGAAGATTTTCCAAGCGATGTCGAACATTCCAAAGCCGACCGTTGCAATCAGCGTCAGCAGAGCTAAAGTCTCCAAAAGCGTCATGGTCCATCCCCCCTTTCGCAGTGAAGCGTCAGGGGTGCAGCAATGCAGGCTCCCTGACACCGTGCCAAAGAGCTGCAAGACCGCCTGCCGTATGTGGGCAGCACTCTCATATTTTAAGTATAACAGACATTCCGTAGTTTTTCAACAAAAAATGACCGCCGTGCCTACCAAACTCGTGCGGTCATTCTTTGTGATTGACTTGCCGGAAAGGTACTGACCGTTTGCCAGACAGCACTTTCTTTCGTTGTATTAAAAAACAGCCCCGCCGAAAATGCAACGGCGGGGCTGTGTTTTTACTCACGAAAGTAAGTTTTTTATCAGAACTCGATCTTGCTCTCGATGTAGCTCTTCAGCTCGGAGATGGGCATACGCACCTGCTCCATGGTGTCGCGGTCGCGGACGGTGACGCAGTTGTCGGCTGCGATGCCCTTGGCCTCGTCGCCCACGGTGTCGAAGTCCACGGTGATGCAGTACGGGGTGCCGATCTCATCCTCGCGGCGGTAGCGCTTGCCGATGGAGCCGGTGTCGTCGTAGTCCACCATGAAGTACTTGCTCAGCTCGTTGCGGATCTCCATGGCCTTGTCGCCCAGCTTCTTGCTCAGGGGCAGGACGGCGCACTTGTAGGGAGCCAGAGCCGGATGCAGGTGCAGAACGGTGCGGATGTCCTCCTTGCCCTTGCTGTCGGTCAGGTGCTCCTCGTCGTAGGCCTCGCACAGGAAGGCCAGAGCCACACGGTCACAGCCCAGAGACGGCTCGATGACGTAGGGGATGTAGTGCTCATTGGTCTCGCTGTCGAAATACTCGAGGCTCTTGCCGGAGGCCTCCTGATGGCGGGTCAGGTCGTAGTTGGTGCGGTCTGCGATGCCCCACAGCTCGCCCCAATCGGTGAACGGGAAGGCGTACTCGATGTCAGTGGTAGCGCGGCTGTAGAAGGCCAGCTCGGCAGGCTCGTGGTCACGCAGGCGCAGATGCTCCTTCTTGATGCCAAGGCTCAGCAGCCAGTTCTCGCAGTAGTCCTTCCAGTAGCTGAACCACTCAAGGTCGGTGCCGGGCTTGCAGAAGAACTCGCACTCCATCTGCTCGAACTCGCGGGTGCGGAAGGTGAAGTTGCCCGGGGTGATCTCGTTGCGGAAAGCCTTGCCCACCTGACACACGCCGAAGGGCAGCTTGCGGCGGGTGGTGCGCTGGATGTTGGCAAAGTTGACGAAGATGCCCTGTGCGGTCTCGGGGCGGAGATAGCAGGTCGAAGAGCTGTCCTCGGTGACGCCGATGGCGGTCTTGAACATCAGGTTGAACTTACGGATGGGGGTGAAGTCATGCTTGCCGCAGACGGGGCAGACGATGTCCTCGTGCTCGGCGATGAAAGTGTCCATCTCGTCGAAGCTCATGGCATCGACGTTGACCTCGGGGTGCTCCTCGCCGATGAGCTTATCGGCGCGGTGGCGGGCCTTGCAGGCGCGGCAGTCCAGCAGGGGGTCAGAGAAGCTGGAAACGTGGCCGGTCGTCACCCAAGTCTGGGGGTTCATGATGATGGCGGCATCGAGGCCGACGTTGTAGGGGCTTTCCTGCACGAACTTCTTCAGCCATGCCTTCTTGACGTTGTTCTTGAACTCGACGCCCAGAGGGCCGTAGTCCCAGCTATTGGCCAGACCGCCGTAGATCTCAGAGCCGGGGAACACATAACCACGGTTCTTGCAGAGATTGACGATCATATCAAGGGTCTTTTCGCTCTGTTCCATTGTAAGTACATCCTTTCCGTCCGCGGCTGGTTTGCCGTGTCGTGTTGTAGTATTCTCCCGGCCGCTTTCCCCGCAGCCGGGCGTGCCTTTCCTGTCGAAAGCACATTATCTTTACTTTATCATGTTTTGGGGGGATTGTAAAGGCCAAACCGCGTTGTTCTTCCGCGTTCCTTCCCTGAAAACACCAAGGCCCGGGGTGTCTCCACTCCGGGCCTTGGTGCCATTTTTTATCGAAGAAATAGGGAATTGCTTAGTTGGAAGAATCAGGAAGCAGACTTGACCTGAGCCTTGCAGGTGACAACGACCATGACGTAATCCTTTGCATCCTTGCCGCTGCCGATGGTGAACTCCTTCATGCTCAGCTTAAACTCGTTGCCAGCCTCGATGGCAGTGCCGCTCTTGCCATCGACCTTGACGTCACTGTAGTTGACAGCGGCACCGGTGTTGATCGTTGTGGCAATGGGCATCACGAGCATCATCTTCTTGGCGATCTTCTGAGCCTTATCACCCTTCTTCAGATCCTTGGTCTCAAAGCAGTCGTACCAGACGTACTTATCGTTGTTATCCTTGCTCAGTGCAGTCTTGACGTCAGCCTTCAGAGTAGCCTCAGCCTTGAGCTTGCCGTCAGTGGTCTTAGCAGCATCGACTGCCTTTTTTGCCAGATCGTCATCGACAGCCTTGACGGTAGCCTTGGGGTTAGCGGCCTTCAGCATACCCTCCAGCTCGTCAGCGACCTGACGAGAAGAGATGCTTGCGCAGCCGGTCAGCATGGACATTGCCATGACGCCGGTCAGGACGAGGGCCAGAAGTTTCTTTGCCATTTTCATGATTTTTTGCCTCCATAAGTAAAAATAAATTATACAGGCAGGCCATCCATTTCCGGCTGTCGGCCTGTGGCCTCATTATACCCCCCCCCCCCGAATAGATTTGTCAATATCTTTTTCGCATTTTTATCACATTTACAAATTATCTCTATCCAAACCGTGCATTTTCCACAAATTCACAGAAAGGGACAGCGAAATACAACCGCTCCTATCGAGGGGAGGCCTTGGCATTCCATGAAGCTTTGCCTCTTCGCCAGAGGCTCCCCTACAAGGGGAGCTGTCGAACGAAGTGAGACTGAGAGGTTGGACAACAGAAAGCCTACCCTTTTCCACACTCTCTCCACGCAAAAAGGACGCCGCCCGTTCCCGGACAGCGCCCTTTGCGCACCATTCTTATTTATGATACTTCATCCCCGCGTTGATGGTGCAGGCGCGGTAGATCTGTTCCGTGAGGACGAGGCGGGCCAGCTGATGGGGCATCGTGATGCGGCCCATGCTGAACTTGAGCGCCGCCGCACGCTTGACCTCCTCCGAGAGGCCGTGGGATGAGCCGATGACGAAAGCCACATCCCCCGCCCCGCTGTTTGCACGGTCGGCGAGGAACTGCGCCAGCTCATCGGAGGAGATTTGCTTTCCCTCGATGCACATGGCCACGATGGCCGCGCCCTTGCGGGCGCTGGCGAGGATGGCTTTGCCCTCCTTGTCCAGCGCTTTTTTCACCACAGCGTCGGAGGCATTTTTCTCTTCGATCTTCTCCTCCGGCAGCTCGACGATGCGGAAAGACGCGAACGCCGCCAGACGCTTCTGGTATTCGGCCACGCCCTCGGCGAAATACTTCGCGTTGAGCTTGCCGACGCAAATCAAGTCGATGTTCTGCATTGTTATTGTTCCTCTTTTATTGTGTGGTATCTCGCGCTGGTGGCGCGGGGCAGAGCGCTTTTTCGTTAAGGCTAATGTTCTCTTTTGCGTGCCAAAAGAGAACCAGAAATGGTTCTCGCGCTGGTAGCGCGGATTAAGTTTTTTCTTTTGGTCAAGCGGCTTGCGCTCCGCGCGGGCCAGAGGCAGGGAGGGGTGTTTCGACTCCCCCCTCCCTACCTCTGGACTCCACTCTCCCCGCAACGAGTTAAGGGCTGCTCGCCCTTAACAATTCCAAAGAGGAAGTCGAAGCCCAAAAATGCTAGCCGCTTCGCTAAACGCATTTTTTTGTGCTTCTCCCATTTACGGCTCCGCCGAAGATTTCACGTCTCTGCTGAACTTCACGCCCTGCAAGGGCGTAACACCAGCTGCGAAGCAGCAAGTCGGAGAAACGAGAAAAAAGCGTTTAGCGCAGCGGCTAGCTTTTTTCCGTTTCGACCTCTCCTTCGGGGTCTGAAAGGGGCGAGCAGCCCCTTTCTCGTGCCTCCCGCGCCTCGAAAGTAGCGGGTGCTTTTCTGGTTCTCTTTTGGCACGCAAAAGAGAACTAAGCCCCACCGTAAGAGCGATTTAACCCGCGCCACAAGCGCGCGCACCCGTTCATCTTATAAATTATAAAATCACAGCAGCGTCATCTGCTCCCCTTCATCCTCCGCCCGGATGAGCGCACCGGTCGCAGGCAGGCTGCGGACGCGGTAACGGTGGGGGTTGGCCAGCTCCAGCGTATCCGCCGGGACGACGGAGGCGATGGTCTGGTTCTTTTTCAGGGTCACGACCGCCACGCCCTGACTGTCGCGGGTGGCCTTGGCGGCGATCTGCGCCGTGCTGACCAGCAGCATCCGGCCCGCACTGGTGCGGATGGCAAGCTCCGTCTCCTCCGGGAGGAAGAGCATCGCCGCCAGCGGCTCCTTATCGCAGTAGGCTTTCAGCAGCTTGCGGCGGTTCTGTTTGGTGGCGTAGGAGCTGAGCGGGATCTTCGCGCACTTGCCGCTGGCAAAGAAGAAGAGCATCTGCCCGCTGTAGTCGGAGGTGATGACCATCGAGAGGATGGCTTCGCCCTCGTCCATGCCCAGCCGGCCCGGCAGATAAATGCCCATCTGGGCCACCTTGCCGTCTTCCAGCTCCGCCAGACGCACCTTGTACACCTGCTGCCGGTCGGTGAAGAAAAGCGCTTCCACATTGTTCCGCGTCTCTACCTGCCGGATGATCTCGTCGCCCTCCTTGAGCTTGTGGGCACCGGCTGTGCGGAGGCTCTGGGGCGGGATCTTCTTCAGGTAGCCCTCGCGGGTGAAGAAGACGGTGACGGGATAATCCGGCACGGCCTCTTCTTCGGCGCCGCCCTCTTCCTCGGGCAGGTCGTACAGGATCTCGCTGCGGCGGGGCTGGCCGTACTTCTTTGCCACGTCGCCCAGCTCCTTGATGATGATCCTGCGGATGCGGGCGGGCTTTGCGAGGATGTCGTTCAGGTCGGCGATGTCGGCTTCCAGCTGCTCGATCTCGCCGGTGCGCTTGAGGATATATTCCCGGTTGAGATGGCGCAGCTTGATCTCCGCCACATAGTCGGCCTGTACTTCGTCGATGCCAAAGCCGATCATCAGGTTGGGCACGACCTCCGTCTCCTCCTCCGTGGTGCGGATGATGTGGATGGCCTTGTCGATGTCCATCAAAATCGCCGCCAGACCCTTGAGCAGGTGGAGGCGCTTTTCCTTGCCGTGGAGGTCGTAGTAGGTGCGGCGGCGGACGCACTCCATCCGGAAGGCCGTCCACTCCTGCAAGATCTCCCGCACGCCCATGACCCGGGGCTGGCCCGAGACGAGGATGTTGAAGTTGCAGCTGAAGCTGTCTTCCAGCGGGGTGGCCTTGAAGAGCTTGGCCATCAGCTTGTCCGCGTCCACGCCCCGCTTGAGGTCGAGGGTGAGCTTGAGGCCGTTCAGGTCGGTCTCGTCGCGCATATCGCTGATCTCCTTGACCTTGCCCGTCTTGACCAGCTCGGCGATCTTGTCCATGATGGCTTCCACCGTGGTGGTGGGCGGGATCTGGGTGATCTCGATCATATTTTCGCCCGGCACAGCGGCGTAGCGGGCGCGTACCTTCACGCTGCCCCGGCCATTCTCGAAGATGTCCCGCATCTGGGCTTCGTCGTATAAGATCTGACCGCCGCCCACGAAATCCGGGGCGGGCATGGTGGTGGCGATGTCGTGGCCGGCATCCTTCATGAGGGCGATGGTGGTGTTGCACAGCTCCGCCAGATTGAAGGAGCAGATGTTGCAGGCCATGCCGACGGCGATGCCCAGCGTATTGTTGGCCAGAATGGTGGGGAAGGTCACGGGCAGCAGGGTCGGCTCGGTGGTGGTGCCGTCGTAGTTGGGCACGAAGTCCACCGTCTCCTTGTCGATGTCCCGGAACAGCTCTTCGCAGACGCTTTCCAGCTTGGCTTCGGTGTAGCGGGCTGCGGCGCAGGACATATCCCGGCTGTAGGCCTTGCCGAAGTTGCCCTTGCTGTCCACGAAGGGCACCAGCAGGCTCTCGTTGCCCCGGCCCATGCGCACCATCGTGTCGTAGATGGCGGCGTCGCCGTGGGGGTTGAGGTGCATGGTGCTGCCCACGATATTGGCCGACTTGGTGCGGGCACCCTTGATGAGGCCCATCTCATACATCGTATACAGCAGCTTGCGGTGGGCGGGCTTGAAACCGTCGATCTCCGGCAGGGCGCGGCTGACGATGACACTCATAGCGTAGGGCATATAGTTCGTTTCCAGCGTGCGGGTGATGGGGTCTTCCAGCACGCTGCCAGCGTTCAGTATTTCGACGCCCTCGCCCAGCTGGGGGCGGACAGGCTTCAGGGTCTTTTTGCTTGATTTCTTTGCCATTTTCTATCCTCTTTAAGACACATCCAGATCATCCAGATACTCCGCGCCGTGCTGGGCGATATGCTCCTTGCGTCCGGCGAGGTTGTCGCCCAGCAGGATGTCGAACACCTGCGCGGTGCGCTCCACGTCGGTGGGCATCACCTTGATGAGGCGGCGGCTCTCGGGATTCATGGTGGTCAGCCACATCATCTCGGGGTCGTTCTCGCCCAGACCTTTCGAGCGCTGGATGGTGTATTTCTTGTCGCCGATCTCCTCGAGGAAGGTGGCCTTCTCCGGCTCGGTGTAGGCAAAATAGGTACGGTCTTTTGTCGTGATCTCGTACAGCGGCGACTCTGCGATATAGACATAGCCCTCGTTGATGAGGGTGGGGGTCAGCCGGTAGAGCATGGTGAGCACCAGCGTGCGGATCTGGTAGCCGTCCACATCGGCATCGGTACAGATGACGATCTTGTTGAAGCGGAGGTTGTCGAGGTTGAAGGTGGCCAGCTCCTTATTGTGCTTGCCGCCCAGCTCGACGCCGCAGCCCATGACCTTGATGAGATCCACGATGACGTCCGACTTGAAGATGCGGGCATAATCGGCCTTGAGGCAGTTCAGGATCTTGCCCCGGATGGGCATGATGGCCTGATATTCGCTGTCGCGGCTGGTCTTGACCGCGCCCATAGCCGAGTCGCCCTCCACGATATACAGCTCCCGGCGGGAAGCGTCCTTGGTGCGGCAGTCCACGAACTTCTGCACCCGGTTGGCGAGATCGATCTGGGTCGTGAGGGTCTTTTTGATGCTCTGGCGCGTCTTTTCGGCGTGCTCACGGCTCTGCTTGTTGACCAGCACCTGCTGGCAGATCTTCTGGGCCTCGTCGGGCTTTTCGAGGAAGTAGACCTCCAGATAGTGCTTGAGGAAGTCGGTCATGGCCTGCGAGACGAACTTGTTGGTGATGGCCTTCTTGGTCTGGTTCTCGTAGCTGGTGCGGGTGGAGAAGCTGGACGAGACGTAGACCAGACAGTCCTGCACATCCTGAAAGCTGATGGCGCTCTCGCCCTTCTTATAGAGGTTCTTGTCCTTGAGATACTTGTTGATCTGGTAGACAAAGGCCGTGCGGACGGCGTGCTCCGGACTGCCGCCGTGCTCGAGCCAGGACGAGTTGTGGTAATACTCCAACATCTGCACCTTGTTGGAGAAGCAGAACGCCGCGCTCATCTTCACCTTATATTCGGGCTGGTCGTCCCGGTCGCGGCCGGTGGCCTCGCTCTCGCAGCTGAACACCGGGGTCAGGCTGTCTTCGCCCGCCGTCTCAGCGACGTAGTCGGCGATGCCGTGCTCGTAGCACCAGCTCTCCTTCCACGGCTTGCCGGTGGCCGGGTCTTTCTCCTTCTCATCGGTGAAGTTGAGGGTCAGGCCCGCGTTGACGACGGCCTGACGGCGGAGAACATCCTTGTAGTAGCTGCCGGGCACGTCGATGTCGGTAAAGACCTCGTCGTCCGGCTTCCAGTGGATGATGCTGCCGGTGCGGCGTCCCTTGAACGGCTCTTTGTGCAGGCCACCCACATTCTCGCCCTTCTGGAAGTCGAGATGATAGTGGAAGCCGTCGCGGTAGATGTCGGCGGTCATCCACGCCGAGGCGTACTGGGTGGCGCAGAGGCCCAGACCGTTCAGGCCAAGGCTGAATTCGTAGTTATCCTCCCCCTCGCCGTACTTGCCGCCTGCGTACATCTCGCAGAAAAGCAGCTCCCAGTTGTAGCGCTCTTCGCCCTTGTTCCAGTCCACGGGCATACCGCGGCCAAAGTCCTCGACGATGACGCTGCCATCCTTGCAGCGGGTGACGTTGATGGTGTCGCCGTGGCCGTCGCGGGCCTCGTCGATGGAGTTCGAAACGATCTCGAAGATGGAGTGTGCGCAGCCCTCCACGCCGTCCGAACCAAAGATGACGGCCGGGCGCTTGCGCACACGGTCCGCGCCCTTCAGCGAGGTAATGCTTTCGTTGCCATATTCCTGTTTTTTTGCCATGCTGCTCCTCCCGGCCCCGGAATGGTCTGCTGCGGGGCCGTCTCAAACGCTTTTGCTATATATAGGTATATATCTCCCCTTGTCGGGAAAAAAGCGATTTTTGTCATTCCTTTTCATTAAACCATAGGTTGTTGCCAATGTCAATTCTTCTTTCTCATTCTGCTCCTTTCCTCCTACCCTCCCAAAACCGCCGAAAAAGTCTGTCTTATTTTGGTCGATGGCACGGCAAAAATAAAGAAAATTCAAAAATTCTCAAAAAAATTTGCATTTACCCCTTTACAAAATCGAAATTTCAGGTATAATAATCATCGTCCGGTGCGCCTCTGTAGCTCAGTCGGTAGAGCAGGGGACTGAAAATCCCCGTGTCATTGGTTCGATTCCGATCGGAGGCACCAGTCAGGAAACCCAGCAGGGTTTCCAATATGCGGCCGTAGCTCATCTGGTAGAGCGCCACCTTGCCAAGGTGGAGGTAGCGAGTTCGAGCCTCGTCGGCCGCTCCATTATGGAGCAGCAGCAGTTGCTCCGGTATGGCCCGGTAGCTCAGTTGGTTAGAGCACCAGCCTGTCACGCTGGGGGTCGTCGGTTCGAGCCCGATCCGGGTCGCCACATTTGAAGCGAAAGCTTCTACCTACTTTGAATTTATTTCAGGGCATCATTAAATGATGGGTGCAGGGGTAAATGCACCGAATATGCGGCCGTAGCTCATCTGGTAGAGCGCCACCTTGCCAAGGTGGAGGTAGCGAGTTCGAGCCTCGTCGGCCGCTCCATAAGGAGCAGCAACAGTTGCTCCAAATATGGTGACGTGGCCAAGTGGTAAGGCAAGGGTCTGCAAAACCCTCATCCACCAGTTCAAATCTGGTCGTCACCTCCAAAAGATTCCCGGGTGCTGAGGCATCCGGGATTTTTTGTTTTCCGCTCTCGTTAAATAATCTACTTACGCAAAAAGTCTTGTCCCCCCTCTTCGCTCTGTGCTATGCTAGGCGTGTCCGCAAAAAAACGGCTAAGAACTGCATCAATAGAGGAGGATACAGACTCATGCCAGAGTTCCCGCGCAAGGATTTCCAGCTCCATGTGGGCTGGCGCACCATCAAAACTGCCGTCAGTGCCATGCTGGTGGCCATCGTCTACTGTCTCATTGGCCGCAACCCGGCCTTTGCCTGCATCGGCGTCATCTTCGGCATGGGCGTCGATATGCGGGATTCCATCCAGAACGGCGGCAACCGACTGTTCGGCACCCTCATCGGAGGCCTGCTGTCCATCGGTGTGTTCTGGGTGTATCTGCTGTTCTATCCGCAGGGCGGCCACACCGTTTTTCTGGCGGTGCTGCTGGGCGCTGCCACCGTCATCCTCATCCTGCTGTGCCAGTATTTCTGGCCGGGCGGCGTCCAGCCCGGCGGCGTGGTGCTCTGCATCGTGCTGTTCAGCACCCCCATCGAGAGCTATGTGAGCTACGCGCTCAATCGCATCCTCGACACCGCTATCGGCGTCATCATGGCGCTGCTGGTCAACTACTTCCTCCCCCGCGCCCGGGTCGTGGCCTTCTGGGAGGGACTCAAAGGTCTGTTCCGAATGGGCAGCAAGGTCTGAACATCTTCGCGCCCCGCTCCGGCGGGGCGCTTTTCTTTTGCCCTCCGCCGTGATACAATGGACATATCATCACTTTCCGGAAAGGAGGCCGCGCCATGCCTGCCGAGTCTCACACCACCCTCACCCCGGACACTCCGGTGCGCTACCTCAAGGGCGTCGGCCCTAAGACCGCCGAGCGGTTCGAGAAGCTGGGCATCCTGACCCTCAGCGACCTGCTCTGCCACTATCCCCGCCGGTATCTGGATTTCTCGAAGCCCTATTCCATCGCCGAAGCTCCCAGCGACACCGAGTGTGTCGTGAAGGCCGAGGTATTCGCAAAGCCCGGCGGGCGCATCCTCCCGGGCGGGCGGCGGATGGAGCGCATCACCGCCGGGGATGATGTGTCCAGCCTCGAGGTCACATGGTTCAACAATCCCTATGCGGTCCAGAAGCTGGAGCTGGGACAGGAATATTATTTTCAGGGCATCGTGACCGGCGGGATGCTCCGCCGCCAGATGGTCAACCCGCAGGTGCGCACCGACGCACAGGTGGCCTCCTCCCCCTTCGAGGCCGTCTACCCACAGACCGAAGGGCTGACCAGCAGCGCCATCGCCAAATGTGTGCGCCAGCTCCTCCCTCACGTCGAGCTTCTGCCCGACCCCCTGCCCCCCGGGATGCTGAAAAAATACCGCCTGCTCCCCAAGGCCGACGCCGTCCGGGCCATCCACTGCCCTGCCTCTGAGGAGGAGGCCTTCGCGGCGCGGCGGCGGCTCATCTACGAAGAACTGCTGGTCTTGCAGCTGGGCATCGGGCGGATGAAGACCCACGGCGCAGCCTCCACCGGCGCGCCCATGCAAAAGGCCGACGTCTCCCCCTTCTGGGACGCTCTCCCCTTTTCTCCCACCGGCGCACAGCGGCGGGCCGTGGAAGAGATCCTGACCGATATGGCGGGTGAGACCTCCATGAACCGGCTCCTGCAGGGCGACGTGGGCAGCGGAAAGACGCTGGTGGCCGCTGCGGCCATCTGGGCCTGCATCCGGGCCGGGTATCAGGCAGCGCTTCTGGCGCCCACCGAAATCCTGGCCAGCCAGCACGCCGAGAACCTGAACCGCCTGCTTGCCCCCTTCGGGATGCGGGTGGCCCTGCTCACAGGCGGGATGAAGGCTGCCCCGCGCCGCACCACCCTCGCCGCCATCCGGGACGACGAAGCCGACCTCATCGTGGGCACCCACGCCATCCTCAGCGAGGGCGTGAGCTTCGCCCGGCTGGGGCTTGCCGTCGTGGACGAGCAGCACCGCTTCGGCGTCCGTCAGCGGGGCCTGCTGGCCGAAAAGGCCGCGAACCCCCACCTGCTGGTCATGAGCGCCACCCCCATTCCCCGGACACTGGGGCTTCTGATGTACGGCGACCTCGACATCTCCATCCTCGACGAGCTGCCGCCGGGCCGCAAGCCGGTCAAGACCCGCTGCATCACCGGCAAGAAGCGGGCCGACCTCTACGGCTTCCTCGACCGGGAGATCGGTGCCGGGCGTCAGGTGTATATCGTCTGCCCCGCCATCGAGGACGCGGGCGGCAGCGGCCTTAACGCCGTCAAGAGCTACTACGAGGACATCGCCAAGGCCCTGCTGCCCGACCGCCGGGTGGGTCTGATGCACGGCAGGCTCAAGCCGAAGGAAAAAGCCGAGGTCATGGAGGATTTCAAGGCCGGGCGGTTGGATGCCCTCGTCTCCACCACCGTCATCGAGGTGGGTGTGGATGTGCCAAACGCCACGGTCATGGTCATCGAGAATGCCGAGCGGTACGGTCTGAGCGCCCTCCACCAGCTGCGCGGACGGGTGGGCCGGGGCGCGGCGGAGAGCTGGTGCTTCCTCGTCAGCGACAACGCCTCCGAGTCGGTGCAGAAGCGGCTCCGCTTCCTCTGCTCCACCTCCGACGGCTTCGCTGTGGCCCAGTACGACCTCGAGACCCGCGGCCCCGGCGACTTCTTCGGGAGCCGCCAGCATGGCCTGCCGACCTTACAGGTCGCCGACCTCATGAACGACACCCGCACCCTCCACGCCGCCCAGAGCGAGGCCGCGGCCCTGCTGGCCGCAGACCCACTCCTCGAGCGCCCTGAGCACGCCCTGCTGGCCCGTCAGGTCGAGCAGATGTTCGATCAGGCCGGGGCCATGAACTGAGGAGCAGCAAAAAAGGCCCCCGCAGCGTCAAACTGCGGAGGCCTTCTGGTTCAATGTCTGCTCTTTTTCTGCCACCACTTTTTCTTCTCCCCGATGCTCACCACATCGCAGAAGAGGCAGCGGCTCTTGGTGGAGAGCTGCACGTCCCGGTGATAGCAGCCGAAGAACCACTTTTCGTAGGTCGTCTTCATCACGACCTTGTCGAGGAAGAGGTGCAGCCGGTTGCTCTCGCCCACAGCCAGCACGCTGAAATCCAGAAACTTGCTTGGCGCGTCGTGGGTCAGCACATAATCTACCTGCCAGCCGTTTGCTTCCAGCGCAGCTTCGCAGCGGGCGTATTCCTCGTCCGAGGGCATCTCCTGCGGCCACCAGTTGACGTGGGTCTCCCGTTCTTCCTTGTCCGGGCTTTCCGCACCGCCGAAGCAGAGGTATTTCTTCCCTTCCAGCTCCAAAACGCTGCCCCGGCAGACATGGTACAGCTCCCCGCCCAGCGGCTGCACCAGCCCGCCGAATTTTTCCTCGGTGGGATACTGCTCCAGCAGGTCGTAGTTCTCGTGGCTTCCGTCGAGGAAAAGGAGGGTGTAAGGCCGTCTGCGCAGCCAGTCCAGCTTCTTCTGCTCGGCCTTGCTGCCGTCCCACACGAAGCCGAAATCGCCCAGCACGATGACGATGTCGCCCTTGCCTGCCCGGCGCAGTTCTCTTTCTTTGAAACGGTCCAGCTCGCCGTGGGTGTCGCCCGTAAGATATACCATTCTCTGCCTCCCTGTGCGGAGTGTGAAATCGACCCAAAAGCCTTGTCACGCCCCATCAAACCTGTTATTATAAAGTATAAGGCCCCTCTGGCGAGCCTTGTTTCTGCTCTGTGTGAACGGACCATGCTTTTTGTCCGATACTATAATATATTATCGCTTTTTGAGGAAAATGTCCACATGAAACGTATCGTTACCCTGTTTCTCAGCCTTGTTTTGCTGTTGAGCTGCCTGTGTGCACCGGCCTCAGCCCTCTTCGACCCCAGCCTCTTCTATGAGGTGCAGGCCAGAAGCGCCTATGTCGTCAATACAGACACCAACATCATCGTCTACGACAAGGACAGCTCCCGTCAGGTGCCCGCCGGGGGGCTGACCAAATATATGACCATCGCACTGCTGCTGACAAACTATGCCGACCAGCTCGACAATACCTTCCAGATGCCCTTTGCCATCTCGGACTACGTCCACAACAGCGACAACGCCGATATGCGCTCCAACGAGACCTTCACCTACCGGGAGGCCGTCTATGCGATGGTGACGCGGAACGCTAACGAAGCCGCCATGGGCCTCGCCTACAGCCTCTCGGGCGGTGACCTCGCCGGCTGGGTGAGCCAGATGAATGCCCTCTCCCAGCGCATCGGCACCACCGGCAGCACATGGACGGACGCCTGCGGCCTCGACAGCGGCAATGTGACCACAGCCGTGGATATGTACCTTATCCTGCGGTATCTGATGAGCTTTGATGCCTTCGTGGAGATCTCGTCCGCCCCCACCTTCACCATGCCCGCCAAGGAAAAGCACGCCAAGAGCTTCGTCCTCCTGAGCCAGAATGTAGCGCTCAACAAGACCAGCGGCGGCAGCTTCTACCGAAAGGCCATGCAGGGCGGTATGTGCGACGTGATGGCCTACAAAAACGACCACGGCGACCAGAGCTATGTTTCGTGGGCCAATCAGAACGGCTCGACCTATATCTTCTGCATCATGCAAAGCCCTGACACCTGCGACGCCTACGGCTATGCCAACCGCCGCCCGGCCCTCTACGAGACGACCCGGCTTATCGACTGGGTGTTCCAGAGCTTTTCCATCCAGCCCGCGTTGGACACCGACCTCGCACTGGCCGAGATCCCCGTCAAATATTCCTCCGACACCGACACCCTCAAGCTCTACCCCGACAACAGCATGATGACCCTCCTGCCCTCCTCGGGCGACGGCACCGTGACCCAGAAGTATTTCCATCTGCCCGACTACGTCTGCGCCCCCATTCAGCAGGGCGACATCATCGGAACGGTGGAGCTGAAGCTGGCCGGCGAGACCATCGGCATGGTCAACCTCATCGCCGGGCAGGACGTGAGCCAGAGCAGCCTGCTCTACTCCCTCTCGAAGCTGCGGGAGTTCTTCGGCAGTCTCTACCTCAGGGTCGTGCTCTGCGTCAGCGCCCTCTGCGCCATCGTCTATGTCGCGTGGCTCTTCCTCAACGCCCAGCATGACCGCCGCCCCTCCAAGAAGATCCACCGCTACGGCCGTCCCCGCGACTGAACCATGCCGTCCAGCATCCGGATTTTCCCGAAAAAGCTGTAAAAAGCAGTTGACAAACACGCTCCCGAGTGGTAATATATACAGGCAGTCTTCGACTGCAAAAAACTGTATAAGGGCGTGTTCCCGAGTGGCCAATGGGGACAGACTGTAAATCTGCTGCTTTCAGCTTCGGTGGTTCGAATCCACCCGCGCCCACCAAACAAGAAAAATCCGAACCTGTTTCCGATTGGAGAAGGGTTCGGATTTTTCGTTTTCTTCGGGTACAACAATGAAGGCTCCTGTGGACGGCGCAAAACTCTGATGCCTTGTCATAGACCGTAAGCCGATAACGAGAATTGGAGGATGCGATTATGAAGTACGATGAAAGAGCCTGCAAGTTTAACATGGATACCGGGTGTGTGGAGTTGACTCTCCAAGATGGGAGAAAAATTTCCATCGGCTGCACCGGGGTCGAGGATGCACTGAATGTGACTATGGCACAGCAGACGGAATTGGACTACCTTATCTACAATGACCCGCTGAGCTATGCCGATTTGATTCTGAACGGTGACCCAGAGGAATATTTGAAAAATGCAGCCGGGAGCCATGGGTTAGAAGATTAAGGGCAAAAAAATAAGAGGTGTGCCCAACTGGACACACCTCGGTGAGATACATCTATATAAGGCAGGGCGTTCCCTTTACTGGGAGCGTCCTGCTGTTTTTATGCTGCAACAGGCAAGGCTTGTAGAACTTCCTGCTCTTTCAGCCATTCCTCATATTCACGCTGGCCTTCCTCGCTGTTGAAAAACTCAACCATGGAGGGATAAAAGCAACGCGCAAGGGTCTTGATTGCTTCATCCGGGTAGCCGGATTTGTTCGACTTCTTCTTTTTGTTCAAATGGTATCCTCCGAAAATCAAAGTTCCATATCCTGCCCACGCTTGCGGTTTCGCTGCGGCACATTCATGGTGCGCTCCTGCTTGGGGGCAAGAATCTTTTCCAGAAAGCCGCGCACCAGTTCGGGCGCACGGTGGAGAGCATCCAGATAGGGTTTCACGTCGTACCACAGGTCGTGGTACTTGTTGCTCCAACGAACGGCCTCCTTCTTGGCGGTGGAAAGTTCTTCTTTCAAGCGGCGGTTCTCCACGTCCATCATATAGCCGTGGTCGGCTTGCTTTTTCAGCTTGGAAAATTCTTCTTCGGTCAGCGAGTAGTTACCGAGAATGGTGCGCTTGCCGATATAATCCAGATCGCGCGCATGAATGAGGGCTTCTTTCGTGAGCGTGGCCTTTTTCTGCACAGCGGCAAGTTCCTTTTCGGTCTTGGAGAGGGTTTTGTTGGTTTGGGTGAGGTGCTGCTCTTTCTGGTCAATCTGGGCAGTCAGGCTGTCCAGACGCTCCTGCTCCCGCTGGACTTTGAACTGGGTGACGGTCAGGTGTTCTTCAGTGCTGCCGCGTTCACCGCGCTCTATATCGGTGTACCCGGCAGCGCGCATAAAATTGAAGAAGTTGTCCTGCAAGACGCTGTACGACTTCTTCAGGACTGGCTTGCCGTTCTTTTGCAGCGCAGGCTTTCCGGCATCGTCCAGCAGAGGTTTGGATGCCCACTTCTTGCTCCGGCTGACCTGCATGACAGTCTCCTTGACGGTGCCGACCAGTGCCTTGTCCTTGCAGCGTTTCGACCAGAGGATCTGCTTTTCCACCACAGGCACATAGACCACATGGAGATGATAGTGGTAGACTTCACGGCCTAATGCTTCGGTCATGGCACGGTTGATCTCATCGGCGTGCATGACTGCCGAGAGGATATACTGCTCACCGCCCACGATTTGAACGGCAGCTTGGTAGGCATCCTCATAGAACTGCTTGGCGAACTCGTAGCCGCCGTGGTTGTCAAAGTAGGCCGAGTTGACATCAAAGACAAGCTCGCAGTAATGGGTGGCATCCGGCTTCAAGCCGCGCGTGGAGATGGTTCCGGCGGCTTCCAGTTGGGCGAATAGGTCGGTGTAGCTGGCGGTTGGCTTTTTGAAGTGGACGTTCCATGCAGCGCGCTGGGGGATAATATCGGGGTTCCGATAGCTGTCCTTTTCGCGCTCGTTGTGCTGCTGGGTGTTACCAACGGCCTTATCCGAAACGGCGAGGTTTCGGACACTTGTGCGGTCAATACCATCATTTCTTGCCAAAGGGCATCCCTCCTTTCGGGGTTCATCGGGAGGTAACGGGGAACGGAGATGCACTTCTTCGGAAGTGTAATAACCCACTATAACACTTTCATCCCTATGGGCTGCAAAGTGTAGTGGGCTCTTCGAGGACTCTCCGAGGGGGAACGTCTCCTGCGGGAGAGCTACGATCAAGTTCGCACAATGCGAACTTGATTGCTCCGTACGCATCTGAAAAAATTGCGTACGGACTTCAAATAACCCGTACGGTCTGTACGGCGTACGGAAATTTGAAATATAAACGATAGCACGTTTTAATTTACTTGAATTTTCCGTACAGGTGCGTACAAGTACAGACCGTACAGGTTGTACGAACTTCTTCCGTAAAAAAATGCACTTTTTACGGGCAGGGGTGGACAAGCGGCTCAATGCCCACGAAACCCCGCACCCTGCGGCCACCGGGCAGGTAGATGTTGTTGGTGGCTTCAAGGTTATAGCGGCGGTCATTCTGGCGCAGTTCGGCGCTGAAACGGATGGCCGATACGCTGTGGCAGGCGTTGTCTTCGCACCACTGTTTATAAATGTCGTAGAACTCCTTGGAGCTGATGGAGTAGTCCGCCTTGAAGCGGAAGTAGCCCTCGGACTCCATGAAGTCGATGACATTGTTGCTGCTGCGCTTGATGGTGTCCACGTTGGCGGCGGCTCGTTCGCTGACCGTGAAGCGGAAATCGTTCTGCACCAACCGGTGCAGCCCTTCCAGACACCAGAGCAGGATGCCCTCCAACTCGGCGCACATCTTCTCCACAAGGAAGGGGTCATCCGTGCGGTCGGCAGGCTTGTCCTTGGTGGTCAGGATGAGCTGGCGGCGAAAGAAGCCGTCCGAATGGTCGTACAGCGAGGTCAGCGCACCGTTGCCGAAGCAGAGGAACCGGGCGTAGATGTCACGCTGGTAGCTCTGGACACCCTTGCGCTCCAAGTCCAACTTGGCTTCGGCAGTCACGATGGTCTTGATATAATTCGTCTTGGGCAGGGCGTTCATGTCCATATCATCGTCGATCATCAGCAGGCGGCGTTCCAGATCGGCACGGGCAAAACGGTTGTTCTCGACTTTCTGGACGCTGCCATTGCTGGCGGCATCTCCCATGAGTCGCTTGAGCACCAGCCCGATGCGGGACTTGCCCTCGCCGCCCTTGCCAACGATGAGCATCATCTTCTGCCCCTTGGTACTGGGGATGAGGCAGTAGCCCAGATATTCCTGCAAGGTGGGGATGTCGGCATCGTCCAGCAGTTCGTGCAGGAAGGTCAGCCAGCGGTCAGGGGTGGGTGCTTTGGGATCGTACTTCACCGGCAGGCGGTTCTGGCAAAACAGGCGGCTTTCCTGAAAGGTGCCGTCCGGCAGATGGTACACGCCGTTCTGGAGGTGGATGCAGTCCTGCTCGATGGGGAACGGGTCGGAAAAGGCCAGCAGCTTGATGGTCTCCAGAATGTTGGTGACCTTTTTGGACAGGCCGGAGGTGACATATTCCTCGATGTTCTCCAAGATGCGCTGCTTGATCTCACTTTCGTCCTCCACCGGGCCGTCCAGCGTGTACAGCGTTCCGTTGACGCA